>NZ_SDIF01000099.1 GCF_004122735.1 Streptomyces sioyaensis | reverse complement strand
GGGCCGGAGGGGGCGGGGCCGTAGGAGGACGGGACGCAGGAGGTGGCAGGGCCGTAGGGGGTGGCCGAACAGATCCCGTAGGGGGTACCGGCGCCCCCTTCGGGGCCTCAACGCGACGCGCGCGGAGACTGTTCCCCGGGGAGAATTCCCCGAGCCCCCGATCACCGCACCCCCGAGCCCCCGCGATCACCGCATTCCAGGCCCCCCGGCCTCAAGCCACATTCACCCTCTGCCCCGGCGGCGCCGCCTCCAGCCAGGCGAGGAAGCCGGTCAGCGCGTCCTCGCTCATCGCCAGTTCCAGGCGGGTGCCGCGGTGCCGGCAGGCCAGCACGATCGAGTCGGAGAGCAGCGCCAGCTCCTCCTCACCCTGCGGGGTGCGGCGCTCCAGGACCTCGATGGCGGAGCGCTCCAGCAGACGGCGTGGCCGGGGCGCGTACGAGAACACCCGGAACCACTCGATCCGGTCGCCGTTGTAGCGCGCCACACCGTAGATCCAGCCCTTGCCGCCGGACTCGTTCTCCGGCACGTTCCAGCGCAGGCTGCAGTCGAAGGTGCCGCCGGACCGCTGGATGAGCCGCCGTCGCAGTCCGAAGACGAACAGCCCCAGCAGCACCAGGACCAGCACGACCGCGCCGCTCACAAGCAGAGCGAGGACCATCTCGACCGACCTCCTCGCCTCGGTGGGGGTACCCCCGGACGGAGTCCGGCGGTAGGGAAACGCACCTGCATTGCCTCAGCCGCGGGCCGCTCCGGAGTGTTCCGGGCAGCCCGCGGCTGAGGATCGATCTCGTCGGTGCCGGGGCTCAGTGAACGCCCGTCACCGCACGCAGCCGGACATCGGCGCGGCGCTCGGCGACCGCGTCGGCCGCCGACTTCGCTCGCTCCAGGGCCCGCTCCGCGCGCTGGACATCGATCTCGTCCGACAGTTCCGCGATCTCCGCGAGCAGAGACAGCTTGTTGTCGGCGAACGAGATGAAGCCGCCGTGCACCGCGGCGACGACGGTGCCGTCCCCGCTCTCGCCGGTCGTACGAATCGTCACCGGGCCCGACTGCAGCACGCCCAGCAGCGGCTGATGTCCGGGCATGACGCCGATGTCGCCCGACGAGGTGCGCGCGACGACCAGGCTGGCCTTGCCCGACCAGACCTTGCGGTCCGCGGCGACCAACTCGACGTGCAGCTCAGCCACGATGGCTCCTCGGGTCTCCACCTGCCTGGTGTGGCAGGTGTTGGGTCAAATACTAGTGGTCGTACACACCGGGGGCGGCCAGGGCCGCCCCCGGGGCGCTACCGGGGTCAGGAGACGCCCAGCTCCTTGGCGTTGTTCTTGAGGTCCTCAAGCCCACCGCACATGAAGAAGGCCTGCTCCGGGTAGTGGTCGAACTCGCCGTCGGCGATCGCGTTGAAGGCCGCGATCGACTCGTCCAGCGGCACGTCCGAGCCGTCCACACCGGTGAACTGCTTGGCCACGTGGGTGTTCTGCGACAGGAACCGCTCGATACGCCGGGCGCGGTAGACCGTGAGCCGGTCCTCCTCGCCGAGCTCGTCCATACCCAGAATCGAGATGATGTCCTGGAGGTCCTTGTACTTCTGCAGGATCGTCTTGACGCGCGAGGCGCAGTCGTAGTGGTCCTGCGAGATGTAGCGGGGGTCCAGGATCCGGGACGTCGAGTCCAGCGGGTCCACCGCCGGGTAGATGCCCTTCTCCGAGATCGGGCGCGACAGAACGGTGGTCGCGTCCAGGTGGGCGAAGGTGGTCGCCGGCGCCGGGTCGGTCAGGTCGTCCGCGGGGACGTAGATCGCCTGCATCGAGGTGATCGAGTGACCGCGGGTCGAGGTGATGCGCTCCTGAAGGAGGCCCATCTCGTCGGCCAGGTTCGGCTGGTAACCCACCGCGGAGGGCATCCGGCCGAGCAGGGTCGACACCTCGGAACCGGCCTGGGTGTACCGGAAGATGTTGTCGATGAAGAACAGCACGTCCTGCTTCTGCACATCGCGGAAGTACTCCGCCATGGTCAGACCGGCCAGGGCGACGCGCAGACGGGTGCCCGGCGGCTCGTCCATCTGACCGAAGACCAGCGCGGTCTTGTCGATGACGCCGGAGTCCGTCATTTCCTCGATGAGGTCGTTGCCCTCACGAGTGCGCTCGCCGACACCGGCGAACACCGACACACCGTCGTGGTTGTTGGCCACGCGGTAGATCATTTCCTGGATCAGAACGGTCTTGCCGACACCGGCACCACCGAACAGACCGATCTTGCCGCCCTTGACGTACGGGGTCAGCAGGTCGATGACCTTGATGCCGGTCTCGAACATCTCGGTCTTGGACTCGAGCTGGTCGAAGCCGGGCGCCTTGCGGTGGATGGGCCAGCGCTCGGTGACCTCGGAAGCCGACTCCGGCTTGTTGAGGATCTCACCGAGGGTGTTGAACACCTTACCCTTGGTGACGTCACCGACGGGGACGGTGATGCCGTTGCCCGTGTCGGTCACCGAGGCCTGGCGGACCAGACCGTCGGTGGGCTGCATCGAAATCGCGCGGACCAGGCCCTCGCCCAGGTGCTGGGCGACCTCAAGGGTCAGGGTCTTCTTCTTGCCGGCGTCGGCCGGGTCGGAGACCTCGACGGTCAGCGCGTTGTAGATCTCCGGCATCGCGTCGACGGGGAACTCCACGTCGACGACCGGGCCGATGACCCGCGCGACGCGGCCCGTCGCCGTGGCCGTCTCAACAGTGGTGGTCATAGTTGTCAGTCACTCCCCGCGGTCGCGTCGGCCAGTGCGCTCGCGCCACCGACGATCTCGCTGATTTCCTGGGTGATTTCGGCCTGGCGGGCCTCATTGGCAAGCCGCGAGAGCGACTTGATGAGCTCTTCTGCGTTGTCGGTCGCCGACTTCATCGCACGGCGCGTGGCGGCGTGCTTGGAGGCGGCGGCCTGCAGAAGCGCGTTGTAGATCCGCGACTCGACGTACCGCGGCAGCAGGGCGTCCAGGACGTCCTCGGCCGACGGCTCGAAGTCGAAGAGCGGAAGGATCTCGCCCTTGACCGACGCCTCGGACTCCGCCACGGCCTTGTCCAGGCTGAGCGGCAGCAGCCGGTCGTCGAGCGCCGTCTGCGTCATCATCGAGACGAACTCGGTGTAGACGATGTGGAGTTCGTCCACGCCGCCCTCGGCGGTGTCCTTCTGGACGGCCTCGATCAGCGGTGCGGCGATCGCCTTCGCGTCCCCGTACGCCGGGCTGTCGGTGAAGCCGGTCCACGACTCCACGATCGTGCGCTCGCGGAAGCTGTAGTACGACACACCCTTGCGGCCGACGATGTAGACGTCGACCTCCTTGCCCTCGGCCTTGAGCCGCTCGGTGAGCTGCTCCGCGGCCTTGATCACGTTGGCGGAGTAGCCGCCGGCCAGGCCGCGGTCGCTCGTGACGAGCAGCAGCGCGGCGCGGGTCGGGTTCTCCGCCTCGGTGGTCAGCGGGTGCTGGGTGTTCGAGCCCGTGGCAACCGCTGTCACCGCGCGGGTCAGTTCACTCGCGTACGGCGTCGATGCCGCCACCTTGCGCTGCGCCTTGACGACGCGCGAGGCGGCGATCATCTCCATCGCCCTGGTGATCTTCTTGGTCGCGGTGACGGAGCGGATGCGACGCTTGTAGACCCGGAGCTTGGCTCCCATGGATCAGGTCCCTTCCGTCGTCACTTGCTGGTGCCGGCCGGGGCGTCCTCGCCGAGCAGCTTGCCGTCCGAGGTCTCGAACTGCTGCTTGAAGCCGTCGACGGCCTCGGCGATCGCACCGATGGTGTCGTCGGACATCTTGGCGCCCTCGCGGATGCTGGTCAGCAGGTCCTTCTTCTCCCGGTGGAGGTAGTCGAGGAGCTCCCGCTCGAAGCGGCGGATGTCCTCGACCGGGACGTCATCCATCTTGCCGTTGGTGCCGGCCCAGATGGAAACGACCTGGTCCTCGGTGGGGTACGGGTTGTACTGGCTCTGCTTGAGCAGCTCGGTCATGCGCTTACCGCGCTCCAGCTGCGCCTTGGAGGCCGCGTCCAGGTCGGAACCGAAGGCGGCGAAGGCCTCCAGCTCGCGGTACTGGGCGAGGTCCACGCGGAGCCGGCCGGACACCTGGCGCATGGCCTTGTGCTGGGCGCTGCCGCCGACGCGGGAGACGGAGATACCGACGTTCAGCGCCGGACGCTGGTTGGCGTTGAACAGGTCCGACTCCAGGAAGCACTGGCCGTCGGTGATGGAGATGACGTTGGTCGGAATGAACGCCGACACGTCGTTCGCCTTGGTCTCGACGATCGGCAGACCGGTCATCGAGCCGGCGCCCATGTCGTCGGAGAGCTTGGCGCAGCGCTCCAGCAGACGCGAGTGCAGGTAGAAGACGTCGCCCGGGTAGGCCTCACGGCCCGGCGGACGGCGCAGGAGCAGGGACACGGCGCGGTAGGCGTCGGCCTGCTTCGAAAGGTCGTCGAAGATGATCAGGACGTGCTTGCCCTGGTACATCCAGTGCTGGCCGATGGCCGAGCCGGTGTAGGGCGCCAGGTACTTGAAGCCCGCCGGGTCGGACGCCGGGGCGGCGACGATGGTGGTGTACTCCAGGGCGCCGGCCTCCTCCAGCGCGCCGCGCACGGACGCGACGGTGGAGCCCTTCTGGCCGATGGCGACGTAGATGCAGCGGACCTGCTTCTTCGGGTCGCCCGAGCGCCAGTTGTCGCGCTGGTTGATGATCGTGTCGACGGCCAGGGCGGTCTTGCCGGTCTGGCGGTCGCCGATGATCAGCTGACGCTGGCCACGGCCGATCGGCACCATCGAGTCGACGGCCTTGTAGCCGGTCTCCATCGGCTCGTGGACCGACTTACGGACCATGACGCCCGGAGCCTGCAGCTCCAGGGCGCGGCGGCCCTCGGACTCGATCTCGCCGAGGCCGTCGATCGGGTTGCCCAGCGGGTCGACGACGCGGCCGAGGTAGCCCTCGCCCACGGCGACCGAGAGCACCTCACCGGTGCGCTGCACCGACTGGCCCTGCTCGATGCCGCTGAACTCGCCGAGGATGACCGCACCGATCTCGCGCTCTTCCAGGTTCAGCGCAAGACCGAGGGTGCCGTCCTCGAACTTCAGCAGTTCGTTCGCCATCGCCGAGGGGAGGCCCTCGACATGCGCGATGCCGTCTCCGGCATCACTGACCGTGCCGACCTCCTCGCGCGAGGCCGCGTCCGGCTTGTACGCCTGGACGAAGTTCTCCAGCGCGTCCCGGATCTCCTCCGGCCGGATCGTGAGCTCCGCCATCTGGGTTCCCTGCTCTCCTTGTTGGGCCCGAAGTTACTTGCGGGTGTCTGGGGGGCTGTCCCCCAGGGGGTTTCCGCTTACGGCCCAACTCGGGCCGCCGTCATGCTTGTGCTGGTCCCCGGGGCCTCTTCCGGACCGCAGCCGGACCTGTCGGTCCGGCCGGCTGGTCCGGCGCCTGCCGCCGGTTGTGCAGCTCTTGAGTTGGTGGCTGGGTCAGCCGGCCATCCGCCGGGTCGCCTCGTCGAGGCGGTCCGCGATGGTCCCGTTGATGACCTCGTCGCCGATCCGGACCTGGACTCCGCCGAGGACCTCGGGGTCCACGTCGAGGTTCAGGTGGATCTGCCGTCCGTACAGCTGCGCCAGGGAGGCGCCCAGGCGCTGCCGCTGCCCTTCGCTGAGGGGCACCGCGGAGGTGACCACCGCGACCATCCGGTCCCGGCGGGTCGCCGCCAGCTTGGAGAGGGCATCGAGCCCCGCTTCCAGGCTACGGCCCCGCGGCTGTGCGACAAGACGGATCACCACACGCTCGGTGACCGGGTTCGCCCGGCCGCCCAGCAGCGAGTGCAGCAGCTCCGTCTTGGCCGCGACCGTCGCGTTCCGGTCGGTGAGTGCCCGCCGCAGCTCGGGGTTCGAGGCGACGATCCGGCCGAACCGGAACAGCTCGTCCTCGACGTCGTCGAGCTGGCCGGCCCGCTGCGCGGCGACGAGGTCGGCGCTGTAGGCCAGCTCCTCGATCGCGTCCGTCAGGTCACGCGAGCGCGACCAGCGGGAGCGGACCATACCGGTCACCAGGTCGGCGGCCGGACCGCCGACCCGGCTGCCGAGCAGCCGTCCGGCCAGCTCGGCGCGGGCCTCACCGGCCTGCGCCGGGTCGGTCAGGACCCGACGCAGCGACACCTCGCGGTCGAGCAGAGCGGTGACGGCAGCAAGCTCCTCGGCGAGCTTCACCGCGTCGACGGAGCTGTCGTCCGTCAGCGCGTTGAATCCCTCGCGTGCGGAGGCGAGTGCCTCGCGGCTCGCTCCGTTCATCGGCCGGCCTCAGCCTTCGTCGTGTCCGACGCCGCCTTGGCCTCGACCTCGTCGAGGAAGCGGTCGATGGTCCGGCTCTGCCGGGCGACGTCCTCCAGGGACTCGCCGACGAGCTTGCCGGCCAGTTCGGTGGCGAGCTTGCCCACGTCCTGGCGCAGCGACAGCGCAGCCTGCTTGCGGTCAGCCTCGATCTGGGCGTGACCGGCAGCGATGATCTCCTCACGCTGCCGCTGGCCCTCGGCGCGCATCTCAGCGATGAGCGTCGCGCCCTGCTCCTGCGCCTCCTGGCGCAGACGCGCGGCCTCGTGACGGGCGTCGGCCAGCTGGGCCCGGTAGTCCGCGAGCACCTGCTGAGCCTCGGCCTGAGTCGCCTCGGCCTCCTCAATGCGGCCTTCGATCTGCTTCCGGCGCTCTTCCAGAACCTTGTTGATGTTCGGGAGGAACTTCTTGGCGAGGAAGCCGAAGACGATGAAGAAAGCGATCAGGCCGATGACCAGCTCTGGAATCGGCGGGACCAGGGGGTTCTCGGGAACCTCCGCCGCCATGTTCGCCAGGGCGTTCACATCAGTGCCTTCCGTCTGAATGGATAGTCGATGCGGTTCGTTTACTGGTAAACGAAGCCCATGACGATGCCGATCAGGGCGAGCGCCTCACAGAAGGCGAAACCCATGATCTGGTTGGTGCGGATGAGGCCGGCCGCCTCGGGCTGACGGGCCAGGGCCTGGGTGCCGTTACCGAAGATGATGCCGACGCCGACGCCGGGGCCGATCGCGGCGAGGCCGTAACCGATGGAGGCGACGTTGCCGACGACGTTGGTCTTGGCGGAGCCGGCGGCGAGGTTGACCATTTCGAGAGCAGCGGACATGCCGTTACTTCCTTCTCATTTCACGTACCGGTGGGGGTTGGCCACCGGACAGCTGTTGGGCTGGGAGAGGGGTGCTCAGTGGTGCTCGGCGAGCGCGCCCTGGACGTAGTTGCAGGCCAGGAGGACGAAGACATACGCCTGGACGGCCTGGATGAAGAGCTCGAAGGCGGTCATCACGATGGTCATCACGAAGGACGCACCCGCGTAGACGATGCCGATGCCGTTCAGCATGTACCAGCTGGCGATGGTGAACAGCAGGATCAGCAGGTGCCCGGCGAACATGTTCGCGAACAGTCGGACCGCGTGCGTGAACGGGCGGATGATCAGGTGCTGGAGCAGCTCGAGCACCATGATCAGCGGCAGCACCCAGCCGAGCGACTTGTCATAGCCACTGATGTTCTTCAGGCCGCCGACGAAGCCCTGCTTCTTGAACGTCAGGGTCAGCCAGAGGACATAGACGACCAGGGCGAGGCCGATCGGGAACGCGATGACCGACGTCACCGGGAACGCCATGACCGGGATGATGGACCAGAGGTTCATGATCCACACGAAGAAGAACAGCGAGACCATGAAGGGGACGTATTTGTCGCCCTCCTTTTTCCCCAGCGCGTCATAGACGAGCCCGCGGCGCACAAAGTCGTAGCCCGCCTCGCCGATCATCTGCAGCTTTCCGGGCACCACCTTGGCCCGGCCGAATGCGGCCCAGAAGAACCCCACCACCACGATCGTGCTGAGGAACGCCAGCAGCATCGGCTTGTTGAACTCGTAGCCACCGATGGTGAAGAGGGGTTCGAATACGAACGAATGAAGGCCCGGGGCCTCGAAGCCACACCCCGGAATGAAGAGGTGGCACTCCGTGTCGAAGGCGAGCATCGTTTCAGCACTCACCGCGGGCTCCTTCAGCGTGGCGCATGGGTACGGCAACCTCGTTGTGTCGGCGCGGCGTTGAGCCACGGAGCGGCACTGGACTGGTCTTACGGATTGAGGGGCGGCCGGCCGGCGCTGAGCCGGACCGAGTCACAGGCATCGGCCGCGAGAACTGCCCGTCGTTTCGCGTGGAACTCGGGAGCTCAGCCGCCTGCGCCATCTGTGCCGCAGTTGGCACCGGACGATAGCAGGCCCGCATGAGGGCATTTATCTCGGCCCTACGTGTCACGTCGGCGACCCCGCCGTCTCCGCCTTCTTCGTCCCGGCGGAGTCGGGTTCCACGTACAGAGTCTTCGCCTTCATATGACCGTGGGTCTGTGCCGCGATCCATACGAGGGTGGTGCCGAGCAAGGTGAACGCAAATGCCTTGGTGTCGAAGAGCGTTGTGTCCTTGAAGGCGATCAGGAACACCAGCACGAACAGAATCTGCGTCGTGTAGAGCAACAGCCCCATCATCTGGAACAACTGCGGAAGGCTCTTCGCGGTCTTCTGCAGGACCACCAGACCTGCCCCCATGACGAGCATCACCAGCAACGTGCCGACGACGGCGCCGAGCGCTCCTTTCGCGCCTGCGACCGCAGCGCTCACGCCAACGGCGACGGCGCCGATGGCGAGCGTGGGCACAAGGGCGTGAAGGAGTAGTCGGGCGTCATTCGACTGCATAGCGGCGCTCCGGCAAAGGGTGGGGGTTGTGTCGTCAGGGACGAGCGTAGACCCGGCCTGAGGCGGAACCTGCGGCCCGAGGACCGTCGCACTAGGGCCCTCCGGCTCTGTCGCCGGGTTTCGTGAACGGTATCACAAACTATTTGATGAGGTCTTTACCTGGTTCGTGTGGACCCTGTCACACCTGAGCGTGAACCTGCGCGTTGGTGCACTGACGGATCGAATTTTGTCTGGTATGAGGTCAACCGCCCCGGTTTCTGATGCCCGTTCGAGCGATCAGACGCCGGGATCAGTGGTGACTGCTCGCCTTGCGGCGGTCCACAAAGCGTGACCGGTCGCCGATCGCGGTGGCACCGTTGATGCCCGCCGGGATCGGTTCCCGCTCCTCCTCGTCCGCCGCCTCCGCGGCGGCGGACGCCTCCGCGGCCGCCCCGGCGGGGTCCACCACGGCGCGGGCGAGCCGGCGGTAGCGCGGCGGAACCATCCGCTCCGCCCACTGTGGGGCGCGCGGGGTGAAGCGCGGCAGCAGGAGCAGTACCAACCCCACCGCGCTCAGCAGCACGATGCCCAGCACGATCCACATGCTGGCGTTGTTCGCGGAGTAGGCGACCGCGCCGAAGGCGATCAGCGCCGACCAGAAGTACATGATCAACACGGCCCGGCTGTGCGAGTGCCCGATCTCCAGCAGGCGGTGGTGCAGATGGCCGCGGTCGGCGGCGAACGGCGACTGGCCCTTCCACGTACGCCGCACGATCGCCAGGATCAGGTCGGCGACCGGCACCGCGATGACCGTCAGCGGCAGCAGCAGCGGAATGTAGACCGGCACCATCGCGTGGGTCGCCTCGCGCAGACCGCCGGCCTTCACGTTGAGCAGATCCGGGTCGACCTGGCCGGTCACCGAGACCGCGCCGGCAGCCATCACCAGGCCGATCAGCATCGAACCCGAGTCGCCCATGAAGATCCGCGCCGGGTGCATGTTGTGCGGCAGAAAGCCCAGGCACATGCCCATCAGAACGACCGAGAACAGGGTTGCGGGCGCGGCCGCCTCGATGCCGTAGCCGAACCACATCCGATAGGCGTACATGAAGAACGCGGCGGCCGCGATGCACACCATGCCGGAGGCGAGGCCGTCCAGACCGTCCACGAAGTTCACCGCGTTGATGGTGATGACGACCAGCGCGACGGTCAGCAGGGTGCCCTGCATCGGCGTCAGCGAGACCGTGCCGACACCGGGGATCGGGATCCACAGGATCGTCAGGCCCTGCAGGACCATCACGCCCGCGGCGATCATCTGGCCGCCGAGCTTGACCAGCGCGTCCACGCCCCACTTGTCGTCCAGGACGCCGAGGATCCAGATCAGCGCGGCGCCCGACAGCAGCGCCCGGGGCTCGTTGGTCTCGAAGACGCTCTTGAGGTTGGTCAGGTGCGAGGCCACCAGCAGACCGGCGCACAGCCCGCCGAACATGGCGATTCCACCGAGCCGCGGGGTCGGCTCACGGTGCACATCACGCGCGCGGATCTCCGGCATCGCACCGGCCGCGATCGCGAACTTCCGCACCGGCCCCGTCAGCAGGTAGGTCACCGCGGCCGTGACGCACAGCGTCAGCAGGTATTCACGCACGGGCTGCCCCATCGGTATAGCTGGCCATCACAGCCCCACACCCTATGCGTGTCCGCCCCCTGGCCGTGAATACAGGGGAAGACGCAGGACACCGGCGAACGGTTCCGGCCGTCACCCTTGATCGGGATAAGGCGGAAAGCCGTGGACCAAAGCGACAGTCCCGGAGCGGGCCGCGGGATCCTCCTCCAGCGCCGCCACGATCAGGCGCGCGACCTGCGCCATCTCCGCCTCACCCATGCCCTGGGTGGTCACCGCCGCGGTGCCCAGCCGGATGCCGGTCCGGCGGGTCGCCGTCTCCTCGGCGCACGGCAGGGCGCAGGTGTCCAGGACAATCCCGGCGGCGGCCAGCCGGCCCCGGGCGGTGGGCGCGTCCAGGCCCAGTGGGGCGGTGTCGGCGGTGATCAGATGGGTGTCGGTGCCGCCGGTGGTGATCGTCAGACCGTACCCGGCCAGCGCCTCGGCGAGCGCGCGGGCATTGGCGGTGACCTGATGGGCGTACGCGCCGAAGGCGGGCGTGGCGGCCTCCGCGAAGGCGACGGCCTTGGCGGCGACGGCGTTCATCTGCGCGCCGCCCTGGGTGAACGGGAACACCGCACGGTCGATGCGTTCGGCCAGCTTCGCCCCGCACAGGATCAGCCCGCCGCGCGGCCCGCGCAGCACCTTGTGTGTGGTTGCGCACACCACATGGGCGTACGGGACGGGGCTGGGCGCCGCTCCCCCGGCGATCAGGCCGAGCGGATGCGCGACGTCGGCGATCAGATAGGCGCCGGTCTCGTCGGCGATGTCCCGGAAGGCGGCGTAGTCGATGTGCCGGGGATAGGAGATCGAGCCGCAGACGATGGCCTTGGGGCGGCGGGCGAGGGCCAGGTCGCGGATCGCGTCGTAGTCGAGGAGCTCGGTCTCCTCGTCGACGCCGTAGCCGGCGAAGTCGAACCAGCGCCCCGAGAAGTTGGCGGGCGAGCCGTGGGTGAGGTGTCCGCCGTGCGGGAGGGCCATGGCCAGGACGGTGTCACCAGGGCGCAGCAGGGCGGCGTAGGCGGCCAGAACGGCCGAAGACCCGGAGTGGGCCTGGACGTTGGCGTGTTCGGCGCCGAAGAGGGCCTTGGCGCGCTCCACCGCGATCCGCTCGGCGAGGTCGACGATCTCGCAGCCGCCGTGGTGCCGGGCGCCCGGATAGCCCTCGGCGTATTTGTTGCCCAGAGGGGAGCCGAGGGCGGCGAGGACGGCCGGTGAGGTGAAGTTCTCCGCGGCGATCAGCTGGAGCCCGTCGCTCTGCCGGGCGCTCTCGCCGAGCAGCACGCCGGCGATCTCGGGGTCCTGGCGCAGCAGGGCGGCGAAGTCGGGGGAGCCGGCCGGCCGGGTGACGTCGTCCCGGGCGGCGGCCCGGGCGCGGTCCTCGACGGACTCCGACGGAGCGGCGCCGGCCTGCCCGGTGGTCCGGGAAGCGGCGGCCGGGGTCTCGCTGCGGGGTGACGCGGTGGTGGCAGGCATCGCTTGCTCCGGGCCTCGTACGGGGACGTAGTCCCAATGTAGGCGCGGCAGGGCGATCGGGCGCGGTATACGGGCCGACAGGGTCCACGCCCGCGCCCGGGGGCCCGTCAGGCCCGCGCCGGGACTCCCGTGAGGGCCGTGACGACCGGGTCGAGGGCCTGGTTGATCTCGTCGCCGATGGAGCGGAAGAAGGTGATGGGGGCGCCGTAGGGGTCGTAGACCTCGTCGGACTCCGGGTTGGGCGCCAGCAGCCAGCCGCGCAGCGCCGCGGCGGCGCCGACCAGCGCACGGGCGCGCTCGACCAGCCCGCCGTCCGGCAGGTGCGGATCGGGCTCGGGCAGGGTGGCGGGGTCTATGGCCCGCACCAGCCGGTTGAATTCCTTGAGGGTGAAGGTGCGCAGCCCCGCGGAGTGGCCCATCGAGATGACCTGGGCGCGGTGGTCGCGGGTGGCGGTGAGCACCAGGTCGGCGCGGATGACGTGCTCGTCGAGCAGCTCACGGCCGAGGAAGCCGGCCGGGTCGGCGCCGTAGTCGGTCAGCACGGTCGCGGCGTGGGTCTCCATCGGGGCGCCTTCGTGCCCCCAGGTGCCGGCGCTCTCCACCAGCAGTCCGCCGCTGCGGGCCGCGCCGAGCCGCAGTTCCAGGGCATGGCGGTGCAGCCGCTCGGTGATCGGTGAGCGGCAGACGTTGCCGGTGCTGACGTGGAGAATCCGGAAAACGGATGCGGAGGGGAGAGAGTCGTCGCCTGGTCCCGCTATGCCACGCCCGAGGGGCGCCATCAATTGGCCACCTCGAGCTCTGGTACCACCTTGCGCAGCTCGTCCGCACTGATCGCGCCCTCGCGCAGCAGCACCGGGACCTTGCCGGTGACATCGACGATCGAGGACGGCACCGCGGCCGGGGTCGGGCCGCCGTCGAGGTAGACGGAGACCGAGTCGCCCAGCATCTCCTGTGCGGCGTCGCAGTCCTGCGGGGAGGGGTGGCCGGTGAGGTTGGCGCTGGAGACGGCCATCGGGCCGAACTCGGTCAGCAGCTCGATCGCGACGGGGTGCAGCGGCATCCGCACCGCGACCGTGCCGCGGGTCTCGCCCAGGTCCCAGGTCAGCGACGGCTGGTGCCGGGCGACGAGGGTGAGCGCGCCGGGCCAGAAGGCGTCGACCAGCTCCCAGGCCTGCTCGGAGAAGTCGGTGACCAGGCCGTGCAGGGTGTTGGGGGACCCGACCAGGACCGGGGAGGGCATCCCGCGGCCACGGCCCTTGGCCTCCAGCAGGTCGCCGACGGCCTCGGCGCTGAAGGCGTCCGCCCCGATGCCGTAGACGGTGTCGGTCGGCAGCACGACCAGCTCACCGCGGCGGACGGCCGAGGCGGCCTCGCGCAGACCGGTGGTGCGGTCGGTCGCGTCGCTGCAGTCGTATCGCCGTGCCATTACGGGACCTCCTCGTGCGAAACGAATACTTCGGATGCATCGGCTGCCGGCGCCGGAGCGGGACGCGTCATGGCGTCGCCCGGCGTGCGGTGGCGAAACGGGGCCTGTTGTTGAGGTCCGGGTGGTCGGCCGCGTCGGCCCAGCCCCGCTCCTCGGTGAAGATCCACGGAACCTGTCCGCCCTGGGTGTCGGCGTGCTCGATGACGACCACGCCGCCGGGCCGCAGCAGGCGGTGTGCGGTCCGCTCGATGCCGCGGATGGTGTCCAGGCCGTCCTGGCCCGAGAACAGCGCGAGCTCGGGGTCGTGGTCGCGGGCCTCGGGTGCGACGTACTCCCACTCGGTCAGCGGGATGTACGGCGGGTTGGAGACGACCAGGTCGACCTGCCCGTCCAGTTCGGGAAGCGCGGTCAGCGCGTCGCCGTGATGGAGAACGACGCGGGACCCCTCGACGTTCTTGCGGGCGTAGTCCAGCGCCTGCTCGGACAGCTCCACGGCGTGCACCCGCGAGCGCGGCACCTCCTGTGCCAGGGCCAGCGCGATGGCCCCCGAGCCGGTGCACAGATCGACGATCAGCGGCTCGACGACGTCCATGGCCCGGACGGCGTCTATCGCCCAGCCGACCACCGACTCGGTCTCCGGGCGGGGCACGAACACCCCTGGCCCGACGGCGAGTTCGAGGTAGCGGAAGAAGGCCCGCCCGGTGATGTGCTGGAGCGGCTCACGGGCCTCGCGGCGGGCGACGGCCTCCCAGTAGCGGGCGTCGAAGTCCGCGTCCTTGACGTGGTGCAGCTCACCCCGTTTGACGCCGTGCACGAACGCGGCGAGTTCCTCGGCGTCGAAGCGCGGCGAGGGCACACCGGCGTCGGCCAGCCGCTGGGTGGCCTGGGCCACCTCGGCGAGCAGAAGGTTCACGGGGCCTTCCTCCTAGTGCGCTGCGTCTTCATTGTGCGGTCCGCGGCCGGCCGGGGGCGGTCTGCGGCCGGTACGTACCGGCTCGCGCGGGCTTACTGGGCGGCGGCGAGCTTGGCGGCCGAGTCGGCGTCGACACAGGCCTGGATGACCGGGTCGAGCTCGCCGTCGAGCACCTGGTCCAAGTTGTACGCCTTGAAGCCGACCCGGTGGTCCGAGATGCGGTTTTCCGGGAAGTTGTACGTACGGATGCGCTCGGAGCGGTCGACCGTACGGACCTGGCTGCGCCGGGCGTCGGAGGCCTCGCGCTCGGCCTCCTCCTGGGCGGCGGCCAGCAGCCGGGAGCGCAGGATGCGCATCGCCTGCTCCTTGTTCTGGAGCTGGCTCTTCTCGTTCTGGCAGGAGACGACGATGCCGGTGGGCAGGTGCGTGATGCGGACCGCGGAGTCGGTGGTGTTGACGGACTGGCCGCCGGGCCCGGAGGAGCGGTAGACGTCGATCCGCAGGTCGTTGGCCACGATCTCGACCTCGACCTCCTCGGCCTCGGGCGTGACCAGCACACCGGCCGCGGAGGTGTGGATGCGGCCCTGCGATTCGGTGGCGGGCACGCGCTGGACGCGGTGCACCCCGCCCTCGTACTTCAGCCGCGCCCAGACGCCCTGCCCCGGCTCGGTGGCACCACCGCCGCCCTTGGTCTTCACGGCGACCTGGACGTCCTTGTACCCGCCGAGGTCGGACTCGTTCGCGTCCAGGATCTCGGTCTTCCAGCCGACCCGCTCGGCGTAGCGCAGATACATCCGCAGCAGATCGCCGGCGAACAGCGCGGACTCCTCGCCGCCCTCGCCGGCCTTGACCTCCAGGATGACGTCCTTGTCGTCGCTGGGGTCGCGCGGGACCAGCAGCAGCCGCAGCTTCTCGGTCAGCTGCTCGCGCTGGGCGTCGAGCTCCTTGACCTCGTCGGCGAACTCCGGGTCGTCCTGGCTGAGTTCGCGCGCGGTCTCGATGTCGTCACCGGTCTGCTTCCAGCCGCGGTACGTCGCGATGATCGGGGTCAGCTCGGCGTAGCGCTTGTTGAGCCGCATGGCTTCGCGCTGGTCGGCGTGGACCGCGGGGTCGGCCAGCCGCTTCTCGAGATCGGCGTGCTCGCCGATCAGTTCTTCGACCGCCTCGAACATCGTGGGTTCCTCTGCTGGCTGGGACTACCGGGGGCCTGGACGACGCAAACAAAGACGCCGGTCCGGTCACCCCTGAGCAGGGGCGACCGGAGACCGGCGCCTTGAGGGTCGCTACTTCTTGGCAGCGGCGCCCTTGCCGAAGCGGGCCTCGAAGCGGGCCACGCGGCCGCCCGTGTCCATGATCTTCTGCTTGCCCGTGTAGAACGGGTGGCACTCGGAGCAGATGTCGGCGCGGATGCTGCCGCCGCCGACGGTGCTACGGGTGGTGAAGGACGCGCCACAGGTGCAGCTGACCTGGGTCTCGACGTACTCCGGGTGGATGTCGCGCTTCAAGGGATTCTCCTAGGTTCGGGAGTGCACCGGGTCGTGTCGCGGGTTGCGTCACGTGAACCGGGGCCGACGGTCCAGTCTGCCAGGACTAGCCGTATCTCCCAAAACCGGGGTGCGGCCGCGACTATTCCCGGGCCGCTCGTGGGGAGCCTGCGCCCCCTCCACCGCGGCGTCCGACTACTTCACGTACCGGTCCGTGCCGCCCTGGTCACCGGCCGAGCCCTTGGTCGCGGACTTGGGGATCTCCTTGTCCTGCCGCAGCGCGTCCCAGACCTGCTGGCTCTGCTTCTCCAGCGGCACCACCCGGTCGGGGTTGGCCTTGTCGTACGTGACCGGCAGCGTCACCATGTTGATGTTGTCCGACCCGATGTTGCCCAGGCTCTTGGCCAGCCCGGTCAGTTCGCTGACCGAATTGAGGTCGGTGTCGGTGGTGATGGCCTTGGTGGCCGTGTCGGCGATGTCGTAGAGCTTGGTGGGGTTGGTGAGCACCCCGACGTTCTTGACCTGGTTCATCAGGGCCTTGAGGAACGTCTGCTGGAGCTGGATACGGCCCAGGTCGCTGCCGTCGCCGCCGGGGACGCCGTGCCGGGTGCGGACCAGGGCGAGCGACTGCTCACCGTTGAGGGTGTGCCGGCCGGCCGGCAGATGCAGATGGCTGCTGTTGTCGTTGATCGGCTTCTTGGTGGTGACGTCCACCCCGCCCAGCGCGTCGATGAGCTTCTTGAAGCCGGTGAAGTCGACCTCGATGAAGTGATCCATCCGGGTCCCGCTGATCGACTCGACGGTCTTCACGGCACAGGCCGGGCCGCCGACCTCGAACGCGGTGTTGAACATCGCCCGCTGCTGCCCGGGGACGTCCTTGCCGTTGCTGGTGCAGTCCGGGCGCGCGATCAGGGTGTCGCGCGGGATGCTGACCACGCTGGCCTTCTTACGGCCCTTGTAGACGTGCACGATCATCGCCGTGTCGGACCGCGCGCCGCCCTCGTCCTTGCCGTACTCCCCGTTCTTGCCGGCCCGGGAGTCGGAGCCCATCACGAGGATGTCCATCGAGCCGTTGTCGACGTTCTTCGGCCGGTCGTGCCCGAGGGCGGAGTTGATGTCGACGCCCTTCAGATTGCCGTTGAGCTTGAAGTAGACGTAGCCGAGACCGGCACCACCGAGCAGTACCACGCTGACCAGCGTGCACAGGGTGATGGTCAGTATCCGGCGGCGCCGGGTGGGCCCTTTGCGCCGACGACCCGTGGCGCGTATGCCGCGGGCACGGCTTTCAGCCGTGTTCGCGGTCCCGTTGCTGTCCGCCATCTGCTCCTCAGTCCTCGTTCGCTCGGCTGCGCCCCGCCGCCACCGGACAGCGCGCTGTCATGTCCGGGGCGCCCTGTCAGACGGGAGGTTGACGGGAAGGGTTGCACAGCGAGTCATGAGCGCTTTCTTAGAAAGCTGCCGGGGACTGAACCGTCCGCTCGGGACCTTCGACCCTCCTACCTGGGCTTTCGTCCCGTTTTCGGCCATGGCCGAAACCGTATGGGTTGCAGTGGATCTGTGCGGAACGTCTCAAGTGCGGCGTCTGCCGGCCCCGCCGGGCGCAGTGCAGGTCACAGCGCCGCCCGCGGCCCGCCGTCCGCAGCGGGCAGCACGAAGCCCCCCTCACCTGCAGCGGTGAGAGGGGCTTCGAGGAAGGCGCCGGAAAACGCGCCCCGCGGGCGTCAGTCGTTGCCGTTGCCCGCGGTCGGCGTCGTCTTCTGGATCTGCAGCAGGAACTCCGCGTTGGACTTCGTCTGCTTCATCTTGTCCAGCAGCAGCTCGATGGCCTGCTGCTGGTCCAGGGCGTGCAGCACCCGGCGCAGCTTCCACACGATGGCCAGCTCGTCGCTGCCCATGAGGATCTCTTCCTTACGGGTGCTGGACGCGTCCACGTCCACCGCCGGGAAGATGCGCTTGTCCGAGAGCTTGCGGTCGAGCTTGAGCTCCAGGTTGCCGGTGCCCTTGAACTCCTCGAAGATCACCTCGTCCATCCGCGAGCCGGTCTCGACCAGCGCGGTGGCCAGGATGGTCAGCGAACCGCCGTCCTCGATGTTCCGCGCGGCACCGAAGAAGCGCTTCGGCGGGTAGAGCGCGGTCGAGTCGACACCACCGGACAGGATGCGGCCGGAGGCCGGGGCGGCGAGGTTGTACGCACGTCCCAGACGGGTGATCGAGTCCAGCAGGACGACCACGTCGTGCCCCAGCTCGACCAGGCGCTTGGCGCGCTCGATGGCCAGCTCGGCGACGGTGGTGTGGTCCTCGGCAGGGCGGTCGAAGGTCGAGGAGATGACCTCGCCCTTGACCGACCGCTGCATGTCGGTGACCTCTTCGGGACGCTCGTCGACGAGGACGACCATCAGGTGGCACTCGGGGTTGTTGCGGGTGATCGAGTTGGCGATCGCCTGCATGATCATGGTCTTGCCGGTCTTCGGCGGGGCCACGATCAGACCGCGCTGGCCCTTGCCGATCGGGGTGACCAGATCGATGATCCGGGTCGTCAGCCCGCCCGACTCACCCTCCAGGCGCAGCCGCTCCTGCGGGTACAGGGGCGTGAGCTTCCCGAACTCCGGCCGCCCGCGGCCCTGTTCGGGCGCCACGCTGTTGACCGTGTCGAGGCGGACCAGCGCGTTGAACTTCTCGCGCCGCTCGCCGTCCTTGGGCTGGCGGACCGCGCCGGTGACGTGGTCGCCCTTGCGCAGGCCGTTCTTGCGGACCTGGGCGAGCGAGACGTACACGTCGTTCGGGCCCGGCAGGTAGCCGGAGGTCCGGATGAAGGCGTAGTTGTCGAGGATGTCGAGGATGCCCGCGACGGGGATCAGCACGTCGTCCTCGGAGACCTGCGGCTCGTTGCCGAAGTCCTCGCGGCCGCCGCGACGGCCCCGGCGGTCGCGGTAGCGGCCGCGACGGCCCCGGCGGCCGCCCTCGAAGTCGTCGTCGTCGTCATTGCGGCGGTCGCGCTGCCGCTGGCCGCCCTGACCGCCCTGGCCGCCGTCGCCGGCGTCGCCCTTGCGGCGGTCGCCGCGGTCGCGCTGGCGCTGGCCGCGGTCCCCGCGGTCGCCCTTCTGGCCGCGGTCCTGGCGGTCCCCGCGCTCCTGGCGCTCGCCGCTCTTGCCGGGGCGGCCCTCGCCGGTCTCCTGGGGGGAGACCGCGGTGTCGGTCCTGGCCTCGGTCTTGACCTCGGTCTTCGCCTCGACCTTGGTGTCGGTCTTGAGGTCGCCGGAAGCGGCCTCGGGGCTGCCCGCGGCGGCGGTGGCGCGGCGCCGGCGGCGCTCGCCGGCCGGCTGCTCGTCGCTGACGGGCTGGCCGGGGATGTCGATCTGCTGCTGGGCCCCGGCCTTGTCGGCGGCCTTGTCGCCCTTGTCGGACCTGGCTGCCTTGCCGGCGGCCTGCTCCGCGCCGTCCTCGCCGGTACGGGCCTTGGAGGTCGTACGGCGCTTGGGCTTGGTCTCGGTGTCGGCGGGCGCGTCGGCCTTGGCGCCGGAGCCCGAGCCCGAGGCCTGCTTCTCCTTGATGACCTCGATCAGCTGGCTCTTGCGCATCCGCGCGGTGCCCTTGATACCGAGGCCGGAGGCGACCTGCTGCAGCTCTGCCAGGACCATGCCGTCAAGGCCGGTGCCGGAACGGCGGCGCCGCGTGGTTGCAGGCGCGGCGGGAGCGTCCGTGGCGGGCGCGGTGGCACTGCCATCGGTACGCGCGCCCATCAGATCGGTGGTGTCGCTCACGAAGGGTCCTTCCCTGGAGCGGGCGTCGGCCTGTCTGGCTCGGCGACCGGTTGTGCTGTCCGGCTGTGTCCTTGGTCTGGTGGACCGGGCCGGGGCGGTGGTCCCGCCGGAAATGGCGGAGAGATCAGTTCATGGCGCCGGCGTGAGGAGATGCAGAGTGGCCATTCACCACGCCGATTCCGGAGCGTGCTCACTTCCGCTCAGGCAATTGCCGGCTTTGACAATTGCGCCCAGCAGATTGGGAGGCTCCCGGAAGAAAGTGGTCCCGATGGGGGACACGAAGCACCGCGCCACTCAGGCGTCGAGTACTGACTTGAGGTTAACACTACCGGATCCAACAAACATTCCCCCTCTCCAAGACCGGCAATCGTCGGCCACCTGCGTGCTCACCCGGCGAGCGGCAGTACGCAGGCGCCCGCCGCGTCGAGGGCCAGGCGGTTTGCCGCCCACCCCTCGCCCGCCAGTGCCGCGACCTTGTCGGCCGCCGCGTCCTCCACCAGCGCGAGGACCGTGGGGCCCGCACCGGACACGACTGCGGGGACGCCGTCCGCGCGCAGCCGGTTCACCAGGGCCACGCTCTCCGGCATCGCGGGAGCGCGGTATTCCTGGTGGAGTCGGTCCTCGGTCGCGGCGAGCAGCAGCTCGGGGCGCCTGGTCAGGGCCTCGACGAGCAGTGCGGCGCGGCCGGCGTTGGCCGCGGCGTCCACATGCGGGACGGTGCGCGGCAGCAGTCCGCGGGCGGTCTCGGTAAGCACCGGCTTTCCGGGCACGAAGACCACCGGAACGATGGAATCGGCGGGATCCATCCGGATCGCGCGGGCGGTGCCGGAGTCCATCCAGGCGAGCGTGAAACCGCCCAGCAGACAGGCGGCGACGTTGTCGGGGTGGCCCTCGATCTCGGTGGCCAGCTCCAGCAGTGCGGTGTCGTCGAGCTTTTGCTCGCCACCTATCGTCACCGCACGCGCGGCGACGATGCCGGCGCAGATGGCGGCCGAGGAGGACCCCAGGCCGCGGCCGTGCGGGATGCGGTTGGCGCAGACGATTTCCAGGCCGCGCGGCTGTCCGCCGAGCAGGTCGAAGGCGGTGCGCATCGACCGGACGAGCAGATGGCTCTCGTCGCGGGGCAGGGTGTCGGCGCCCTCACCTGCGATGTCGATGTGCAGCCCGGAGTCGGCGACGCGCACCACGACATCGTCGTACAGGCCCAGGGAAAGACCCAGGGCATCGAAGCCGGGACCGAGATTGGCGCTGGTAGCGGGGGTGCGCACCCGGACGGCGGCGGCGCGGAACGCGGGACCGGCCATCGCTCGATGACTCTCCTTGATTGATGCTGCGGTACTGCCCCGGAACGCCGCGGCACCGAGGCGCCCGGCCGGCTCATGGGGACCGTTCTGACCTGCCCTGCACACCACTGCGTCATGCCGTGGGGAGGGGAGTTGCTGCCAGCCTATCGAAGGAAGGTTCTGTCGCGACATAGGGCGCACAGGAGGCGCACGATGCGTGTCGCGCGCCTTGCCGTGCCCCAGCGCCGCTTTCCCTGGACTTTGCAGCCTTTGCACAATTTGCTCTGCCGGAGGTGGCGGGACGCTCACCGCGCCCCGCCACCGGATGCTGTACGCGCAGGTCCGCCCGTACGGCGGCGTCCTAGACGAGGCCGAGGCGCTCGGCAGCGGCGTCCGCGTCGATCGGGACCGTGACCGGCTGCGGCGCGCCGGCCACCGCCCAGTCCGGGTCCTTGAGGCCGTTGCCGGTGACCGTGCAGACGATGCGCTGGCCGGGGTCGACCTTGCCCTCCTCGGCGGCCTTGAGCAGACCGGCGACAGACGCGGCCGAGGCGGGCTCCACGAAGACGCCCTCCTGCGCGGCCAACAGGCGGTAGGCGGACAGGATTTGACGGTCGGTCACGTCATCGATGAAGCCGCCGGACTCGTCCCGCGCCCGCTCGGCGTTCGCCCACGAAGCGGGGTTTCCGATGCGGATCGCGGTGGCGATGGTCGTCGGGTCCTTGACGACCTCTCCGCGCACGATCGGGGCGCTGCCGGAGGCCTGGAAGCCCCACATGCGCGGGGTGCGCGAGGCGATGCCGTCGGCCGCGTACTCCTGGTAGCCCCGCCAGTACGCGGTGATGTTGCCGGCATTGCCGACGGGCAGGACATGGATGTCCGGCGCATCGGTGAGCATGTCGACGATTTCGAAGGCCGCGGTCTTCTGGCCTTCGATACGTACCGGATTGACGGAGTTCACAAGTGCGACGGGGTAGTTGTCGGACAGCCGCCGGGCCAGCGTCAGGCAGTCGTCGAAATTTCCGTCGACCTGGAGGATCTTCGCGCCGTGCACCAGGGCCTGGCCCATCTTGCCGAGCGCGATCTTGCCCTGCGGGACGAGCACCGCACAGACCATGCCCGCGCGGACCGCGTAGGCGGCGGCCGAGGCGGAGGTGTTGCCGGTGGAGGCGCAGATGACCGCCTTGGCGCCCTCCTCCTTGGCGCGGGTGATGGCCATCGTCATGCCGCGGTCCTTGAAGGAGCCGGTGGGGTTGGCGCCCTCGACCTTGAGGTGCACCTCACACCCGGTGCGCTCGGAGAGGACCTGGGCCGGTACGAGGGGTGTGCCGCCCTCCCGGAGGGTGACGACCTCGGTCGTGTCGCTGACCGGGAGCCGGTCGCGGTATTCCTCGATGATGCCGCGCCACTGACGGCTCGTCGTGGTCACGGTGGAATTGGCTGACATGGGTTCCTCTACTCCCCTTCGACCCGCATGATGCTGGCGACACCGCGGACGGTGTCGAGCTCGCGCAGTGCCACGACGGTCGACGACAGGGCCGCGTCCGCCGCCCGGTGGGTGACGATGACGAGCGATGCCTCGCCGTCCTTGCCCTGCTGACGGACCGTATCGATCGATACGCCGTGTTCGGCGAAGATGGTCGCGACCTGCGCGAGAACACCGGGCTTGTCGGCCACGTCAAGGCTGATGTGGTACCGCGTGATGACCGCGCCCATGGGGCTGACCGGCAGCCGTGTGTAGGCGGACTCGCCGGGCCCGGTGGTGCCGGAGAGCTTGTTGCGGCAGACCGCCACGAGGTCGCCGAGGACCGCGGAGGCGGTGGGCGAACCGCCCGCGCCCGGCCCGTAGAACATCAGCTGACCGGCCGCGTCGGCCTCGATGAAGACCGCGTTGTACGCCTCACGGACGGAGGCGAGCGGATGCGTGAGCGGAATCATCGCGGGGTGCACCCGCGCGGTGACGGACGCGCCGTCCGCGGCCCGCTCGCAGATCGCCAGCAGCTTGACCGTGCACCCCATGCGCTTGGCGGAGGCGATGTCGGCGGCGGTGACCTCCGTGAGGCCCTCGCGGTGCACATCGTCGATGGTCACGCGGGTGTGGAAGGCGATGCCGGCCAGGATGGCGGCCTTGGCGGCGGCGTCGAAGCCCTCGACGTCGGCGGTCGGGTCGGCCTCCGCGTAGCCCAGGGCGGTCGCCTCGTCCAGCGCCTCGCTGTAGCCCGCGCCGGTCGAATCCATCTTGTCGAGAATGAAATTGGTCGTGCCGTTGACGATGCCGAGCACCCGGTTGACCTTGTCGCCGGCCAGCGACTCGCGCAGCGGCCGCACCAGCGGGATCGCACCGGCGACGGCGGCCTCGTAATACAGATCCGCGCCCTTGGCCTCGGCCGCCGCGTGCAGCGCCGCGCCGTCCGCCGCGACCAGCGCCTTGTTGGCGGAGACCACGCTCGCGCCGTGCTCGAAGGCGGTGGTGATCAGCGTGCGGGCCGGCTCGATGCCGCCGATCACCTCGATCACGACATCAATGTCGCCGCGTTTGACCAGCGCGGTCGCGTCGGTGGTGATCAGCTCGGCCGGGACGCCCTCGCGCACCTTGTCGGGGCGGCGGACGGCGATCCCGGCGAGCTCCACGGGCGCACCGATGCGGGCGGCGAGATCGTCGGCGTGCGTCGTCATGATGCGCGTCACCTCTGAGCCGACAACACCACAGCCCAGGAGCGCCACCTTCAGCGGACGCGTACGCATCATTCGACCTCTGCTTCTCATCGATCAGCGATTTTCAGCTTGCTTCATGCACCAGTCTCACGCACCGGACGGCGGTTTCCGTCCGTCGTCCAGATGCCGAGACATTTATTTCATCCCGGGTCGGGGCCCGGCGATCCGGCCCTACCCGACGTCCAACCGCAGGAGATCTTCCTCCGTCTCCCGCCGGACGATCACCCTCGCCGCACCGTTCCTGACAGCTACGACCGGCGGCCGCAGCGAGTGGTTGTAGTTGCTCGCCATGGAACGGCAGTACGCACCGGTGGCCGGCACCGCGAGCAGGTCCCCGGGCGCCACATCGGCCGGCAGGAAGGCGTCGCGTACGACGATGTCCCCGCTCTCGCAGTGCTTGCCGACCACCCGCGACAGCATCGGCTCGGCGTCCGAGGTCCGCGAGACCAGGGCCACGCTGTACTCCGCGTCGTACAGCGCGGTGCGGATGTTGTCCGACATCCCGCCGTCCACGGACACATACGTCCGCAGCCCCTCCAGCTCCTTGACCGTGCCGACCTCGTACAGCGTGAACGCCGTCGGCCCGACGATCGCCCGCCCGGGCTCGACCGACAGCCGCGGCACCGCCAGCCCCGCCGCCGCGCACTCGCGGCGCACGATGTCACCCAGCGCCGCCGCGATCTCGTGCGGCTCGCGCGGGTCGTCGTCCGAGGTGTACGCGATGCCGAGGCCACCGCCCAGATCGATCTCGGGCAGCTCGATGCCGTGCTCGTCGCGCACTTCGGTCAGCAATTGCACGACACGGCGGGCGGACACCTCAAATCCGGCCATGTCGAAGATCTGCGACCCGATATGGCTGTGAATTCCGATGAGTTCCAGCCCGTCCAGCTTGAGCGCGCGCCGCACGGCCTCGGCCGCCTGGCCGCCCGCCAGCGCGATGCCGAACTTCTGGTCCTCGTGCGCGGTCGCGATGAATTCGTGCGTATGCGCCTCGACACCGACCGTGACCCGGATCTGCACCCGCTGGCGCCTGCCCAGCCGCTCCGCGATGTGCGCGACCCGCACGATCTCCTGGAACGAGTCGAGCACGATCCGCCCGACCCCCGCCTCCACGGCGCGGGTGATCTCCTCGGTGCTCTTGTTGTTGCCGTGCAGCGCGATCCGCTCGGCCGGCATGCCGGCCGCCAGCGCCGTGGCCAGCTCGCCGCCGGAGCAGACGTCGAGGTTGAGCCCCTCCTCGTTCAGCCAGCGCACGATGGCGCGCGACAGGAAGGCCTTCCCGGCGTAGAACACGTCGGCCCCCGGCCCGAAGGCGTCCTTCCAGGCCCGGCAGCGCGCCCGGAAGTCGTCCTCGTCGAGGAAGTACGCCGGCGTACCGAACTCCTCGGCGAGCGCGGTGACGTCCAGCCCTCCGACGGTGACCACACCGTCGGCATTGCGCTGGACCGTACGCGACCAGACGCGCGGGTCCAGCGTGTTGAGATCGGCGGGCGGCCCGGCGTAGTGCCCCTCGGGCAACACGTCGGCATGCCGGGGCCCTGCGGGATGCGCGGAGCGACTCATGACAGTGGAGATCCCCTCAAAATCGTTCAGAGGTGTTCGGGAGCGGAGATGCCGAGCAGACGCAGGCCGTTGGCTAGCACCGTCCCGGCGGCTTCGGCGAGCGCCAGCCGGGCACGGTGCACGGCCAAGGGTTTCTGCTCCCCGACGGGCAGTGGCGGAAAATCGTCGTGCCAGCGGAAGAACGCGTCCGCGGTCGCCTCCAGATGCCGCACCACCCGGTCCGGCGCCCGCAGCCGTGCGGCGGTCTCGACGACGGAGGGGTAGGTGGCGAGAAGAGTGAGCAGCCCCTGAAGCGGCCGGGCGGCGGAAGCGGCCTGCGTTCCGGCCCCGTCCCCGGGCCCGGACGGTCGCGCCGCCTCCTCCGGGACACCCGCGGCGCCCTCGGCCACCGGACGCCCCATCTCCCCCGGCTCCCCCGAAAACCCCAGCTCACCCGCGTTCCGCAGCAGCGCCCGGGCCCGGGCGTGCGCGTACTGCACCCGGAACCGCGGATTGCTCTCCCGCTGCACGGGCCGCTCCGGCACCCGCACCGGATCATGCGCGGCCGGCCGCAACAGCACCCAGCGCGCTTCGTCGGAGCCAAGACGGGCGAGGAGCGCGACGAGGTCGGACGGGTGGGGGACAGCGTGGACGCACCTGGAGTCCGGTACTCCGGCCGCCGCCTCGATCCGCGCCAACGCCTCGCCCACCACCACTTCACGAGCACCGGAACCGGCCAGGGCACCGTCGGCCGGAGCGGAACCGTCGACCGAACCGGCTTCTGCCGTCCGGGCACTCCGGCCACCGTGGGTACGGGGGGCACTCCGGTCCCCGTACCGATCCCCCTGCGCCAGCACGTCCCGCACCAGGGCGACCTGCGCCTCGTCCCCCAGCGTGAAATTCAAGAACCCCGGCCCGGCGATCTCGACCCGGGCGATCCCGGGGCTCCCGGCCAGCCGCTTCCGCAGAATCTCGGCCACCTCGCGGGCCGGCCGGCCCGCCGGCTTGGCGAGCTGCAGCGCGACATTGGAGGCGTAGTCCCCACACCCGGGGCGCGGCGACGGCCGCACCACGATCCGCGCCGGCACGGGCACGGAGAGCTCCTGCTCCTCCACCGCACCACGCACGGAGCGCAGGACGGTACGGGAGAGCTCAGCGGGTGTCACAGGACAAGCGTATGGGAGACCCGGGGTACCCATGCGACCCGGTTTCGCCCTGTGGACACTCTGCGTATCGAGCCACACAACGATCCGGGACGATCCCCCCGATTCCGCCACCTACTCGCCCGGACGAGCCGCACATCCATCGCCCGCCCGGCCGGCGCTTCGCCCGCCGCACCGGACGGCACCCACTCCGTCGGACGACCCCTCGTTGCGGACGGACGATCCCTCGTTGCGGACCGACAGTCCCCCCGATTCGTCGTTGCCCGCTCTACGGGACGAGCCCTCCGGCACCTTCGCCCCTACTCCCCACCCGCATCCACCACACCC
>NZ_SDIF01000098.1 GCF_004122735.1 Streptomyces sioyaensis | reverse complement strand
CCCCCAGCCTCTGCCCCTACCTCCGCCCCTACCCCTCCTCCGTGATCAGTCCGTCGCTCAGTTGCAGGACGCGGTCGGCGAGGCCGAGGAGGTTGGGGTCATGGGTGGCGACCAGGGCCGTGACACCCTCGCTGCGGACCACGGCGCGCAGCAGCTCCATCACCTCCATGCCGGTCTCGGCGTCCAGTTGCCCCGTGGGCTCGTCGGCGATGAGCAGCGCGGGACGGTTGGCGAGTGCGCGGGCTATCGCCACGCGCTGTTGCTGGCCGCCGGAGAGCTCGCCGGGACGCTGCGCGGCATGGCCGGCCAGGCCCACCAGGGACAGCAGGAGAGCGACGCGCTCCTCCCGCTCGCGTGGCGCGACCTTGCGCAACCGCAGCGGCACTCCGACGTTCTCGGCGGCGCTCAGGATCGGTATCAGTCCGAAGGACTGGAAGACGAAGCCGATACGGTCGCGGCGCATCTCCAGCAGGCCGCTCTCACCGAGGCCGTCGAGCGGCGTGCCGTCGACGACGATCCGCCCGGAGTCCGGGGTGTCCAGGCCTCCGATGAGGTTGAGGAGTGTCGTCTTGCCGGATCCGGAACGGCCGCGCAGGGCGACCAGTTCGCCGCGCGGTACCCGGCAGGACACCCCGCGCAGGGCGTGTACGGCGCCGGCGTCGCTCCCGTAACTGCGGTGCAGGTCCTCGACGACGACCATCGCCCGCGCGCTCTCCGCGACGGCTGTCGCCCGCCGGCTCTCCCCGGCCCCGGTGGTGTTTCCCCCGCCGTTCATGGTCCGCTCCCCCACTTCTCAGGTCCCTCCCCGGATCCCCCGTCACCGGGCCCCGCGGCGCCGGATCCGGGTCGCCGGATCCCTCTCGCCTGCCGGTTGCGTCAGTATGCGTACGGCGCAGCGCGGCGGGCAACGCCTGTGGAAAACTCCCGGATCGACCCGGGAATCCGCCGAAAAGCAGCCGCCCGCCGCACAGTCACGCCGGTGGGGTGGCACCTGTGAAGGCCGGCGACCGGAAAGCCGCGGTCATCAAGCCCCAAGCGGCGGAAGGCGCATGGCGATGCATCAGGCGGGCGCCCCGGAGAAGAGCCCTCCGAGGCCGCCTCACCCACACCCTCAGCCGCTGCACCCCCGCTCGGCCCGTGCCCCTATCCCCCCTGCACCAGGTCCCGCAGAGCAACATTCAACTCCAGGACATTCACCCGCGGTTCCCCCATGAAGCCGAGCTGGCGCCCGTCCGTGTGGCTCTTGACCAGCTGACGCACCATGTCCGCGGGAAGTCGGTTCTCCTTGGCGACCCGGTCGGCCTGCAGCTCGGCGTACGCCGGGGAGATGTCCGGGTCGAGGCCGGAGCCGGACGAGGTGACGGCGTCCGCCGGGACCTTCGACTGAGGTACCCCGTACGTCTCGGAGACCCACCGCTTGCGCTCCTTCACCGCTTTGACGAGGTCGGTGTTGGTGGCGCCCAGGTTGGACGCTCCGGAAACCTGGAGGTCGTACTGCGTGTTGACGCCGTTGGTCCGGTTGCTGCCCAGCCCGGCCGAGGGGCGCGGCTGGAAGAACTTCAGGTCCGGGACCGGGTTGCCCTCCTTGTCCTTGCCCTTGTCGTAGCGCTGGCCGAGCAGCGACGAGCCGACGACCTTGCCGTGGGAGCTCACCTCGGAGCCGTTGGCCTTGCCGGGGAACGCCGCCTGTGCCACGCCGGTGACCACCAGTGGATAGATGATCCCGCAGACCACGGTCAGTACGAGCAGGGCGCGCAGGCCCGCCCCCATCAAGCGGGCGGTGTTGCGTACGGAGTTGTTCACGGCGGTCACCCGATTCCGGGGATGAGGGAGATGAGCAGATCGATGAGCTTGATGCCGATGAACGGGGCGATCAGGCCGCCGAGTCCGTAGACGGCGAGGTTGCGCCGCAGCATCCGGTCGGCGCTGACCGGCCGGTATTGCACGCCCTTGAGGGCGAGCGGTACCAGGGCGACGATGACCAGCGCATTGAAGATGATGGCCGAGAGGATCGCGGAGTCGGGGCTGGACAGCCGCATGACGTTGAGGGTGTCCAGGCCCGGGTAGGCCACCGCGAACATCGCCGGGATGATCGCGAAGTACTTCGCAACGTCGTTGGCGATCGAGAAGGTCGTCAGCGCGCCCCGGGTGATCAGTAGTTGCTTGCCGATCTCCACGATCTCGATGAGCTTGGTCGGGTTGGAGTCCAGGTCCACCATGTTCCCGGCTTCCTTGGCGGCCGAGGTACCGGTGTTCATGGCCACGCCGACGTCCGCCTGGGCGAGGGCCGGGGCGTCGTTGGTGCCGTCGCCGGTCATGGCGACCAGCTTGCCGCCGGCCTGTTCACGCTTGATGAGCGCCATCTTGTCCTCGGGGGTGGCTTCCGCGAGGAAGTCGTCCACGCCCGCCTCGTCGGCGATGGCCTTGGCCGTCAGCGGGTTGTCGCCCGTGATCATGACCGTCTTGATGCCCATCCTGCGCAGTTCGACGAAGCGTTCGCGCATGCCCTCCTTGACGACGTCCTTGAGGTGGATGACGCCCAGGACGCGGGGGCCCTTGTCGTCCTCGACGGCCACCAGCAACGGCGTGCCGCCGGCCTCCGAGATGGCGTTGCTGAGCGCGTCGGCATCCCGCGCAACGTCGCCGCCGCGCTCCTGGACCCAGGCGATGACCGCACCGGACGCGCCCTTACGGACCGTGCGCCCGTCGACGTCCACACCCGACATCCGTGTCTGGGCGGTGAACGGCGTCCACTCGGCGCCCGTCAACTCACCCTGGTGGCGCTCGCGCAGTCCGTACTTCTCCTTGGCGAGGACGACGATGGAGCGGCCCTCGGGGGTCTCGTCGGCCAGTGACGACAGCTGGGCCGCGTCGGCGATCTCGGCTTCGGTGGTGCCGTCCACCGGCACGAACTCGGCGGCCTGACGGTTGCCGAGGGTGATGGTGCCGGTCTTGTCGAGCAGCAATGTCGATACATCGCCTGCGGCTTCGACGGCACGGCCGGACATGGCCAGGACGTTGCGCTGTACGAGCCGGTCCATACCGGCGATGCCGATGGCCGAGAGCAGTGCGCCGATCGTCGTCGGGATCAGGCAGACCAGCAGGGCGAGCAGCACGATCATGGGCTGTTCGGCGCCCGCGTAGATCGCGAACGGCTGGAGCGTGACGACCGCCAGCAGGAAGACGATGGTGAGCGACGCGAGCAGGATGTTGAGCGCGATCTCGTTGGGGGTCTTCTGCCGTGCGGCGCCCTCGACGAGGTTGATCATCCGGTCGATGAAGGTCTCACCGGGCTTCGTCGTGATCTTGATGACGATGCGGTCGGAGAGCACCTTCGTCCCGCCGGTCACCGCGGAGCGGTCACCGCCGGACTCGCGGATGACGGGCGCCGATTCACCGGTGATCGCGGACTCGTCGACGGAGGCCACGCCTTCCACGACATCGCCGTCACCGGGGATGATGTCGCCGGCCTCACAGACCACCAGGTCACCGATGCGCAGCGCCGTACCGGGGACCTGCTCCTCGGCCGCGCCGTCGATCCGGCGCGCCACGGTGTCGGTCTTGGCCTTGCGCAGGGTGTCGGCCTGCGCCTTGCCACGGCCCTCGGCGACCGCCTCGGCGAGGTTGGCGAAGAGCACGGTCAGCCACAGCCAGGCGGCGATCGCCCAGCCGAACCAGTCCGTCGGGGAGGTGCAGGCGAAGATCGTGGTCAGCACGGAGCCGACCTCGACCACGAACATCACGGGGGACTTGACCATCACCCGCGGGTCGAGCTTGCGTATCGCGTCCGGCAGGGACGTGAGCAGTTGCTGGGGATCGAAGAGACCGCCGCCCACACGGCCGTCGCCGGGCTGGTGCCCGCCGGGGACGTCCTGGTGCGGGGCGCGGGGCGGAGTAGCTGTCGAGCTGGAGGCCATGGTGCCGGGCCCTTCCGGTTTCACGGGGGCGGTCATGACAGCCCCTCCGCCAGCGGCCCGAGGGCCAGTGCCGGGAAGTAGGTCAGACCGGTGATGATCAGGATCGTGCCGACAAGCAGCCCGGCGAAGAGCGGCTTTTCGGTACGCAGGGTGCCCGCGGTCTGCGGCACCGGCTGCTGCTCTGCGAGCGAACCGGCCAGGGCGAGCACGAACACCATCGGCAGGAAGCGGCCGAGCAGCATCGCCAGACCGATCGTGGTGTTGTACCAGGGGGTGTTGGCGTTCAGTCCGGCGAACGCGGAGCCGTTGTTGTTGGCGCCGGAGGTGTAGGCGTAGAGGACTTCGGAGAAGCCGTGCGAACCGGCGCCCAGCGCCTTGGTGTTGAGCATCGAGCCCAGTGCGTCCGGCAGCACCATCGAAGCGGCGGCGAAGCCGAGCACCAGGGTCGGTGTGATGAGGAGGTAGCAGGCGGCGAGCTTGATCTCGCGGGTGCCGATCTTCTTGCCGAGGTATTCGGGGGTGCGGCCCACCATCAGGCCGGCGAGGAACACCGCGATGGTCGCCATCACGAGCATGCCGTAGAGCCCGGAGCCGACGCCGCCGGGGGCGAGTTCGCCCAGCATCATGCCGAGCAGCTGGATGCCGCCGCCGAAGGCGGTGAACGAGGAGTGGAAGGCGTCCACCGCGCCGGTGGAGGTCAGGGTGGTGGCCACCGAGAAGATCGAGGAGGCGCCGACGCCGAAGCGGGTCTCCTTGCCTTCCATGGCGGCGCCCGCGGCCTGCAGGGCCGGGCCGCCGTGGGCGGACTCGGTCCACATCATCAGCGCCGTGAAGCCGAGCCAGATGACGCCCATCGTGGCCAGGATGGCGTACCCCTGCTTCACGTTCCCGACGAGCTTGCCGAAGGTGCGGGTCAGCGCGAACGGGATGACGAGGATCAGGAAGATCTCGAAGAGGTTGCTGAAGGCGCTGGGGTTCTCGAAGGGGTGGGCGGAGTTGGCGTTGAAGTAGCCGCCCCCGTTGGTGCCCAGTTCCTTGATGACCTCCTGGGAGGCGACCGCGCCTCCGTTGGTCTGCTGGGCGCCGCCCATGAACTGGCCGACCTCGTGGATGCCGGAGAAGTTCTGGACGGCTCCGCAGGCGACCAGGACGAGGGCGCCGAGGACCGCGATCGGGACGAGTACCCGTACGGTGCCGCGGACCAGGTCGGCCCAGAAGTTGCCGAGGTCGCCGGTGCGGGACCGGGCGAACCCGCGGACCAGCGCGACGGCGACGGCCATGCCGGTGGCGGCGGACACGAAGTTCTGCACCGCGAGTCCGGCGGTCTGCACGACGTGGCCCATGGCCTGCTCGCCGCTGTAGGACTGCCAGTTGGTGTTGGTGACGAAGGACGCCGCGGTGTTGAACGCCTGGTCCGGGCTGATCGAAGCGAAGCCGAGGGACAGCGGCAGCCCGCCCTGGAGGCGCTGGAGCAGGTAGAGGAGGAGCACGCCCGCCGCGGAGAAGGCCAGGACGCCGCGCAGATAGGCCGGCCAGCGCATCTCGGCGTCCGCATTGGCGCCGATGCAGCGGTAGATGACCTTTTCGATGCGGAGGTGCTTGGGCGAGTGGTAGACGGCGGCCATGTAGTCGCCGAGGGGGCGGTACGCCAGCGCCAGCGCCGCGGTGAGCGCTGTCAGCTGGAGCACGCCGGCGAGAGCGGGGCTCATCTGGCCCGCCGCGGCAGCAGCGCTGGACACCTCAGAACCTCTCCGGGAAGACGAGGGCGAGGACCAGGTAACCCAGCAGGGCGACGGCCACGATCAGGCCGACGGTGTTCTCGACGGTCACAGCTTCGCCACCCCCTTGGCGACGAGAGCCACCAGCGCGAAGACCGCGAGGGTGACGACGACGAAGGCCACGTCGGCCATCGGGTGCTCCTAGAGGGATGAGGAGGTAAGGACTCCTAGAGCAAAGCGCCCTTCCCGCCGCCTGTGACCGCTGTTGACGCCTCCCTTACGGCCATTAGCGCCCCGTTGACGGAATTCCTACGCATCTCGGCCTGACCTGCACGAACGACGAGGGCCCGCACCCCCTTCCGGGGAGTACGGGCCCTTACGACCGTCACGATCCAGCCGTCACCGGGGCGCTCGCGCGTCGCCCGGCCGCCGGAGGTGTCAGCGGATCTCGGTGATCTCCGGTCCGCGTTCCAGACGCTCCACACCGCCGCCGAAGCGCGACTGCTCGACCGACTCCTGCTGCACACCGTCCGGCACCATCTGGGCGTCGTCCGGCAGCTTCAGGACGATCGGGTCACGCGGCGCCATCGGGGCGTCACCGCGGATGATGACGGTGTCCCGGAAGATGTGCTCCAGCACGCCCGCGGCCTGCGGCTGCACCGCGCCCTGGCCGGAGATCACACCACGCAGGAACCACCGGGGGCCGTCGACGCCGATGAAGCGCACGACCTGCACACCGTTGGTGCCGTCCGGCAGCTGTACGGGTACCTGGGCGCGCAGCTCCCAGCCCAGCGGGCCCTCGACCTCGTCGATGACCCCGCCCTGCTGGGTGATGCCGGCGGCGATCTCCTCGCGGACCTCGCCCCAGATCCCCTCGTTCTTGGGGGCGGCGAAGGCCTGCAGCTGTACGGCGCTGTCCTGCAGCACCACGGTCGCGGCGACGATGGCGTCACCGGCGACCTCCACCCGAAGCTCCATGCCCTCGACACCGGGCACGAACAGGCCGCCGAGGTCCACCCGGCCCTCACCGGGCTCGGAGACCTCCGACGCGTCCCAGGGGCCGTCGGGGCGCGGCGCGGGCGGAAGACTGAGCCGCTGTTCCGCCTCGTCCTCGTCGGCGTCGCTCACCGCTTGCTCGTCGGCGAGCGTGGTGTCCATGGCCGACTCTTCAGGAGCCTCGTTCTTCTTGCGACGTCCGAACACGTCACTGTCCTTCCCGGTCGGCACCGACCGATGCGTATTCATTCCCGCCCGTGGAGCCGTCCACCGCCGCATGACCGCCGGTGGAACCGAATCCCCCCTCGGCCCGCGCCGAGCCGGGAAGTTCCGCCACCTCGTGGAAGCGCACCTTCTCGACCTGCTGGACGACCAGTTGGGCGATCCGGTCGAATCGTTCGAACCGCACGCTCTCGCGCGGGTCCAGATTGACCACGATCACCTTGATCTCTCCACGGTACCCGGCATCCACCGTCCCGGGGGCATTCACCAGCGCCAGTCCGCACCGCGCGGCCAGCCCGGACCGTGGATGCACAAATGCCGCATACCCGTCGGGAAGGGCGATCGACACCCCGGTGGGCAGCACGGTGCGCTCCCCCGGCGCCAGCTCGGCGGCCTCGGTGGTCACCAGATCCGCGCCGGCGTCGCCGGGATGCCCGTACGACGGAACCGGTACGTCCGGGTCCAGCCGCCGCAGCAGCACCTCCACGGGCTTTCGTCCCTCACTCACGGGTTCACCTCGAAGGCACGCGCGCGCTTGGCCTGGTCCGGGTCGGCCATCGCCGCCTGGATCTCCTCGGCGCGTCCGTTGTCGATGAAGTGGTCGACCTTCACCTCGATGAAGACGGCCTCGGCGCGCACCGCGACCGGACCGTCCGGGCCGTCTATGCGCCCCACGGCCGTCGAGTAGATCTTCCGTCCGTGCACCGCGGTGACCCGCGCGTCCAGATGCAGCACCGTACCCAGCGGCACCGGCCGGACGAAGTCGGTCTCCAGCCGGCCGGTCACCGCGATCACCCGCAGCAGCCAGTTCAGCGAGCCGAGCGTCTCGTCCAGCGCGGTGGCCAGCACCCCGCCGTGCGCCAGACCGGGCGCACCCTGGTGGGCCTCCTTGACGGTGAACTCCGCCCGTACGCTCACGCCCTCGCCGGCCCGCGCCTCCAGGTGCAGGCCGTGCGACTGTCCCGTGCCGCAGCCGAAGCACCGGTCGTAGTGCGTGCCGAGGAGTTCTCCGGGTGCCGGCGCCTCGGCATGCCGGACCGGAGCGACGGCGTCCTTCGGTGGCGTCAGCCGCGCCCTGGGTTCGTCAGTTCCACTCACGAGTGCAGACCCTACCCGCGCACGTCACGGCCCCGCGCCGCCGTGCCAAGCTGGAGCCATGCCGTCGTACGAAGAACGTCTCACCGCGCCCCGGTCCTGGTGGGTGATCGCCGCGCTGATCGGCGTCGCCTGCGCCCTGATGCTGCTCCCCGTGGGGACGCTGCCGATGCTCGGCGGACTGATCGGGGGCGCGGCGCTGTCCGCGGTGGCGGTGAGCGCGTACGGCTCGGCACGGATCCGGGTGGTGGGCGGCGCACTGATCGCCGGCGAGGCGAAGATCCCCGCGTCCGCGCTGGGTGAGGCGCGGGCGCTGGACGCGGACGAGGCGCTGGCCTGGCGTACGTACAAGGCCGATGCCCGCGCGTTCATGCTGCTGCGCAGCTATGTCCGCACCGCGGTGCGGGTGGAGATCACCGACCCCGAGGACCCGACGCCGTACGCCTATCTCTCGACGCGGGAGCCGGAGCGGCTGGTGGCGGCGCTGGCGGCCGTACGCGCTTGACCGGCGCCGGGGACCCGGCGGGTGCCGCCCGGCGGGACGACGGGCCCCTCCGGCTTCGTCAGCCGTTGCCCGGCGCGGCCGGCGCGGATCCGGGAAGGTCGTCCCAGGGGACCTGGTGCGCGCGCAGGTCCTTACGGATCTTCTCCGCAAGTCTTCTGGTGTCCCTGCGGTTCATGAACGCGCCGACGACGGCGCCGATCATGAACGGCGCGAGGTTGGGGAGGTTGCGCAGGGTGCGCTTCATGATCTGCTGGCGCAGTTCCCGCCTCATCTGCCCGCCGAGGGCGATGTTCAGCGAGGCGGGCTTGGCGAGGTCGATGCCCCGCTCCTCGGCCCAGGAGGTCAGGCAGGCCATCGCGCGCTGCCGGAAATTCCCAGCCGGCCGCAGACCGTAGACCTCGTGCAGCTCGGCGATCAGCTTGATCTCGACCGCGGCGACACCGGTGACCTCGGCGGCCAGCTCGGCCGGCATGGCGGGCGGTACGGGCAGCATCACTGCCGCGCCGACGCCCGCTCCGACGGTTGCGGTGGCCGCGCAGGCGCCCGCGACGAGCTTGTCGGCCAGGTCCTCGGGGGTCAGTCCGGGGAACTGGGCGCGCAGTGTCGCAAGATCGCGGGCCGGGATCCGCGGGGCGGTGTCGATGATGCGGTCGGCAATCGCGGCGATCAGCCCCCGTAGCCTGCCGCCGCCCCGGGTGGCACCGCGGCCGGTCAGGGCCGCGAGCGAGGCCCGGTGGCCCCGCTCCTGCAATGCACCGGGTGTCCGCTCCGTGGGAAGGGCGGTCGGATCGGCGGGCACGGGCGCAGTTTCCTCGTGTGCTCGTGCGCCGGCCGCCGGACCGGGTCCGCCCTTGGGGCCCTTACGGAACGGGTTCACGCCTGTCACGGCGTAGACCGGGCTCAGGCCGCGCAGTCGCGGCAGATCGGCTGCCCGTTCTTGTCCTCCGCGGCGAGCTGGCTGCGGTGGTGGACCAGGAAGCAGCTCATGCACGTGAACTCGTCCTGCTGCTTGGGCAGCACGCGCACGGCCAGCTCTTCGTTGGACAGGTCCGCGCCCGGCAGCTCCAGGCCCTCGGCCTGCTCGAACTCGTCGACGTCGACCGCCGAGGCGGACTTGTCGTTCCGCCGCGACTTCAGCTCTTCAATGCTGTCCTCGTTGAGGTCGTCGTCGGTCTTGCGTGGGGTGTCGTAATCCGTAGCCATTTTCGCTCTCCCCCTCTGGGTGTCTGCGGTGTCTCAGCGCTCGTAACGCGTGAGAGGCCGGACTTGTGCCCGACCTGAGGCGGAGATTTTGCCTCACATCAAGGTCTGTTACTCAATCGACACCCAACCGCACCCCTGAAGAGGTGATCGGTTTGGATGGCGATCAGGACCGTACACGGTCCGAATGTCGCACCTCGCGCAGCCCATCACCTGTACTTCCCGTGATCTGACCCCCCGGAAACCCGGACGTCCCAGGCATTCCGACGGCCATTTCGCTCACGGAGCGTAGATGGCCGGAACTTCCCGTCTGTGAGGCATCACACACGCACAGACCAGCGGGCGGACCGGTTCAATTCCGCGCAAAGCGAACTCGGCGAAGGATCCCCGCAGACCCCCCTCCACGTCAAACCGGGAGGCGAGGCGGTGTACGGCCGCGAGACGGGCGATCGTACGCACGGATGTCCGACGACTGCGCACCGGGGCGCGCAGTGCCTCCAGCAGGCGCACAACCGCCCTGTGGCCTGCATCAGAGCGGCAGGACGACGCGCATCACGAGCCCGCCGCCTTCGCGGGGTGCGGCGGTGATCGTGCCGTCGTGTGCGCGGACCACCGAGCGCACGATGGACAGGCCCAGACCGACGCCCTTGTCGCTGCCGGTGCGCTCGGTCCGCAGCCGCCGGAACGGCTCGAAGAGGTTCTCCACCTCATACGCCGGGACCACCGGGCCCGTATTGGCGACCACCAGCACCGCACAGCCCGGCTGGGGCTCGGTGGCGACCTCGACCCAGCCGTCCTCGGGCACGTTGTAGCGCACCGCGTTCTGGACGAGGTTGAGCGCGATGCGCTCCAGCAGGACGCCGTTGCCCTGCACGAAGACCTGCTGGCGGATCCCGCGCAGCTCCACGCCCTTGCTGTGCGCCTCCTCGCGGGTCTGGTCGACGGCCTGCGAGGCGACCTCGGACAGATCGACCGGCTTCTTGTCGACGACCTTGTTCTCGCTGCGGGCGAGCAGCAGCAGGCCCTCCACGAGCTGTTCGCTGCGCTCGTTGGTGGCCAGCAGCGTCTTGCCGAGCTGTGCGAGCTCGGGGGACGCGTCCGGGTCGGCGAGCTGGACCTCCAGCAGCGTGCGGTTGATCGCCAGAGGGGTGCGCAACTCGTGCGAGGCGTTGGACACGAACCGACGCTGCGACTCGAAGGCCCGGTCGAGGCGGTCCAGCATTTCGTCGAAGGTGTCGGCGAGCTCCTTGAGCTCGTCGTCGGGCCCGCCCAGCTCGATGCGGCGGTGCAGGTCCGAGCCCGCCACCCGCTGTGCGGTGCGCGTGATCCGCCCCAGCGGCGCCAGCACCCGCCCCGCCATCGCGTAACCGAACGCGAAGGCCACCACCGTCAGCCCCAGCAGCGCCAGCAGCGAGCGGTTGAGGAGGCTGTTGAGGGCCAGCGCGCGCTGATGCTGGAGGCACTGCTCGACGGCCTCCTGGAGCAGCGGTCCCGACGTCTTGGTGGGCAGGTCGCAGAGGTCACTGGTCGACTGGAACTTGCCGCCGAGGATCTTCAGGGGCAGCGCGCTGCCGTCGTGCAGCGCGTCCGCGGCCAGCATGTAGATGATCGTCAGCAGCACGATCCCGGCCATCAGGAACATGCCGCCGTACAGCAGGGTCAGGCGTATACGGATCGTGGGGCGCAGCCACGGGAACGGCCGGACGTTGACCGGCCGGGGGTCCCAGGTGGGCTTGGGGGGCAGGGGCGGCGGCGGGGCGGCCGCCTTGGAGAACGAGGGCAGGGAGGGCATCGCCGGTCAGATCCGGTATCCCGAGCCGGGGACGGTGACGATCACCGCGGGCTCGCCGAGCTTGCGGCGCAGCGTCATGACCGTGACCCGTACGACGTTGGTGAACGGGTCGGTGTTCTCGTCCCAGGCCTTCTCCAGGAGCTGCTCGGCCGAGACGACCGTGCCCTCGCTGCGCATCAGGACCTCCAGCACCGCGAATTCCTTCGGCGCGAGCTGGACCTCCTTGCCGTCGCGGAAGACCTCGCGGCGATTGGGGTCGAGCTTGATGCCGGCCCGCTCCAGCACGGGCGGCAGCGCGACGGTCGTACGGCGCCCCAGCGCGCGGACCCGGGCGGTCAGCTCGGTGAACGCGAACGGCTTGGGGAGGTAGTCGTCGGCGCCGATCTCCAGGCCCTCGACACGGTCGCTGACATCGCCGGAGGCGGTGAGCATCAGGACCCGGGTGGGCATGCCCAGCTCGACGATCTTGCGGCAGACGTCGTCACCGTGGACGACCGGGAGGTCACGGTCGAGCACGACGACGTCGTAGTCGTTGACCGCTATCCGTTCCAGCGCGGCAGCGCCGTCGTAGACCACGTCGACGGCCATGGCCTCCCGGCGTAGTCCGGTGGCCACCGCATCGGCGAGCAGCTGCTCGTCCTCGACGACGAGAACACGCACGTCGCTAGTCCTTCCTCAGGGCCCTCACGGGCAGGCAAAACTTGTCTGAAAGCTCTTCCATCCTGCCCCGAAGAGCCATAAACCGGCGGTAAGAGGGGTGCGGAGGGGTGGACAGCGGCCCGCGACGCCCGACGGGCATGATTCCTGGGCCGGTTGAGGTTTCCCTGAGGTACCGGGTGGGGAGGACGACTGCACACCCGCGATCACGCCCTGTTTATTAGGCAACTTTAAGCACCCTTTGCCACGAACTGATCCATCGCAGGGACCACGCAGTGATCACCCACCCGTCGGCACACCCCCGTGCCACCGACCCACGACGAGGGGGCGCACATGGACGCGTTCACCGCAGGCATTTTGCAGCGCATACAGAACACGGAAGCCGATCTGGACCGGGCCCGGGCTGCGGGCGACGACTTCCTCGCCGAGGTCGAGCAGGCAGAGCTCGAGGACCTGCAGCGACTGGCGACCGAGCACGGCGTGCGCTACGGAGCGGTCAGCACCGCCTGACCGCTTCCCGGCGTACGACGACAGCGCCCCGGCACACAGGGGATGGTGCCGGGGCGCTGTCATGCCCGCGTGCGGGCCCGGGTCAGTCGTGCCAGGCGCCGAGCTCCTCCAGCAGCGGCTGGAGCTGCGCGAAGAGGGCCGGGGAGGCGGCGAGGGTCAGCTCGTGGGAGGCCGGGCGGCCGGGGCGGCCGCCGGTGAGCGCGCCGGCCTCGCGGGCGATCAGGGCGCCGGCCGCCGAGTCCCAGGGGTTCAGCCCCCGCTCGTAGTAGGCGTCGAGCCGGCCGCAGGCCACATCGCACAGGTCGATCGCGGCCGAGCCGCCGCGCCGGATGTCCCGGACCTGTGGCAGCAGCGTGCGCAGCACCTCGGCCTGGGCGGCCCGGCGCTCGGCGAGGTAGGCGAAGCCGGTGCCGAGCAGTGCCTGGGAGAGCGGCGGGGCGGGCCGGTGGTGGAGGCGCTCGCCGTTGTTGAACGCACCACGGCCCAGGACCGCCCGGCAGGTCTCGCCCCGCATCGGTGCGGCGACGACCCCGACCACGGCCTCGCCGTCCTTCTCCGCCGCGATGGACACCGACCAGGACGGCAGCCCGTAGAGATAGTTCACCGTGCCGTCGATGGGGTCGATGACCCAGCGGATGCCGCTGGTGCCGTCGGTGCTGGCGCCCTCCTCGCCCAGGAAGCCGTCGTCGGGGCGGTGCTCCCCCAGGAAGCCGGTGATCAGCTTCTCGGAGGCGAGATCCATCTCGGTGACGACGTCGATGGGGCTGGACTTGGTGGCGGCGACGCCGAGGTCGGCGGGCCGGCCGTCGCGCAGCAGGGTCCCCGCACGGCGGGCGGCCTCCAGGGCCAGTTCGAGGAGTTCGTCGTAGAGCGCGTCGGTCGAGGTGGCGGCGGTCTGCGGGGCGTCGGGGGACAGCGGGTCGGGCACGATGCTCCTTGCTCAGACGGGCGGTGGTCGGGCGGGCGGACGGCTTACGCGGGGGCCTCGGCGACCGGGCCCCGCCAGTCGGCGCCGGCGGCGGCCGGGCGCGGTGTGCGCGCCGGACAGCAGCCGACCGGGCACAGGTCGTGGCCCGGGCCGAGGGCACCCAGGGCACAGCGCTCCGGGGTGCCGCCCCGTTCCGCGGCCGCGCGCTCCAGGAGGAGGTCGCGGACGGCCGCGGCGAACCGCGGGTCGGCGCCCACGGTGGCCGACCTGGCGACCGGCAGTCCCAGCTCGGCGGCCTTGGCGGTGGCCTCGGTGTCGAGGTCGTACCTGACCTCCATGTGGTCCGAGACGAACCCGATGGGGGCCATGACGACGGCCGGGACGCCCGCGGCGTGCGCCTCTTCCAGGTGGTCGCAGATGTCCGGCTCCAGCCAGGGAATGTGCGGGGCGCCGCTGCGGGACTGGTAGACGAGCCGCCAGGGGTGGTCCACGCCGGTCTCCGCACGGACGGCGTCCGCGATCACCCGCGCCGCGTCGAGGTGCTGGGCGACATAGGCGCCGCCCTCGCCGCCCCGGGTGTGGTCGGCGGGCGTGCCGGAGGTGTCGGCCGCGGCGGTGGGGATGGAGTGGGTGGTGAAGGCGAGGTGGGCGCCCTCGCGCACCTCCGCGGGCAGTTCCGCGAGCGACGCCAGCACACCGTCGGCCATCGGGCGGAGGAAGCCGGGGTGGTTGAAGTAGTGCCGCAGCTTGTCGACCCGCGGCAGCTCCAGGCCCTCGGCCTGCAGGGCGGCGAGGGCGTCGGCGAGGTTCTCGCGGTACTGGCGGCAGCCCGAGTACGAGGCGTAGGCGCTGGTCGCCAGGACGGCGATCCGGCGGTGTCCGTCCTGGACCATGGTGCGCAGGGTGTCGGTCAGGTAGGGCGCCCAGTTGCGGTTGCCCCAGTAGACGGGCAGGTCCAGCCCGTTCTCGGCGAAGTCCGTGCGCAGCGCGTCGAGCAGCTCACGGTTCTGGGCGTTGATCGGGCTCACGCCGCCGAACAGGAAGTAGTGCTGCCCCACCTCCTTGAGGCGCTCACGGGGGATGCCGCGGCCGCGGGTGACGTTCTCCAGGAACGGGACGACGTCATCGGGCCCTTCGGGGCCGCCGAAGGACAGCAGCAGCAGGGCGTCATAAGGACGGGGATCGCACTGTTCGGGCATGCCGTCGATCCTGCCACCCTTCCTTTGGGGGCGGTGGGCAGGTCCCGGTGGGTGCGGCGGGCAGGTCCCGGCGTAGCGGCGGTGGGCAGTCCCGGCGTGGAGAGGGGGAGACCGGCATCGGGCCGAAAATCCGGAGGCGGCCGGCGGCCTGCCGCCCGTAAGCTGTATCGGCGCCAGACATTCCTTACCGATCTTCGGTCCTCACCGGCGGAGCGCCCTCGTTGCCCAGTCCCTACCGCGCCATCTTCGGCCGCCCCGGTACCAAGTCGTTCTCCGCCGCCGGACTGCTGGGCCGGATGCCGCTGTCGATGATGAGCGTCGGCATCGTCACGATGGTCTCCCAGCTGACCGGGCGCTACGGCCTGGCCGGCGCGCTGTCCGCGACCCTCGCGCTGTCCGCCGCGGTGCTCGGCCCGCAGATCTCCCGGCTGGTGGACCGGCACGGCCAGAGGCGGGTGCTGCGCCCGGCCGCCCTGGTGTCGATCGCCGCGGTCGCCGGGCTGCTGCTGAGCGCGCTGCAGCGCTGGCCGGACTGGATCCTGTTCGTCTTCGCGGCGGGCGCGGGGTGCGTGCCCAGCATCGGCTCGATGATCCGGGCCCGCTGGGCGGAGATCTACCGGGGCTCCCCGCGCGAGCTGCACACCGCCTATGCGTGGGAGTCGATCGTCGACGAGACGTGCTTCATCTTCGGGCCGATCCTGTCCATCGGCCTGTCCACCGCGTGGTTCCCGGAGGCCGGTCCGCTGCTGGCGGCCGGCTTCCTGGCCGTCGGCGTCTTCTGGCTGACGGCGCAGCGTGCGACGGAGCCGGTGCCGCATCCGCAGGAGCTGCACCCCAAGGGGTCGGCGCTGCGCTCGCGGGGGCTGCAGGTGCTGGTGGTGACGTTCGTGGCGACCGGGGCGATCTTCGGGGCGATCGATGTGGTGACGGTGGCCTTCGCCGAGGAGGTCGGGCACAAGGCCGCGGCCAGTCTGGTGCTGGCCGTCTATGCACTCGGCTCGTGTGCGGCCGGCGCCGTCTTCGGGCTGCTGCACCTGAAGGGGCATCCGTCGCGCCGCTTCGTCGTGGGGGTCTGCGCGATCGCGGTGAGCATGGTGCCGCTGCAACTGGTGGGCTCGCTGCCGCTGCTGGCCGTCGCGCTGTTCGTCGCGGGGCTGTCCATCGCCCCGACGATGGTGACCACGATGGCGCTGGTCGAGGAGCATGTGCCGCGGGCCAAGCTGACCGAGGGCATGAGCTGGACAAGCACCGGTCTGGCGGTGGGCGTCGCGCTGGGTTCGTCGGCGGCCGGCTGGGTGGTCGATGCCGCCGGTGCGGCCCGGGGGTATCTGGTGCCGGGGGCGGCGGGGGTGCTCGGCGCCCTGGTGGCCTTCGCGGGCTACCGCAGGCTCCGCCCGCAGCCCGCTCCGTCGGCGACGGACCCGGCGGCGGCCGGGGCGCCGGCCGGTCACGACGGCACGGTCCCGCAACCGCGCAGCGAGGAGAGCGTCGCCTAGCTGGAGGCCATCCTCCGCGAGCCTCCGGTAGCGGGAGCGCGTCCGCACAGTCCGTTCCACCACCCGCGAGCCAGGCGCGTTTGTGCGATCACTCCGCGGCCCCGGCCGGAGCTCCGCGAACGGAACACGCCCCGCCCGCTGGGGAGTTACCGTCGGTACGACATGTCCGGGAGCCGGGCGGTTGCGACCGGTCCCCTGGGTGTGTGAGGTACGTCACCCGGCCCGGATATCGCGTCGGTGACTGGCATCATGCGCCCACGCCAACGTGGGCCGGACACGCGGGAGGGGACGTCACCATGGCAGTCAGCAACGCCGTCGGCCGCTCGGGAGGGCGCGGCCCGACGACCGGACCGTGGCGCAACTGGGCGGGCAATGTCACCGCCCGCCCCACCCGGAGCGTGGCCCCGGCGAGCACCGAGGAACTGGCCGCCGCGGTCCGCGCGGCCGCCGCGGACGGGCTGACGGTCAAGGCGGCCGGCACCGGCCACTCCTTCACCCCGGCGGCCGCCACCGACGGGCTGCTGATCCGCCCCGAACGGCTGACCGGGGTCCGCAGGATCGACCGCGCGGCCGGCACCGTGACCGTGGCGGCCGGCACCCCGCTCAAGCACCTCAACGAGACGCTGGCCGTCCACGGGCTGTCGCTGACCAACATGGGCGACATCATGGCGCAGACCGCCTCCGGGGCGACCGCCACCGGCACCCATGGCACCGGCCGGACCTCGGCGTCACTCGCCGCCCAGATCACCGCCCTGGAACTGGTCACCGCCGACGGCTCGGTCCTGACCTGCTCGGCCGACGAGAACCCGGACGCGTTCGCCGCGGCACGGCTGGGCCTGGGCGCACTGGGCGTGATCAGCGAGCTCACCTTCGCCGTGGAGCCGGAGTTCCTGCTGACCGCCCGCGAGGAGCCGATGCCCTACGACGAGGTGACGGACCGGTTCGACGAGCTCGTCGCCGAGAACGAGCACTTCGAGTTCTACTGGTTCCCGCACACCGGCAGCTGCAACACCAAGCGCAACAACCGCAGCCAGGGCCCCGCCGCGCCGCCCGGCAAGGTCAGCGGCTGGATCGAGGACGAGCTGCTGTCCAACGGGGTCTTCCAGCTCGCCTGCACCGTCGGGCGGGCGGTGCCGGCCGCCATACCGGGCATCGCCAAGATCTCCAGCCGCGCGCTGTCGGCCCGTACGTACACCGACATCCCCTACAAGGTCTTCACCTCGCCGCGGCGGGTGCGGTTCGTGGAGATGGAGTACGCACTGCCCCGCGCAGCCGCGGTCGCCGCGCTGGGCGCGCTGAAAGCGCTGGTGGAGCGCTCGGACTTCAAGATCAGCTTCCCGGTGGAGGTGCGCACCGCACCGGCCGACGACATCCCGCTGTCCACCGCGTCGGGCCGGGACACCGTCTATGTCGCCGTGCACATGTACCGGGGGACGCCGCACCAGGCGTACTTCGCGGCCGTCGAGCGGATCATGACGGCGCACGAGGGCCGTCCGCACTGGGGCAAGCTGCACACCCGCGACGCCGCCTACCTTGCCGAGGCCTATCCGCGGTTCGGCGAGTTCACCGCGGTGCGCGACCGGCTGGACCCGGACCGCCGGTTCGCCAACGCATATCTGCGGCGGGTCCTGGGGGACTGACCGACGACGGCCGCGGCCCGGTGCCTTCGCAGGGCACCGGGCCGCGGCCGGGTCCGATCCACCTCACCGGACCGTCGCCCCCACGGGCGCGATGCTCAGGAGGCGCCGGGCGCGGGGGCCCGTCCGTCCGAGCCCTGCTGCCCCTGCGTGCCCCCTTGCGTGCTCCCCGGCTGCTCACCGCCGGTCGAGCCGTCACCCTTTCCGGTGTCTCCGCCGCCCGGGGAACCGCCCGTCGACGGTTCCGGCGACGAGGGGGCATCCGGGTCCGGCGAGGTCTTGCCGCCGTCGGACGGGCTCGGCTCCGGCGACGGGCTGCCGCGGTCCTTGCCCTTGTCGGCGCCGTCCGAGGTGCTCGGGTCCGGGGACGGCTGCCGGTCGTTGCCGTGCTGTTTGCCGTCGTCCGGGGAGTCACCGGATCCGGGTGACTGCGGACTGCTGGGCTGGTGCCGGCCGGACCCACCGGTCTGGGTGATGTTGCCCAGCGAGGTGCCCTTCTCACCGTTCGGCGTCTGCCCGGTGATCAGCTCGGTGCCGGTGACCGCGCCCATGGCGAGCACGAAGACCGCGAGCGCTCCGAGCGCCGGCCGCTTCCAGCCGCGCAGCCGGGAACCGTAGGTCGTGGTGCTGAGCGCCTCGGGCGGTCCGGCCGGGTGCCGCACGGGCGGAGCGCCGGCCGGCCGGGCGGCGGCCTGGCCCAGCGCCGCGGTCCGCTCGTCGAGCCGCGGCACCAGCTGCGTACGGTCGGCCGGCCGCCGCGGACCGGCCTGGTCCGTCGGGTGCCCGCCGGGCTCCGCCTCGGGGTCGGCGGGGCGCAGCATCCGCGTCGCGTCCTCGGCCCCCGGAGCGGGTGAGGCGCGTGCCGGGTCCCGGGGTCCGGACGGATCGGCCCGCGGGATCAGCTGCGTACGGGCCGTGTCGGGCCCGGGCATTCTGGCGGCGACCGAGGTGACCTCGTCCTCCGCTCCGTGCCTGTCGAAGGTCGGCAGCACCATCGTGGAGACGGGCCGCGCATCGGATGTGGTGGATCGATTGCGGGTGGCGGAGGAGCGGCGCGGCTTCGGCCTGGTGGTGACCGATGCCTCCTTGATCTGTTCGCCGGTACGCCGGAACAGGTGCTGGAATATCGAGCCGCCGGTGGTGGCCACGACACTGACCACACCCGCGCCGATGAACGTTCCGTAGACGCCGAGCTGGCCTGCGAGATACGCCGCGGCGGCCGCGGCGAGCGCACTGCCGGCAACCTGAGCCACGCTCAGGTCTATCCGCTTCTCCTTCTTCTTCGTGTCGGTTTCGGTTTCTTCGTCCATCTCCAACCTTTGGTAGCCGCTTCGATCCATCTTGCATGGAGAAGTGACCATTCGGCGTACCCAAAAGTTCCGATTTTGGGGAATCTGTGAATCTTGCCACCTACGTGCCTGGTAGAGAGATCGACAAGACGACTCAACTCCGTTGCCCGCCCAGAAGTTCGGCGGCGCGGCGGTCCACCTCAGTGGTCCGAATGGAGTACTGTGGCGAGCCCTGGCCCCGGTTCCCGTCCGGCTGCCCGGAACCCACGGGAGGGGCTGTGAAGGCGGCACTCGCCCCGGGGCGCCGCCGACCGGCACGGGTGAACGGCGACAGGAACAACGGCACGGTCACTGAGCGTTGCGAACAGGTAACCGTGTCATAACGGCGTTTCAGGGCCAAGCCTCGACACGCCGGGCAACTCGGCAATGTTGTGGCAGGCTGCACCCGGGCAGGCCACACTCGACTAGCGGAAGCAGCGACGCACGTGACGTCGGCAGGCACCACCCGGGAGGTCCCCATGCCCGAACTGCGTGTCGTGGCCGTCTCCAACGACGGCACACGGCTGGTGCTCAAAGCTGCGGACAGCACCGAGTACACGCTTCCGATCGACGAACGGCTGCGCGCCGCCGTCCGCAATGACCGCGCACGGCTGGGCCAGATCGAGATCGAGGTCGAGAGCCATCTGCGTCCGCGGGACATCCAGGCCCGTATAAGAGCCGGTGCCTCCGCCGAGGAGGTCGCCCAGCTCGCTGGCATCCCCGTCGACCGGGTGCGCCGCTTCGAGGGCCCGGTGCTCGCCGAGCGTGCCTTCATGGCCGAGCGTGCCCGTAAGACGCCGGTGCGGCGCCCCGGCGAGAACACCGGTCCACAGCTCGGCGAGGCGGTCGCCGAGCGGCTGCTGCTGCGCGGCGCCGACAAGGAGAGCGTCCAGTGGGATTCCTGGCGCCGCGACGACGGCACCTGGGAGGTGCTGCTGGTCTACCGCGTCGCCACCGAACCGCACTCGGCGAGCTGGACGTACGACCCGCCGAGGCGGCTCGTGCAGGCCGTGGACGACGAGGCGCGGGCACTGATCGGCGAGAGCGACGACACGCCCGAGCCGAGCTTCCCGTTCGTGCCGCGGATCGCGCGGCTGCCGCGCGACCGGCCGCTGGACCGCACCCTGGACCGGCAGTCGTCCGAGCGTGCTGCGCAGTCCGGCGACGAGGACGGCGAGCCGCGGGACGCCGAGGAGGCCGTCGGTGAGCGGGAGCGCGAGCGGGATTCGCTGACCAGCCTGCTGGAGGCGGTGCCGAGCTTCCGTGGCGACATGGTCGTCCCGGAGAGCACGAAGGCGCCGCAGAGCGACGAGGAGTCCGAGGCCGAGGTCGAGGAGCCGCCCGCCCCGGCAGCCAGCGCGGGCGCGGGTTCCGCGTACGCCGATGTGCTGATGCCGCGCGCGGTGGCCGGCCACCGCGACCGGCTGACCGGGACCACGGACCGGCAGGCCGAGGCGGACGGCGTCCGGCCCGGCCGGCGCGCGGCGGTGCCCAGCTGGGACGAGATCGTCTTCGGCACCCGGCGGAAGAAGCCGGAGTAGCGGGGCGGCGTCCCCCTGCAGCGAGACCCGTCCGCCCGTCCCCTGCTTCCAGGGGGCGGGCGGACGGGCGTGTGACGGGGGCTCAGCCGGGCTGCGGGCCGGTGGCGACCGGTCGGGAGGGGTCGGCCGTCCACTCGCTCCAGGAGCCGACGTACAGGGCGGCGGGGACGCCCGCGACCGCGAGCGCCAGCACCTCGTGGGCCGCGGAGACCCCGGAGCCGCAGTAGACACCGACCTCCGCGTCCGCCGTGGCGCCCAGCGCGGCGAACCGCCGGGCCAGTTCCGAGGCGTCACGGAAGACGGTGCTGCCTTCGGCGACGTTCTCGGTCGTCGGGGCGGACACGGCGCCCGGGATGTGGCCGGCGACCGGGTCGATGGGCTCGACCTCGCCGCGGTAGCGCTCGGCGGCCCGGGCGTCCAGCAGGACTCCGCGGCGGGCCAGCCCTGCCGCGTCGTCCGCCGTCAGCACCGGAAGCGCGCCGGGCATGGGAGTGAAGTCGCCGGTCGGCGGGGCCGGCTGATCGACGCTCAGCGCGCCGCCGGACGCCTCCCAGGCGGCGAGGCCGCCGTCCAGGACACGCACGTCGGGGTGGCCGCTCCAGCGCAGCAGCCACCAGGCGCGGGCGGCCGCCCAGCTCTGACCGCCGTCGTAGACGACCACCGGGCGGTCCGCGCGGACACCCGCGGCGCGCATGGCGCCGGCGAACACATCGAGGTCGGGCAGCGGATGCCGGCCGGCCGGGCCGGGGGGTGCGGCCAGCTCGCCGTCGAGGTCGACATAGACCGCGCCGGGCACGTGCCCGGCCTCGTACTGGGGACGGCCGGGCGGTCCGCCGAGCTGGTAACGGACGTCCAGGAGCACCGGAGCGGAGGGCTGCGCCAACTCGCTCGCGAGTTCGGTAGCGGTGATGATGACGTTCATGGGGCTCATCTTTGCGTAGCAACCGCTACGTTCAGAAGGCGGGTGCCCACCCTCCGTATGACGGAGTTACGCCCTGCCGTCACGCCAGCGAAACGACTCAGGGACCTCAAACCGGGCATTCTCCCTCGCGAACGCGCCGTGGACGGCGCGGCCGGGGCGCACACCAGGGCGCCGGGTGCGAGCATCTGCTCCAGACCGTGCCCGTACCGCGCAGGGTCAGCACCCCGACAGTCCGAGGAGAAAGCGACCATGACGACCGAGGCAGCGACCCGGCGGATGTCCGGCGCGCCCTGCTGGGTGAGCCTCCTGGCCCACAGCATGTCCGCGACGCAGGAGTTCTACGGCGCGCTGTTCGGCTGGGAGTTCCGCCCGGGGCCGCAGCACTTCGGTCCGTACGCCCGGGCCTTCCTCGACGGCCGGGAAGTCGCCGGGGTCGGTGAGCTGGCGCCCGACCGCCACCTCCCGGTCTCCTGGACCACCTATCTGGCCAGCGACGACGCGGATGTGGCGGCGGAACAGATCCGTTGCTGCGGTGGGACGGTGGGCGTCGGGCCGCTGGATGCGGACGACGACACGGGGCGGATGGCGATCGGCTCCGACCCGCAGGGCGCGATCTTCGGCATCTGGCAGGGCAAGACGCTGATGGGCACCGCCCGCACCGGCGAGCCGGGCACGCCGGTGTGGAACGAGCTGGTCACCCGGGACACCGGCTCGGTCAGTCCGTTCTACGAGCACGTCTTCGGCTTCGAGACGGAGCCGGTGGCCTCGGCCGGTCCCGACGCTCTGACGCTGCAGCTCAAGGGGCAGCCGGTGGCGGGGATGCGCGGCGTCGGCGCCGACCTGCCCCGCGACCGGGGTTCCCACTGGATGACGTACTTCGCCGTCCCCCATACGGACGCGGCGGTCCGCCGGGTCACCGAACTGGGCGGACAGGTGCTGCACGCCCCCCGGGATTCCGTACACGGCCGGCTGGCGACCGTCGCCGACAGCGAGGGTGCCGTCTTCACGATCACCCAGCAGGGCTGAACGTCCGCCGTATGAGGGGCGGTGGGGCTCAGAGGGCGTCCGGGTCCAGGCGCATCCGGACGTAGCAGGCGCCGGCCGGCCCCGGGCGCCGGTGTCCGTCCGGCCGCCAGCCGTGCCGCGCGTAGAAGGCCCGTGCACGGTCGTTGCGCTCCCATGCCTCGACCCGGCCGGTGGGCAGCGCGGCATCGCGCAGGAACCGTACGAAGGCGGTGTGCAGTTGGCCGCCGATGCCCAGTCCCCACTGACCGGGCAGCACATGGATCTGGTACAGCTCGCCGACGGTCCTCGCCTCGTTCCCGGAGCCGAGCGGCGGGCCCATGGCCACCACACCCACCACGGTGTCGTCCCGGAGGGCGCACCGCACCGTCCTGGTGGCCGAGCGGATCGAGCGCGCCCATCCTTCCCGTCGCCGCGCCGGGCCGTCGGGGGTGTCGATGTCCGCCGCGGGCAGCCCGCCCGCCCGGTAGTACGCGGTGCGGGCCCGGGTGTGCAGCTCCACGAGCGCGTCCAGGTCGGCAGGAACGGCGGGGCGCAGTAAGGCCGGGGTGCGTGTCATGCCTGTGAGGACGGGCCGGGCGAGCCGGCGGGTTCCGTCTCCCCGCGGCAGCCGGGCGTCGGTGCGGGCGCCCCGGCATCCCTTGAACGTTGTCGGCGGCCGCCGCTACTTCGTGCCGTCGACCGGCAGTACGTCCGGGGAGAGGGCGGCCGCGCGGGCGGCCGCCGAGGTCTGGCGGCGGCGGTGATGGCGTCGGCACAGCACCTCGTAACCGACCTCGGCCTGGGGGCTGTCCACGTCTGCCACGACATCGCCGACGACGACCTGTGCGCCCTCGACGACCATCCGGCCGTCGACGGTACGGGCGTTGTGCGTGGCGCGGGCGCCGCACCAGCACAGCGCCTCGACCTGCAACACCTCCACCCGGTCGGCCAGTTCGACCAGGCGCTGGGAGCCGGGGAAGAGCTTGCTGCGGAAGTCGGTGGTGATGCCGAAGGCGAAGACGTCCAGTTCCAGGTCGTCGACGACGCGGGCGAGCTGGTCGACCTGTTCGGGGGCCAGGAACTGCGCCTCGTCGGCGATGACGTAGTCGACCCGGCCGCCGGCGGAGAGGTGGCCGATGACATGGGCGTAGAAGTCCATGCCGTCCGCCGCCTCGACGGCTTCGGTGACCAGACCGAGCCGGGAGGAGAGCCTGCCGTGGCCGGCCCGGTCGTTGCGGCTGTAGATCATGCCTTGCAGACCGCGGGAGGAGCGGTTGTGTTCGATCTGCAGAGCGAGGGTGCTCTTTCCGCAGTCCATGGTTCCGGAGAAGAACACCAGCTCGGGCATGGGAAGGTGCGGGCCTTTCGGGCTCGTGAGGGGTGACGACGTGCGGGCGGGGCCGGGTGGATCAGGTACGGACTTCCAGGAGGGGCACCAGCTGCTCCACCGGAGTCATCGAGCCGTGCATCCCGACCATCTCCGATTCACGGGGCTCCCGTTCGGTCGCGATGATCACCATGTCGGCGTGGGCGGCCGCCACGACATCGCCGATCCGGGCGCGCACCCGGTCGTCGACCGACGGACCGAACCAGCCCGCGGCGATGGCCTCGTCACGGCTCGCGACCCACATCTGCTCACCGACCACCTCGCGCCACACAGCGAGCACATCGGCGGCCGCGCCCGGGTGGGCGTACACATGCCGGGCACGCCCCTCGCCGCCCAACAGGCGTACGCCGGCGCGCAGTTCCCAGTCCTCGTCGAAGTCGATCCGGGACTCCGGGTCGAAGGGGATGTCGATCATGCCGTGGTCGGCGGTGATGTAGAGGGCGCTGCGCGGCGGGAGCTGCTCGGCCAGCCGCTGTGCGAGCCGGTCGACGTACATCACCTGGCCGCGCCAGGCATCGGAGTCGACGCCGTAGCGGTGCCCCTTGCCGTCGACCTCGGAGTAGTACGTGTAGACGAGCGAGCGGTCACCGGCGGCGAGCTGCTCGGCGGCGAGGTCCATCCGCTCCTCGCCGGAGAGCCGGCCGTGGAAGGTGCCGCCGCTGAGCGCGACCTGGGTGAGCGGGGTGTGCTGGAAGTTCGGTGCGGAGACCTGGCAGGTGTGGATGCCGGCGGCGTCCGCGCGCTGGAAGACCGTCGGATACGGCTGCCAGGCATAGGGGTCGGTCCACGGAGACCAGCGCAGCTGGTTCATCAGCGCGCCGGTGTCCGGGTCCTGGCAGGTGTAGCCGGGCAGGCCGTGGGCGCCCGGCGGCAGGCCGGTGCCGACCGAGGCGAGGGAGGTGGCGGTGGTGGAGGGGAAGCCGGCGGTGAGCGGGCGGCCGCTGCCGTTGAACGACGTGTCCAGGAGGGAGGTCAGGAACGGCGCCTCCTCCGGGTGGTTGCGCAGCAGCTCCCAGCCGAGGCCGTCGATCAGGAAGACACAGGCCCGGTCGGCGGGGGCGAGCTCCATCGGCGTGGCCACGCCGGGTATCTCCAGGCCGACGGCGATGCCGGGCAGCAGATCGGCGAGCGAGCCGGTGCCGTACTGCGGTACGGGGGCGCCCAGCGGGTCGAGCGGTTCGGGTTCCGGCCAGGCGGGGACGGTGTGGGCCATCAGCGGGTGGTGGTGGCCGCGGTGGCCTCGGAGAGCGCCTGGGCGAAGGTGAGCGTCTCGCGCACCGAGTCCGGTCCGTCACCGGCCTCACTGACCCGCAGCGAGAGGTCGTCGGCGGTGGAGGAGCCCGTGTAGCCGTGGTCCGCCTCGCAGTTGGGGTCGCCGCAGGCGGCGGGCTCCAGATCCAGGCGGGCGACCGCGCCCCAGCCGATGGTCAGCACGACCTCGCGGGGCAGCTGGCCCGGGGTGTACGACTCGGGGTTGGCGACCACGCGGCTGAGCACCACGGACGAGATCCGGCCGAGCTTGACGGACTCGGTGGAGGTGGTGGCGTACGGCGACGGGGAGGTGGCGTCGGCGGCCTGCTCGTCGGTATGGCTGACGATGAAACGGGTGCCGGTCAGCACCAGGACCGTGACATGACGGCGGACCTCGTTGGCGTCGAAGGTCGTCTCCTGATGGACGAGGTACGACACCACCGGCTCACCACCGACCGCGGCCTGCACCGCCTCGGCCACGAGCGTCGGGTAATAACCACTGCGCTCGATCGCCGCACGCAGTCCCTGGGTCGTCGTACCGGTCTTAGCCATGGGGTCCATCTTACGGGGCGTACCGGGCCGCGAGAGCCTCAGTAGACGGGCAGCCGGCGGGGGCCGAGGTCAGTGGTGGCGGGGGGCCTGGCCAGGCGGACGGAGGCCCCCAGGACGGAGAGGCCGTGCGCGGCGACGACGACCGGTTCGAGGTCGACGCCGACGACCTCGGGGTGGTCGTCGACGAGCCGGGAGACCCGCAGCAGCAGCTCGGCCAGCGCGGCGGTGTCCACCGGCTGGGAGCCGCGCCAGCCGAACAGCAGCGGGGCGGCACGGATCGAGCGGATCTGTTCGGCGACCTCGCGGTCGGTGGCGGGAATGAGGCGGTGGGCGATGTCGCCGAGCAGCTGGGAGGGCGCACCGGCCAGGCCGAAGGAGAGGACGGCGCCGGCGGCCGGGTCGATGGCGGCCCGGATGACGGTGTCGACGCCGCGCGGCACCATCGACTGGACGACCGGACGCAGCTCTTCCGGTGAGCCGAGGGAATCGGTCAATTCGGTATACGTGCGGCGGAGTTCCCGCTCGCCTGCGATGTCGAGGCGTACGCCGCCGAGGTCTGCGCGGTGGCGCAGATGGGGGGCGGTGGTCTTGAGGGCCACCGGATAGCCGAGGCGGGCGGCGGCGCGCACGGCGGTGTCCGGGTCGGGTGCCGCAAGAACGGGGCGGGTGTGGATGCCGTAGCGGGCGAGCAGGGCCTCGGCGTCCTCGGGCGGCACGGGGACGGAGCGGCCGGTGGGGACGTCGAGGGTCAGCCGGTCGAGAAGGCGCTCGATGTCGGCGCCGGCCGCCGCCTCCTGGATGTCGTCGTACTCGGGCACCCGGCCCGGATCGGCGGCCTCGCGGCGCCAGGCGGCATAGCGGACGGCCTCGGCGAGGGCACGGACGGCACGCTCGGCGGCGGGGTAGGCGGGGATGCGGAGCGGTGCGGTGCGGCGCGGGGGCGGGGCGGGGGGGGACTCGTCGACGCCCTGTGG
>NZ_SDIF01000097.1 GCF_004122735.1 Streptomyces sioyaensis | reverse complement strand
CCACCCCCAACGGGAGGGGGCGGACCGCAGGACGGAGTCCGGAGGGCCGGTCCCGCAGCCGACCAGCCAGCGCAGCGGCAACCAGCCCGCCGCAGGCGCAACGGCGAAAAACTCCCGCGGCGGGACGGCCGACAACGTGCGGCGCGCCGCAAAGCGCAACGGCGAGACGGCCCACGGCGGGAAAGCCGACAACGTGGGAAGTCAGCGACACCCGCAATTCGCCACAGCCGAGGCGAGCTTGTCCAGGGCGTTCTGGGCGCCCTGGGGGTCGGTGGTGCCGGTGGTCATGAACGAGAACACCAGGAGCCGGCCGTCGGCGTCGACGACGCTGCCGGCCAGGGTGTTCACGCCGGTGAGGGTGCCGGTTTTGGCGCGTACGGCGCCGGCGCCGGCGCTCTGGCCCCGGTAGCGGTTGCTGAGAGTGCCGGTGAAGGCGGCCACCGGGAGGCCCGTGACGACGGGGCGCAGGGCGGGGTGGTCGGGCGCCGCGGCCTGCAGCAGGAGGTGGGAGAGCAGGGCGGCGGTGACCTTGTCGTCCCGGTTCAGGCCGCTGCCGTCCTCGAAGACGGCGCCGGACAGGGGCAGGTGCTGCCGGGCCAGGGCGGTGCGTACCGCCGCTCCGGCACCGGCGAAGCTGGCCGGCCGGCGGGAGCCGAGGGCGGTCTGCCGGGCCAGGGCCTCGGCGATGTCGTTGTCGCTGTAGGTGAGCATGCGCTCGACGAGCGCGGACAGCGGAAGGGAGTGCACGGCGGCGATCCGCGCGGACTTCCTGGGCGCCTTGGCGTAGGCGGGGTCGCCGTCGACGGTGATGCCGCGCTGGTGGAGCAGGTCGGCGAAGGTGCGGGCCGCGGCGTGGGCCGGGTCCGTGTCGCGGGGGGCGGGGCCGTGCTCGCTGTCGTCGAGGCGGGCCTCGTCGGTCATCAGCGCGGTGACGGGGGCGATGTTCTCGTTCGGGCCGATGGGGTGCTCGACGGGGCCCGAGTAGGCGCCGGTGTCGTAGCCGAGGGCGACCTTGGTGAGGTGGCGCTGCTTGAGGGCACGGGCGGTGGCGTCGGCGAGGGTGCGCAGATTCGCGGGCTGCTCCTCGGCGCCGTGCCGCGGGGCCCGGGCGGTGAGGGTGGGATCGCCGCCGCCGACGAGGACGAGGCGGTCCTTGCCGGACAGGACGACGCCGGTCTCGATGCGGTGGTCGGGGCCGAGCACGGACAGCGCGGCGACGGCGGTGGCAAGCTTGACGGTGGAGGCGGGGGTGGCGGCCTTGTTCTGCCCGGCGCCGAAGACCTCCCGGCCGCCGGCGACGTCCACGACGGAGGCCGTACGCAGCGGGCCGAGCGCCGGATCCGCCAGCAGCGGGGAGAGCGCGTCGGCCAGCCCCGCGTCGGTGGGCAGCGGGGCCGCGCCGCGGCCCGCGGCACCGTGCGTGGGGCCGCCGAGTGCGGGCAGCACGGCCGGCGCGCTGGGCGCCGGCCCCGGCTCCTCGGCGTGATGCTCGCCACTGGCACCGTCCATCACGGCCGCGTCCGCACGCTCGGCCGTACGCTGACCCGAGTCCCACGGTCCGGCCGCCGCCACCGCGACGTACGCGACCGCCAGGCCGGTTGCCGCGGAGACCGCCGTGAGCCGCCAGGTCTGCCGGGTGTGGCGCGGTGTGGCCTGCCAGGCCTGCCGTACGGCAGCGGCCGCTGCCCGGGCCGACGTGCCCGCGGCCCGCGCCGACGTGCGCACGGCCCGCCCGGCCGCCTGCGCCGCCGCCCGCGCGGAACGCTGCGCCGACTGCCATCTGACCTGCCACTTTGTGGTCTCCGGCACCTCGGACCAGCCCCTTTCGCCACCACACACCTGCGTGGGGGACACTTAATCACCAGACGTATGTGTTGATCATGGAGGAGCCACCCGTGGAGTTCGACGTCACCATCGAGATCCCGAAGGGTTCGCGGAACAAGTACGAGGTGGACCACGAGACCGGTCGGATCCGCCTGGACCGTCGACTCTTCACCTCGACCAGCTACCCGGCCGACTACGGCTTTGTCGAGAACACCCTGGGCGAGGACGGCGACCCGCTGGACGCCCTGGTCATCCTGGACGAGCCGACCTTCCCCGGCTGTCTCATCAAGTGCCGCGCCATCGGCATGTTCCGGATGACCGACGAGGCCGGCGGCGACGACAAGCTGCTGTGCGTGCCGGCGTCCGACCCGCGGGTGGAGCACCTCCGGGACATCCACCACGTGTCGGAGTTCGACCGCCTGGAGATCCAGCACTTCTTCGAGGTCTACAAGGACCTGGAGCCCGGCAAGTCCGTCGAGGGCGCCGACTGGGTCGGCCGCGCCGAGGCCGAGGCCGAGATCGAGGCTTCCTTCAAGCGCCTTGAGGCGCAGGGCGGCGCGCACTGACCCAGGGTCACCGTCCCGGCGCCCGGCCCGGTTCTTCCGGCCGTCGCGCGCCGGGACAGGCACTCTGATTTTCGTACGCGAACGGGCGGCACCCGGTCGGGTGCCGCCCGTCGTCCGTCACTGCTGTGCCGGGCCGAGCTCCACAGGCGCGGAAGACGCCCGGAGCGCTATGGCCGAGGGGTCCTGCTCACTTCTTGACGTACAGGTCCTGGAAGAGCATCCATCCATCGGCGATCTGCACCATCCTTCCGTGGCAGACATAGTGATGCCACTTTCCGCCGGCCACTCCCCGGTCGCCTACCTTGCGGCAGTCGGCATCGCTCCCGATGAACGAGTCCTTGAGGACGTAGCCGGCCGGAGGGTGCCAGTCGCCCTGGGGCGCGCGGGAGGTCACCGCGTCGCCCGCCAGGACCGCGGTCCGGCCGGACTCCTCCACGGCCGGGCCCTGCGGAGCCGAAGCGGCCTGTGCGCTGCCCTGAGCGGCGAGGGCCAACGCAACGCCGGCCACGGCGACACCAACGGCCGCGATGTTCTTCTTCACGTTCATGACGTTCCCCCATTGTCATCGAGTGTGTTGTCGAGAACCCATCCGGCAATCGCCCCGCCCGTGACGGGCCGGCTCCCCGGCCGAACAGCCCTCAGGAAGCGGCGGGAGCGAGCGCCGCGGACGTCTTGCCGGCCGACAGCGCGCGCTGTTCCTGCTGGGCGAAGACGTAGAGAAGTGCCGGGTGGGTGGCACCGAAGGCCAGCACGAAGCGGTTGAGGCCCATGAACTGACCGATTCCCAGGTGGAACAGCGTCATCGAGCCGAGATAGGCCTTTGCCGCGGGCTTCGGCAGCACGAAGACCAGCGGGAAACCGACCTCCGCGGCGATCGTTCCCCAGGTGATGAGCTTCCCCAGCATCGGGTACTTGTGCACGAGCTCGTAGACGCGCTTGTCTCCGTAGTTGTGCGTACGGATGACTCCGCTGAACGCCTCTCCGCTGAGCCACACCGGGGAGACCAGCTTGACCACACCGGACGCGACGTACGAGATGGTCGTTTCCAGAGCCAGCGCCCGCATGGCCACGTCGCGGGCCTTCTCGTTGTCCTGGAAGGTGCCGGTCGAGGCCAGGACCACGTTGATCACCTGCTGGAGCTGGTCGGCGCCGTCCCCTCCGAAGGGGGAACGCAGCCGTCCGGCCGCGCCCGTCACCGCCAGAACGACGCTGCCCGCCGTGCGTACTCCGCGCTTGTGACCCCAGATCAGCGTGGCGGCGGAAGCACCCGCTTGTACCCCGTACAGGGCGACCGCTGCCTTCTTGGACTCAAGGGCGCGGGTCAGCCGGGGAAAGCGTTTGGCGAACTTGGGGCGCATGTTCGCCACCTGGCCGCTCAGCATTTCGCCGTCTTCGAACTTACGCGTCTGGCTCAGCATTTCCAGTGCGGAGACCAGCGTACCCAGCGAAGCCACTCGGCGTGCCGTGACCTCGGGCGGAGCGCTGAGGAACATGGATGGGTGCTCCCGATGAAGTGATGCGAGTACGGTGGACAGAGAAAACGGCGGCACGGTATGCGTATCGGGCGTACCGTGCCGCCGCGTCTTTCCTCAGACGGGGCTAACGATGCCGGTCAGCATCGCCTGCCGGCCGACTGGTTCAGCGCTGGATGTCCTTGGTGACCTCGTGCAGCGCGTAAGCGGTCGCGGAGGTCACGGCGACGCCCTCGGGGGTGGCGAGGGTGGCCAGCGGGGTGAGCATGGTCGGGGTCGCGTCGTTGCCGATACGGCCCGGGGTCACGTCGGCCAGCTCGGTGTTGGCGAAGTCAGCGACAACAGACATGTACTTTCCTCTTCCTCTAAGAATTCTCAGCGAGTTCTCCAGCCGTTCGGCGGGAGGGCGCGGACTCACGCGGCACGAGGTGCCGAGTGAGCTCGCAGCTTCCAGTCGAGGGGGTTGATCGGCTCGCTATGCGGCAACCAGAGATGGGGCGTTGGCGGGGGTGACGTCTCCGTCCAGAGGGAATTCCAGGGAGACGAACACCGGGTCGATATGCCGGTCTTCGGGGGCCTTGAGGTACGAATGCAGCAGCATGAACTGGCTGTGCGAGGCGCCTTCGGCATGCGGCAGGTGGAGCTGGATGTAGCGGGCCAGCAGGCGGTACCCGGACGCCGTCGTCACGGGGAGTACTTCCGATCCGAAGGCGACCGCCTGGGCAACGGTGTGCTGGGTCGCGTCGAACAGCGCCTTCGGGGGCCGGTTGCGTGCGTTCCACACCAGGGCGTACCACGGCCGGTCGCGGACGATCGGAACCTCTGTCCACTCACCGGGCTTGCCGTCCGTGATGTCCCGGTAGAGAAGATGGTTGTCCTTGGTTCCCGGGTTCGGCCCGAAGAAGCGCCAGTTCGGGGTCGGAATCCGCACCTTCCCGCGGCGCATGAGGTTGTCGAAGCGCTGCTCGGGAATCTGTGCCACGGCCGTCGCGGCCAGCCATGTGGCGAGTGACGCCGTCACGGCGACCGTCTTGACGCGTTCGGTGTTCACTTTCATGATCACGCCAGCTCCTCCTCCCGCTCCACGGCGCCCTCAGCGATCCGGCTCCCCGTGGTGGACGGCTGCCACGACTGCCCCAGCGACTCGGAGGGCGGTTCGCCGGCGATCAGCTTCGCCACCTCTGCGGCGTGCGGCCGCACGGCGAGGATGGACTCGTGATCGGATCCGTCGACGAAGTGGTGCCGGGCCCGATCCGAGATGACGGCCAGCCTCGCCTGGATCCCGGCGTGCAGGGTGTTGTCACCGACGTTGTTCTCCGCCGTGACGACGGTCAACGGGCAGTCCAGCTCGGTCAGTTCCGGATAGGTCATCGCGTCCCGGTACTCCCGGTGGGCCTTGGCCCAGGTACGGGGGTGCGCCAGGAACGCCGTGAAGCTCCGGTTGATCTCCGGGCGGTACTGCTGGTTCGTGTTCATGGCGGGGCGGAAGACCGACAGGCCGGTCGCCGCGAACACCTGCTCCATCAGCATCCGCTGGTGGGACCACCGGTCGACATCGGTACGGCGGGAGTGACGCAGGCTGACCACTTCAGTGGCGTCGATCATGACCACCTGGGTCACGCCCTTCGCCGCGTCCGGATGCAGCGCCGCGTAGGCCGCGACGAAGTATCCGCCCAGGGAGTGGCCGGCCAGCACCACCGGAAGGTCGGCGATGTAGGTGTCGCGCAGCTCCTGCAGCAGCTCGAAGTGCGGCTCCAGGCCATATGTGGTGTCCGGCGTGCTGAGCCCGTAGCCGGGACGGTTGAACCGCACATATCCCATGTCCGCGGGAAGTGCGCCGCAAAGCCAGTCCCAGTATTCGTGGGGCGCGCCCATACCGTTGTCGAGCAGAACGGCGCGCTGCGCCTGCGGAGGAATATGGACATCAACCTCGACGAGGCTGCCGTCCGGCCTCTCGTGCAGCAGGTAACGACGTGCACGCTCGCGCTTACCGGTGGATCGCGTTACCGCCCCGGTCAGAAGGCTTGCACCGGCCAGCCCAGCAATGCCTACGGCAAAATGGCGCTCCAGAGACGCCACATTCCCTCCCCCGTGATTCGAAGTGGCTGTTATCCCGAAACCTAACACGCAGTGCCGGGATCAAATAATGAGTTAGTTGACCCGCCGGCCGGGGTGCATATTCCCCCGGGGCACCGGAACACGGCCGACCGGGCTCCGGCTGTACTTCCGAAGTTCTATGTAAAGCTCGCCTATCGTGGCCTTCAGCGTGGCGTTTTCTTTGATCAGTTCGGCTATCCGGGATGCGCTCCCGGAGTCCCTGCCGCCCTCACCGGCGAGGCCATTACGGCCTCCCTCAATGAACTGCCGGCGCCAGTTGGATACGGACTGCTCGGAGACCGCGGCTTCCCGCGCGGCTTCCGCTGCGGTCAGTTCACCGGACACCACTCTGAGTACGAGGTCGAATTTCTTGTCCGTCGGCAATATCGGAGGACGTCCCACGGCAACCCTCTTCTGTCATCTGCGTTTCTGAATGTGCTGCCGTCAGGATTTGACGTAGGAACAGATGAACATGGGTGCACGTTCGCTGTAGGGAGTGCCGTCCCACCGCGACAGATGGGCTTCGGGCTCCAGCCCGGCCGCGCGGGCATAGCCGTCGATGTCGTCCGGCGTGGTCAGCCGGGTGAGCTCGGAGCCCACCCGGGTGGTGCCGTCGGCCTGGTACAGGATGTGCGAGCAGTGCCACAGGCCGCCGTCGAGCAGCGTGGAATGGGTCTGCACACCGGTCCCGGGCTCCGGGTAGGGGACGAAGTAGGTGGTGCGGGTGCGGCCCTCGTGCATGTCCAGGATCGGCGGCTTGTTGTGCGTCTCGATCACCAGCCGGCCGCCGGGGGCGAGGAGGTCCGCCGCTCGCTGCACGGCCTGCTGCTGGTCCTCGGGAGTGTGCAGGATCGACAGCGTGGCGCAGACGCAGTACACCAGCGCATAACGGGATTCCGAGGTGTAGGTGCGGATGTCCCCGTGCACCGGTTCGACGTCTCCGCCGTCCTTCAGCTTGACGCGCAGCGCGTCCAGCATCTCCGGTGAGGAGTCCACACCCGTCACATGGCCGAGGCGTTCGGAGAGCGGGAGGGCAATTCGTCCCGTACCGACGCCGAACTCAAGGGTCCCCGCCTCAGGATCGGGGTGGAGAGCCAACAGCCCCTCTACCGTCTCAGCGGCAAGCCCCTCGTCCGGGAGCAGCCGGTCGTACCAGCCCTTGAACTGCCGCCCATAGCCAATGTCTTCAACCCCGTTTTGCACCCGAGCTTCCTCTCATTATCCCCACTGTCGGTGCCGATGGGAACGTCGCGAAGCCGAAGAGCTGGAGCGAGGCAAGACGTGATACGCCAACAAGGCGGCGGTGCGGTCGAACCGCAGCCGTCGTCTGCATGGTTGGTCAGACCAGCAGTTCCTGTCGATCCAGTGATGACGCCTCAACGGAGCGTTGTGGGGGGGTACTTACATTTGAGACAATATCAGGTCGCTATGCGCTGTCCAATGAATTTTTTCGGTGGCGTACTCCACAGTACAAAGCGGAAGTTGGAGTGAGTTGACGATGGGTCAGGCCGCGGCCGGCATTAGCGGCCACGCCCGGATTTGAATGGCTCGGACGTGGGCGCCAGATTGGGCAAATGGCGTATACCGAAACAATGTCGAAGTGCGGAGAGAGCGGCCAGATAGCCGGACATGCCGTGCACGCTGGGCCCCGGAGGGGTGGCCGCGGAGCACAGGAACACTCCGGGCAGCGGCGTGCGGTAGGGGTCGATACGGGGGACGGGCCGCGCGATGCTCTGATACAGCGTCATGGCACCGGAACCGATGTCCCCGCCGACGTAGTTGGGGTTGTACGTCTCGTAGTGGGCGGCGGGCAGGGAGCGGTGGGCGAGGATCGTGTCCCCGAATCCCGGGGCGTAGCGCTCGATGCGGGCGCGCACCAGCTCGTAGGGGTCGGTGGGATCGCCGTTCGGCACGTGCGCGTACGCCCAGACGGGGCGCTTCCCGGGCAGCGCGCGGCCCGGATCGGTCACTGCCGGGTCGACGAGGAGGACGAAGGGCTCCCGGGTCCGTACTCCCCGGGCGTTCGCGCTCTCCTGCCGGACCATCTCGGCATGGGTGCCGCCCAGATGCACCGTTCCGGCGCGGCCCACCGCGGGATCGGACCAGGGAATCGGCTCGGAGACCAGGAAGTCGACCTTCGCGGCGCCCGGACCGTACCGGAAGCGCTCCAGGGCGCGCGCGTAGGAGCGGGGCAGTCCCCCGCCGGCGAGGGCCAGGAGGCCCTTGGGGCTGGTGTCGAGCAACACCGCCCGTGCGCCCTGGAGTTCGGTCAGGCTCGCCACGGTGTGTCCGGTGTGGAAGACGCCGCCGTGCGCGGTGATGTCCTGGGCCAGCGCCTCGGCGATCCGGCCGCTGCCGCCACGCGGCAGCGGCCACCCCGACCCGTGCGCGAGGTGGCCGAGCAGCATGGCCACCGCGCCGGACGCCAGGCTCGGCAGCCTGCCGACCGCGTGCGCGGCGACGCCGGTGAGCAGGGCGGCCGCCTCCTCGCCCTGGAAGCGTGCCGCGCCGAGCCTGCTGCCGTGGACCGCCACCCGACGGGCCAGCAGCAGGGCGGCCGCCGGGTCCCGCGGCAGTCCGCGCTGGCCGGAAAGGAGCAGGTCGACGACCCCTTCGCTGTGCGTCAGCAGCGGGCCCATCAGCTCCCGCCAGCGCGGACCGTCGGGGCCCAGGTGCGCGCAGGTCGCCGCCAGTGAGCGGTGGGCCAGGGCCGCGCGGCCGCCGTCCAGGGGATGGGCGTAGCTGATCTCGGGATGCAGGAGTTCGACGCCGCGGGCCGCCAGGTCGAACGCCCGGAAGAACGGAGAGGCGGCAGCCATGGGGTGGACGGCGGCGCAGAGGTCGTGCGTCACGCCGCTGTCGAAGAGCGGGGCCGTGCGCAGCCCGCCGCCGATGGTGTCGGCTCCCTCGTAGAGCTCCACCCGCAGGCCGGCCCGGGCCAGGACCACGCCGGCCGCGAGGCCGTTGGGGCCGGTGCCCACGATGGCCACGTCGGCGCTCACCACTGCTCCTCACTCCTGATGGGCCGCAGGCGGACCGTCTGCTCGGTGAGGCCGGCGTACGCGGGCCAGCCGATCGCGATGGCGGGCGGCGGTGACCACGGTTCCATGGGGACCGGGGCGGCCGCCGCCGGGGCGGTGTAGCCGGGCCCGGCGTGCAGTTGCGAGCCCGCCAGCCGCCGGTAGAGCTCGTCGTGCTCCATCAGGTCCCGGTGCACGCCGGTGGCCCGGACCCGGCCGCCCTCCAGCACCACGATCTTCTCGGCGTCGACCACCGTGGAGATCCGGTGGGCGATGGCGATGACCGCGCACTGCCGGGAGACCCGGCGCAACACGTCGCGGAAGTCCCGCTCCGAGTCGGAGTCCAGGTTGGAGGTGGCTTCGTCCAGCAGCATGACCGCGGGCTTCTGCAACAGCGTGCGGGCGATGCACAGGCGCTGGCGCTGGCCGCCGGACAACCCGCTGCCCTGGTCGCCGAGTTCGGTGTCGAGCCCGCGCGGGAGGTTGGCGACCACCGAGGTGAGGCCGGCCATCTCCACCGCCTCCTGGATGTCGTACTCCGTGGCGTGTGGATTGGCGTAGATCAGGTTTTCCCGCACGGTGCCGCGCATGGCGGCGCTGTCCTGCTGGACGTAGCCGACCAGCCCGCGGACGGTGTCGAGCGGCAGCGACTCGATGTTCTGCCCGCTGAGCTGCACACGGCCGCCGTCCGCCGCGTAGAAGCGCTCGATCAGCTGGAACATGGTGGTCTTGCCCGCGCCGGACGGCCCGACCACCGCGGTCAGCCCGCGCGCCGGCACGGTGAACGAGACGCCTTGGAGGACCTGCGTCAGCTCCTCCTGCTTCCCGCGGCGGTAGGCGAAGCGCACGTCGTGGAACTCGACCGCCGGCCGTTGCCGGGCCAGCGGCCCGAACGACATGGGAGGCCGTGCGTCCGCCCGCTCGTTGCCTTCCTGGGGCATACGGGCGAGCTCGTCGACCCGTTGGATGGCCGCCCGGCCCTGGACGAACTGGCCCACGCCCATGAAGAACATCACCAGCGGCGAGACCAGTTGGAACAGGTACATGATGAACGAGGTCAGGGTGGCCATGTTCATCTCACCGCGGGCCACCCAGGACATCCCGACACCCACGACGACGGCCAGCGCGCCCTGCGTGCCGACGTTCATCGACGGCATCAGCAGGGCGTTGTAGGCGTTGACCCGGATACCCGAACGCCGCGCCTTGTCGGCCAGCTTGCCGATGCGGGCGGCCTCACGGGGCTCGGCACGGGACGCCTTGACCGTGGGGAGCGCGGAGAGCACCCGCTGGATGTCACTGGCGAATTCACCGGTGTCGTCCCGGTTTTCCAGCGCCACCTTGCGCAGCTTGCGGGCGAGCGCGATGGAGATGATGCTGGCGGCGCCGAGGCAGCTGATGGTGATGACCATCAGCCACAGATCGATGAGGAACATCAGCACGACGCCGCCGATGACCGTGGCGCCGCTGATAATCAACTGGGCAAGGCTCTGCGAGAGAGCGATTTTCACCAATGAGGTATCGGTGACCGTGCGGGTGAAAATATCGCCCTGGGACTGCTTATTGAATGCGGTGAGATCGGCCCGCAGAAGTCGTCCGGTCAAGATGTCACGGACGTCGAAGACGATATTCTCCCCGGCCCGGCCGATAATGTAGGCCTGCAGCGAGGAGAAAAGGGCGCCCGCGCAGAAGAGTCCGACCAGCTGCGCAATGGGTTGGGTCAGCGAGCCGCCCCGGCCCGCCGCCTTGATCAGTTCGCCGATGGCCCAGGGCTGGGCGAGCGAGGCGGCTACCCCGAACAAACCCAGCAGTACGCCTGTGACCAGCAGCGTGGTGTGCTGTCTGAAGACACTCGCGACCGACCCGGTGCCGTTTCCGGCCCTACCTCTCAGGCTCGCGTGGTGCGCATGACTCGCCAAGAGTGCTCCCCCCGTATTGACGACGGTCGCTTCGTGCGCGCGGCAAGGCCTGCCTGATGAGGATCCGTCGTCAAGACGTTCGAAGCTAGCACGCTGCCCTATATCAAGTTACGCGTTAGTTGATGTGCTGCCGCACCTCCCTTGGGCGAGTGGCAGCCGTCCGCGGCCGGCGTAAGTTAATTGCTTTGTTGTTTACTTGGCCCGTTCCCCTGGGGCTGGCCAAGGTTGCCCTGTTGCGCGGAGCGTCCGGAGCGGGTCTCGCTGATACGCCGCCTTGGAAAACGGTGCAGCGCGCGGCGAGGTGCTGCCCTCGCAGCGGATCGGCGCCTGGGGATTGCTTACGGCCCCTTTGAAGGCTGCGGCCGGCCCCCGCACCGACCGCGTCGGCCACACCAGCGGACCGGCCGAGGGGACGGCCCCTCGGCGACACGCGCGAATTGCGCCATAGATTCTCCGTGCCCCGCATTTTTTGTTGTGGTGTGGGCCGGCTGTGGCCCTAGAACCCGCGGGTGCGCTTGGCGGCGCGGCGGCCGCCGGCGGCCTCCTCGACGCCGGGCGCGCGCAGGAAGAGCCGGGCGATCTCGGCACCGAGGTTCACCCCGACGGCGATGGCGAGCGCCAGCGAGGCGGCCTGCACCAGGGACGTCAGGCCCACCGGAAGTTGGCCCTGGGCGAAGTTGAGCAGACCGAAGTAGGTGGCACTACCGGGCAGCAGCGGGCCGATGGCCGCCGTGACGTACGGCAGCGCGGACGCATAGCGGTAGCGGGAGAGCAACTGCCCGAAGAGACCGACCAGTCCGGCGGCGATGGCGGTGGCGGGCACCGCGTTCATCCCGGCGCGGTAGACGAGGGTGCCGTAGACGACCCAGGCGACCCCGCCGTTCAGCGTCGCGAACGCCACCGTGTTGCGTTCCTGTTGGAGCAGCACGCAGAAGGCCAGCGCCAGCAGCATGGCCGCGATGGTCTGCACCACCGGCTCGTTGATCTGCGCCAGCGCCTGCTCGGGGTTGAGCCGCCGCAGGTGGGGGTTCAGCTGGAGGCCGATGTAGAGCACGCTGAGCACGCCGACGACGATGCCGACGATGAGATAGCCGACCTCCAGCAGACGGGCGGCGGCGGTGATGTAGTAGCCGGTCAGCCCGTCGTGCACCCCGGCGACCAGGGCCCGCCCCGGGATCAGCGCGAACAGGCCACCGGTGATCGCCGCGGACGCATCGCTGGCGTTCGCCAAACTGAAGGCTACGCCCACCGCGGCGGGCGGCATCGCGGCGACCACGAACTGGTAGAACTCCGGCAGCCCGCGGGCGGAGGCGAGCCAGGCCAGCCGGTCACCGAGCATCGAGCCCACCGCGGCCGCGACGAACACCAGCATCCCGCCGCCGACCAGCATGGATGCCGCGCCGGACAGCAGCCCGGAGGCCACCGTCAGAGCCCAGCTCGGGTAGGGGTGGCGATGACGGCGGATGTCGGCGAGGCCGCGGTAGGCCTCTTCGAGGGTGATGCCTTCGGAGGTGATGTCGTCGACGAGCCGGAAGACCGCGGACAGCCGGTTGTAGTCGACGCCGCGGCGCCGGACCGTGCGGCTGGCCGTCACCGGGTCGTCGACCAGTGACGGCTGGTAGGAGATCGACAGCAGGGTGAAGGTGACGGTCGGCTCGACCCGCTCCAGCCCGTAGGCGTGCGCCACACCGAACATCGCGGCCTCGACGTCCTCCGCGCCCTCGCCGCCGGCCAGCAGGATCTCGCCGATACGCAGCGTCAGGTCGAGGACGCGGGGGACGGCCGGGCCGGTGTCCTCCTCACCGCGCTCCGGGCGCTCGGGGACCGGCCGCTCCCCCACCGGCATCCGCAGCATCGTGCGCATCCGGTCCTGCCAGGGCGCCTCCTTGGTGAGGCGGACGACCGGTATGCCGTGCGGCGGGGTGAAGGCGGCACCCATGGCGGTGGCGCCGACCGGCATCGGGGTCTGGCCGGTGGTGCTGCTGGGCCGCGTGAACGCCGAGCCCTCCTGCTCGGCCGGGGCCTCCGGGCGCAGGCCCGCGGGCAGCGCGAACTCGGAGGTGGGGTGCTCTTCCTCGGGAGCCGGCGGGTACGGCACGCCCAGTGGAGGGGTGAAGGCGCTGTGCGCCTCGTCCGACGCGGGCTTGCGGTCCTCGGGGGAACCGCTCGGGTCCGGGGCACCGCTGCTGCCGCTGGTACCTCGCTGGCCGCGTTGTGGGTCCGACGCCACGGATCTCCGCTCCTCGTACGCCTCCTGACAGGTGTCAAGGACACGATGCCTGATGGCCGTGCGCTGCGCTTCCTTGGGGCGGACGTTTTCGGCTGCACCGTCGTGCGGTGGGAGCCCGGCGGCTTGCCCGGGCGCGAGGGTCAGCGCTTGGCGTGCCGGCCGCGGCGCGAGGGCTCCGCGGGGGTGCCGCCGCCCTGGGCGGCGGCACCCGGCGCGGGGGCCTCCTTCTTCGCCTTGCCGCGTGCCCGGAGGTACTCGATGGCGATCGGCACCACGGACACCAGCACGATCACGATCAAGATCAGCTCGATGTTCTTGTGGACGAAGCCGACGTTGCCCAGCAGGGCGCCGAGCAGCGTGACACCGGCGCCCCACAGGACGCCGCCGACGATGTTGAAGGTGATGAAGGAGCGGTAATTCATCCGGCTCACACCGGCGATGATCGGCGTGAAGGTCCGCACGATCGGCACGAAGCGCGCCAGGATCAGCGACTTGGGGCCGTACTTCTCGAAGAAGTCGTGCGCCTTCTCCACGTTCTCCTGCTTGAAGAGGCGGGAGTCGGGGCGCTTGAAGAGCGAGGGGCCGACCTTGCGGCCGAAGAGATAGCCCACCTGGTCGCCGATCACGGCCGCCAGCACCACCAGGAAGCACACCAGCGCCAGCGGCTGGTCCAGCTTGTTCGTCGTCACCAGGAGGCCCGTGGTGAACAGCAGCGCGTCACCCGGCAGGAAGAAGCCGATCAGCAGGCCGGACTCCGCGAAGACGATGACCAGGACGCCGATCAGGCCGAATGTCGCGATCAGGTAGTCCGGGTCCAGCCACTGGGGGCCGAGCGCGAGAGTATTCACGGGGTGAAGGCTCCTGGGTCGAGGGCGCCGGATCGTGCGGTGCGACGAGCGAAGCGACGGGGGTGGAGGCGCGTGTGCGGCCCAAAGCTATCAACGCCGGACGGCCCGCCGTGGTTCCAGGCGGGCGCACGCACGCCCACCCGACGGCCCGCCGTGGTTCCAGGCGGGCGCACGCACGCCCACCCGACGGCCCCCGACCGCTGGCCGCGCCCCCGGGGCCGGGTGATGCTGGCCACAAGGAGGTGTGCGGCATGGGCATCGAGGAGTACGGCGGTGGGCAGCGCGCCCAGTCCGACGTCCTGGTCGTGACGACGAACGACGTCCCGGGGTTTCACGTGGAACGGGTGATCGGCGAGGTCTTCGGCCTGACGGTGCGCTCCCGGCACCTCGGCAGCCAGATCGGCGCCGGCCTGAAGTCGATGATCGGCGGCGAGCTGCGGGGTCTGACCAAGACCCTCGTCGAGACCCGTAACCAGGCGATGGAGCGGCTGGTGGAGCAGGCCCGCTCGCGGGGCGCGAATGCCGTGCTGATGTTCCGCTTCGATGTCACGGAGGCCGCGGACGTGGGCACCGAGGTGTGCGCCTACGGGACGGCCGTGGTGCTCGCTCCGCTGAGCTGAGCGCGCCGGTCCGGGGCTGTACGAGCCGGGACGGCACGGACCGGGACCGTACGAGCCGGGGGCGTACGGGCCGGGACCGTACGAGCCGGGGGCGTACGGGCCGGGACCGTACGAGCCGGGACCGCACGGACCGGGACCGTACGAGCCGGGGGCGTACGGGCCGGGGGCGCGTCCGCATACTGAAACCCGGTGAGGTGGCGGACCGCGGGTGAGATCCTGCCGCCCATGCTGGGGATAACGGATCTGTCCACGTATCTGGTGGGGCTGGCGCTGATCATTCTGCTGCCGGGCCCGAATTCGCTGTACGTCGTTTCGGTGGCGGCCCGGCGCGGCCCGCGGGTGGCGTACCGGGCGGCGGCCGGTGTGCTGTGCGGCGACACCGTGCTGATGACGCTGTCGGCGGGCGGGGTGGCCTCACTGCTGCAGACCAGCCCGGTGCTGTTCGACGTCGTCAAGTTCGCCGGCGCCGGCTATCTGACGTGGCTGGCGGTCGGGATGCTGCGCGGCGCCTGGGCGCTGTGGCGCGGCCGGGAGGCGCGCCGGGCCGAGCCCGGCGAGGCGCCGCGGGCGGCGAAGGAAGCCGTCGAGCGGCCGTACCGCAGGGCGCTGGTGGTCAGTCTGCTCAACCCGAAGGCGATCTTGTTCTTCATCTCCTTCTTCGTGCAGTTCGTGGACCCGTCGTACGCCCACCCGGTGCTGTCGTTCCTGACGCTCGGCGCCTGGGCGCAGTTGTTCAGCTTCACCTATCTGTCGGTCCTCATCTTCAGCGGGACGTACCTGGCGGCCACCTTCCGCCGCCGCAAGCGGCTGACGGCCGGGCTGTCCGCGGGCGCCGGGGCGGCGTTCCTCGGCTTCGCGGCGAAGCTGTCGCTGGCGAGCGCGAGCTAGGGCCGACGCGCACGCCCCGGGAACGGGCGGGCGGCGGTCCTCCGGGGCGGCCGCCCGCCCGTTGCGCTTCCACTGGGTGAACCCTGGAGGCCCCGTACCCCCTATGCCCTTATTGTCGGGTTCGAGGAGGTATGCCGATGCCCGTGCACGACGTCCACGTCGCCGTCATCTACTACTCGTCGACCGGCACCATCGCCGAGCTCGCCCGGTTGATCGCGGACGCCGCCGAGCACGCCGGCGCCGACGTACGCCTGCGCCGGACCGCGGAACTCGCCCCGCAGACCGCGATCGACGCCAACCCGGCGTGGGCCGCGAACGCCGCCGCCACGGCCGACATCATGGAGGCCACCCACGAGGACGTGCTCTGGGCGGACGCGGTGATCTTCGGGTCCCCCACCCGCTTCGGCAATGTGGCCTCGCAGCTCAAGCAGTACCTCGACACCCTGGGCGGCCTCTGGCAGCAGGGCCGACTGGCCGACAAGGTCTACAGCGGCTTCACCGCGAGCGCCACCAAGCACGGCGGCCAGGAATCCACCCTGCTCGCGCTGTACCACACCATCCACCACTTCGGCGGCATCCTCGTGACGCCGGGGTACACCGACCCGGCGAAGTTCTCCGACGGCAATCCCTACGGCACCTCGCACGTCGGCGGCCCGGACACACCGCTCGACGACGACGCCCGCACCGCCGCCCGCATCCAGGCGGAGCGCGTCGTGAAATTCACGAAGGCCATCAAACACGGCCTCGCACCGGCCAGTTGACGGGTAGTGGCGACACATGACTCTGCACAAAGGCGCATCGGCATCCGACCGCAAGCAGGCCGGGCACCCGGTCAACCCCTTCTACGGCGAGGCCGACCCGGTCGCCGGAATGGAGACCGCACCCCCGCAGCACACCCTGCCCGACGGCCCGCTCGCCCCGCACAACGCCTATCAGTTCGTGCACGACGAGCTGATGCTGGACGGCAACTCCCGGCTGAACCTGGCGACGTTCGTCACGACCTGGATGGAGCCGCAGGCCGGCGTCCTGATGGCGGAGTGCCGGGACAAGAACATGATCGACAAGGACGAGTACCCGCGCACCGCCGAACTGGAGAAGCGGTGCGTGGCCATGCTCTCCGACCTGTGGCACGCCCCCGACCCGTCGGCCGCCGTCGGCTGCTCCACCACCGGGTCGAGCGAGGCCTGCATGCTCGCCGGGATGGCCTTCAAACGGCGCTGGATGCAGCGCAACCAGGACCGTTATCCGGGCAGCGCCCGGCCCAACCTGGTCATGGGCGCCAACGTCCAGGTCTGCTGGGAGAAGTTCTGCAACTTCTGGGAGGTCGAGGCACGCACGGTCCCGATGGAGGGCGACCGCTTCCATCTGGACGCGGCCTCGGCCGCCGAGCTGTGCGACGAGAACACCATCGGCGTCGTGGCGATCCTCGGCTCGACCTTCGACGGGTCGTACGAGCCGGTGGCCGACATCTGCGCGGCGCTCGACGAGCTCCAGGAGAAGCGGGGCTGGGACATCCCGGTGCATGTGGACGGCGCGTCCGGCGCCATGATCGCGCCCTTCCTCGACCCGGAGCTGATGTGGGACTTCCGGCTGCCGCGGGTCGCCTCCATCAACACCTCGGGGCACAAATACGGCCTGGTCTACCCGGGCGTCGGCTGGGCGCTGTGGCGCGATACGGAGGCGCTTCCCGAAGAGCTGGTCTTCCGCGTCAACTACCTGGGCGGCGACATGCCGACCTTCGCCCTCAACTTCTCCCGGCCCGGCGCCCAGGTCGCCGCGCAGTACTACACCTTTCTGCGCCTCGGCCGGGCGGGCTTCCGTGCCGTACAGCAGGCGACCCGCGACGTGGCCTGCTCGATGGCCGAACGGATCGGCGCGCTGGGCGACTTCAGGCTGCTCACCCGGGGCGACCAGCTGCCGGTCTTCGCCTTCACCACCGCGGACCACATCACCGCGTTCGACGTCTTCGACGTGTCCCGGCGGATGCGGGAACGCGGCTGGCTGCTGCCCGCCTACACCTTCCCTCCGAACCGCGAGGACCTGTCCGTCCTGCGAGTGGTCTGCCGCAACGGCTTCTCCATGGACCTCGCCGATCTGTTCCTCGCGGACCTGGAGCAGCTGCTGACCGAACTCCGGGAGCAGTCGGGCCCGATGCAGCGCCCGGAGAACGTGGCCACGGCGTTCCACCACTGAGGGCACGGAGGGCACAGAGGGCACGGAGGACGCAAAGGGGCCTCACTCAGTGCGCGGGACCGGCGCCGCCCTCGCCCTCCTCCTCGCCGGCGTCGTCCCGACCCCCGTCACGGCCTTCGTCAGGGCCTTCACCACGGCCCTGGTCCCGGCCCCCGTCCGGCGCTGCCTCCCGCGTCGCGTACGGGTTCTCCGCCCCGTCCGCCAAGACGCCGACGAACGGCTCCCCTTCGCCGGCGAAGACGTACGCCCCGCCCTCGATCCGCGCGATCAGGCCGCGGGTCCACTCGGCGCCGCTGTCCGAGGAGTGCACCCACATCCGCATGATCTCGCCGATGTGGCCGAGCTGTCCCGGCCCGCCCTCGAGCGTGTAGTACTCGGTGACCGTGCTCCGCCACTCCTCCAGCGCCCGCACCCGCTCCCTGAGCAGCGCCACCGCCTCGTCCCGCGGCAGATCGACGAGGAAGCCGATGCCCGCGCTGAGCATGTCGGCCTTCTGGTCGTGCCGGGAGAGCGCGGTGCGCAGCAGGGAGAAGTACTCCTCCTCGCCCGCCGCGGTCAGCTCGTACTCGGTACGCGGCGGGCCACCGGCGGTGCTGGGCGCGGTGTCATGGGCCAGCAGGAGCCCTTGCCGGGCCATCTGCTTGAGCGCGTGGTAGATCGAGCCCGGCTTGGCGTGGGACCACTCGTGGGCGCCCCAGTACTCCAGGTCGTTGCGCACCTGATAGCCGTGCGCCCGGCCGTGCTGCCGCACGGCGCCCAGTACCAGCAGCCGGATCGCCGACATCGTCTCCTCTATCCTCGCGCCCCCGCCGTCAGCCTAGAGGGCCCCGGCAGGGCGCCGGGCTACCCCTGTCGCGCCGCCCGCTCCTCGTCCACCAGCGCAAAGGCCGTCTTCCCGTCCAGGGACTCGCGGAGGATGTCGGCGTGACCGGCGTGCCGGGCCGTCTCCTCGATCAGGTGCAGCATCAGCCAGCGCATCGACTGCCGGGCCCGCGGCGGGAACCACGGCTTCTCGGGCAGCGGGAAGGTGTCGTCCAGGCTCGGTACGGAGCGGAGGAACTCCTCGGTGCGCCGCGCGACGCCGTCCCAGAACGTCAGCATGCCGGCCAGCGTCTCGCCGTCTTCGAGCTGGAAGCTCAAGTGCCAGGTGTCCTGGGTCCGCTCGATGGAGTGCGGCAGCTGCTGCGCCCTCTCCACCCAGCCCTGCTCGGTCTGCGCGACATGCTTGACCAGCCCGGCCAGCGACAGCTCACTGGCGCTCGGCCGCTCGTTCGCCTGGGCATCGGTCAGCCCCAGGACCGCCCGCCGCAGCCCGCCGCGCTGGGCCTCCAGGAAGGCCAGCAGCGCGCCGGCCTCGTCGCCGTGTGCCTCGGCAGCTACAAAAGTGGGCATGGTCTCCGCCTTTCGTGACATCCTCGGCGGCCGGCCGTTTCGCCGTCCGCCTTTCGACGTCACTCACGGTAGGAGCCCTTGCGGTCAGCTTCTGTCCGCAATCCGCAGCCGCTCGCCGCGGGGCGCTCCGCTCAGAACGGGAACTGCGACCGCCCGTGCTGGATGGAGATCCACTTGGTCGTGGTGAAGGCCTCCACCATCGCGTCGCCGTTCAGCCGCCCGACCCCGGAGCTCTTCGCGCCGCCGAAGGGCACGATCGGCTCGTCGTGCACCGTGGCGTCGTTGACGTGGAACATCCCGGTCTCGATCCGCTTGGCGAACTGCACGCCGCGCTCGATGTCACCGGTGTGCACGGCGCCGCTGAGCCCGTACGGCGTCGCGTTGGTGAGCCGTACCGCCTCCTCGTCACCGTCGAACGGCACCAGCAGTACGACGGGACCGAAGATCTCCTGCTGGAGCAGCGGGGAGTCCGCCGGCAGCCCGCTCAGCACGCTCGGGCCGACCAGCGTGCCCCGGGTCTCGCCGTGCACGAGCGCCGCGGCGCCGTCGGCGACGGCGCGGTCCACCAGCGAGCTGACGGCCTCGGCCTGGCCCTCGTTGATCAGCGGGCCGATGTGGGTCTTCGGGTCGGTGGGGTCGCCCACCTTCAGGGACCGGACCTTGGCCACGAACTTCTCGGTGAACTCCCGCTCCACGGCGCGGTCCACGAGCACCCGGTTGGCGGCCATGCAGACCTGGCCCTGATGGACGAAGCGGCTGAAGACCGCGGCGTCGACCGCGTAGTCCACGTCGGCGTCGTCGAGGACGACCAGTGCGCTGTTGCCGCCCAGTTCCAGTACGGAGTGCTTGAAGTGCGCGGCGGCGACCGTCGCGACATGCCGGCCGACCTTCTCGGAGCCGGTGAAGGAGATGGTCTTGGGCACCGGGTGCTCGATGAGCGCGTCGCCGATCTCGGCGATGTCCGTGACGACGACATTGAGCACGCCCGCCGGCAGCCCGGCCTCCTCGAAGATCCTGGCGACCAGACCGCCGCCGCAGACCGGGGTGTTCTGGTGCGGCTTGAGGACGACGGCGTTGCCGAGCGCGAGGGCCGGCGCGACGGACTTGATCGACAGCAGGAAGGGGAAGTTGAAGGGGCTGATGACGCCGACGACACCGACCGGGAGCCGGTAGAGGCGGTTCTCCTTGCCGTCGATCGGCGAGGGGAGGATGCGGCCCTCGGCGCGCAGCGCCAGCTGCACCGCCTCGCGCAGGAACTCCCTGGCCAGATGCAGTTCGAAGCCCACCTTGGCGAGGGTGCCGCCGACCTCGGCGGCGATCGCCGCGGCCAGCTCCGCCTCACGGTCGTCGATGATCCGCAGCGCACGCTCGAAGACGAGCCGGCGGGTGTAGGGGTTGGTGGCGCCCCACGCACGCTGTGCGCGCTCGGCCGCGCGGTAGGCCTGGTCGATCTCCTCGACCGTGGCCACGGGTATGGAGGTCAGCTTCTCGCCGTTATAGGGATTGAAGTCGACGATGTCCCATGAGCCGCTTCCCGAGCGCCACTCACCGTCGATGAACTGATACGCCAACTCGTCGAAGTAGGACATGCCATCCCGATCTGGAGAACAGGGCGCTCAGGGCGCCGTATGGGGGGTGTGCTGACTCCTGATGGCACGCCATCCTACCGACGCGTCACATAAGTTGGAGCAGCCCGCGCAGGAGGTCCCTGGTCTCGGCCGGATTCGGCCCCTCTTCCTGGAGGCGGTCCATCACCCGCCCGTACTGCGCCACCTCTTCGGGCTTGTCCACATACAGCGCGCTCGTCAGCTGCTCCAGATACACCACGTCCGGCAGGCCCGACTCCTGGAAGCCGAGCATGGTGAAGGCGCCGCTCTCGCCCGCGTGCCCGCCAAGACTGAAGGGCATCACCTGCAGCCGCACGTTGGGGCGCTCGGACACCTCGATCAGATGCTTCAACTGCTCGCGCATCACCGCACGTTCGCCGTACGGGCGCCGCAGCGCGGCCTCGTCCAGCACACAGTGGAACTGCGCCGACCGCTCGGCCACCAGCAGCTTCTGCCGCTCCATGCGCAGCGCGACCCGGCGCTCTATCTCGGCCGGACCGGCGTCCGGCATGCCGCGTCTGACGACCGCCTGGGCGTAGTTCTCGGTCTGCAACAGCCCGTGCACGAACTGGACTTCGTAGACCCGGAGCAATGAGGTGGCTCCTTCCAGACCGACATACGTCTGGAACCAGCCGGGCAGCACATCGCTGTAACTGTGCCACCAGCCCGCCACATTCGCTTCCCGGGCCAGGGACAGCAGCGCCTCGCGCTCCTGCTCGTCGCCGACCCCGTACAGGGTGAGCAGATCCTCCACATCCCGTGCCTTGAAGCTCACGCGGCCCAACTCCATGCGGCTGATCTTCGATTCGGACGCACGGATCGAGTAGCCGGCCGCCTCACGGGTTATCCCACGCGACTCACGCAGCCGGCGGAGCTGCGACCCGAGCAGGATCCGCCGCACCACCGACCCGCTCGACTCACTTGCGGACACCTCTCCGACCCTCCTGTGACCCCACCCCGTCCAACAGAGGGCCGCAAGTCTGCCACGTTCGGGCTTCGTTGAGTGCTCATCCGGTTACGGATGTGTGAGGCCCCCGCAAGCCCTCCACACAAATCAGCCGGAAGAATTCCCAACGAACCGGTGCGTGCCCCCGCAATCACGGCACGTGCACGTGCATCTGCCCTTGCATCTGTCTCGGACATTGGGAACCATGGGCGTCGCACGCATGCACGCTCGTGAAAGATCCGCCAGATCCGCCAGATCCGGCTGCCCGGCCAGGGTCATGACGTCCGCGAACGCCAGGAGTGCCTCGCATGGGGACCAAGGTTTTGACCATGCTCGAGCCGTTATGGCAGGGCTTTCCTCCCGTCGACCCCCTGGCCGTCTCCGGATCCGCGTCCCGCACGCTCCCGCCGCGCTATGAATCGGTGCGCAGCGCACGGGCGTTCACCCGCGAGACCCTGCAGGGCTGGGATCTCGACGAGCTCTTCGACTCGGTCGCCCTGGTGGTCTCCGAACTCGTCACCAATGCCCTGCGGCACGCGATCCTCGCCGCCCCGGAGCACCACGACACCGCCCCGCCCGCCCGGCTGCATCTGATGCGCTGGTCCTCCCGGCTGATCTGCGCCGTACGGGACCCGAGCGACGACTCACCGGTCGCCGGCGAGGCGGACTCCGCCGCGGAGTCGGGTCGCGGGCTGTATCTGGTGGACTCCTTCAGCGACAGCTGGGGCTGGCATCCGCTGACCGGCGCCTCCCACGGCAAGATCGTGTGGGCGCTCTTCCGGCTGCCGTAGCCGTATCCGCACACCGGGCGCACCGCCACCGGCGGGCGCCCGGTTGTCGTGTGCCGACCACCTCGTAGGGGCGCTCAGTCCCGTACGAGGTGGTCGAACTCCCCGTCCTTGATGCCGAGCAGCATCGCCTGGACCTCGGCCGGCGTGTAGATGAGCGCGGGGCCGTCCGGGAAGCGGGAGTTGCGGACCGCGATGTCACCCCCGGGCAGCTTGGCGAACTCCACGCAGGAGCCCTGGGAGTTGCTGTGCCGGCTCTTCTGCCATGTCACCTCGTGGAGATCCGTGGCGGCCATGCCGTTGTATGCGTGGGGCACAGGGATCTCCCGGTGAGAAAAGGTGTCAACTGCCCCGGAGCATAGCTGCGTTCTCATGCGGATGCATGCGCAGATGCACGTGCACGACAGCCGGTGCCGAGCCGGTCACAGCTCGTCGAGCACCGTCCCCGGCCGCTCGCCCACGACCGCCCGCCGGCCGCGGCCCGTGACCCGGTGCGCCGGCACCTGGTACGGATCGCCGGGCCCGAAGCCCTCACGGCCGAGGAAGAGACGTGTGCCACGCCCCTCGGGTTCCAGGGTCCAGGTGCCAGCTGTTCAGGGGCTCCCTGCCGTCACCTCCGGCCCCGCCCCCGAGGGGCGGCCGTCACCGTGAGGCATACGGGAGCAGCGCCATCTCCCGGGCGTTCTTGACCGCCCGGGCCAGCTGCCGCTGCTGCTGCGCGGTGACCCGGGTGATCCGGCGGCTGCGGATCTTGCCGCGGTCCGAGAGGAACTTCCGCAGCAGATCGGTGTCCTTGTAGTCGATGTACGTGATGCCCGCCGCATCCAGCGGATTGCGGCGGGGCGGGGGCGTCCGGCGCGAGTCGTGCCGACGGGGCATGTCAACTTCCTTGTCCTTGCGGGGCGGACCGGCCGTCACGGGGGGGACGTGGCCGGCGTTACGAAACGGGATCGAGCAGTGCGTCGAAGGCGGGTGGCAGGCTCTTCCAGGACGACGGGCCGCCCGCGTACTCGGCGTCGGTGAGCAGACACGACTCCAGCAGGGAGCGCAGGCCCTCGCGGTCCAGGCCGGGCGAGGTGAAGACCAGGTGCTGGGCGCGGTCCCCGTGCTCGGGGTGCCAGTCCAGCGCGGCCGCGGCCCGGCGCATCGGCGGCACCAGCTCCCAGGCCGCGTCCGGGAGCGAGGCCAGCCACGGTCCGGCGCTCTCCACGCACAGCGCGCCGCCGGCCGCGTCCCAGGACAGCAGCGTGTCCGGGCGGTCGGCCAGCCAGAACCGGCCCCGGCTGCGGGCGGCCGCGCAGGTCAGATCCTCCAGCGCGGTGTAGAGCCGGCCGGGGTGGAAGGGGCGGGTGTGCCGCCAGACGAGGGTGCCGACGCCGTCCGCGTCGGCCTCCTGGGGCAGCAGCGCACAGGCCGGGTGCTGGCGCGCCGCGGCCGCCGCCACATCGAAGCCGGCCGTCGCCGCGGCCGCCAACTCCCCCGACGCGACGGGTACCTGGTGTGCCATCGGGTGCAGCTGGGCGAGCAGCGCGAGGTCGGCCGGCTCCGCCTCCTCCTCCCCCGCCGCGAGCGCCAGCACCGGGGCGTACTCCAGCTGCCGCGCCCAGGTGTCGGCGACGGTGCGCTGGTCGGAGGCCGCGGCGGCGAGGCCCGCGTCGGCGAGGTCGTCGCCGCAGCCGAGGTAGGGCAGCAGCAGTGCCGGGTCGACGGCGGTGATCACCCCGGTCAGCGCGAGGTTCTCGCTGCCGCAGGAGGTGATCACCTCGGCCATCGCCTTGGGCTCGACCGAGTCCCACAGTTCGACGACCGCCAGCCGGCAGGTCCGGCCGGCGGCCAGCCGCTCCAGCTCGGGCACCAGGTCCTCGCGCAGCGCACAGCAGGCACAGTCGTTGACCAGCGGTACGTCGGCGGTGTCGAGCGTGCCGCCGGCATCGCGGACCGTGCGCCGCACGGTGCCGTCGACGGCCGAGGCGAGGTCGTGATGGAGGGCGACGCTGCCGGGCACGGACCGCAGCAGCGTCGCCACGGCGGCCCGCCGCGCGTCCGCGTGCAGGCCGCCGAGCAGTACGACGTCGAGCCGCTCCATCAGCGGGCCCGCTTGCCGTAACGCCGCTCGAACCGCTCGACGCGGCCCGCGGTGTCCAGCACCCGGGCGGTGCCCGTGTAGAAGGGGTGGCTCGCCGAGGAGATCTCGACGTCGATGACGGGATAGGTGTTCCCGTCCTCCCACTCGACCGTCTTGTCACTCGTGGCGGTCGACCTGGTCAGGAAGGCGTAGTCGGCGGCCCGGTCACGGAAGACGACGGGCCCGTAGGCGGGGTGGATTCCAGGCTGCATCGCGGTCCTCAGCGCTCCTCTCGGAAAGCGACGTGACGGCCGGCCACCGGGTCGTACTTGCGCAGTTCCAGGCGGTCGGGGTCGTTACGGCGGTTCTTGCGGGTGACGTACGTGTAGCCGGTGCCGGCGGTGGACCGGAGCTTGACGACCGGGCGTAGTTCATTGCGAGCCATGCGGGTAGTATACGGAAATGGTTTCCATTTTCAATAGCCTCCCACCAGGGGCTCCGACCGGAAGGACCGCACCGTGTCCGCCCACTGCCAGCTGACCGGCCGCACGCCGGGCTTCGGCAAGTCCGTCTCCCACTCGCACCGGCGCACCCCGCGCCGCTTCGACCCCAACATCCAGCGCAAGCGCTACTGGCTGCCGAGCGAGGGCCGGCACATCCGGCTCACCCTCAGCGCCAAGGGCGTCAAGACCGTGGACGCCCTCGGGATCGAGGCGGCCGTCGCCCGCATCCGCGCACGAGGGGAGAAGGTCTGATGGCCAAGCAGAGCAAGATCGCCAAGAACGAGAAGCGCCGCGCGACGGTGGCCCGCTACGCGGCCCGGCGGGCCGTCCTCAAGGCCGTCATCCGCAGTCCGCACACCCCCGAGGAGGAGCGCACCGCCGCACAGCGCGAACTGTCCCGCCAGCCGCGGGACGCCAGCGCCACCCGGGTGCGCAACCGCGACAGCGTCGACGGCCGCCCGCGCGGCTACTTCCGCACCTTCGGCCTGTCCCGCGTACGGCTGCGCGACCAGGCGCACGCGGGCCATCTGCCGGGCGTCCGCAAGTCCAGCTGGTAGCCGTGGGCCGGCCGCCCGGTGCCGGGGGCGCCCCCTGGCCCGGGCGGCCGGACCGTTGGGGTCATACTGGACAGAACGTCCGCCGGCCCCCGACGAAAGCGAGCGCGCCCATGCTCCGCAACGCCTTCGAGCCCTGGCACCTGATCCTGATCCTCGCGGTGCTCGTGCTGCTCTTCGGCTCCCAGAAGCTTCCCGACATGGCGCGCGGTCTCGGCCGCTCGATGCGCATCCTCAAGTCCGAGGCCAAGGCCCTCAAGGACGAGGCGCCCGCCGAGCCGCCCCGCCAGGGATCCACCGGCGCCCACTGACGCCGAGCCGGCCGGCGGCGCTCAGTGGTCGCCGCCCTCGTCGATCAGCCGCCGCACCTCGCGGTCGATCAGGCCCAGCCGGGCCTCGGCGACCAGCGGCACCGCACGCCGCTGCCGCCGCGCCTCGGCGAGATCGATCTCCACGGTGACCAGCGAGGGCTCCCACTTGGGCGCCTGCGCCACCACCGCGCCCCGCGGGTCGACCGCCCGCGAGCCGCCCCAGAACGCCGCCCCGTGCTCATTGCCCACCCGGTTGACGAAGACCACCCAGCACTGCAGCATCTTCGCCGTATAGGACAGCAGGGTGTCCCAGTACAGGCCGGTGTCCATCGCCTCCGGGTCCAGGCTCGCCGCGCTGGCGGTCGGCACGAACAGCACCTCGGCGCCGTCCTGCACCGCCAGCCACGGCAGCGCCGGCTGCCAGGCGTCATTGCACACCAGCGTCGCGCCCCGGCCGCCGGACCTGGACTTCGTCAGGTCGTACGCCCGCAGCGACTGCCCCGGGCTGACGTGCTTGCGCTCCTCCCAGGCCAGGTAGTTGGGGAGGTACAGCTTGCGGTGCGCATGCAGCAGCGCACCGTCCGCATAGTGCCCCGCCGTGTTGTACGCCCGCAGACTGGTGTGCTCATGGAAGCCGACCAGCACATCGGGGCCGCGAGTGCTGAGCTCCAGCAGCCGGGGATCGTTCGCCTCCAGCGACTCATCCCGCTTCAGCGCGCCCAAGTGGTAGCCGTGCAGGCTCAGTTCGGGAAAGACGACGAGATCCACGCCCTGCGCCGCCGACTGCTCGATCTGCTCGCGGGCGATCTCCAGATTCGCCTCCACGTCACCGAGCACGCAGTCCGTCTGCGCCAGCGCAATGAGCATGTCCCCACCTCATCGACCGATGGCTTTTGCGGCCTTCATCCTCATTTTGCCAGAGGCCGCAGAGCCCGGCACAGCCCGCGCCCCCTCCGGCTCCGCCCCGCTCGGCTCGCACCGCCCGGTCGAGCCGGCCGCCGGCCAGGCCGGACGGCTCGACCGCGGGCC
>NZ_SDIF01000096.1 GCF_004122735.1 Streptomyces sioyaensis | reverse complement strand
CTTCTGGAGGGCCGGCGGGATGCCCCCGCCGCCCCCCGGTGGCGCGGGCATCCCGCCGGCCCTCCAGAAGCAGCTGAACGCGCTGGACTGCTCCACCAAGGCGAGCCGCGCCGCTGCCGGTCAGAAGGCCGCCGCCACCAAGCCGTCCGACCCGGTTGTGGCCTGCAAGGACGACGGCACGCAGAAGTACGTGCTCGGTCCGATCGGGGTCGAGGGCACGGACGTCAAGGACGCCAAGGCCGTCTTCGACAGCCAGCAGGGCCAGGGCTGGATCGTCCAGATGGACTTCACCTCCGAGGGCGGCAAGAAGTTCGCGGACGTCACCGGCAAGCTCGCCACCAAGGCGCAGCCGCAGAACCAGTTCGCGATCGTCCTGGACGGCGCGGTGGTCTCCGACCCGCGCGTCAGCGAGCGGCTCAACGGCGGCAACGCCACCATCTCCGGCGGCTTCACCCAGAAGTCCGCCGAGGACCTCGGCAACATGCTGTCCTACGGTGCCCTGCCGCTCTCCTTCAAGATCGACGACGAGACCACGGTCACCGCGGCACTCGGCGGTGAGCAGCTGCACGCCGGTCTGATCGCCGGCGCCATCGGCCTCGCGCTGGTCGTCCTCTACCTCGTCGCCTACTACCGGGGCCTGTCGCTGGTCGCGCTCGCGAGCCTGTGCGTCTCGGCGATCCTGACGTACGCGATCATGACGCTGCTCGGGCCGGCCATCGGGTTCGCGCTGAACCTCCCGGCGGTCTGCGGCGCCATCGTCGCCATCGGTATCACCGCCGACTCGTTCATCGTCTACTTCGAACGCATCCGGGACGAGATCCGTGAGGGCCGCACCCTGCGCCCGGCCGTCGAGCGCGGCTGGCCGCGCGCCCGCCGCACGATCCTGGTCTCCGACTTCGTGTCGTTCCTGGCCGCCGCGGTGCTGTTCATCGTCACCGTCGGCAAGGTGAAGGGCTTCGCGTTCACGCTCGGCCTGACCACCGTGCTCGACGTCGTCGTGGTCTTCTTCTTCACCAAGCCGCTGATGACGCTCCTGGCCCGGCGGAAGTTCTTCGCCGACGGCCACTCGTGGTCCGGCCTCGATCCCAAGCGCCTGGGCGCCAGGCCACCGCTGCGCCGCCGCCGCGGCAGCGCCCCGACCCAGACGAAGGAGGCGTGATGTCCAAGCTCGGAAACATCGGCGCCCGGCTCTACCGCGGCGAGGTCGGCTATGACTTCATCGGCAAGCGGAAGATCTGGTACGGCCTCTCGATCCTCATCACCATCACGGCCATCGTCGGCCTGGCGGTGCGCGGTCTGAACATGGGCATCGAGTTCTCCGGCGGCGCGGTCTTCACCACGCCGAAGACCTCGGTCTCCGCCTCGGAGGCGCAGCACAAGGCCGAGTCGGCGGCGGGCGGCCACCAGGCCGTGGTGCAGAAGCTCGGCGGCGGCGCGCTGCGCATCCAGATCAGCGGTCTGGACACCAAGCAGGCGCTGCCGGTCCAGGAAGAGCTCGCCAAGGACCTGAACGTCCAGGTCAAGGACGTCAACACCCAGCTGGTCGGTCCGAGCTGGGGTGAGCAGATCGCCAACAAGGCCTGGCTGGGCCTGGGGATCTTCATGGTCCTCGTGGTGCTCTATCTGGCCATCGCCTTCGAGTGGCGGATGGCGCTCGCCGCCCTGGTCGCGCTCATCCACGACCTCACCATCACCGTCGGTGTCTACGCCCTGGTCGGCTTCGAGGTCACCCCGGGCACGGTCATCGGTCTGCTGACGATCCTCGGTTACTCCCTGTACGACACGGTGGTCGTCTTCGACAGCCTCAAGGAGGCCTCGAAGGACATCACCAAGCAGACCCGCTTCACCTACAGCGAGATCGCCAACCGCTCCATCAACAGCACCCTGGTGCGGTCCATCAACACCACCGTCGTGGCGCTGCTGCCGGTCGCCGGTCTGCTGTTCGTCGGCGGCGGTGTACTGGGTGCGGGCATGCTCAACGACATCTCGCTGGCCCTGTTCGTCGGTCTCGCCGCCGGTGCGTACTCCTCGATCTTCATCGCGACCCCGCTGGTCGCCGAGCTGAAGAGCCGCGAGCCGCAGATGAAGGCGCTGACCAAGCGGGTGCAGGCGAAGCGTGCCGCGGCCGCCGCCAAGGAAGCGAACCAGGAGGGCCCGCAGGCCGAGGACGTCGAGGACGCCGACGCCGAGGACGCCGCGGTCGTCGGACCGCGCCGGCAGCCCGCCTCCCGCAACCGCGGACGCGGCCGCCCGTCGGGCAAGCGCCGATGAGCGAGCGTAGCGAGCGAAACATCAGGAGGTGCGTGCCGCGCGAATGCGAGGCTGAGCGAAGCGAGGTTTCGGCATGAGTGCCCCCACCGCCCTGCGCGAGCTGCTGCTCAGCCGGATATCGGACGTCCCGGACCATCCGCAGCCGGGCGTGGTGTTCAAGGACATCACCCCGCTGCTGGCCGACCCGGTCGCCTTCGGCGCGCTGACCGACGCCTTCGTCGATCTGTGCGCGCGGTTCCGCGTGGACAAGGTCGTGGGCCTGGAGGCGCGCGGCTTCATCCTCGCCGCCCCGGTCGCGGTCCGCGCCGCCGTCGGCTTCGTGCCCGTACGCAAGGCGGGCAAGCTGCCCGGTGCGACGCTCGGGCAGGCCTACGAGCTGGAGTACGGCACGGCCGAGATCGAGCTGCACGCCGATGCGCTGGACCCGGGCGACCGGGTGCTGGTGATCGACGACGTGCTCGCCACCGGCGGGACCGCCGAGGCGTCGTTGCAGCTCATCCGGCGTGCGGGCGCCGAGGTCGCGGGCCTGGCGGTGCTGCTGGAGCTCGGCTTCCTGGCCGGGCGGCAGCGGCTGGAGCCGGGCCTGAAGGGCGCTCCGCTGGAGGCCTTGATCACGGTCTGAGCCGGTCTCACTCCGCACCACGTCGCAGGGGCACCCGGAAGAATTCGGGTGCCCCTGCTGCTGTGTCATGTACGGACCCATGGCCGCGGGGGAGTTGTCCGCCCGGGGTCGATACCATGGCACCCCGGCCCGTTCGAGGCACTGGGGTCCGGAACCGCCTGAGGAGTGCTCTTGCCAGACGAGGCCCAGCCGCTCTCCCCCGGATCGCGTCCGGCGGGAACCGACGCCGCGCGCCCGGATGAGCCGAAGCCCGCGAACGCGGCTTCCCCCCGCGCGCCCGAGTCCGGGCGGCAGGGCGCCCCCGACGGTACCGACGGGCCCCGGCCGGCCGGCCGGTCCGCCGCGTCCGGGCCGCCCGCCGAGCGGCGCGGCAAGGCCCCCGAGGCGGGCTCCGCCGCTTCCTCGTCCCAGCCGGCCCCGACGCCGTCCCGCGCGGACAAGCCGCCGGCCAAGGCCGACCAGCCGGTCGCTTCCCGGCCGCTGCCGCCCACCCCCGCCGGCCGCTCCGGCTCCCCGAACCGCGTACGGGCCCGCCTCGCCCGGCTGGGCGTGCAGCGCTCCAGCCCGTACAACCCGGTCCTGGAGCCGCTGCTGCGGGCCGTCCGCGGCAACGACCCCAAGATCGAGACCGCCACGCTGCGGCAGATCGAGCGGGCCTACCAGGTCGCCGAGCGCTGGCACCGCGGCCAGAAGCGCAAGAGCGGCGACCCGTACATCACCCACCCCCTCGCGGTGACGACGATCCTCGCCGAGCTGGGCATGGACCCGGCGACGCTGATGGCCGGCCTGCTGCACGACACCGTCGAGGACACCGAGTACGGCCTGGACACCCTGCGGAACGACTTCGGCGATCAGGTCGCGCTGCTGGTCGACGGCGTCACCAAGCTCGACCGCGTCAAGTTCGGTGAGGCCGCGCAGGCCGAGACCGTCCGCAAGATGGTCGTCGCGATGGCCAAGGACCCGCGTGTCCTGGTCATCAAGCTCGCCGACCGGCTGCACAACATGCGCACCATGCGTTACCTCAAGCGGGAGAAGCAGGAGAAGAAGGCCCGCGAGACGCTGGAGATCTACGCACCGCTCGCCCACCGCCTGGGCATGAACACCATTAAGTGGGAGCTGGAGGATCTTTCCTTCGCGATCCTCTACCCCAAGATGTACGACGAGATCGTGCGGCTGGTCGCCGAGCGGGCGCCCAAGCGCGACGAGTATCTGGCGATAGTGACCGACGAGGTCCAGGCCGATCTGCGGTCCGCCCGGATCAAGGCCACGGTCACCGGCCGCCCGAAGCACTACTACAGCGTCTACCAGAAGATGATCGTCCGCGGACGCGACTTCGCCGAGATCTACGACCTGGTGGGCATCCGCGTCCTCGTCGACACGGTCCGCGACTGCTACGCGGCCCTCGGCACCATCCACGCGCGATGGAATCCGGTCCCCGGCCGGTTCAAGGACTACATCGCGATGCCCAAGTTCAACATGTACCAGTCGCTGCACACGACCGTGATCGGCCCCAGCGGCAAGCCCGTTGAGCTCCAGATCCGTACGTTCGACATGCACCGCCGCGCCGAGTACGGCATCGCCGCGCACTGGAAGTACAAGCAGGAGGCGGTGGCGGGCGCCTCCAAGATCCGTACGGACGTCCCGAAGTCCGCCGCCGGCAAGGCGGGCAAGGGCCAGGACACGGTCAACGACATGGCCTGGCTGCGGCAGTTGCTGGACTGGCAGAAGGAGACCGAGGACCCGGGCGAGTTCCTGGAGTCGCTGCGCTTCGACCTGTCGCGCAACGAGGTCTTCGTGTTCACGCCGAAGGGCGATGTCATAGCGCTGCCGGCCGGTGCCACCCCCGTCGACTTCGCGTACGCGGTGCACACCGAGGTCGGCCACCGCACGATAGGGGCCAGGGTCAACGGGCGCCTCGTACCGCTCGAATCGACCCTGGACAACGGCGACTTGGTCGAGGTCTTCACCTCCAAGGCGACGGGCGCCGGACCGTCCCGCGACTGGCTCGGCTTCGTCAAGTCCCCGCGCGCCCGCAACAAGATCCGCGGCTGGTTCTCCAAGGAGCGCCGCGACGAGGCGATCGAGCAGGGCAAGGACGCCATCGCGCGGGCCATGCGCAAGCAGAACCTGCCGATCCAGCGGATCCTGACCGGCGACTCCCTGGTCACCCTCGCGCACGAGATGCGCTACCCGGACATCTCCTCGCTCTACGCCGCCATCGGCGAGGGCCATGTCGCCGCGCAGGGCGTCGTCCAGAAGCTGGTGCAGGCACTCGGCGGCCAGGACGAGGCCACCGAGGACATCGCCGAGTCGACACCGATCCGGCCGCGCTCCAAGCGCCGGTCCAGCGCCGACCCGGGTGTGGTCGTCAAGGGCGTCGACGATGTGTGGGTCAAGCTGGCCCGCTGCTGCACTCCGGTGCCGGGCGACCCCATCATCGGCTTCGTCACCCGCGGCAACGGCGTCTCGGTGCACCGCGCCGACTGCGTCAACGTGGACTCGCTGTCCCGGCAGCCGGAGCGGATCCTGGAGGTCGAGTGGGCGCCCACCCAGTCCTCGGTCTTCCTGGTCGCCATCCAGGTCGAGGCGCTGGACCGTTCCCGCCTCCTGTCGGACGTCACCCGGATCCTGTCCGACCAGCACGTCAACATCCTCTCGGCGGCCGTCCAGACCTCCCGGGACCGCGTCGCTACCTCCCGCTTCACCTTCGAGATGGGCGACCCCAAGCATCTGGGCCATGTCCTGAAGGCGGTCCGGGGCGTGGAGGGCGTGTACGACGTGTACCGGGTGACGTCGGCCAGAAGGCCGTAACAGGCAGCCGAAGGGCCCGGTACGGATCCCGTACCGGGCCCTTCTGCGTCTGGCACCTCAGCCACTGACTGAGGAACCCCTACGGCGAGCAACCACGTCCGCGACAGCGGCGCCGGCTCAGGCGCAAAGCTCAGCCGCCGAACTCCTCCAGGCCCTTCAGCGCCTGGTCCAGCAGTGCCTTGCGGCCCTCCAGCTCACGGCCGAGCTTGTCGGCCTTGGCGTCGTTGCCGGCCGCCCGGGCCGTGTCGATCTGCTTCTGCAGCTTGTCGACCGCGTCCTGGAGCTGGCCGGTGAGCCCCGCGGCGCGGGCCCGCGCCTCAGGGTTCGTACGGCGCCACTCGTTCTCCTCGGCGTCCTGGATGGCGCGCTCGACGGCGTGCATCCGGCCCTCGATCTTGGGGCGGGCGTCCCGGGGGACGTGGCCGATGGCCTCCCACCGCTCGTTGATCGAGCGGAACGCCGCACGGGCGGCCTTCAGGTCCGACACCGGGAGCAGCTTCTCGGCCTCGACGGCCAGCTCCTCCTTGCGGGTCAGATTCTCCCGCTGCTCGGTGTCGCGCTCCGCGAAGACCTCACCGCGCGCCTGGAAGAAGATGTCCTGGGCGCCGCGGAAGCGGTTCCACAGGCCGTCCTCGTGCTCGCGCTGGGCCCGGCCCGCGGCCTTCCAGTCCGCCATCAGCTCGCGGTAGCGGGCCGCGGTGGCCCCCCAGTCCGTCGAGTGCGACAGCGACTCGGCCTCGGCGACCAGCTTCTCCTTCGCCTTGCGGGACTCCTCGCGCTGGGCGTCCAGCGACGCGAAGTGGGCCTTGCGCCGCTTGGAGAACGCCGAGCGGGCGTGCGAGAAGCGGTGCCACAGCTCGTCGTCCGCCTTGCGGTCGAGCCGCGGCAGGCTCTTCCAGGTGTCCACCAGCGCGCGCAGCCGCTCACCGGCGGCCCGCCACTGCTCGCTGGCCGCCAGCTCCTCGGCCTCGACGACCAGCTTCTCCTTGGCCTGCCGGGCCTCGTCGCTCTGCTTGGCCTTCTGCGCCTTGCGCTCCTCGCGACGCGACTCGACGGCCTCGACGAGCTTGTCCAGCCGCTTCTTGAGTGCGTCCAGATCGCCCACCGCGTGGTGTTCGTCGACCTGGGTGCGCAGGTGCTCGATCGCGGTCGTCGCGTCCTTCGCCGACAGGTCGGTGGTCTTGACCCGGCGCTCGAGGAGGCCGATCTCGACGACCAGGCCCTCATACTTGCGCTCGAAGTAGGCGAGGGCCTCCTCGGGAGTTCCTGCCTGCCACGATCCGACGACCTGCTCGCCATCGGCGGTACGCACGTACACGGTCCCCGTCTCATCGACGCGGCCCCATGGGTCGCTGCTCACAGCGCCTCCTCCACATGATGCCGACGGGGGCGTGCGGCCCCCCGGCATCGTCCACAGTTTCTGTCCGGCAGAGCCACGCCCTGGCCGGTCCGACGGGCTGACTTGCGGGTGAGGGTGGCAGCCGTCGGAGCAGGCACCCTACACAACGCCAATCTAGGCGAACGGCGCTCGGCTGTCCGCATCCAGCGCGACCGAATTCCGCCGTGCGCACCGGGGACGGCGGTGGCCGCCCCCGGGGCGCCCGGCAGGTCAGGACTTCTTCACGGTCGCCCGGTTGATCACGACGGTGGCGTTGGGCACGGTGGCGCGGATCGCCTGGTCGGGCCGCGAACCCGCATCGGCGATCTTGCGCAGCACGTCCATGCCGCCGGTGATCGTGCCGAAGGGGGTGTAGTTCGGGGGCAGCTTGCTGTCCTGGTAGACGAGGAAGAACTGGCTGCCACCGGTGTTGCGGGTCTCCTTGCTCCGGCCGTCGTAGCGGTTGGCCATCGCGACCGTCCCCGCCGGATAGACACCGCCCTTGAGCCGGGGATCCTTGAGGTTCTCGTCCGGAATGGTGTAGCCGGGGGTGCCCTGACCGGTGCCCTTCGGGTCACCGCACTGCAGGACGTGGATCCCCTCGTCGACCAGCCGGTGGCACTTGCTGTGGTCGAAATACCCCTGACCGGCCAGGAAGGCGAAGGAGTTGACGGTGTGCGGGGCCTTGCCGGCGTCCAGCTTCAGCTCGATCGTGCCGCAGGTCGTCGCCAGCTTCGCGGAGTAGGAGGCCGAGGTGTCGAGCGACATCGCCGGCTCCTTCTTCCAGGTCTTCGCCGACGGTGCGCCCTTCGCGGGCCTGGCACAGGGGTCCGGGGCCTTCGACGGCGCCCCGTCCGCGGCGGCACGGTCGGACGGCCCGCCGCCGGTCAGTCCCGCGGAGGCGTAGACGGCGCCGCCGGCGGCCAGGGCGACGGCCACGGCGGACGCGGTGATCACGTTGCGGCGTTTGGCCTTCCGCTGGGCGACGGACCGTCGTTGTTGCTGGCGCTCGAACTTCTCCCGGGCGAGCTGCCGCCGCCGCTGATCCTTGCTGACCACCGGTCGTCTCCTTGTCCGCTCATCGATCACTGAGATGCGCCGTGGCCGTACCGTATACGGGTTCGCCCTGCCGGGAGTCCCGCCGGTAGGCTCTGGAGCTGCCGAGATGTCCGGAGAGCGGCCCCCGCGGCCCGACCTCCACACCGACCTTTAAGGACGAACGTGCTGATTGCCGGGTTCCCCGCCGGGGCCTGGGGCACCAACTGCTACTTGGTCGCCCCCGCCGCCGGTGAGGAGTGCGTCATCATCGACCCGGGCCACCAGGCGGCCCAAGGAGTCGAGGACGCGGTCAAAAAGCATCGGCTCAAGCCCGTCGCGGTCGTCCTCACCCATGGCCATATCGACCATGTCGCCTCCGTCGTTCCGGTGTGCGGTGCCCACGGCGTCCCGGCCTGGATCCACCCCGAGGACCGCTACATGATGAGCGACCCGGCGAAGGCCATCGGCCGCTCCCTCGGTCAGCAGCTGATGGGCGACCTCACCGTGGGGGAGCCGGACGACGTCAAGGAGCTGAGCGACGGCACCGCCCTGCAGCTCGCCGGGATGGAGTTCTCCGTCGACCATGCACCGGGCCATACCAAGGGGTCGGTGACGTTCAGGATGCCCGAGCAGGCCGACATCCCGCCGGTCTTCTTCTCGGGCGATCTGCTGTTCGCCGGCTCCATCGGACGCACCGATCTGCCGGGCGGCGACCACGCCGAGATCCTCAAGTCGCTGGCGCGCGTGTGCCTGCCGCTGGAGGACTCGACCGTCGTCCTGTCCGGCCACGGCCCCCAGACCACCATCGGCCGCGAGCGCGCCACCAACCCCTTCCTGCGGGAGGTGGCGGCCGGCCTCGGAGACGGCTCCAGCGCCGCTCCACGACGAGGAATGTGACGAGAGCTTCCGTGAGCACCTTCAAGGCCCCCAAGGGCACGTACGACCTGATTCCGCCGCAGTCCGCCACCTACCTCGCGGTGCGCGAGGCGATCGCCGCGCCGCTGAAGAACTCCGGGTACGGCTACATCGAGACGCCCGGTTTCGAGAACGTCGAGCTGTTCGCGCGCGGCGTCGGTGAGTCCACCGACATCGTGACCAAGGAGATGTACGCCTTCGAGACCAAGGGCGGCGACCAGCTCGCGCTGCGCCCCGAGGGCACCGCGTCCGTACTGCGTGCCGCACTGGAGGCCAACCTCCACAAGGCGGGCAACCTCCCGGTCAAGCTCTGGTACTCCGGTTCGTACTACCGCTACGAGCGTCCGCAGAAGGGCCGATACCGCCACTTCTCCCAGGTCGGCGCCGAGGCGATCGGCACCGAGGACCCGGCGCTGGACGCCGAGTTGATCATCCTGGCGGACCAGGCGTACCGGGCGCTGGGGCTGCGGAGCTTCCGCATCCTGCTGAACTCCCTGGGTGACAAGGAGTGCCGTCCCGTCTACCGAGCGGCGCTGCAGGACTTCCTGCGCGGGCTCGACCTCGACGAGGACACCCGGCGCCGGGTCGACATCAACCCGCTGCGGGTCCTGGACGACAAGCGCGAGGCGGTGCAGAAGCAGCTCGACGGGGCGCCCAAGCTCCGCGACTACCTCTGCGAGGCCTGCAAGGCGTACCACGAGCAGGTACGCGAGCTGCTGACCGCGGCGGGCGTGGCCTTCGAGGACGACGAGAAGCTGGTCCGTGGCCTGGACTACTACACCCGCACCACCTTCGAGTTCGTCCACGACGGCCTGGGCTCGCAGTCCGCGGTGGGCGGCGGCGGCCGCTACGACGGCCTCTCGGAGATGATCGGCGGCCCCGCGCTGCCGTCCGTCGGCTGGGCGCTGGGCGTCGACCGTACGGTGCTGGCGCTGGAGGCGGAGGGCATCACGCTCGACATCCCCGCGGCCACCGCCGTCTACGCGGTACCGCTCGGCGAGGAGGCCCGCCGGGTGCTGTTCGGCGTGGTCACCGAGCTGCGCCGGTCCGGCGTCGCCACCGACTTCGCGTACGGCGGCAAGGGCCTGAAGAACGCCATGAAGTCCGCCAACCGCTCCGGCGCACGGCTGGCGATCGTGGCGGGCGAGCGGGATCTGGCCGAGGGCGTGGTCCAGCTCAAGGACCTGGAGAGTGGTGAGCAGACCGCGGTCGCGCTGGGCGCGGTGGCCGAGGAGATCCGGCGCGCGCTGGGCTGAGCCGCCTGCGGACGGACGTTGAGGGGCCCGGCGGCGACCTGCCGTCCGGGCCCCTCGTGCTGCCGGGCGCCCGGTGTCAACCCAGGCCGTGCCGTCATCCCGGCGGACGGATTCCGGTGCTGCCGCGACGGCGACGGTGGGCTCGCGGGCGGGCGGCAGGTCGGGCGGCAGGACGTGCCGGGGCGGAGCGCAGGCTGAGAGAACGCTGTGTACGGAGGGTTCGTCTTTATGCGCACCGCACAGTGGGTCATGGTGGAGTTGGGGCACAATGAACGGCGCGGCCGCGCTTGCCCGGCCCGCCTGCTGAGGCCCATCTCCTGAGGGATCGACGGAACGGCGATATGACGACGACAGCGCTTGACGACGTGTCCACCGACGACGACCGCGCGAGCAGCGCGCCCGCCACCGGCTCCGGTCGCGGGCTCGCCCTGCTCCTGGTGATCACCGGTGCACTGGGTCTGCTGGCGGCCTGGGTCATCACCTTGGACAAGTTCGAGCTGCTGAAGGACCCGAACTTCAAGCCGGCCTGCAGCCTCAACCCGATCATCTCCTGCGGCAACGTCATGCAGAGCAAGCAGGCGGAAGCCTTCGGCTTCCCGAACCCGATGGCCGGGCTGGTCGGCTTCGGCGTGGTGATCGCGATCGGCATGGCCCTGCTGGCGGGCGCCCGCTTCCGCCGCTGGTACTGGATCGGGCTGAACATCGGCACCGGGCTCGCCACGGTCTTTTGCATGTGGCTGATGACCCAGTCGCTGTACAGCATCAACTCGCTGTGCCTGTGGTGCACGCTGACCTGGTGCGTCACGATCCTGATGTTCTGGTACACGACCGCGCACAACCTCAAGCACGGCATCATCCCGTCCCCCGAGGGGCTGCGGCGCGTGGTGCTGGAGTTCCACTGGGTCGTACCGGTGCTCTGGTACGGCGTGATCGCGCTGCTGATCCTCACCAAATGGTGGTCGTACTGGAGCACGCTGATCTAGTAGGTGCGTGCACTGATCCCCTAACCGCGCGAAGCCCGCTCCACGCCCCGGACGCCGTCGATGACGGCGGCCGGGGCGTTGTCAGTGGGGTGGCTTAGGCTCGTGATCGTGGAGCCCGACCTGTTCACCGCCGCCGCCGAAGACCGCCAGGAGAAGGACCCCGCGGGGTCCCCGCTCGCCGTGCGGATGCGTCCGCGCACCCTCGACGAGGTCGTGGGCCAGCAGCATCTGCTCAGGCCGGGCTCGCCGCTGCGGCGGCTGGTGGGTGACGACGGCAAGGGCGGGACGGGCGGCCCCGCGGGGCCGTCATCGGTGTTCCTGTGGGGGCCGCCCGGCATCGGGAAGACGACCCTCGCGTACGTCGTCAGCCAGGCGACGAACAAGCGCTTCGTGGAGCTGTCGGCGATCACGGCGGGCGTCAAGGAGGTCCGTACGGTCATCGACGGCGCCAGGCGTGCCTCGGGCGGCTACGGCAAGGAGACCGTCCTCTTCCTCGACGAGATCCACCGCTTCAGCAAGGCCCAGCAGGACTCCCTGCTGCCCGCCGTGGAGAACCGCTGGGTGACCCTGATCGCCGCGACGACCGAGAACCCGTATTTCTCGGTGATCTCGCCGCTGCTCTCCCGGTCGCTGCTGCTGACGCTCGAACCCCTCACGGACGACGATCTGCGCGGGCTGCTGCGGCGCGCGCTGACCGATGCGCGCGGGCTGGCCGGCGCGGTGACCCTCCCCGAGGACACCGAGGCGCATCTGCTGCGCATCGCGGGCGGGGACGCCCGGCGGGCGCTGACCGCCCTGGAGGCCGGCGCCGGATCCGCGCTGTCCAAGGGCGAGAAGGAGATCACCCTCCGGACCCTGGAGGAGTCCGTCGACCGGGCGGCGGTGAAGTACGACCGGGACGGCGACCAGCACTACGACGTCGCCAGCGCGCTGATCAAGTCCATCCGGGGCTCGGACGTCGATGCCGCGCTGCACTATCTCGCGCGCATGATCGAGGCGGGCGAGGACCCGCGCTTCATCGCGCGCCGGCTGATGATCTCGGCGAGCGAGGACATCGGCCTGGCCGATCCGACGGCGCTGCAGACGGCGGTCGCCGCGGCCCAGGCCGTGGCGCTGATCGGCTTCCCGGAGGCGCGGATCACCCTCAGCCAGGCCACCATCGCGCTCGCCCTGGCGCCGAAGTCGAATGCCGCGTATCTCGCGATCGATGCCGCGCTGGCGGACGTCCGGGCCGGTCAGGCGGGTGCGGTGCCGCTCCGTCTGCGCGACAGCCACTACAAGGGCGCCCAGAAGCTCGGCCACGGTCAGGGCTATCAGTATCCGCACGACCTGCCGGGCGGCATCGCGGCCCAGCAGTACGCGCCCGACGAGGTGCACGGCAAGCGCTACTACTCACCGACCCGGCACGGCGCCGAGGCCCGCTATGCCGATGTCGCCGAGCGGGTCCGCGCCCGGCTGCGCGGCGCAGGTGGCGAGGGCACCACCGACTAGGCGGCCGTGCCCCGGCTCTCCTGCGCCCCGGCTCTACCGTGCGCCCGCCGCCTCGAAGAGATGGTGCATCGCCCGCCGCAGCCCGGCCACGTCCCGCACCGGCTCCGGGAAGTCGAACCGCGCGTCGAAGGAGCGCTGCCCGGCGTCGGTGAAGCGGACCCGCAGCCCGAAGCGGTCCAGGCTCACCGGCACCGCCCGATCGCGCAGCCCGCAGACCGCCTGGGTGCTGTCGTCCAGCAGGGCACACAGCTCGCGCACCTGCTCGCCGTGCGCCGCGTGCAGATGCTGCAGCAGCTCCGCCTCATGGGCGACCAGCGGGTCGGGGACCGCCTCGGCGAAGGCGTCGGGCTCGACGGGGTCGGCGCCCCACAGATCGTCCACCGCGCACTCCCCGACCTCCAGGCGCAGCATCATCCAGGCGGCCCGCCCGTACCTGCCCGGTGCCGGGTCCGGCTCCAGCGCTTCGCCGAGGCCGAGCAGCTCGCCCACCGGGTGCCGCTCCGCCAGCAGCATCGCGGCCTCGGCGCGCTGCGCGTTGCGTACGGGGGTGAGCCAGCCGGCGATCCAGGCCCGTCCGCGGACGCGATGGGGCACCGAAACCGGCGCGACATCCGTGATCTCCATCACGGCTGCCAGGTCGTCATCCTGGGCGTGGGCGGCGGCCCGGGCCGCGGCACAGTCGCCAGGAACCAGCAACAGCACGTCTCCACCGGATGTGACGGTCCGGCAGACGGGACCGGAGAGGCCGTTCTCTTCGGGGTCCTCGACGCCGGGGACGTTCAGGGACGCCATACCATGGGATTCGACGAGGGTTCGTACGCGCTCGGCGGCAGAGGGCTGCTGGGCGTCTTCCTTGGGACGCGGCTGACCCGCCTCTGTGCTCTGAGCAGCACCGGGCAGGGGGATCCCAGGTCGAAACATGCGTTCTCCTCGCGCTAAGGTAAGCCTCACCTAACTTACACGGAGGTCCGTTCCACGTGAACCAGTCGCGTCCCAAGGTCAAGAAGTCCCGCGCGCTCGGCATTGCGCTGACGCCGAAGGCCGTCAAGTACTTCGAGGCCCGTCCCTACCCGCCCGGCGAGCACGGCCGCGGCCGCAAGCAGTCCAGTGACTACAAGGTCCGTCTGCTGGAGAAGCAGCGTCTGCGTGCGCAGTACGACATCAGCGAGCGCCAGATGGCGCGTGCCTACGACCGCGCTCGGAAGGTCGAAGGCAAGACCGGCGAAGCGCTGATCATCGAGCTTGAGCGCCGTCTGGACGCGCTCGTCCTGCGGTCGGGCATCGCCCGCACGATCTACCAGGCTCGCCAGATGGTCGTCCACGGCCACATCTCGGTGAACGACCGCAAGGTCGACAAGCCGTCCTTCCGCGTCCGTCCCGGCGATGTCGTGATGGTCCGCGAGCGCAGCCGCGAGAAGCACCCCTTCCAGGTCGCGCGTGAGGGTGGCTACGCCCCCGACGGCGAGACCCCCCGCTACCTGGAGGTCAACCTGCAGGCTCTGGCGTTCCGCCTCGACCGGGACCCGAACCGCAAGGAGATCCCGGTGATCTGCGACGAGCAGCTCGTCGTCGAGTACTACGCCCGCTGAGCACCACCGCAGGCGCAGCACCACGCTCAGCCCGCCGTCTCCCCGCCGCTCGCGGAGGGGGAGGCGGCGGGTTCGTTCGTGCCGGGCGCCGTGCGCCGCAGCGCAGGACGGCCCGCGGAGTCCGGGCCCGCGGACCGCAGGGCCCGGGCCACCGCCGCGTCCAGATCGAGCCGCCCGCCCACCCGCAGGCAGTGCTCGTAGCGCTCGGACCCCAGCCGTTCGCGCGCCTGCTCCGCGCACTGGGCATGCGGCTGGTGGAAGTGGCGCGAGCCGAACAACGGCAGCCCGACCGACGACCACAGCCGCGCCGCGGCGCCCTGCAGCACCGCCGCCTCCGCCGCGTCGCCCTCGCCCAGCGTCACCTGGGCCAGCAGCTCGATCGCCAGCACCGCGCCCAGCAGATCGCCGAAGGAGTGCTCGATGGCCAGGCACTTCTCCAGCAGCGCCCGCGCCCGCCCGCCGTCCCCCCGCGACCAGGCCGCACAGGCCAGCACGAACTGGGCGTACGCCAGCGTCCAGCGCTCACCGTGGTCCTCGCAGACCTCCAGGACGCCCTCGCACAGCCGCACCGCGTCCGCCAGCTCGCCCTGGAAGGTCAGCGCCATCGCCAGCTCCACCTGCCCCATCAGCACCGTGATGCTGAGCTCGCCGACCTCCCGGTAGTGGCGCAGCGCCCGGCGCAGCAGCTCCTCGGCGCGCGGCATGTCGTCGCAGACCAGCGCCAGGCAGCCGGTGCGCTGCAGCGCGTACGCGGCGGCGGTGGCGTTGCCGGTCCGCTCGGCCTCGTCGCGGCACCGCTGCAGCGAACCGAGGGCGGCGACGGTGTCCCCCTGGAGCACCGCGACATAACCGGCCACCCACAGCGCCTTCATCCGTGCGTCGTCGTGGTCGCTCTCCAGCTCCAGGGCCCGGTCCAGCCAGTGCCGGCCCTCCGCGAGCCGTCCGCAGGCCACCCAGTAGAACCACAGCGTGCCGGCCAGATACTGGCCCAGGTGCGAATCGGCCGGGCTCTGCAGGCTCTGCTCCAGCGCCACCCGCAGATTGGGCAGCTCGGCCTCGATCCGGGCCGCGATCTCGGCCTGCCGGGGGCTGAACCAGTCCAGCTCGCACCAGGTGGCCAGGCCCAGATACCAGTCGCGGTGCCGGCGCCGCAGCCGCTCGCCGTCGGCGGTCGCCGCCAGCCAGCCCGCGCCGTAGGCCCGTACGGTGTCCAGCATCCGGTAGCGCACCCCGGCCGCGGTCTCCTCGCGTACCAGCACCGACTGGGCGACCAACTCCGCGAGGACGTCGAGGAGTTCGTCGGCCGGCAGCTCCGGGCCCGAGCAGACGTATTCGGCCGCCTCCAGGTCGAACTGCCCGGCGAAGACCGACAGCCGCGCCCACAGCAGCCGTTCCGCGGGCGTGCACAGCTCATGGCTCCAGCCGATCGCGGTACGCAGGGTCTGATGGCGGGGCAGTGCGCCACGGGCGTTGCCGGTCAGCAGCCGGAAACGGTCGTCGAGCCGGTGCAGCACCTGGGACACGGACAGCGCGCGCAGCCGTCCGGCGGCCAGTTCCAGTGCCAGCGGGATGCCGTCGAGCCGGTCGCAGAGCTCGCCGACCGCCGCCTCGTCGGACGGCCCGACGGTGAAGCCGGCGACGACGGACGCGGCGCGGTCGGCGAACAGGGCACGCGCGTCGGCGGTGTTCATCGGCGCCAGCGGCACGATCCGTTCGCCGCCGACCCCGAGCGGCCGGCGGCCGGCGGCCAGCACCCGCAGCCCGGGGGCGCGCCGCAGCAGCTCCGCGGTCAGCTCGGCGCAGGCGTCGACCAGGTGCTCGTACCCGTCGAGGACGAGCAGCAGCTCACGGTCGGCCAGGTGCTCGCACAGCGCGGCGCGCACCGGGCGGCCGCCGTAGCCGGCCGGTGCCAGGACCTCGGCGACGGCGTGGTCGAGCAGGTGCGCCTCGCGCAGCGAGGCCAGTTCGACCAGCCACACCCCATCGCAGAAGCGATCCTGCAAGATCGCTGCGCTCTGTCCGGCAAGCCGTGATTTCCCGACGCCGCCGAGTCCGGTGAGGGTCACCAGCCGGGCGGATGCCAGCTCCCGCGCCAGCGCGGCCAGTTCGTCGCCGCGGCCGATGAAGCGGTTGAGTTCCGCGGGGAGATTCCCGGGCCTTCGCGGTGCCCGGACACGCTCGGGGGAGGGGCGGGCGGCGGGGCCGGAGCGCGTGAGGCGTCGCATGGCACACGGAGCGTACTCGGCGGGATGCGGACCGTACAATCACGCCGCCGGATTCCCCCGGCATCCGCTGCGCGCCACCGGGAACGCGGTGCGGGCGGGCAGTCGCGGCGCGATAAGGTCAAGGTTGCCGTTCGAGCAGGACGAAACCAGACCAGACCAGTCGGAGAGTGGTGCCAACGTGTCCGGTGGAGAGGTGGCCGGGATCCTCGTGGCCGTCTTCTGGGCGATCCTTGTGTCGTTCCTCGCCCTCGTGCTGGTGAGGCTCGCACAGACGCTGAAGGCGACCACGAAAATGGTGGCCGAGGTGTCCGAGCAGGCCGTCCCGCTCCTGGCCGACGCCTCCGCGACCGTCCGCTCCGCGCACAGCCAGCTGGCCCGCGTCGACGCCATCGCGGCCGACGTCCAGGAGGTCACCGCCAACGCCTCCGCGCTCTCCTCGACCGTCTCCTCCGCCTTCGGGGGCCCGCTGGTCAAGGTGGCGGCCTTCGGCTACGGGGTGCGCCGCGCGATCGGCAAGAAGGGCGCGGACGCCCCTGCCACCGGGCGCGCTGAGCGCACCGTCGTCGTCGGCCGTACCCTGCCCGGCGCCCGCCGCGGCGGGCGCCGCAACCGCCGCTCCAAGGACTGATCACCGCGATGTTCCGCCGCGCATTCTGGTTCACCACCGGCGCCGCCGCCGGCGTGTGGGCCACCAACAAGGTCCACCGCAAGCTGCGCAAGCTGCAGCCCGACAGCCTCGCCGCGCAGGCCGCGGACAAGGCCGTCGAGACCGGACACCGGCTGCGCCAATTTGCATTGGACGTACGGACCGGAATGGCGGACCGTGAAGAACAGCTGCACGAAGCCCTCGGAATCGGCGAGCAGGCCGAGGTGCGTGAGCTGCCCGCACCGCGGCGTGCGGTGCTCGAACCGCAGTACCGAACCACGAGAACAACCGGACCGCACGGTCTGACCGGACCGACTGGAAAAGAGGACCACTGATGGAGTCGGCTGAAATCCGCAGGCGCTGGCTGCGCTTCTTCGAGGAGCGCGGGCACACCGTCGTGCCGTCGGCGTCGCTCATCGCGGACGACCCGACGCTGCTGCTCGTCAACGCGGGCATGGTCCCCTTCAAGCCGTACTTCCTCGGTGAGGTCAAGCCGCCCGGCCCGCGTGCCACCAGCGTCCAGAAGTGCGTCCGTACGCCGGACATCGAAGAGGTCGGCAAGACCACCCGGCACGGCACCTTCTTCCAGATGTGCGGCAACTTCTCCTTCGGCGACTACTTCAAGGAAGGCGCCATCACGTACGCCTGGGAGCTGCTGACCGGCTCGCAGGCCGACGGTGGCTACGGCCTCGACCCGGAGAAGCTCTGGATCACCGTCTACCTCGACGACGACGAGGCCGAGCGCATCTGGCACGAGGTCATCGGCGTGCCCAAGGAGCGCATCCAGCGCCTGGGCAAGAAGGAGAACTACTGGTCCATGGGCGTCCCGGGCCCCTGCGGCCCGTGCTCCGAGATCAACTACGACCGCGGCCCGGAGTTCGGCGTCGAGGGCGGCCCGGCCGTCAACGACGAGCGGTACGTCGAGATCTGGAACCTCGTCTTCATGCAGTACGAGCGGGGTCAGGGCACCGGCAAGGAGGACTTCGAGATCCTCGGCGAGCTGCCCAGCAAGAACATCGACACCGGCCTCGGTCTTGAGCGCCTGGCGATGATCCTGCAGGACGTGCAGAACATGTACGAGACCGACACCCTGCGCGTCGTCATCGACAAGGCCACCGAGCTGACCGGCGTCCGCTACGGCCACTCGCACGACTCCGACGTCTCGCTGCGCGTGGTCGCCGACCACATCCGCACCTCCACGATGCTCATCGGCGACGGCGTCACCCCCGGCAACGAGGGCCGCGGCTACGTCCTGCGCCGCATCATGCGCCGCGCCATCCGCAACATGCGCCTGCTCGGCGCCACCGGGCTGGTCATCGGTGAGCTGATGGACGTGGTCATCAAGACCATGGGCCAGCAGTACCCGGAGCTGCTGGAGGACCGCCGCCGCATCGAGACGGTCGCCCTCGCCGAGGAGGCCGCCTTCGTCAAGACGCTGAAGGCCGGCACCAACATCCTCGACTCCGCCGTCACCGACACCAAGGCCACCGGCGGCACGGTCCTGCCCGGCGACAAGGCCTTCCTGCTCCACGACACCTGGGGCTTCCCGATCGACCTCACCCTCGAAATGGCCGCCGAACAGGGCCTTTCGGTGGACGAGGACGGCTTCCGGCGGCTGATGAAGGAGCAGCGGGAGCGGGCCAAGGCCGATGCCCAGGCCAAGAAGAGCGGCCACGCCGACCTGTCCGCCTACCGCGAGGTGGCCGACACGTCCGGCGCCACGGAGTTCACCGGCTACAGCGCCACCGAGGGCGAGTCCACCCTCGTGGGCCTGCTGGTCAACGGCGTACCGGCGCCCGCCGCCCACGAGGGCGACGAGGTCGAGGTCGTCCTGGACCGCACCCCCTTCTATGCCGAGGGCGGCGGCCAGCTCGCCGACACCGGCCGGATCAAGCTGGACTCCGGCGCCGTCGTCGAGGTCCGCGACGTCCAGCAGCCGGTGCCCGGCGTCACGGTCCACAAGGGCGTCGTCCAGGTCGGTGAGGTGGTGGTCGGCTCCGCCGCGTACGCCGCCATCGACGTCACCCGCCGGCGGGCCATCGCCCGCGCCCACAGCGCCACCCACCTCACCCACCAGGCGCTGCGCGACGCCCTCGGCCCGACGGCCGCCCAGGCCGGTTCGGAGAACTCCCCGGGCCGCTTCCGCTTCGACTTCGGCTCGCCGGCCGCCGTGCCCGGCACGGTCCTCACGGACGTCGAGCAGAAGATCAACGACGTGCTGGCCCGTGAGCTCGATGTGCACGCCGAGGTCATGAGCATGGACGACGCCAAGAAGCAGGGCGCCATCGCCGAGTTCGGCGAGAAGTACGGCGACCGGGTCCGGGTCGTCACCATCGGCGACTTCTCCAAGGAGCTGTGCGGCGGCACGCACGTCCACAACACCGCCCAGCTGGGTCTGGTGAAGCTGCTCGGCGAGTCCTCCATCGGCTCCGGCGTGCGCCGCGTCGAGGCGCTGGTCGGTGTGGACGCCTACCGGTTCCTGGCCCGCGAGCACACCGTCGTCTCCCAGCTCACCGAGCTGGTCAAGGGACGTCCGGAGGAGCTGCCGGAGAAGATCTCCGGTGTCCTGGCCAAGCTGAAGGACGCCGAGAAGGAGATCGAGAAGTTCCGCGCCGAGAAGGTGCTGCAGGCCGCCGCCGGGCTGGCCGAGGGCGCCAAGGACGTGCGCGGGGTGGCGCTGGCCGCCGGTCAGGTCCCGGACGGCACCTCCGCCGACGACCTGCGCAAGCTGGTGCTCGACGTCCGCGGCCGGATCCAGGGCGGCCGGGCCGCCGTTGTGGCGCTTTTCACGGTGGCGGGCGGCCGTCCGCTGACGGTCATCGCCACCAACGAGGCCGCCCGCGAGCGCGGCATCAAGGCCGGTGACCTGGTCCGTGCCGCCGCCAAGACGCTCGGCGGCGGTGGCGGCGGCAAGCCGGACGTCGCCCAGGGCGGTGGCCAGAACGCCGCCGCGGTGCCCGAGGCCATCGAGGCCGTCGAGCGCCTCGTCGCCGAGGCGGCCTGACGCGCGTGAGTGAGATGCGACGCGGCCGGCGCATCGCGGTGGACGTCGGGGATGCCCGCATCGGGGTCGCCTCGTGCGACCCCGACGGGGTCCTCGCCACCCCCGTCGAGACCGTCCCGGGGCGTGACGTCCCGTCAGCGCACCGCCGGCTCAAGGCGATCGTCGAGGAGTACGAACCCCTCGAAGTCGTGGTCGGTCTGCCCCGCTCCCTCCACGGGGGAGAGGGGCCGGCCGCGGCCAAGGTCCGGGCCTTCGCCCAGGAGCTGGCCCGCGCCATCGCACCCGTAGGGGTCCGGCTGGTCGACGAGCGGATGTCGACGGTGACCGCGACCCAGGGCCTGCGGGCCTCGGGGGTGCGGAGCAAGAAGGGCCGCTCGGTGGTCGACCAGGCGGCGGCCGTGGTCATCCTGCAGAGCGCACTGGAGACCGAGCGCGTCTCGGGGGCCCCTCCGGGCGAGAGCGTCGAAGTGGTCATCTGATCGCGGTACGGTAACGTTCCGCGCGATGTGCGGCGTTCGAACAGCCGCGCGTGCAAGTAGAGGCGGGTCGGGTTACCAGCAAGCGCGCTGCCAGGCCGGAGCGCACCGCCTCTCGGCTCTAGGGGATCGATGACCGAGTATGGCCGGGGCTACGGCTCCGAACCGTGGCACCCCGAGGACCCGCTCTACGGAGAGCAGGGTCCTTACGGAGGCCAGGCCCAGCAGCCTCAGTGGAGCGGCAGGCAGTCCGCCCCGCACCCCCCGCAGCAGCCGGATCCGTATCCGCAGCAGCAGTACCACGGGGGCTGGGACGGCCCGCAGGGCGGACACGTGCCGTACGACCCCTACGGGCAGCAGCAGCCGCCGGTCGACCCGTACACCGGCGCGAGCCCCGACTACTACGGCACGCCGGACGCCTATCCGCCGCCGCATCCGGACCATCTGCGGCAGCAGGCTCAGCAGGCCCAGCAGGCCCAGCAGATGCAGCAGACGCAGGAACAGCCGCGGTACCAGCCGCCGCACCCGGCGCAGCAGAGCCCGCAGCAGCCGGAGCCGTACTACGACGACGGCCCGGGTGACGACTGGCGGGCCGGGCCGGAGCCGCGCGAGCCGGAGCCGGAGCACGCGTTCTTCGCGGATCGCGACGAGGACGACGAAAGCGACGACCCGGACCCGGGCGAGGACGGCCGGGGCGGGCGCGACCGCCGCGGCAAGAACAACAAGAAGAACAAGCGGCGCAGCGGCCGGGCCTGTCTGGTCGTCTTCCTGCTCTTCGCCGGCGCCGCGGGCACCGTCGGGTACTTCGGCTACGACTTCATCGTGAGCCACTTCGGCTTGTCCCCCGATTACGAGGGCGAGGGCTCCGGCGACATCCAGGTCGACATTCCGGATGGTTCGCCGCTTTCCGAAATGGCGCAGATCCTCCAGGAAAAGGGCGTCATCAAGAGCGCCGGGGCCTTCACGGAGGCGGCCGGGGAGAACGCGAAGGCGCAGAGCCTGCAACCGGGGACGTACACCCTCCGCAAGAAGATGTCGGGCGCCGCGGCCATCGAGCTCATGCTGGATCCCAAGAGCCGAAACGGCCTCACCATCCGGGAAGGGCTGCGCTCCGCCGACGTCTACAAACTCATCGACCAGAAGCTGCATCTCAAGGCCGGCACGACCAAGGGCGTGGCAAAGAGCGACGCCAAGAACCTCGGACTGCCGTCCTGGGCCGATGATTCCCCGAAGATAAAGGACCCGCTGGAGGGCTTCCTCTACCCGTCGACCTACAGCGTGGGCGGCAAGGCGAAGCCGGACGCGGTGCTCAAGCAGATGGTGGCGCGGGCCAACCAGGTATACCAGCGGTATGACTTGGAGGGGAATGCCCGAAAGCTCCACCTCTCCTCGCCGATGCAGCTGCTGACCGTCGCCAGCCTCACGCAGGCCGAAGGCAAGTACAAGCACGACTTCGTCAAGGTCGCGCGCGTCGTCTACAACCGCCTCAAGCCGAACAACACCGAGACCTACGGTCTGCTGGACTTCGACTCGACGGTGAACTACGCGAAATCCCAGAGCACCCTGGACACCGGGTCCGTCGACAATCTGCGGAACTTCAACGACCCGTACAACACCTACAAGTTCAAGGGACTGCCGCCGGGCCCGATCGGCAACCCGGGTGAGGTGGCGCTCAAATCGGCCATCGACCCGGCCAAGGGCAACTGGTACTACTTCGTCTCGATCAACCCGGAAAAGACGCTGTTCGCCGAGACGAACGAAGAGCACGAGCGCAACCGGCGCATCTACGAAAAGGAACACGGGAAAGCCAAGTAATGAGCACCACCCGTCGAGCCGCGGTGCTCGGTTCCCCGATCGCCCATTCCCTTTCCCCGGTACTGCACCGCGCCGCCTACCGGGAGTTGGGCCTGAGCGACTGGACGTACGGCCGGCACGAGGTCGACGAAGCGGCCCTGCCCGCCTTCATGGAGCGCCTGGACGCCACCTGGGCGGGACTGTCGCTGACCATGCCGCTCAAGCGCGCGGTGATCCCGCTGCTCGACGAGATCACCCCGACCGCGGCCTCGGTCGAGGCGGTGAACACCGTCGTCCTCACCGGCGACGGGCGCCGCCTCGGCGATAACACGGACATCCCCGGCATGCTCGCCGCGCTGCGCGAGCGCGGGGTACAGCAGGTCGAGCGGGCCTCCGTGCTGGGCGCCGGCGCCACCGCCTCCTCGGCGCTCGCCGCCCTCGCCCGTATCTGCACCGGCGAGGTCACCGCATATGTCCGCAGCGACGCCCGCGCGGCGGAGATGCGCGGCTGGGGCGAGCGGCTCGGGGTCCCGGTCCGCACCGCCCCCTGGGAGGACGCCGCCGCGGCCTTCGAGGCGCCGCTGACCGTCGCCACCACCCCGGCGGGCACCACCGACGCGCTCGCCGCCGCCGTCCCCGCGCGGCCCGGCACCCTCTTCGACGTCCTCTACGAGCCCTGGCCGACGGCGCTGGCCGCCGCCTGGGCCGGCCGCGGCGGCGCCGTGGTCGGCGGCCTCGACCTGCTCGTCCACCAGGCCGTCCTGCAGGTGGAGCAGATGACGGGGCGCACGCCGGCGCCGCTCGCCGCGATGCGCAGCGCCGGGGAGGCGGCACTCCTCGCCCGCTGATCCGCCCGGCCGGCCCCCGCGCGTGCGGTCCGCTCCCTGGACTGGGCGCCGCCCCACCGGCGCGACGTGGGAGGATCAGGGGGAGACCGTACGCGGATGAGCAGTACATGAGGAGCACCGTTGAGCAGGTTGCGCTGGCTGACGGCGGGGGAGTCGCACGGCCCCGCACTCGTGGCGACGCTGGAAGGCCTTCCGGCCGGGGTCCCGATCACCACCGAGCTGGTGGCGGACGCACTCGCGAGGCGCCGGCTCGGCTACGGCCGCGGTGCCCGGATGAAGTTCGAGCAGGACGAGGTCACCTTCCTGGGCGGCGTACGGCACGGCCTGTCGCTGGGCTCGCCGGTGGCCGTGATGGTCGGCAACACCGAGTGGCCCAAGTGGGAGCAGGTCATGGCGGCCGACCCGGTGGACCCGGAAGTGCTGGACTCGCTGGCCCGTAACGAGCCGCTGACCCGCCCCCGCCCCGGCCACGCCGACCTCGCCGGGATGCAGAAGTACGGCTTCGACGAGGCCCGTCCGGTCCTGGAGCGGGCCTCCGCCCGCGAGACCGCCGCCCGGGTCGCCCTGGGCGCGGTCGCCCGGTCCTTCCTCAAGGAGGCGGCCGGTATCGAGATCGTCTCGCACGTCGTGGAGCTGGCCGCGGCCAAGGCCCCCTACGGCGTCTACCCCAAGCCCTCCGACGTCGAGAAGCTGGACGCCGACCCGGTGCGCTGCCTGGACGCGGACGCGAGCAAGGCGATGGTCGCCGAGATCGACCAGGCCCACAAGGACGGCGACACCCTCGGCGGGGTGGTCGAGGTGCTGGCCTACGGCGTGCCGGTCGGGCTCGGCTCGCACGTCCACTGGGACCGGCGGCTGGACGCCCGGCTGGCCGCGGCCCTCATGGGCATCCAGGCGATCAAGGGCGTCGAGGTCGGCGACGGCTTCGACCTGGCGCGGGTGCCGGGCTCGAAGGCGCACGACGAGATCGTCGCCACCGACGACGGGATCAAGCGCAGCTCGGGCCGCTCCGGCGGCACCGAGGGCGGGCTGGCGACCGGCGAACTGCTGCGGGTGCGCGCCGCGATGAAGCCGATCGCGACGGTGCCGCGGGCGCTGGCGACCATCGATGTGAGCACGGGCGAGGCGGCCAAGGCGCACCACCAGCGCTCGGACGTCTGCGCCGTGCCGGCCGCCGGCATCGTCGCCGAGGCGATGGTGGCGCTCGTGCTGGCGGACGCGCTGCTGGAGAAGTTCGGCGGCGACAGCGTGCCGGAGACCCGCCGCAATGTGCGCAGCTTCCTCGACAACCTGGCGATCAAGTGACCTCGCCGGTCGTCGTCCTGATCGGCCCGCCCGGGGCCGGCAAGTCCACGGTGGGCGCCCTGCTCGCCGAGCGGCTGGGCGTCGGCTATCGCGACACCGATGCCGATGTCGTCGCCACGGCCGGCCGGCCGATCGCCGAGATCTTCATCGACCAGGGCGAGCCGCACTTCCGTGAGCTGGAGCGGGCGGCCGTCCGCAGCGCCCTGGAGGGCCACCCGGGCGTGCTCTCGCTCGGCGGCGGCGCGATCCTCGACGAGGGCACCCGGGCGCTGCTGTCCGGGCTGCCGGTGGTCTTCCTGGACGTGGAGCTGGCCGACGCGGTCAAGCGGGTGGGGCTGGACGCGCCCCGCCCGCTGCTGGCCGTCAACCCGCGCAAGCAGTGGCGCGAGCTGATGGAGCGGCGCCGCCCGCTGTACACCGAGGTCGCGCGCGCCGTGGTCGCCACGGCCGGGCGCACCCCCGCCCAGGTCGCCGAGGTGATCATGGACGCATTGGAGCTACGGCCGGCCGCGGGAGACGCCCCGCGGGCCGCCCACAGGGAGGAACAGGCATGACGGAGCAGGCCACCCGTATCCAGGTCGGCGGCACGGCGGGCACCGACCCGTACGAGGTGCTCGTCGGGCGGCAGCTGCTCGGTGAGCTCCCGGGCCTGATCGGTGAGGGCGTGAAGCGGGTGGCGGTGCTGCACCCGGAGGCGCTGGCCGCCACCGGTGAGGCGCTGCGCGAGGACCTGGCCGCCCAGGGCTACGAGGCGATCGCCATCCAGCTGCCGAACGCCGAGGAGGCCAAGACCGCCGAGGTCGCGGCGTACTGCTGGAAGGCGCTCGGGCAGTCCGGCTTCACCCGCAGCGATGTGCTCGTCGGCGTCGGCGGCGGGGCCACCACCGACCTGGCCGGTTTCGTCGCCGCGACCTGGCTGCGCGGGGTGCGCTGGATCGCCGTACCGACCACCGTGCTCGGCATGGTGGACGCGGCGGTCGGCGGCAAGACCGGCATCAACACCGCCGAGGGCAAGAACCTCGTCGGCGCCTTCCACCCGCCGGCCGGGGTGCTCTGCGATCTGGCCGCGCTCGACTCGCTGCCGGTGCACGACTACGTCTCAGGTCTGGCCGAGGTCATCAAGGCCGGCTTCATCGCCGACCCGGCGATCCTCGACCTGATCGAGTCGGACCCGGAGGCCGCCAAGCGCCCGGACGGGGCGCACACCGCCGAGCTCATCGAGCGGGCGATCCGGGTCAAGGCCGAGGTGGTCTCCGCGGACCTCAAGGAGTCCGGTCTGCGCGAGATCCTCAACTACGGCCACACCCTGGCGCACGCCATCGAGAAGAACGAGCGCTACAACTGGCGGCACGGCGCCGCGGTCTCCGTCGGCATGGTCTTCGCCGCCGAACTCGGCCGGATCGCCGGCCGCTTGGACGATGCCACCGCCGACCGGCACCGCACGGTCCTCGCCTCCGTCGGGCTGCCGCTGACCTACCGCGGCGACCAGTGGCCCAAGCTGCTGGAGACGATGAAGGTCGACAAGAAGTCCCGTGGCGACCGGCTGCGCTTCATCGTCCTGGACGGCCTGGCCAAGCCGACCGTCCTGGAGGGCCCGGACCCGGCCATGCTGCTCGCCGCGCACGCCGAGATCGCGGCCTGAGCCGTCCGCCCCGGCGGGTCCGCGCCGCGCCGCGCGACGGGCCGGGCTCCGGCCGCTCGGCTCCCGCGGTCCACGGGCCCGCGGTGCCGCCGCCCGGTCCCGGCGTCCGCACCCCGCCGCGCCCCGCACTCCGCGTACGGCCCGCGGGACGCGGCACCCGGCGGACGGCGGTGCCCCGCGGGCCCGTACGCGACGGGCCGGGGCGCTGCGTCCGCCCGCCGGCCGGCTGACGCGCCATCAGGGGCACCTCGGCCCGGCCCCGGCCGTTCATGTGCTGAGCAGCGGGGCAGGACCTCTCCTGACCGGGCCCGGGAGGGTACCGTTCGCAGCAGCACCACCCCCACCGGGCCGTGGGGCACAACGGCCCCTCCGCGCCGGTGGGTTGCCCCACGACGCACGGGCGGCCGAGCCCGGCGCCGGGGGCACTCCCGGCGGCAGCCGGGGGAGCACCGCACCACATCGAACGCACGAGACGGAGAGCCACCGGATGCAGTACGCAGTGGGGGCTCCGCTGCCGCCGCCCCGCGGGCAGGCATCAGGACCCGGGGCCGCCATGAACTGGACGCCCCACCCGGGGCAGCCCACCCCGCCCAGCTC
>NZ_SDIF01000095.1 GCF_004122735.1 Streptomyces sioyaensis | reverse complement strand
CCCACAAACCTCCCCACCAACAATTCACCCCCCACACAACACAGACTTCCCCACCCTTCCCGCACCCGCAAGCGCCTTAACCGACAGAGCAGTTACACCGCCACTTTCCGATTCCCGAAAAACCCAAATCACCTTCGCAAAGAAATCCCTCTCCAACACCGCTGCCAATTTTTTCGCACCTCACCCGGCCCCGAAAGAACAGCGATAAGAACCAAGGACGGCATCAGGCGCGGCGCGAGGGCGGCACCCCGTACCGCATCTCGGCAGCAGGAACCAGGACGGCCGACGCGACCACCACTACTGCCATGAACCGATGGCAGCACATGGCGTCACATGACGTCGGATGGCGCTGCTTGGCACCACCCGGCACCACCCGGCGCCACCTGGCACCACCTGGCACCAACCAGCGCCACCCCGCGCCCCCAAAGCAAATGAACACACCCATGGCGCCACAATGGCCCAGGCACTCCCTTTGCGCGTTTCGCCAGGTCAACACGGCCATCCGCAAGCCCGCCCCGCACAAGATGCCACCCACCCTTGCGTGTGGCACCACATTGGTGTCACTATGACGCCATGGACCTCACTCCGTATGTCGACACCCTGCGTCGCGAACTCGCGGTGGCCGCCGAAGCCGGCGGGAAGGATGCCCGCGAGCTGGCCGAGCGGCTCACCGCTCCCCTGGAGTCGGCGACCCGTCTGACCATGCTCAATGTGCTCTCCGCCGCGATGGACGAGATCACCCGCGAGCTCGCCCCCGGCTCGGTCGACGTACGGCTGCGCGGGCTGGACCCCGACTTCGTGGTGACGCTGCCGCCCGGTGACAGCGGCCACCCGGAAGCAGCTGCCGCTCCCGCCGAACCGCTCGCGGCGCCGCCCACCACGGACGACGACGGTGCCACCGCCCGCGTCAATCTGCGACTGCCGGCCCATCTCAAGGCGCGCGCCGAAGAGTCCGCGAACCGCGAGGGCCTCTCGGTCAACGCGTGGCTGGTGCGCGCCGTGTCGGCCGCCGTCGACGGCAGCACGCGGCCGCGTACGACGGAGAAGGCCCACTCCATCGGACAGAACTTCAAGGGCTGGGTGCGCTAGCCGCGCCCGCACCCACCCCACTTCACCCGCACCACGTCCCCTCCCCACCGGCGGGGACGACCATGAGACCCAAGAGGACGGGACAGCCATGCCTTCTTTCGACACCCCCGAACCGATCTCGGCCACGGCACACGTGGAGGCCGGTTCCATCCAGTTCACCGCGGGCGACCGCCGCGACACGGTCGTCGAGGTGCGGCCCCGCGACCCGCAGCGGGATCCGGACGTGCGGGCCGCCGACCAGACCGAGGTGACGTACGCGAGCGGCGTCCTGACCGTCCGGACGCCCAAGCAGCGCTACCTGCTCGGGCGCACCGGCACCGTGGACGTGACGGTCGACCTGCCCACCGGCTCGCGCGTCGACATGACCGGCGCCTGGGCCCAGGTGCTCGGCGAGGGCCGGCTCGGCGAGGTCCGGGTGAAGACCTCCTCGGGCGATGTACGCCTGGACACGACCGGGCCGCTGCAGCTGACCGCGTCGCACGGATCGATCACCGTGGACCGCGTCGAGGGCAAGGCGGAGATCAGCACCAGCTCCGGCAGCCTGCGCGTCGGCCTCATCGACGGACCCGCGACCCTGAAGAACTCGCACGGCACGACGACCGTCGGCGCCGCGACCGGGGAGCTGCGGGTGAACGGCGCCAACGGCGACATCGACATCGCGCGCGCCGAGGGCTCGGTCGCCGCGACCACTGCGAACGGCACCCTGCGCGTGGCCGAAGTGGTACGCGGCACCGTCCAGTTGGAGACCTCCTACGGCGCCATCGAGGTCGGTATCCGCGAGGGCACAGCCGCCTGGCTCGACGTCAGCTCCGGCTTCGGGCAGGTGCGCAACACCCTCACCTCGTCCGCGTCCCCGGAGAAGGCCGAGGACACGGTCGAGGTCCGCGCCCGTACCCGACACGGCAACATCGACATCCTCCGCGCCAAGCCCTGAGCACCCCCGCGCACCCCCGCACCATCCTCAACTCACCTCACCCCCACGCCACTTCAGCATGTGAGCGGAGGGCCTGGCGCGCGTTCTGTCATGCCCACACCATGACGTCGAGAGCCGCTCAGTCGCCCACCGCCTCCGACCACAACAACAGCCACAAAAGGACCTCCAATGACTCAAACGGTTCCCATCCCGCACGGCCTCCCGATGGATCGCGATGCGGGCCCCTTCGACCCGCCCCGCGAGATCACCCGGCTGCGCGAGGCCCGCCCGGTCAGTCCCCTGGTCTTCCCCGACGGTCACGAGGGCTGGCTCGTCACCGGCTACGACGCGGTCCGCCAGCTCATGGCCGACACCCGGTTCAGCTCCCGCCAGGACATCGGCGTTCTCCACGTCCCGTACGAGACCCCCGGCATGCCCGCCCCCACCGAACCGTCCCCACAGATACCGGGCCTGTTCGTCGCCATGGACCCACCGGACCACACCCGGCTGCGGCGCAAGCTCACCGGCGCCTTCACCGTCAAACGCATGAAGCTGCTCGAAGAGCACATCATCGCCATCACCGAGCGGCAACTGGACGAACTGGCGTGCCTGACCCCGCCGGTCGACCTGGTCAAGGAGTTCGCGCTGCCGGTGCCCTCGCTGGTGATCTGCGAACTGCTCGGCGTCCCTTACGCGGACCGGGAGACCTTCCAGGTCAACTCCGCCACGTTCATGGTCAAGGACGTGACGCTCGACGAGAAGATGGCCGCGTACGGCGCTCTGACCACGTACCTGGCCGAACTGGTCACGAGCAAACGCGCCACCCCCGGCGAGGACATCCTCTCCGACCTGGCCCGCCACGACGACCTCACCGTCGAGGAGCTGACCGGCGTCGCCTTCCTGCTGCTGCTCGCGGGCCACGAGACCACCGCCAACATGCTGGCACTGGGCACCTTCGCGCTCCTGGAGCACCCCGAGCAACTGGCCGAACTGCGCGCCGCCCCTGATCTGCTGCCCGGCGCCGTCGAGGAACTCCTGCGCTACCTCTCCGTTGCCGACACCTTCTATCGCTACGCCACGGAGGACATCGAACTCGGCGGCGAAACCATCGGCAAGGGATCGACCGTCGTCGTCTCGTTACTGGCCGCCAACCGCGACCCCCAGCGCTTCGAGAACCCCGACACCCTGGACATCCACCGCAAGGCCCGCGGCCACCTGTCCTTCGGCCACGGCATCCACCAATGCCTCGGCCAGCAACTGGCCCGCATCGAGATGCGCGCCGGTTTCGACGGACTGCTGCGCCGCTTCCCGACCCTCAAGCTCGCCGTCCCCGCCGGCGAGGTGAAACTCAGGACCGACATGAACATCTACGGCGTCCACGAACTGCCGGTCACCTGGACGGAAACGACCCGGTAAACCGTCGGCCGTCAGGTCCCCTCGGCCACAGGCAACGCCCCGACGCCGATTCCCGGTTCCAGGAACCAGTCGGGGGCCGGCGGGCGCCTCTCCTCGGCCTGCCGGCGCTCCCGCTGCTCCTTGTCCGCGATCTCCTTCCGCACACGGTCCAGACACCGGACGAGGCAGGTCTCCACCATGCGGAGGCGTGTCACGTCCGGCAGGCCCCCGCCGGGTAGTCCGGACGGGGGCTTTGTCGTGCTGTCCAGCAGGGAAGTGCAGCAACCGGGTCAGCCGGTACAGCCCATCGCCTCGGAGAGCTTGCCAAGAGAGAGGCGGGCGAGGCCGGCCGAGCCGGCCGTCGACAGCGACACATCCACCGCTCTCCGGGGACGCGCGGGGCACGTCTGCGCCCGTGGTAGGCGCTGCGGCGTCGTACTGCGTCTGCGGCAGGCGAAGTGTCTGCGGACGCACGACGACGGCCCCGGGGGCGCGACGGCATCGTGAACAGGGTCGCAAGCGACGAGACGCCCACCGTCTGTCGAGGAGCCTGGAGCAGTCGTGGACCCCACAGCACACCGTGTGACCGGCGGCGAGGAGGCCGCCCAGGCCGTCCTTCGCGGCCGGCTACGTGCGGCAGTGATCGATATCGCGCCCATCTTCGGATTCACCGTGAGCTACGCCCTCACCCACCGGCTCACCGTCGCGCTGGTGCTCGCCCTGGCGGCAGCGGCCGGGGTCTGCGTCTACCGGGTGGTGCGCGGGGAATCGGTGTGGCGCGCGCTCGCGGTCCTCGGTCTCGTGTGCGTCCAGGGGGCGCTGGCCGCGAAGACCGGAGAAGCCGCCAACTTCTTCCTGCCGAACCTGGTGATGCACAGCGTGGTCGTCGTGGCGAACGCCGTGGGGTTGCTGATCGGCCGGCCGCTGATGGGCGTGGTGGTGGCGCTGATCACGAAGGAGGGGCCCGGCTGGCACCGGTGTCCCGTGCGGCGCCGGGCGTTCGTCAAGGGCAACCTGGTGATCCTCGCCTCAAGTGCCCTGATGCTGGCGATCCAGCTGTCGCTGTACCTGTCCGGCCAGGTGGTCGCCCTCGGCACGGCCGACGCCTTCGGGCCCCCCGTCCTCGCGCTCGCCGTACTGCTGGGCTGGCGCGTCCACCGCCGCGCCCTCGCCGGCCACTCCTGCGCCACCAACTACCGCACGGACACCGAGACATCCCTCCCTCTGGAAAGGACCCTTCCGTGACGAACACCCAGCCCACGAAGACCCAGCCCTCCAAGACCCAGCCCACGGTGCGGAGCTGCCCCTTCGACCCGCCGGAGGAGTACCGGACGCTGCGTGAGCAGGAGCCGGTCGCGCCGATGACCTTCCCGGACGGTGCCGCCGGCTGGCTGGTCACCAGGTACGACGACGTGCGGACGGTCCTCTCCGACCCGCGGTTCAGCGCGAAGCGCGGCATCCTGCGGCCTGGCGGCTCCGAGGGGGAGGACATACCGGCGCCGCCGCCGGGGCTGTTCATCATGATGGACGCGCCGGAGCACACCCGGTTCCGGCGGCTGCTCACCGGGCAGTTCACCGTGCGCCGGATGCGGCAGCTGACGCCGGCGGTGGAGAAGATCGTCGCCGAGCAGCTGAACGCGATGGCTGCGGCCGAGGGCCCGGTCGACCTCGTCCAGGCCTTCGCGCTGCCGATTCCCTCGCTGGTGATCTGCGAGCTGCTCGGGGTGCCCTACGCCGACCGCGAGGAGTTCCAGCGGTACTCGGCCACGATCGTCCGGCTGAATTCCAGCCTTGAGGAATTCCAGCAGGCACAGGCCGCGATGCGCGGATTCATCCACCAACTGGTGCTCGCCAAGCGGGAGAACCCCACCGACGACATCCTCAGCGAGCTGGTCCGGTCCGGCGAGCTGACCGATGAAGAACTGACCGGCGTGGGGGTGTTGCTGCTGATCGCCGGGCACGAGACGACCGCGAACATGATCGCGCTCAGCACCATGTGCCTGCTGCAGAACCCGGAGCAGCTGGCAGCGCTGCGCGCCGACCCCTCCCTGATGGACAGCGCCGTCGAAGAACTGCTGCGCTACCTGTCGGTCATTCAGTTCGGGGTCCGCCGTACGGCGCTGGAGGACGTGGAACTGCACGGCCGGCAGATCAAGGAAGGCAGCATGGTGGTCGCCTCCCTGTCATCCGGGAACCGGGACGCGGCACACCTCGCCGACGACCCGGAGCTGTTGGACGTGGCCCGGGCACACAGCCCGCACCTGGCGTTCGGCCACGGCATCCACCAATGCCTGGGCCAGCAGCTGGCCCGGGCGGAGATGAAGGCAGCCCTGTCCGCGCTCCTGGACCGGTTCCCGGCGCTGCAGCTGGCCGTTCCGGTGGAGCAGGTGCCCATGCGCGACGACATGCTCGTCTACGGCGTCCACGAACTCCCCGTGACCTGGTGAAACCGCCACACACACCCAGCGCCCAGCGCATCGTCGACACACACACCACGCGGAGAACCACATGAAGATCCTCATCGATGAGGGCAAATGCGTCGGCGCGGGCACCTGCGTGCTGGCCGCCGCCGACGTCTTCGACCAGCGGGACGAGGACGGCATCGTCGTCCTGCTCGACGCCGACCCACCGCACACGTCGCTGCCCCAGGTCAGGGACGCCGCCGCCCGCTGCCCCGCGCTGGCCATCGAGGTGGTGGAGTAGTGCCCGCCATGGACCACATCGTTCTGGTGGGCGCGTCGGCCGCGGGTCTCACCGCGGCCGACACCCTGCGGCGCGAGGGCTTCACCGGGACGCTGACCATGGTCGGCGACGAACTGCAGCTCCCGTACGACCGGCCGCCGCTGTCCAAGCAGGTGCTGGCCGGAGACTGGGAACCGCATCGGTCCACCCTGCGCCAGGACACCGACATCCAACGGCTGGACATGACCCTGCGACTGGGGTGCCGGGCGACCGGCCTCGATACGGCGGACCGCGTCGTCACCCTGGCGGACGGAGACCGGCTGGGATACGACGGCCTGATCATCGCCACCGGACTGCGCCCCCGCCGCCTGCCCTTCGGCCACGAACTGGCCGGCGTGCATGTGCTGCGCACCCTGGACGAAACCCTGACGCTGCGCGCCCAGTTGCTGGCCGGTCCCCGTGTCGTGGTGATCGGTGCCGGATTCCTCGGCAGCGAGATCGCCGCCACCGCGCGCGGTCTCGGCCTGGACGTCACCCTCGTGGACGTCGAGCCGGCCCCGATGGCCAGGCAAGTCGGCACCTGGGTCGGCGGTCTGGTGGGTGACATGCACCGGGATCACTGTGTCCGGTTGCGCATGGGCCGCCACGTCACCGGCGTGACCGGCGAGAACGGCCGCGTCACCGCCGTGACCCTCGACGACGGCAGCCGGCTGCCCGCCGACGTCGTCGTGGTCGCGATCGGCTCGGTGCCGGCCACCGACTGGCTGGCCGCCTCCGGGCTCCCGCTGGGTGACGGGGTGCTCTGCGACCGCACCTGCCGAGCCGCACCCGGCGTGTACGCGGCAGGAGACGTCGCCAACTGGCCGCATCCCGTGGCCGGCCGCCGGGTCCGCCTCGAACAGCGCACCAACGCCACTCAACAGGCCATCACCGCCGCCGGAAACCTCCTTTCCGGCCCCGCGGAGGCAGTGCCCTACGCACCGGTTCCTTTCGGCTGGACCGACCAGTACGACGCCAAGATCCAAACCTGCGGCTGGTGCCCCTCCGACGCGACCGTGGAAGTCGTCGACGGGGATCCACAGGCACGCAAATTCGTCGCGCTCTACAAGGTGGACGGCCGCGTGGTGGGCGCGCTCGGCTGGAACAGCGCACGCGCCCTGCGCGAGTACCGCGGTCACCTCACCGGGATCGACGCCGCGAGGTGAGCCGTCCGCCGCACGGCAGGCCGGTACGCACGGTCCGCCTCGTTCGATGAAGCCGTACGCACCGCGCGGCCGGACCGCCGTCATCGCCGGTCCGGCCGGGGTTGCGTACCGTGGGAGAGTGCAGATGACCGACCGGATCGGCGAGTGGCGGCGGGCGGCCCGGCCCCCCATGGTCGACCTGGTCGTCGCGCTGGGCTGCTTCCTCCTGGCCTCCCCGCTGACCCTCGCGTTCGCCTACGTCGACCACGCCGCGGTCTCCTGGTCCCTCGTCGCCCTCGCGCTCTCCTGTGTGCCGCTGCTCGTCCGAAACCGCTGGCCACTTGCCGTGGTGGCGGTGACCGTGGCCATGGCTCTGGCCCAATTCACCCTGTCCCAGCTCCCCAGGCCGACGCCCGCCGCCACGGCCGTCGCTCTCTATACGGTGGCGATCCGCACCGGCCGGCGCAGGGCGTGGGGCGCCGGCATACTCGCGGCAGCCGCGCTCATCACCGGGTCGCTGCTCCTCCGCCCGGGCGTGGAACAGCTTCCGCAGTCCCCTGGCCTGGCGGAGAAGCTCCCGTCGTCCCTTGCCCTGATTGCCTGGACGCTCATGGCGGCGGCCATCGGCGACGCGGTCCGCAGCCGCCGTCAAGTGCTCGCCGCCGCCGTGGAGCGAGCCGAGCGGGCCGAGCGCACCAAGGAGGACGAGGCCCGCCGCCGGGTCACCGCGGAACGCCTCCGGATCGCCCGGGAGCTGCACGATGTCGTGGCCCACCACATCACCCTGGTCAACGCCCAGGCGGGCGTCGCCCACCACCTCATGCGCACCGACCCCGAGCACGCCTACCAGGCGCTCGAACGGATCCGGGACACCAGCCGGGGCGCGCTGGACGAACTGCGCGCCACCGTAGGACTGCTCCGGTACGGCGAAGACCCGGTCGAGCCCCGCGAACCGGCGCCCGGACTCGCCGGTCTCGACGGTTTGCTGGACTCCTTCCGCCACTCCGGCCTCCAGGTCACGCTGGAGCGCACCGGGCAACCGGGCGAGCTGTCACCGATCACCGATCTGACGGCCTACCGGATCCTCCAGGAGGCCCTGACCAACACGCACAAGCACGCCGGCCCGGCATCGGCGCGGGTCCGTCTGGACTTCCGCACCGATGTCCTGCGGATAGCCGTCGAGGACGACGGCCGTGGTACCGAGGGAAGCAGCCGTGGCACCAGCCCTGCCGCCGCGGGCGTCGAAGGAACCCCCGAGGCCGGCACCGGCCACGGCATGATCGGTATGCGGGAGCGGGCCAAGTCCGCCGGAGGTACCCTCGCCGCCGGACCGCGCCCTGGTGGGGGCTTCCGTATCGACGCCGAACTGCCGCTGCGCCCCGGCCGAAAGGTCTGACCATGGCCATCCGTGTGCTGCTCGCCGACGACCAGGCCCTCCTGCGCGGCACCTTCCGGATGCTCATCGACTCCGCCCCCGACATGGAGGTCGTCGGGGAGGCCGCAACGGGCCGCGAGGCCGTCGACCTGGCCCGCAGCCACCGCGCCGACCTGGTGCTGATGGACATCCGGATGCCCGACCTCGACGGCCTCACCGCGACCAGGCTGATCAGCGAAGACGAGGACCTCGCAGGCGTGAAGGTCCTGGTACTGACCACCTTCGAGAACGACGAATACGTCGCGGAGGCACTCCGCGCCGGGGCGAGCGGCTTTCTCGGCAAGGGCATCAACCCGGACGAACTGCTCGACGCGGTCCGTGTGGTCGCCGCCGGCGACTCCCTGCTCTCGCCGACCGCGACCAAGGCCCTGATCGCCCGTTTCCTGGCCCAGCCCGCACCACCCCCCGGACGGGCCGCAGCACCGCAGTTGGCCGCACTCACCCCGCGGGAGCGCGAGGTGGTCGCCCTGGTCGCCGCCGGCCTGTCCAACGACGAGATCGCCGAGCGCCTCTTCGTCACCCCGCTCACCGCCAAGACCCACGCGAACCGCGCGATGACCAAGCTGGGCGCCCGTGACCGGGCTCAACTCGTGGTCATCGCCTACCAGACGGGACTGGCCCGACCCAACGGGGCATGACCTCCGGCACCGTTCGAGGTGCCACGGAACGACACGGCGGACGAAGCCGGCTCCGCGGCCGCCCGGCCAGACATCTTCGCCAGGCGCCGGAGCGATCGGAGTGTGACGCCGCAGGCACTCCTCTTGGCGTGGTGCCCGATCCCACGGATCAGAAGGCTGCACGTTCGCCCCTGCCGAGCACGTCGCCCTTCATGGCCGAGACCGGTCGGTATCCACCGTCTCCCAGCTCTGGGAGGCGTGACCCGCTCCCTTGCCCTGGCCACCGATTCTTGTGGACGGTGCGGCAACCGCACCCGGTTCTGACTGTCAGCTGCGCAGCTGGCAGTCAGAACCCCGCCCAGCTCCGGGCTACTTACGGCTTTGGCCCCGCACAACGTCCATGAGGTCCGTGGGCGCCAACCGGACGCCGTAGAGGAGCGCGACCAGGACCAGCGCAGAAACCCCCGTCACCTGTGCCGTCACCTGGTCGGGGAGGTTCAGGAGCGTGCCGCCCACGGCCACCCCGCACACACCGGCGCCAAGGATCACCAGCCGGACCCATTCCCGGTTCACGGCCGCCGTGACGCCCTCAAGGTCGTTCGGATCCAACAGGGCCAGCGTGCGGCCCTGGGCGTACCGCTCGGCAATCTTGGCCAACAGGCGCGCCATCTCATCGAACACCGCCTTGGTGTCCGCGTCGGAGTCCTGCCGTGCTTCAACGGCCCGCAGGGCACCCACCACATCGGCGGCGTGCTGCTTGAACCGGGCCGCTTGAACACCCCGCACGGCCGGATGCCGCGTACGCCAGGCCGACCACACCACGCGCTCAGCTTCCGTCAGGTGCACCCGCGGGGCAGCCAAGGGCTCACGGATCTCGGCCATCTGGAGATGGTGCCGGCGCGCGTATCCCACGCGGGCGAGGCATCGCACCAGATCCACCACGGGCCGGTTCTTCCTGGCCTCTCCCACCCGCAGGCTCAGCAGTGCCCGTGTTGCCGCGAACCGCGGGGTGGGGTCCGTGTGCGCCGTCTTCTTCTCCTGCTGGTACCGGGTGGGAGGTGCCAGGAACCCGACCGCGACCAGGACCGCCCGCACTGCCATGAGGGCCCCCACCATCAGGACCACCGCCACCACGGCCGTTGTGGCGTCTCTGGGCCGTCCCAGTGGATCGGCAAGCGCCGACAGATACGGCGTGGCCGTATCGGCGATGACCTCGGCCACCCTGCGGAACGTCGCAACGGTCGAAGCAAGCGGATCAATGGCGCCGTGCGCCTCGGCCGCTTCACCGCTCCTCTCCCACAGGTCGACCGTGCCCCGCGTCAGGGCTGTCACGAGTGCGCCGGCGTTCAGGGTTACCTGTAGGAAGACGTACGCCTTGACGACGTACAAGAGGAACGCCGCCGGGATGGATTCGTACCACCGCGCCACCGCAGTGCGCACCGCGTACGACGGCGGGAACAACCGATTCGCAGACGGGCCAAACCCTCGGCGGGCCCACGCCAGGTATCGCCCGGTTGAGCGCGCGCGGGCCCGTACGGCCTTACGCATGACTCTCACCCACCCCAGCGTCACCAGGGCCACCACGCGGGCGCGAAGGGACACGACAAACGCGCGAACACGCCATCCATCGCCAGGGTCAAGTAGCCGCAAGATCACAAACGCCAGCAAACCGACGACTCCCGCGACCAATCCCCAGAACGCCAGCACAAACAGCGCTCTGAACACCACTGCCAACAGATCAAGCATCCGGGCAGTCTCACCCAACACCCCCGAGCGCCGGGAGGCTTGATGCCGGAATGAGACAGGGCCTCGCATCTGACGTGATGGTGAGGCCCTCCGGGCGCCTCGGCAGTTCTCGTAGAGCGTCCCGCGCCTGGGGTCGCCGCGCGAAGCGGTGACCCCAGCCACGCCCTGCCGTGAATGGCTCAGCCTTCGATGGCACGTACTCAAACTTCGATGGCACAGGACAGAGGACTTTGACCTGGGGATCGTAGGCGTCGACTCGACAGAAAAACGAACAACAGATCCCTGGGCGGGGTGGCTCGGTGTTCATCATCCTGGATACGCCCTGGTCAGCGCCGGGATACAGGCGAACCGGGGTGAGACAGAACGCACGCAGAAGGGGTGCGCCGCCGAAGCGGGGCACCCCTTCTGACCAGCTAAGTCGCTGACCTCGGCGGAGGCTGTGGGATTTGAACCCACGGTGACGTTGCCGCCACGACAGTTTTCAAGACAAGGCCCACGGGCGAAGCTGTGCGGCCTCTGACTTGCCCGTTCAGGCTCAGTTGGTGCAGTTCAGCCTCCGCCCGTCCACATCTCGTCCACAGGCAATGAGACTTGCGAAGCATGAGCATCCCCGCGAGCACCGTCTGAAGCAGCACCCACCCTTCCACCAGGTAATAGGAAGGCGACCACACAAGCACGTCGCACCAGCGCCGCGCCCGGCAGCAGTCGTTGAAGCGGTTCCGGAAGAGCTGGCTGCTTCCGTAGCGACAGTGCTCCGCGAGACGGACACCAGCTCTATTTAGTGCAACATTCGACAAAAGGCGGGGGTCCGGAGTCTCTCCGAATCTTCAATTACCAGTTGCCCTGCTGACTGGGTAGGCTTGAGAGGAGTCTTACAGGGCCCTGACAAGCAGGTGGTCATGATGCCTCAACCAATCCTGTCCCAGTGGTATGACTCCTGCCGACAGCGTGACCTACTTCTTGCGGGAGCGCACATGCCGGAAAAACTCGGCAAGCCGGTGGCACTAACTCCGCAAGTCCTTGGCCGGCTGAGATGGGACAGCATCCGCAGCCGATTCCGGATTCAAACCTCCGCCCAACTTCTAGACGGCCCACTTTTCCATTGGTTGGCGCGCGAGCGCTCCATAGAGGAGATAGGGGTTCCCGTCACGGATAGCGGCAAGACACTTTTCCCATTCCATGTAACCACGATTGGGACGGGAATAGAATCATCCTTGCGCGATATCGCCACACGACCTTTTATGTTCTCGTCGATAGCCGCCGATGATTGGCAGCGCCTTGAGCTTCAATCAAAGCTTAAGGCCATGGGAACACCCGAAGAGATAGCTAGGCGCAGTGATCGAGATGGCACAATAGAAGGAATCGTGGGACTGCTTGAGGATACGGGAGCTATCCCTCGCGAGGAATGTGAACGCCTAGGAAGAGCATGGAAATTTTGGGCCGAGTGCGAGAATGACGGTCGATTGGTAACGCGCCAAGCCAAGCCCTATGGCGACGATACGGAATCTTTTCTCCTGGAAGGCTGGGATGCCCTCACTCTAGAGACACAGGCAGGTAGGGCAACGCAGAGCCTTATACGATCTGATGCGACCCGCGATGAGAATGGATTGCGCCGCCGGAGTCTCGTATGGCAGAAGCTGGACCGGCTTCACCGCAGCGATGATCCCGGCGAACGGCGCGATGCCGAGGTGCTACGCGTGCACTTCGACCGTTGCTATTACCGGACGATCGCGGACGCCGAGGGAAGTTCACTTTCCCTTGAAGATGATTGGCCAATCATCGGAAAGGCCAGACGTCACGCGGCTGTCCGTTACGCGAAGAGCCATCCGGATCGATGTGTCATTTTCCGCGGCGACATCAAGCTATGCCTCGGGCAAATACCCAGGAAGGAATGGGAAACATTCACTGGAAACATAGAAGATGAGCTAAATTCCTGGTGGGCCGACCCATGGAACAACTCGTCCAGCATGAAGGAGATAATAAAGCGGCTCGAAATGGATTACGTTGATGAGGTCGAATCCTCCATCACTAATCGACAGAAAGCGGGCGTTGGCGCTATCGTCGCGGCTGGCACAGGCGCCGGATCCGGCCTTGCGGTGAATCCAATAGCCGGAGCAGCGGTCGGCCTGGCTACGTGGATCCTAACAGGACCAGCTGTTGACCGATTTGACATGTGGAATAGGGACCGCAAGATTATGTACGATATCGTCGAAATGATTCCCACTTCGTAGCTCGCATCTCTGGATCTTTCGCGTTAGCACGCATACGCCTATCACGCAAGGCAGCAAGCGGCCAGAGAGTGCGGGGCAGGTCGATGGAGCGGCTTTGCTCAGGAAATACGAGGAGGGGGCAAGAGACTGGGCCGTAAGCTAGCCACGAATCGGGCTGACTTTTGGGCTTCCCGCAATAACCCAAAATGCGCGCCCTCATCTTTGATTGATTGCTCATGGTGGCTGCCTAAGGCTGCTGAGGCAACTCCAGGCTGCCGCTGCCAGCAGCTCGCCCATGCTCCAGATAGGCCACCCTTCCTTCGGCCCTTGCTGCAGCCGCAGCCTCGATTCGCCGAGCGAGGCGCGGAATAGTGAGCTTGGCGACCGTATCCACAGGGTGAAAGTCGTACGCCCCAATTTCCGTAGTCTGCAGGCGGATGCGCTCCCGCAGCTCCGCTGTCAGGACGCCACCATCGAAGAGGTAGAGCAGCTTGTCTCCCTCGCCAGGGCTGGGAGCCCAGTCCACAGCGAGCAGACGGCCGATCTCCGGAGAGATGCCTAGTTCCTCGCGCACCTCGCGGACGCATGCCTGAAGCGGGGATTCGCCGGTCTCGACGTACCCCCCGGGAATCTCCCGATAGTCCTTGTACGTCGGCTCAAGCATCATGACCCTGCCCTGGTCGTCAAAGAACAGCGCGCCCGAGGCCATCCTCGGGCGCGCCATCTTCGCCTCGTGCTCGTTGTCGCTCATGCGAACGAGCCTAACCAGGTCACACGACACGAAGCCTCTCGGCCAGGTCAGCGATCGGTCGGGTCGGGCGTCCTCGGGTGCCGCGGACCCAGCCGAGGACCAGATCGCGGCTCATGTAGTGGTGCCTGACCTGCTCCGGCGCAAGCTGCTCGGCTTCCAGCACGGCAGCCAATGCGTCGTCGGTGCGGTTCCAAGCGCTGAGGGCCCGCGCGACTTCCAGGTTGTGCCGTACGCGCCGCTCTACGGGCAGGCCGCTGGTGTCCACCTGCGGGCCGATCTCCGCTGCGATCTGCATGTCACCCAGCTCGCCGGCAGTGGCTACCCGGTGGATCGACACGTTCGTCGGGCCAAATGCCGTCCACATGTGGTTGGCGTCGGCTCCAAGCCGGGCTGCTGCGTTCTCCGCTTCCCGAAGGAACTCCTGAGTGGTCGCTCGATCCTCCGCCCGGGCGGCCGCCATAGATCCGGTGAGGAACAGCGTCCCGTACACGGACAGGTAGTCCGGCGTCGCATCAGCGAGTCCCGGTTCCAGGAGGCCGGCCGCGTCCGTCACCAGCTGGGCTGCTGTCTCGAAGCGCCCTGTCGAGAGAAGGCAATGCGTCACCGACCGGAACAGCGATCCGGTGATCACGTTGTTGCCGCTCAGCTGCGCCGCGGCCAGTCCGCGGTCCGCTGCGATCCACGCCAGCTCGTTCTCGCCGAGCTTGCCAAGGACCATGGCGGCGCCCTGGTAGGTCATGGCGAGCAGGCCGTTCGCTTCATCTCGCTCGTCCCCGGAGCAGACACGGACCGCGAGCAGGGCGTCAGCCAGCAGCGGCGGGAGCGCCCGAGCGGCAAAGCCGTACCGAGAGCCCTGGTATGCATTCCAGACTTCGGCCACGTCCGAGCGCAACGCTTCCAGTGTCGGTGGTTCACCATCGACCGGCGCACCGAGGAGAGGGGTGAGGAGCCGGTAGTCCATGAGCGCTTCACGGAGGGCGGGCACGGTGCGCCGGCCGCTGTCCTTGGACCACTCCAGTAGCGTCGGCTCGCCGATCAGGTCTCCGATGGACACATCCAGCGCGTGGGCGAGCGCCCTGATCACCGAGAGGCGATCGAGCTCGATGCGGTTGTTCTCCGCTTTCCCAAGCCAGTCGGCCGTTCGGCCGACGAGGCCAGCCAGTACGTCCTGAGACAGACCACGGCGATGGCGGTACCAGGCAACGCGCTCGCCGGTCGTTAGGTGCTGCGTCATTCCTCGCATGGCTTCAGCCTCAGCTCAGTTCGGAAAGGGACCCCGGAAGGATTTTCCGGGGTTACCCGGGACCAGCGCCATAGCGTCGAAGGCGTACAGAGTGAGACACGCCGAGACAGCAACGAGGGGGCGCGGTCGTGGGTTTGACGGCACGTGAATGGCAAGTGGTGAAAGCTGCGATCAGCGAACTCTCCACCGAGGTGGACGCGTTGTCAGAGAGGGCACACGGTCTCTCGGCGACGTTCACGCAGAGCCCTGCGAATCCTCCAGCTGATTCAGGCGGTCATCGAGACGAGCCAGGTGAGCCCGAATGCTCTCGATCTCCTGCATGATCGCCACAAACTCCGGGCTGGGCTGGCCGCCCTCGGCCGTCTCGGACCTGCTGCTCACGAAGTAGCCGCGCGTCGAGTCGGGGCGTACGAAGCCGCGCTGCACGAGCAGCTGCAGGGCCTTCGTCGCAGTGCCCGGAGCCACCCCGAAGTCGCTGGCGATCGAGCGAACCGCCGGCAGCTTCTCACCCGCCTTGAGCTTGCCTGACTCGATGTCCTTTTGAAGGGCATCCGCGATCTGCTCGTTCACTCGGCGCGAGGCGTCGGCGGTGGGCGTCATACGGCGATGCTATCTGCCCTTCCACCAGTCCAACCAGCACACACAGCACGACACCTTGTACTGCTTGTATCAGTCGTGCTAGAACAGCCTCAAGGCTAGTCACCCCGTTCGGGGCGACAGAAACAAGCACGACATCGCTTTGCCCTGCACAAATGCGTGACCTGCACCGCCCAGACGGCCCCGTGACACGGGTCGAAAGAGAGCGGTAGTGCCTTGAGAACTGAACAGTTGACGCAGTGATCGAAGCCGGGAGCTCCGCATGGGCCCGGCTGAGCCCCTGGTATGTCCCTCGCTAGCTCGCACTGCCCACGACGTGGGCCTGTAGATCACTGCACCGCGCCGCCACGCCCCGCCTCCCTGCGGGATCCAGCGTCTAGGCGCGGCCCTCCGGCGCCGCAACGCCCTGAGCGTCGCGGCCGGTTGCCTCCTCCGCCCGTCCAGCGCCCCTTGTGCGCTGTACGGGCGGGGCTGAGGGGAGCCGGAAAGTCCGGCCCCGAGAGGGGGAGTTCGATGGAGATCGCTGCCGCGGTTGTCGCGGTCATCGGCACTGTGCTGGGTGCTGGTGTCGTCGGTGTCCAGCAGTACTACGTGGCTCGGTCTCAGCGCCGTGAGGCTCTGCGGGACCAGGCCCTGAAGGCCCTGACCGAGCTGAGCACCGCGCTGGCCGACCATCGCCGCGCGATGTGGGTGCGCGAAGACCTGCGGCTCTCCGGTGCGACGCCGGCTGATGTTGCTGCCGCCCGCGAGGCCAGCCACGTCACCCGGTCCGCCGTCACCGCCCCGCAGATCGCCCTGACAACGCTGCTGCCGCAGCTCCGTGCCGACGTGGATACCGCTGTGCGCGCCACGTACGACATGCGCGGCGCCTCGAACGCCGTCGCCCTGGCATCCCTGCGTGAGTCCGCCGTAGACGCGGCCGACTGCCTGGCCGCGACAGCGGCACGCGCCCTGTCCCGTCCCTGATCCACCACCCCGTAACGGCCTGCACCCCCCGGAGTAGCCGCTCCGGGGGGTGCCTTGGGCCGTCCCACTGTTGAAGGAGTACACGACCCATGAAGACCATCGCTGCACTTCAGGCGCTCGTTACCGCCAACCCGCCCGTCGGCGGCCCGACGGACGCAGAGCTGGATGCCATCGAGGTCGAGATGCCGGTCATCTCGGCCGAGGTCGAGCTGCTGGACGCGCAGATCAGCGTGCTGGACCGGCCGGCCACCGCACTCGACGAGCGGCGCATCCGCCGGGCCCGCAACCGGGTCCTGGCCGCCCGCCGCGACCTGACCAACCGCGCCACCGCGGACCAGACGGACGGTGCCGCATGAGCACACCGACCCTGAGCGCCCTGGGCGCCCCGCTGCGGCTCCTGCGGATGTTCAGCACCGAGTACCCGCACCTGCCGGCACCGTGCCTGGACGTGTCCACGGTCTACCCCGACTTGCTGACGCTGTCCTTCCACAGCGACCTTGGCGGTTTCGAGGCATGGCGGGACGCCCTGAGCATTGCGGTCGAGACCGTCAGCCACCACGTTCAGGGCGATGGCCGCACCCAGGTGCTGGAGGCCGAGGCCGACTACGCGGGTGCGCGGCTGCACCTGGTGGGCTACGCCAAGATTCCCGCTCCCGAGGCGGTGCGTTCACGGGCGGAGGTCGGCTCGTGAACGGTGTTCAGGTGCGTTCAGCCGAGCGCGCGTTGTCGGTTGGCACATGGCTGATCGTGGGCGGCGCGATGCTCTACTCGATCCTCACCGTCACCCCGCTCATGTCCGCCCACACCCCCACCGCGTGGGCGTGGACGGCGCCGATCCTGCCGCTGGTGGTGGACGCGGCGGTGGTCATCGTGGTCCGCCTGGACTCGGTGCTGGCCCGTCTGGGCGGGCACGGTGGCCGGTGGCCCATCGCCCTGCGGTGGATGACCGGTGCCATGACCCTGGCCCTGAACATCGCCGACTCCGCCCTGAACAAAGACCTGGTAGGCGTGGCCGTCCATGCGGTTGCGCCGCTGCTCCTGATCGTCACGGCAGAGACCGGGCTCGCCTACCGCCGCGCCATCACCCGCGCAGTGACCGCACTGGAGGACAAGCGGCAGGCCGAGCGCGAACGCCGCGAGAGGGCCGTACGCGAGCGCGAGGAGGCCGCTCGCCGGGAGCGGGCCGAGGAGCGGGAGCATGCCGCCGCGCTGGCGCGTGAACAGCGTGAGCATGAGGCCCAGCTCACCCGTGAACAGGCCGAGCGCGAAGAGCGCCATCGGCGTGAGGAGCGTGAGCAGGCCGCCGCCCACCAGCGGGCGGAGCGGGAGGCTCGTGAACGCCGTGAACGCGAGCGTGAACAGCAGCACCGCGAGCGTGAACAGCGTGAACGCCAAGACGCCGAACAGGCCGCGCGGCAGCGCCGCGAGCGCGCCGCGGCCCACGAGCGTGAACAACGAGAGCGCCAAGAGCAGGCGGAGCGTGAACGCGCTGAACTGCTCGCCGCCGGCCCCGCGGTCGAGAAGCAGCCTGAGGACCGCGCCCGCCAGACCGTAGCCGCGGCGTTCCAGGCCGGGCTTCCGGTGAGGTCGGCTGCGGACCTGTGTGGCTGGTCGACCGGCTGGGTCTCCAACCGCTACCAGGAACTGCGCAACCACCAGCCCGTGGTGCCCCGCGTCCTTGAAGGCGTCTCGTCGTGAGCACGATCCCCGTCTACCCGTGGCGTCTGGCCCCGGAGGGGCTGGCGACGATCCGGCAGCTCCGTGCCCGGGGCCTGCGGCCGGGCGGCCAGCCGGTCGCAGCCCAGTTGGAGCGGCCCCGCCGCAGGCGCGAGCCCCTCGTCGCCTACCTCTACCGCATCGACCTCGCCAAGCCGGTCCGTCCCATGACGCCGGCCAGGTGGGCGGCGCTCGCCAAGGCGAACGCCGCCCGCCGCCTCTGTCCCGGCTGCGGCTTTGACCGCGGCTACACCATTCCCACTTCGCTCGGAGTCTGCGCGACCTGCCCTCCCTGGCTAGCTGTCTGACCTGCGCGGATGCACCCGCCCTCGCCGCCTGAGCATCGATCTTCAAGGAGATTCCGCTGTGACCAGCCAGAACCAGACCATCCAGCAGCAGGGCACCCATCAGTGGGTGATCACCCTGGAGAAGCCCGGCCTCGCGTCGGGAAGCTGGTACGGGGTCTACACCCCGCCTGTCGGCGCCACACGCCACGACGTGTTCAAGGTGCTCAAGAGCGGGATCGAGGCGGAGAACCCGGAACTCGCCGGAGCCACCGTCATCTTCTTCGCCCTCGAACCCAACACCCTCTGATGGCTGGCACCGTGCAGCGCCGCCGCCTGGCCCTGCCCGCTGCGGCGCTGGCTGGGGCGGTCGCGGCCGTCTCGACCGGTCTGCGGCTGGCCGCCTACCACGTGCCGGCCTCGCTGAGCCTCTCGTGTGCCCTGTCCGTCCTCGCATCCACGGTGTGGCTGATCGCGCATATTGCGGACGCCCTGACGGTCACCACCTACCGCTGCCAGGCCCCCGGGTGTGACTTCCGGGTGCGGCTGCGGATCACGGATGCGGCGGAGAGCCGCAGGTGGCAGAAGATCGCCGCTGAGCATCCGTCCCACGGCTACCGCCCCTGACCAAGGGGCATTCGCGCGGGGCCCCGGCCTGCTTCCACGGCCGCCGGGGCCCCGCTTCTCCTCGAAGGGAGCCTGACCATCATGTCGGAATCCACGGTCCAGGCCGTGACGGAACTCCCCACACCACCACCCCCACCCATGCCCGCGCAGCCCCCAGCCGCTCCGGCGCCTATCCCGCTGCCGGGCCGTCCGCTCGCCGTCGCCGGAGCCAACGCCGTAGGGGCTGTTGCTGCCGGTGCCATGGCGGCCGGCGGCCCGGTGGGCCTGGCGGCTACGGGCGCCGCCGCGGGTGTCGCTGCCGTTGGCGCGCTGATCGCCCGTCGCCGCAACACCCGCCCCGCTGGCAAAGCCGCCAGGTACCGGCGGGCCGCAGGCAGCGGCACAGGCACCCGGAGTACCGGGATCAGCCCGTCGCGCACCTCGCTGCGTGGGACTGGTGGCGCCGGTCGCACCGCGGCAGGCACAGGCCGCACCACACCGAGCAGCGGTGGCTTGCGGGGCGCCGTTCGTGCTGCGGCTCGCCGCACCGTCCCCGGGCCCGCGGGAAGCAGCGCCCACCGTGCGGCAACCACTGCGTCGGCCCCCAGCCCGGGCCACCGCAGTAGCCCGCCTGCTCGGCCGGGACGTGTAGCCGACGCGCATCGCGTGCCGAAGCAGGCCCGTACGTCGCCGAATTCGAGCGACTCTCCTGCGCGGCTGGTCAAGGCGCCGCCAGGCTCCGGCGGCCGGACTGCCGGTCTGGCTGCCGCGGCACGGCGCGCGGCTGGTGCCGGGGCCGCGGCGGGCTGGTCCAAGTGGCAGTCCGGGGCGCCCGCCCGCGCTGCGCGTGCCGAGAAGCGCACCGCCCGCCGCACAGCCCGTGGCATGGAGAAGGCGTACAAGAAGGCAGGCGTCACCCCGCCGGGCACCGCTGACGCCGCGGGGCGCGACCGCTCACGCAAGAGGCCGAGTGCTGCCGTGGTGCAGGCGAGGGCGTTGCGGCGCTCGGCGCTGCGGCACGGTGCCCGGATGGCCGGCAGCGCTGTGCTGGCCGGCGGGGTCGGGCTGGCCTCGGGCGTGTGGAACTGGCGTCGCCCCGGTGTGGCCGTCGGCCACATGAAGGCTGCGTGGCTGCGGCTGGCCAACCGGGCTCGCCGCATCCGCGCAGTCCGGGATGCTGCGATCCGCGGCGACAGCGCACCGGGCGAGGTTCCGGTGCCGGGCGAACAGGTCAAAGACCCCCACCGCACGACGAGCAAGCCCCGCACGACCCCGCGCAAGGAGCGGCTTTCGGGCCGCGTGAAGCTCGGCGACTCCCAGGGAGGAAACGACGTGTCTGAGTCCACCACTCCTTCGTTCACGCGTCTGTCGGATGCGGCAGAGGTCATGCTGCAGGCAGCCTCCACGTTCGATCCAGAGCAGATGGAGCAGTTCCAGCACCTGATCGATGACCTGCCCGAGGCCATGGGGATGGTGCAGGAAACCATCCGGGTCCTGGCGGAACTGGCAGACGAGAAGCTGCCGGTGGAGCCGGTGGTGACCGAGGAGATCGGCGAGGGCTACCGCGCCATGAACCGCGTCATCGAGGCCCTCGACGAGGTCGGCGCCGTCTACCGCCGCGCGCACGCCGCCGACATCGAACGGCACGAAAACCCCCGCAAGGGCCTTGAGGGCGAACGCAAGTGGAACGTCTGACCACCCTGCTGCCCCGCACCACGCTGACGGCCCCCGCACCACGCTGACGGCCCCCGCACCGCGGGGGCCGTCCCCTTTGGAGAGGACACCATGAGCAGCAACAACAGCACGTCTCGGGTGGACTGGAGTGCCGGGCACGGCATCGTCTCGGGCACCTTGAATGCCACCTCCGGGACGCTCGTTACCACCGCTCTCGCCCACACCACCGCGATGCCCGCCGGGTGGGCCCTGGCCGCGGGCGCCGCCGGAGCGGCGGGCACCGCGATCGCCGGTGTGCGCAGGGGCCTGACCAAAGCCATGCTGGGCTTTCGCTCCGTGTGCTGGATGGCGGCCGGCGCCTGGTCGTCCTGGGCCCTGACCAGCGGGGGCCCCACCACGCTGCCCGCCCTCGGCTCGCTGGCCGTGGCGGGCATCGCCGCCGGAACACTGGCAGCGGGATTCGCCGCGCACGAGGAGACCGAGCAAGCCCGCCGCACCACCCTCTTCCACCTCGGCGTCCGCCGAGCGCTGGCCGAGGAGTGGATCGACCGCATCGCCCGGGTCTGCCGCGTGGAGAACGTCGAGATCGTGGCCATCGAGCACTGGCCCTCGGGCATGGGCTACACCGTCGAAGTCAAGCTCCCCGAAGGCGGAGTGACCCGCAAGAGCATTGCCGACCGCGCCGCAGCGCTCGCCTCGGACCTGGACCTGCCCACCGGCTGTGGACTCCAGGTCGGCGAGGGCATGTCCCGCCGGCTGGTCCTGGTCAAGGTCACCACCAAGAGCATGGCCGGCACCGAACTTCCCTTCCCTCTGGCGGAGATGACGGAGACGACCACGGTCAACAACCCGATCCCGCTGGCGCTGCTGTCGGACGGGGGCCGGGCCGAGCTGGACATGCGCCAGGCGTCCACGATCGTGGCGGGCGCCACCGGCACAGGCAAGACGAACTGGCTGCACACTCTGATCGCCCTGCTCAACCAGACCAACGACGTGCTGGTGTGGGTCATCGACCTCAACGGCGGCTCGCTGGGCCTGCCCTGGCTCCACGCCTGGCGCGAAGCCCAGCAGCACACCGAAAGCTCCCGCTGGGCCGACGCCGACATCCCCGCCCCCGGCGTGGACTGGCTGGCCAGCACCCCGGCCGAAGCCAAGCGGATGCTGCGGGCGGCGGTGCGCATCGCCAAGCAGCGCAAGGTCACCTACCAGGACCACATGCGGGCCGAGGACGACGACAAGCTCCCCGTCGGCCCCGACCTGCCCGAGATCGTCATTATCGTGGACGAGGGTGCTGAGGTGGCTGCCACCCGCGAAGCCAAGGAAGTCCTGGCAGGGACCTCCGAAGTGATCCGGATCGCCCGCGCGATGGCCATCCGCGCGGTCATGTCCGCGCTGCGCGTCACCCAGGACGTGCTGCCGGATCCGATGGTGCGCAAGATGGCCTCGAACCGGGTGTGCTCCGGAGCGACGGAGGACAGCGAGCTGGGGCACTTCTTCGGCTGGCGGGCGCTCGCCGTCGAGGACTCCTTCGACGGCCCCGGTTCACTGCTGGTCGGCACCGACGGCAAGGCCCCGGATAAGGGCCGCCAGTGGCGCATCACCCCCTCGATCATCGAAGAGGTCTGCGCCGCCACCGCCCGCCGCCGCCCCGCCCTCGACGAGCCGTCACTGAAGGCGGCGGGGGCCGAGTACGAGGAGCGGTGGACGCTGGAGCGCTGCGGGCACCTCTTCGGCCTCCAGCCCGCCACCACCGCCCCCGAAACCACCACCGGCGACGGTGGGGAGGCGGGGGCGCGGAAGTGGCGGGCAACCGCGGGCTGGGACAAGCCCCGCACCTCGCGCGGCCCCAGCGAGGGAGCGCCGCGCGACAAGGAGCTGGAGGCACAGTTCCTGGACATCGTCCGCGGCGGCATGAACGATGACACACCGCCGGCGGAGGACAGCACCGACTGGTCCAACCCGGGCACCTGGGCTCCGGCCCGGGAACCGGGCGGCGCCAAGCCCGATGCCCGCCAGGCTGCCTTGAACCTGATCATCGCGGCCGGGCCCGACGGCACCGGCGCCTCCGCCATGGAGCGGGACCTCAAGGACGCCTACGGCACCCGCCGTCCCGTCATCCAGCGGTGGCTCAAGGAGTGGTCGGAGCGGGGTGAAGTGGTGCGCGTCGGGGACGGCAGCAAAGCCCGCTACGTGCACCGCCAGCACCTGCCCGAGCCCCCCGCCGAGTCCTGAACCCGGCCTGTCTGCCACCTGTCACCCACCCCACCCCAAGGGGCCGCTGGCTGCCGCTGACGCCTGTATCCCCCCTTTGACCTGCGGGTTACAGGTGACAGACAGGTGACAGGTGACAGGCGGGTGACAGCCCAGATGACAGGTACCGGCCCCGCCCTCGCCCCCTCCGCGAAGGCGGGGCCGACGCCTTCCACCGACCATCCCCAGGAGTCGCTGTATGGCCTTGACCCTCTCCGCTGTCGTCCTCTTCGGCATCCTCGCCGTCGTCCTGCTGCGCGGCCGTCACGTCAGCTTCGGCACCGCGCTCGTGCTGTTCCTCTTCGGCTTCTTCGTCGCCGGAACTGGCGCCTACAAGCCCATCTACAACCTGTGCCAGGCCATAGCCGAAGCCCTCACCCACCTCACCACCTGACCGGCTGCGGCCCGCCGAGGAGGAACCGTGAACACCGAACACCCCCACCCGGCCGCGCCGGTGCTTCCGGCGATGCGCGCCGAGGAGATCCCGCCCGGCGTCCAAGAGGTCATCCTCCCCAGCGGCGAACGCGCCCTCGCCTACAGCACCGGCCCCACCAACCCGCAACCAACGTCCGCCGCTCCGGCAGCGCCGGTCGCTCAGCCGATCCCGGCCTGGGCCAAATCCACCGCCCTGCTCGCCCCGACCATCGGCGCCGGAATCGGCATGGCCGCCGTCGGGCTCTCCACCGCCGTGCCGGGACTGATCGCCATGAGTCACGCCCTGTGGGCCGCCGCCGCTCTCCTCGCCACCGGCGGCACCGCCGCGGCCGTTGTCGTCGGCCGCGTGCGAGCCCGCATCACCGCCGCACCGCAGGCGACGCAGCGACCACACATCACCCAGTACATCACCGCAACCGGCCTCTTCGGCCGTGCCAACGGCACCATCAACCACCGGTGACGCAGTGGCCGTCAGGGTTTTGCTCGGTGGCGGTCCCAGTGGGCACCCAGCCAGACGCGATGCTGCGGCTGCAGAGGGACGCGGATCGTTTGCCCGTGCAGCTGCCGGTAGAGCGGGTAGTCGCGGGGCTTCTTGCCGACATCCAGGATGCCGGTGTCCGGGTCCACAGCAATGTGTCCCAAGTCGAACAGCCGGTGCAGGTCGCGGCGCATCATCAGGCCGCCGAACTCGTGGTGCTCACCGCTCTCGGCGAAGCTGTAGAGGTGAGCTGCCTCCAACGCCTCAGCCGGGGTGGGGCCGCTGAAGGCGCAGTTCTCGCCCTGCTCGTGCAGCAGCTGCTTACGGAAGGTCTCTTGTCCCTGCCGCACTTCGACGGTGGCTTGACGGTGTCCCCCGCGGATTACGGTCTTGGCCTTGTCGGTGACCCTTGCCGGCAGGGAAGCCCCGGCTTCATCGAGGGCAGCGTGGACCTTCTCCCACCGTGCGGGACGCATGCTGTGCTGCGAGGTGGGCTTGTCGCACAGGCGGCGCACCTGGTCCCCGGTCAACCGTCCAGGCAGTGACTGCCAGGCCCGGCCGTGGTGTGAGCAGTATGTGACGACCTCGCGAGTACGGGGTTGGGGCTTCTCGAACCGGGTGCGGCACTTGTTGCACCACCACTTCAACTCGCCCGTCTTCAAGGGCTTGAAATCAGCCTTGCCGCAAGTGTCGTGGAAGTACGTCGTCTTGGTGGCGTGGTCGGTGTCGATCCGTTCGATGACCGAGACACCCAGCAGCTGCTTCTTGTCCCACAGGCCGATCACATCACCAGCAGCGAGATTGGCGTGCTGCGGAACGGTGCTGTCCCACCGGTAATGCCGCGCGGGGTCATCGTCATACCCATCGTTACTGCCGTGCTGGCGCTCGCTGCCTACCGCCAGCACGAACCACACCGTCGCCATAGCCACCCCCCGAAACACCGATGTCCAAGCCCAAGCCTTCGCCGACACACGTCGCGAAGGAGGACGACCCGCTTCTCGCCAAAGTCCCGGGCCGCCCTCTTCCAGCACCTTCACTGAACTGGAGACCCCAGGATGACTCAACCTGTCCCGATCCGGCGAGCCCACGCCCCGCGGTTACTGGACCTGTGCTGCGGCGCGGGCGGCCTGTCGATGGGCTACCACCGGGCCGGATTCGACGTCACCGGCGTCGACATCCATCCCCAACCCCGGTACCCCTTCGCGTTCGTCCAGGCCGACGCGATCGACTACGCCCGCGACCACGGCCACGAATACGACCTCATCCACGGCTCCTGGCCGTGCGAGCACTACGCCCGCGTCACCAGGTGGCGCGGCCGCCGCGAGGACCACCCCGACCTCCTCGCCCCTGGCCGCGACGCCATGCAGGCCACCGGCCGGCCCTGGGTCGTCGAGAACGTCCCCGAAGCCGCCTGGAATGGCCTGCTGAGGCCGGACTACCTGCTGTGCGGTACCCAATTCGGCCTGCCGCTGCGTCGGCACCGTGTCTTCGAGACGTCCTGGGGCGGCGGTGGCGACCTGGTGGCGCCCTGCTGGCACCGCAAGAACCTGCTGGCCTTCGAGCACAAGGGCGAGCGGGCCTACGCGGACGCCATGGGCTGCACCTGGATGAACAATCTCGAAGCCCGCAAAGCCGTCCCCCCGGCCTACAGCCAGTGGATCGGCGAACAGTTCCTTGCCCTCGAAAGGAGCGCAGCGGCATGAACACCGGTCTCCTGACCGCCGCCCTGGCGGCCGTCGAGCGCGGCTGGCCCGTCATCCCTCTCCAACCGGGCCGCAAGCGGCCCGCCGGGCACCCGGAACGCTCCTGCCCCGGCACCGGCCGCTGCGTAGGCGGGCACCGCACCCCCGAGCAGCGCGCCACCACCGACCCCGCCCTGATCCACGCAGCATGGGCCACCCGCCCCTACAACGTCGGTATCGCGACCGGCCCGGCCGGGCTGCTGGTCCTCGACCTAGACCCGCTCAAGCCCGAAGAGCCGATCGGAGCGCCTGACGGCGCCGCTTCCCTGCAAGCGCTCTGCGAGCGCGCCGATCAGACCGTCCCCACCACCTACCGCACGCGGACCGCCCGCGGCGGAGAGCACCTCTACTTCACCGCCCCTGCCAGTGTTCGGCTGGGCAACACGGCGGGCAAGCTCGGCCCGCACATCGACACCCGCGGCTGGGGAGGCTACGTCGTCGCCCCCGGCAGCACCACCCCCACCGGCAACTACACGGTCGCCGACGATGCCCCGGTCGCCGAACTGCCCGCCTGGCTCACCCAGCTGCTACGCGATGCGCCCCAACCCACCGTCGCGGCGGTGGCGCCCGTGCGGGACGGTAGCCGCGCTGCCCGGGTCGCCCTGGAGCGCGAATGCGACGTGGTCAGGGGTGCGTCCGAGGGCGGGCCCAAGGGGCGCAACGTCACCCTGCACCGCAGCGCCTGCAAGGTGGCGCGGTTCGTCGCGTGGGGCCACATTCCCCGGCACGTGGTGGAGGAGGCAATCCAGGCGGCGGGGGAGTCCACGGGACTGCCGCCGGCCGAGTGCCGCACCACCATCCGCAGCGCCATCGACTGGGTGCTCCGTGCGGCCGGCCCCCGGGAGACGGCATGAACACCCCCAACTCCCCCCGCCTGGACC
>NZ_SDIF01000094.1 GCF_004122735.1 Streptomyces sioyaensis | reverse complement strand
CTGGGGGAGCCGCCGGAACCAGCCCCTCGCCACCCACCACGCCACTCACCGCTCCCCCTCTTCCGCCGGATCCGCCGGCTCCCCCAGCTCCGCCAGCTCGTCCAGCAGCCCCGCCGCGACCGCCACGTCATCGGTCAGCGGGCGGTCCGCCATCCGCGGGTCGAGGACCTCGGCCGCGCGGCGGAAGGCGGTGGCGAGGGGGAGGCCCGGGTCGGGTTCCAGGGAGCGCATCCGCAAGGCCCGTACGGCGGCGACGAGTTCGCAGGCGAGGATCTGGCGGTAATAGGTGCACGTGCGCAGGGTCTGGCGGGCGCCCAGGGAGGCGAAGCTGGCCTGTTCCTCGACGCCGCGGGACAGCACGGCGTGGCCGAGGGAGGCCGGGTTGGAGACCTCGCGCATCTCGCCGAGCGCCGCACCGGCCGCGTATTCGAGGATCATCACGCCGGAGCTGGCCGGTGCCGCGTCGCCCAGGAACGGCCGCAGCCGGGTGAGGTCGGGCTCGGAGAGCGCGGCGAGCCGGGCGGTGGAGAGCCGGGCGGTCTGCAGCACGGCCAGCCGGAAGGTGTCCAGGGCGAGCCCGGCGTGGGCGGCGTAGAAGTTGCCGTGGTGGTAGGCGGCCTGGTCCTCGATGCTGATCAGGGGGTTTTCGGCGGCGGCGTTGACCTCGATGGTCAGGACCGCGTCGAGGGTGTCGGCGGCGTCCAGTGCGGGGCCGTGGATCTGCGGGAGGCAGCGGAAGCCGTAGGGGTCCTGGATGCGGCCGAGCGGCGGGGCGGGACGGGGCGGGACGCCGGCGAGGGCGCGCAGCCGGGCGGCGGCGGCCGCGGAGCCGGGGTGCGGGCGGGCGCGCATCACCGGCTCGGCGAAGGGTTCGTACGAGCCGCCGACCGCGAGCAGGGACAGCGCGGCGACGGGGAGGGAGGCGGCGAGCAGCCGCCGCAGTTCGTCGAGGGCGAGCGCGGACTGGCCGAGGGTCAGGGCGTTGCTGCTGATCAGGGCGAGGGCGTCGTTGTTGTCCAGGGCGATGGGAGCGGGGGCGCGGGCGCCGGGTGCGCACGTCCAGGGGTGTTCGCCGGCCAGCGCGAGGCCGGTCTGGGCGAGCGCGGCCAGATCGCCGGTGCCGACCGCGCCGTGTTCGTTGACGACCGGGTACGCGCCGCTGTCCAGGGCGGTGAGCAGCGCGGTGATGACGGCGGGGTGGAGCCCGGCGCCGCCCGCGAGCAGCTGGTTGGCGCGCACCGCGAGCATGGCGCGGACCTCGCGGGCGGGCAGCGGGTCGCCGATCGCGCCGGCGTGGCTGCGCAGCAGCCGCAGTCCGTGCTCGGCGTCGGCGGCCCCGACGTCCTCCGTGCGGTTGGCGCCGACACCGGTGCTGCGCCCGTAGACCCGGCCGGTGGCGGCGAGACGGCGGGCGGTTTCCCAGGACTCCTCGGCGCGGGCGAACGCCTTGGGGTCCGGCTCCGCGGGGTGCGCGGTGCGCTCCGCGAGGGCGGCGATATCGGCGGTGTGCAGCGCGGTGCCGTCGAGCGTGACGCGCCGGCCGGCCCGTCGCCCGTTGTCCAGCATGTGGGAATCCAAGAGGCTCAACTCCCTCTTATAGCGCCCTTTATAGACGTATGTCCGACACCTCGTTCCGTACGGTGAACCGAAGTAACAGGAGATGTCACACGCCATTTACACCCGTCTATTGACTTCTATTCACATGCCTAAGACTCTGCATGACCATATGCAGGCCGGGCAAGGGGCAGCGGATGATCAAATTCGACGCAGTCAGCAAGCGATACCCGAATGGCACGACCGCCGTGGACGGGCTGTCCCTGGACCTCCCCGAGGGCGGCGTCACCGTCCTCGTCGGCTCGTCGGGATGCGGCAAGACGACCACCTTGCGGATGGTCAACCGCATGGTCGAGCCGACCTCCGGCACGATCAGCGTCGGCGGCCGCGACATCCTGGAGACGGACGCCGCCGAGCTGCGCCGCGGCATCGGCTATGTCATCCAGCAGTCCGGCCTCTTCCCTCACCGTACGATCCTGGACAACATCGCGACCGTCCCGCTGCTGCTGGGCTGGGGCCGGCGCAAGGCCCGCGCCCGCGCCGCCGAGCTGCTGGAGCTGGTCGGCCTGCCCGCCGACGCCGGCAAGCGCTATCCGCACCAGCTCTCCGGCGGCCAGCAGCAGCGCGTCGGTGTGGCCCGCGCGCTCGCCGCCGACCCGCCGGTGCTGCTGATGGACGAGCCGTTCGGCGCGGTCGACCCCGTGGTGCGCACCCAGCTGCAGAACGAGCTGCTGCGGCTCCAGGAGGAGCTGCGCAAGACCGTCGTCTTCGTCACCCATGACATCGACGAGGCGGTCCGCCTGGGCGACCGGATCGCGGTCTTCCGCACCGGCGGCCGGCTCGTCCAGTGCGCCGAACCCGCCGAGCTGCTGGCCCGCCCCGCCGACGACTTCGTCGCCGGCTTCCTGGGCGCCGAGCGCGGCCTCAAGCTGCTCTCGCTCACCGACCTCGCGGACGTGCCGTACGCGCCCGGCGGGGAGATACGCACGGACGAACCGGTCGGCGGCATACCCCGCGACGGGGACCGCTGGCGCCTGGTGACCTCCCCGCGCGGCGAACCGCTGGGCTGGCTGGACACCGACGCGCTGCCCGCCGGCGGCACGGCCGGCGAGGCGCCGCTGGAACCCGTCCGGCCGCTGCGCGACACCGACTCCCTGCTCTCCGCGCTGAACGAGGCGGTCTCCTCCCCCGCCGCCGCCGTCGCCCGGGTCACCGCCGACGGCGTGCTGACCGGTCTCACCTCCCGCGACGCCATCCACGAACGGGCCGGCCGCAGCCATGCGGAGGCCGGCCGGGCGGCGGCCGCCGGCCCGCGGACCCCCGAGGACGCCGCGCCCGGCACGGCCGAAGCCGCCACGGCCGAGGCCGCCACGGAGCGCCCCGCATGACCATCGAGTGGGGCTGGTTCCCCGACCACGCCGGCGAGCTGGCCCGCCTCACCGCGGACCACCTCGCGACCGCCGTACCCGCGGTCCTGTTCGGCCTGCTGATCGCGCTCCCGCTGGCGGTCCTGGCCCACCGCGTGCGGCCGCTGCGCGGCTTCGTGCTCGGCGCGTCCAACATCCTCTACACCATCCCCTCCCTGGCCTTCTTCGTCCTCCTGCTGCCGGTCACCGGGCTGACCCGGACCACCGCGATCACCGGCCTGACCGCGTACACCCTGGTCGTGCTGGTGCGGAACACCGTCGAGGGGCTGGACGCGGTCCCGGCGAGCGCCCGTGAGGCCTCGAAGGCGATGGGGACCAGCACGCTGCGCACCCTGCTCACCGTCGAGCTGCCGCTCGCCCTCCCGGTGATCATGGCGGGCGTACGGGTCGCCACCGTCATGTCCATCTCCCTGGTCAGCGTGGCGAGCTACATCGGATACGGCGGCCTCGGCCAGCTCTTCACCGACGGCTTCCAGCGCAACTTCCCCACCCCGGTCATCGCCGGAGTGGCCCTTACCCTGCTGCTCGCCCTGGTCGCCGACGCGGTGCTGGTGACCGTCCAGTGGCTGTGCACCCCGTGGCTGCGCGGCACCTCCCGGCCGCACGGCGCCTCCCGGCTGCGCGGCGCCTTCCGGCCGCAGCGCTCCTCCCGGCCGCAAAGCCTCGAATCGCGGAAGCGAGCGTGACGCCCCGATGCTCGAACTCCTGAAGAACCTCGCCACCTGGCTGACCAGCTCCGCCCAGTGGTCCGGCCCCGAGGGCATCGCCACCCGCATCCTGGAGCACCTGGAGTACTCGGTGCTCGCCACCCTCGCCGCGGCCGTGATCGCGCTGCCGGTCGGGCTGCTCATCGGGCACACCGGCCGCGGCGCCTTCCTCGCCGTCAACCTCTCCTCCTTCGGCCGGGCGCTGCCCACCGTCGGCCTGGTCACCCTGGTCTTCCTGGCCGGCGGACTGAGCGTGTGGCCGGTGTACGTGTCCCTGGTCGCGCTCGCCGTGCCGGTGATCATCACCAATACGTACGCGGGGATGGCCGCCGTCGACCCGGAGGTCAAGGACGCCGCCAGGGGCGTGGGGCTGCGCGGCCGCCAGATCCTCTGGCAGGTCGAGATCCCGCTCGCGCTGCCGCTGATCATGACCGGCGTACGGCTGGCGACCGTGCAGGTCATCGCCACCGCCACGATCGCCGCCTATGTCAGCTTCGGCGGGCTGGGCCGCTATGTCTTCGACGGCCTGGCGCAGCGCGACCTGGTGCAGGTGCTCGGCGGCGCGGTGCTGGTCGCCGTGCTCGCCGTCGTCGCCGATCTGGCCCTGGGCGGCCTGACGCGGCTGCTGTTCCGCGGCCGCCCGGCCACCGCCCGCTGAGCATCCGCCGTCCCGCCCCTACGTACGCACCGAGGAGCCCGCCCATGAACCGTCGTACCGCCCTGACCACTCTGCTCGCCGGTGCCTCGGCCCCGCTGCTGGCCGCCTGCTCCTCCGGCATCACCTCCCTCAAGGGGGACGGCGCCGGCGGCGACAGCGGCAGCAGCAGCGGCGGACTGGTCATCGGCACCGCCAACTTCACCGAGAACCAGGTCCTCGGCTACCTCTACGCGGGGGTGCTGAACGCCGCCGGGGTCAAGACCACGGTCCGGCCCAACCTCGGCTCCCGCGAGATCGTGGTCCCCGCGCTGCGCTCCGGCGATATCGATCTGCTCCCCGAGTACCAGGGCAGCCTGCTGCTCTACCTCGACAAGAAGGCCACCGCGACCGAGGCGGGAGCCATGCAGAACGCGCTGGCCACGGTGCTCCCCGACGGTCTCGAAGTCCTCCCGTACGCGGCCGCCGAGGACCGCGACACCTTCGCCGTGACCCGGCGGACCGCCGACCGCTACGGCCTGAAGACGCTCGCCGATCTCCCTAAGGCCAACGGCAAGCTGACCTTGGGCGCGGCCGCGGAGATGAAGAAGCGGGTCGTCGGGGTCGTCGGCCTGAAGGACCGATACGGCGTGGAGCTCAAGGAGTTCAAGGCGCTGGACTCGTCCGGGCCGCTGGTCAAGGGGGCCCTGAAGAAGGGCGACATCGACATCGCCAATGTCTTCACCACCGACGTCGACACCGCGGAGAACGGCTGGGTGCTGCTGGCGGACCCCAAGAACCTCATCCCCGCCCAGCACGTCGTCCCGCTGATCGCCGCCCGCAAGGCCGACTCCCGGGTCCGCAAGGCCCTCGCCCGCCTGGGCAACGCCCTGACCACCCCCGATCTCACCGAGCTCAACCGCCTGGTCGACAAGGAGAAGCAGGACCCGGACCGGGTGGCGGCCGCCTGGCTGAAGAAGCACGAGCTGGGCTGAGCCGGCGGCCGCACGCCTCACGCGATCGCACGCCTCACGCGGCCGCTGGGCCTCACGCGGGTGGCGGGCCGCCGTACCGGAGCGGAAGCCCGAACAGCGGGAACAGCCGCTCGGTGTCCAGGAAGGAGTTCAGGGCGGTGACCCGGCCGTCCGCGAGGTCGAGGACCTGGACCGCCCAGGGCAGGCCGTCCGCGCGGTACTGCCCGAAAGCCGGGCGGCCGTTCGCCGCGACCGGCACCAGACGCGACCCCGCACAGCCGCAGCCCGGCCCGCGCAGAAACTTCAGGATGTCGTCGCGGCCGCGCAGCCACAGGGCGTACGGCGGCATGGACAGCGTGGAGTCCTCGTGCAGCACGGCCGTGAGTGCGTCCATGTCGAACCGCTCGAAGGCGTCCACATAGCGCCGCAGCAGCGCCTCCTGGGCGTCGTCCAGCGGCCGCGGGGGTTCCTCGGCGGCATCGGCGGACGCGGCGAGGGTGGCCCGGGCCCGCTGCAGCGCGCTGTTGACCGAGGCGACCGAGCTGCCCAGCAGCTCGGCGACCTCACTCGCCGACCAGCTCAGCACCTCCCGCAGGATCAGCACCGCCCGCTGCCGGGGCGCCAGCCGCTGCAGCGCGGAGATGAAGGCGAGCCGGACCGACTCCCGGGCGACGGCGGTCTCCGCCGGGTCCCCGGCGGACGCCAGCACCCGCTGGTCCGGGACGGGGCCGATCCAGGTCGTCTCGGGCAGCCCCGTGCCGATCGGGGTGTCCACGCTCGACGGGGAGGCGAGATCCATCGGCCGGGCCCGGCGCCGGCTGCCCTTGAGCTGGTCCAGGCAGACGTTCGTGGCGATCCGGTAGAGCCAGGACCGCAGCGAGGCGCGCCCTTCGAACCGGTCGTAGCTCCGCCAGGCCCGCACCATCGTCTCCTGCACGGCGTCCTCGGCCTCGAACGCCGATCCCAGCATCCGGTAGCAGTAGCCGGTCAGTTCGGTACGGTGCGCCTCCAGCCGGTCCGCCGGCTCGCCCTGCGACGCGCCCTGTCCGGCACCGCCCGCCGCGGCGAAGCCGTTGCCGGCCGCGTCCGCGCTCACCGCCGCCGCGTCCGCGCTCACGTCCGCGGCCGCGCTCACCTCCGCGGCTGCGCTCGTCGAGGACCGTTTCATCGAGGACCCGCCCATCCGCCCGTCGGCCGACCACCGGTACGCACGCCCCGACCGTACCGGAGCGCCCGGCACCAGTCTGCTCCCCGGCGCAGCGCCGTGCAGCCGGAGACCGGGGGCGGGAAACGGACACGGGAAACGGACACGGACCGGGCCGGGGCGCGTCGCCCCGGCCCGTCCCCTCAACCCGTCCGCCGCCTCTTGGTCAGCTGCGTCAGCTGCGTCATCTGCGCAGCTGCACGCCGCGCAGTGCGCCTCCGACGGCCGCACCGGCCAGGACGCTCAGCAGAAGCCGGGCGGGTTCCCCCAAACCGGAGAACACGGTGTGCGTGAGCGCGAAGACGACCACGACCGCGAGAATTCCGGCGATCAATGCCTTTTTCATTTCCTGCCCATCATCGCTTCGCTGTCATCGCTTCCTTGCCATCGCCTGGTTGCCATCGCTTCCTCGGCGTCGACTCTGTGCCATCGCATTCCCGCACCACGTGCCCGTTGCCATTCACCCTCAGCAATCGGAAAGCGACAGCACCGCACCGGAGACCAGACCTCCGAATGCCCCCGCTGTGGCGCCCGGAGCGCACCCCGTCTCGGCACCGGCTATACACCCGCCTATCCCGCCGGACACCACGTAATCCCTGATCTTGTCGTTGGCGCACTGGGCATAGCTCTCGGCCGCCATGTCCCGCGTGGAGACGCCGAGCTGCTGGAAGCTGCGGGTCGACCGCACGGTCACCGTGGCGCCCGACGCGCGGTAGCTGACGTGCGCTGTCTTGCCGTTCTTCAGCTTGATCGCGTTGCCCAGCCGACCCACGGTCCGATGGTGCGGGCCGACCAGTTCCAGCTCCTTGCCGGCGACGGTGAAGTGGTAGCCCGCGGGCATGGACAGGGTCGCCTTCAGCGTTTTGCCGTCCGGCGACCGGAGCGACTTCAGCTTGATGCCTTTCGCGGCGCTCGCCGGCTGCGCGGAATGCAGCGCACTGTCCGCGGAGGCCGGTCCGGCCACCCCCGCAAAGGCCAGGGCGGTCAGCGCGGTCGCAGCGGTCTTACGGAACCTCATATTTCCCCGTTCCCCCTGTGAATCACTTTCATGATCAGTCTATGGGCGAGGGCGCAAATGCAAGATCCATAGCGGGCAATTTCCCGGTAAACGGGGCTGAACAAAGGGCAGTTGAACAGCTGACGGAACCGGTCATGAACTGACTATGCGTCAACACCGGGGTACGCAGCCCATGTCGGGCCTGTGGCGTGGCGCCACCGTCACCCCCGCCGGAGCTCCACCGCCGACCCCCGCTCCGAGAGGCGCGGGGCGCACAGGATGCGCTTGCGGCGGACCCGGCGACCCTCGATCGCCGCGACCGCGAGCCGGGCGGCCTCCTTGGCGATCTCGCCCAGCCCCCAGTCGACGGTGGTCAGCGGCGGGGTGAGGACCCGGGAGACGGGGTGGTCGTCGAAGCCCACGACGGAGAGGTCCCGGCCGACGGTCAGGGAGGCCTCGGCGGCGGCCGCGTAGACGCCGTAGGCGATGGAGTCGGAGAAGCAGAAGACGGCGGTGGGCGGGGCGAGCGCGGAGGTCCCGGACGGGCGGCGGCCGTCCGGGCTGTTGGTCAGGACCCGGCGGGCCGTCGCCGTCGCCTCGCCCAACTCCTGGGCGCAGGGCAGGACTTCGACCTCGATACCGAGGCGGTCGGCGGCCTCGCGCACATAGACGTCGGCCGGGCGGTCCGGGGTGGAGGGGCCGGTGGGGGTCAGCACGGTGACCCGGCGGTGACCCAGCCCGCGGAGGTAGTCCAGGACGGCGTCGATGCCGGCGCGGTTGTCGAAGAGCACCTCACCCGCCGTACGGGCCCGGCTCAGGGCGTCACCGATGGAGACCACCGGCACCGCGTCGGCGATCTTCGACCAGCCCTCGGCGGACGGATCGACGGGCGAGACCAGGAGCCCGTCCACCCGCTGGTCGCGCAGCTGCTTGGCGAGGGCCAGCTCGCGCTCGGGGTCGCCGCCGGCATCCAGGATCAGCGCGTAGCGGTCGCCCGCCAGCAGCTCGCGCCCTATGGCCGCCATCAGCTGCTGCTGCCACAGATCCTGCAGATCGCCGGCGAGCACCCCGACCGTGCTCGTACGGCCGCTGGCCAGCGCACGGGCGATCGGATCGGCCTCGTAGCCGAGCTCGGCGGCGGCCTTGCGCACCCGCTCCTCGGTCTCCTTGGAGACGTGCTTGCCGCGCAGCGCGTAGGAGACGGCGGCGGTGGAGAGTCCGGTGGCCTCGGCCACCTCGCGGAGGGTGGTGCGCTTATTGGGCCTGGCCATGTCCGGAAGCCTACCCAAGGAGGGCGCGCCACCCGCCCCGATGCGGGGTGCGCGCGGGGGTGGCGGTCGCCCGTCGGATCCGCGCGGCCTTGGCAGGGTCCGGCGGATCCGCCCCGGCCTTGGCAGGGTCCGGCCGATCCGGCCCGACCGTGCCAGGGTCCGTCGACCCCGGCCCGACCTTGACAGGCTCGGTGTTAACCGTTTCACTTAAACGCATCAGTTAAGCGGTTAAGTACAGCGTGCGCGGGACGCCGGGGCCGCGCCCCGGGTGCCACCCGCACCACCGCCCGCAGCCGAGGGAGGCCCGTGCCCACCGACGTCCACCAGCACCTCTGGCCGCCCGAGTTCCTCGCGCTGCTGCGGTCGCGCGGTGCGCCGCCACGGCTCGACGGCTGGACGCTCCACCTCCCCGGCGAGCCGCCGTACCCCGTCGACCCCGCCGACCACGACATCGCGGCCCGCGCCCGGCTCGCCCGCGGCGACGGCCTCGATCTGGCCCTGGTCTCGCTCTCCAGCCCGCTCGGCATCGAAGATCTGCCGCCCGCGGAGGCCGCACCGCTGCTCACCGCGTTCCACGACGGCGCGCTGGACCTGCCGGCCCCCTTCGGCGTCTGGGCCTCGGTCTGCCTCTCCGCCCCCGAACCGGACCCCGAGGCGCTGCGGCACGAGCTGGCGCGCGGCTGTGTGGGGCTGCAACTCCCGGCCACCGCACTGCTCGACGCCGCGGGCTGGGCCCGCTGTGCGCCGCTGCTGGACGCCGTCGCCGAGCTGGACAAGCCGCTGTTCGTCCACCCCGGCGCGGCACCGGGCACCCCGGACGCACCCGCCTGGTGGGCCGCCCTGGTCCCGTACGTGCAGCAGCTGCACGCCGCCTGGTTCGCCTTCCGCGCCTTCGGCCGGCCGCGCCACCCGGACCTGCGGGTGTGCTTCGCGGCGCTGGCCGGCCTGGCGCCGCTGCACGGGGAGCGGCTGGTCGCCCGCGGCGGCGGACGGGAGCGCGGGCGGGTCGACTGCCAGGCCTTCTACGAGACGTCCTCGTACGGGACGCGTGCGGTGGACGCCCTCGTCCGGGCCGCCGGCATCGATGTCGTCGTCAGCGGCAGCGACCGGCCCTACGCCGCCCCCGTACTCCCCGACCTCGGTGCGCAGGCCGCGATCCACGCCCTGCGCACCGCCAACCCGGCCCGCCTCCTGGGCCCGACGAAAGGAGCCCGCCGATGACGTACCGCACCTCCCAGGCCGATGCCGCCCGTGAGGTCCCCGACGGCGAGCAGCCGTTCACCGCACTGCCCGAACGCAACCTCGACCGGCGCGAGCTGAAGGCCCTGGTCGAGGAGCTCGCCGCCCGCCCGGACCTGTGGCGCGAGCAGGTCGCCTTCTCCGACACCGAGCGCCACTACGTCTCCCTGCACCGCGATGAGTTCGTCGATGTCTGGCTGCTGTGCTGGACCCGGCAGAACGACACCGGCTGGCACGACCACGACCTGTCCTCGGGGGCGGTGCGCGTCGTCCAGGGCGTGCTGACCGAGTCCAACCCCCGGATCGGCGGCGAGCACCTGTCCACCGCCGTCGGCACGGGCTCCTCGTTCTGCTTCGGCCCCGACCACATCCACCGCCTCACCGGCGCGACCGACGACGCGGTGTCCGTGCACGCCTATTCGCCGCCGCTGTGGCGCCTGGGCCAGTACGACATCACCGACGACGGGCTGATGCGACGGATCTCGGTCTCCTACGCGGACGAACTGCGGCCGACGGACGGGGCGAGCGCGGCCTGACGGGGCGTCCGGCCTGACGGGCCTGTCCGGCCTGCCCTGGTCCGCCGGGGCCGGCCGTGCATATCGCTGCCGTCACTTCACTGACGGCCCTTTTCCTGACAGATGGAACACGGAAAGGGACATGGCTCCACACTCTGAGAAGCGGGCACGGCGAGCACAACGGAAACCGGGGAACGCGCCGCATTCTCCTCGTACTCCAGCGCCTCGGGCCCTTCCTCGGCGACCACGGCTACACCACCGACGCCACGCGGTGAACCTCCCTCAGGTGTCGTCTCGCCAGGACGCGGTAGTCAACCTCCTTACTCGGATTCCTCTCGGACCGGGCCCTTTCTTCTGCGGATTTGAGATGGCTGCATTCTGTGCAGCCCGAAACATACGGGAGCGGACTTACGCTCATGCGTGGCACTCCAAACGCCAATGCGCTGATTTTGCAGGCATGGTCTTCGCTGCGCCTGCAACGCTAGGCAGGGAGCCCGTGAGGCAGCAATGGCACTTTCGTCAGCCGCCGGACCGACGTGCCACGCAGTGTCACAGCGGGAGTCCTATCGCGTCGGCGAGGCTGCGCATCTCCGGCGTGCGGGTGCGCCTCTTGGCCACCACCAGGCCCAAGATGTCCTGGGCATAGCGCTGGTTGGGCAGCCACTGAGGGGCACGCGCCCGGATGCGCTGCAAGATCTCTACGGCCTCGCCGTAGTTCCTCGACCGAGCGTGGGCATTCGCCACGTCCAGCAAGTGGCGATTCCGGTTGTTGGACGTCGGACGCATGCCATTCGCAGGAATCTGCGGGGCCAGCTTGAGCACCAGATCGGGCCGGTCAACGACCATCGCATTCTCCGTACGCTTGAGCGCCACCGTCACGGGCCCGAAGGCACGCAGGAAATCGTTGTCCGGCGCAAACTCCCTGCCCAGTGCAACAGCCGCCGAATTGGCGAGCCGCAGAGCGCCTGCTGCCTCTCCAGGCCGGTTGTCACGGATCGAGGCAGCAGAAGCGCGGAGGAGAAGCCAGCCCCAGGCGCTCAGTTCCGCCGGAGTGGCGCGAGACATTCGGGGTTCTGCTTCATCTGCCCATCGGACAGCCAGTTCCCTTGCCTCGGAGAGCTTTCCGCGTCGCAGCAGCAACCAGCATTGTGTGCTGACCGTGACCGCCGATTGGAGGCGGTCCGATGAGGCGTCCAACGACCGCCCCAGAGCGACCTCGGCCGCCTCGAACTGGCGCGTCTGGGTCAGCAGCCAGCCCGTCAGCTGCATGACCCGCATGTGGACGGCTCGCCCCTCGGGCCCGCTCTCCGCGACTGCCTCAGCATCTCTGATCAAGGGTGGAAGGACGGTGCTCAACTCTGCCAACTGGTCGCCGGAGAAGAGTGGTTGAGCGGCCTGAACAGCCGCACGAAGTCCGGCAACTGTGGGCGGCTCGTCCAGGTCATCAGACGGATCCGGCCCCAGGAGAGCACGGCGAACACCGCCCCACTGGTCCACGGCCACGCCGGACGCCTCACGATCCGCAGCCTCCTCCGCAACCAAGCGCGTCGTCGGCACGCCGAGCGCCACCGCGAGCTGACGCGCCGTCTCCAGCCGGGTATCGGCCCGCTCTCCCTGCTCCAGTTTGCGGATGAGCGAGAGCGAGACGCCGGAGCCCTTCGCCAGTTCGCGCTGGCTCATGCCGCGCCGCTTGCGGATGTCCCGGAGCCGCTTGCCGATGTGGGCGCTCATGGTCCGAGCGTAGGCCGTCGCTCCACCACCGCGAAGCGCTTGCCGTCAGGCCCCTGGCCGGTTGAGCAACGGCTGCCCATTCGTTCAACCTCTGTTCGTGACCGCTCCATCCACGTCTGGCACGTTGACGCCACCCCCACACCAAGGAGTCCACGCGATGAACCGACGCGTCATACCGGCACTTGCTGCCGCCTTCGCCCTGAGTGCGGCAGTCTCCGTCGCCACGGTGAGCGCCGCCGAGGCGGACGACCAGACGCTGACCGTGATGAGTCTCAACACCTGGCACGGCGGCTCCCAGGTCCCGGACGGGGTCAACACGACCGTCCAGGAGATCAAGGGTTCCGGCACCGAGGTGGTCGCCCTGCAGGAGACCGACAAGGCCGTCACCAAGCAGATCGCCGAGAAGCTGGGATGGGAGCACTACACCCAGAGCGGTTCCGACGTCGACATCATCAGCAGTCAGCCCATCGAGAAGGTCGACTCGCTGTCGGATCTGGCGGTGGCCGCGAAGATCAAGGGAGTCTGGGTGTACTCGATCCACCTGGGCTACACGAAGTACGGGCCGTACAACGCCTGTTTCGACAAGGACAGCTACGACACGATCTACGCGGACGAGGCCGAGCGCAAGGAGCAGGCCGAGAAGATCGTCAAGTGGGCCGGTTCCGGACCGTCCGTCATCGCCGGTGATCTCAACTCCCCGTCCCACATGGACTGGACCGAGAAGACCAAGGCAAAGCACTGTGACTCGGTCGTGGAGTGGCCCGCGACGAAGGCGTTCGCCAACGGGGGTTACGGGGACTCCTACCGTGAGGTCAACCCGGACGAGGCGACGTCCCCCGGCGACACCTGGAGTCCGAAGAACGCCACCAACAGCGACTACGGCAACAAGCCCGAGCCGCAGGACCGCATCGACTTCATCCTGTACAAGGGCGGCTCGCTGGATGCCACCAGCTCGAAGGTCTACGGCGGTGAGAAGGAGAACTGGCCGTCCGACCACCGGGCCGTGATCACCCAGTTCACGCTCTGACGGCACCCGCCGACAAGGGGCGGGCCGGTCCACCCGCGCTCAGGCGCTCAGGCGCTCAGGCGCAGAGTGGACCGGCCCGCGCCGTATCCGGTTCGCCGCCCGCGCGCCCGCCGGCGCACCCTCCCCCGCCCGATCCGGGGGATAGCCCTACCGCGCCGCCCGCCCCGCGTGCGTACGCTCGGCCGCATGGCAACACACGACCCCGATCTGCGCAAAGACCTCGACGCGACCCTCCAGACCCGCAAGGAGCTGGGACCGGAGTACGAGTCGGAGCTGCTGGAGTCCTTCCTGGAGAAGGTCGAGCAGAACGTCGACCGGCGGGTGCGCCGGCACCTCGCCGAGCAGCAGGTTCAGGTCGCGCGCGGCATCCGGCCGCCACGCCAGGAGAGCGAGATCGGCGCGTTCTGGCAGCGCTTCGGGTTCGCCGCCCTCTCGCTGGTGCTGGCCGTCCCGCTGTCCGCGATCGCGGCGGGCACCACCGGGCTGGCGGGCCTGATCGTGTGCTGGGCGGGGATCGCCGGCGTCAACGCCGCCCATGGAGCGGCCCTGCGCCACCACCCGGCTGCCGACGTCGAACGCCCGGGACGGTGCCGCCGACTGACGCGGCGGCAGAAACCGGGCGAAAAGAGTGTTGCGGGGACCGCCGCACCCCGGCCTGAGCCGGGGGCGGGACAACGGCGGTCCCCGCAAGGGACGCGTGCCGGGTCAGGGCCGGTCGTCGCATCCGACGGCGAGCAGGAGGTCCGGGAGCCGCTCCGGAGGCCCGTGTCGCCGTGCACACCACTGTGCCGGACACGTGTTAAGCGCGTGCTGCGTGCACATGACGCATACGTACACCTTCCGGTGACCGCCCGTTTCCTGACGGCAACTTGACGCCATGAGGGCTGCCCGAGCGGACTGCTTGCGGCGGCCACACCACGGACGGCCCGCCGCCGCACCGCGAACGGCCCGGCGCCCCTGCGGAGAGGGGCACCGGGCCGCCGCGTACGACCGCCGCCGGAAGGCGCTGCTACTTGCCGGCCTCGCGCGCCAGATAGGCCAGCAGGTCCTGCCGGCTCACCACGCCCTTCGGCTTGCCCTCGACGAGGACGATCGCCGCGTCCGCGTTCTCCAGCACCGCCATCAGATCGGCGACCGGCTCGCCGGAGCCGACCTGCGGCAGCGGCGGGCACATGTGCTTCTCCAGCGGGTCGGTCAGCGAGGCGCGCTGGGTGAACAGCGCGTCCAGCAGCTCGCGCTCGACGACCGAGCCGATGACCTCGGCGGCCATCACATCGGGGTGCCCGGCGCCGGGCTTGACGATCGGCATCTGCGAGACGCCGTACTCGCGCAGCACCTCGATCGCCTCGCCGACGGTCTCCTCCGGGTGCATGTGCACCAGCGAGGGCAGGGCGCCCTCCTTGTGCTGGAGCACCTCGCCGACCCGCGCCGCGGGGCCGCCCTCCTCCAGGAAGCCGTAGTCGGCCATCCACTCATCGTTGAAGATCTTGGAGAGGTAACCACGGCCACTGTCGGGCAGCAGCACGACCACCACGTCATCGGGGCCGAGCTTCGAGGCGACCTCCAGCGCACCCACCACGGCCATCCCGCAGGAGCCGCCGACCAGCAGGCCCTCCTCCTTGGCGAGCCGCCGGGTCATCTGGAAGGCGTCCTTGTCCGAGACCGCCACGATCTCGTCCGCGACGGTGCGGTCGTAGGCGGTCGGCCAGAAGTCCTCACCGACGCCCTCGATCAGATACGGGCGCCCGGAGCCGCCGCTGTAGACCGAGCCCTCGGGGTCGGCGCCGATGACCTTGACCCGGCCGTCGCTGGCGTCCTTCAGATAGCGGCCGGTGCCGCTGATCGTGCCGCCGGTGCCGACACCCGCCACGAAGTGCGTGATCCGCCCCCCGGTCTGCGCCCACAGCTCGGGACCGGTCGTCTCGTAGTGGGAGCGCGGATTGTTCGGGTTGCTGTACTGGTCCGGCTTCCAGGCCCCGGGCGTCTCGCGCACCAGCCGGTCCGAGACGTTGTAGTACGAGTCCGGGTGCTCGGGGTCCACGGCGGTGGGGCACACCACCACCTCGGCGCCGTACGCCCGCAGCACATTGATCTTGTCCGTGGACACCTTGTCCGGGCAGACGAAGATGCACTTGTAACCCTTTTGCTGGGCGACGATCGCCAGGCCCACACCGGTGTTGCCGGACGTCGGCTCGACGATGGTGCCGCCGGGCTGCAGCTCACCCGACTGCTCGGCGGCCTCGATCATCCGCACGGCGATCCGGTCCTTGACCGATCCGCCGGGGTTGAAGTACTCGACCTTCGCCAGGACGGTGGCCTGGATCCCTCGAGTGACGTTGTTGAGCCGCACGAGCGGGGTGTTGCCGACCAGCTCAATCATCGAATCGTAAAACTGCACGGTGGTCTCCGCGGTCAGGGGCACGCTCTCCTGCGCCCGTGCGGCCAGCCTATTGCCCGGGTCCGTTAGAGGAGGGAAGAGTTGCGTTCCGTGCAGGAACGGGCAACACCCTGTTGTAGGAGTTCTTGCCGATTCAAGAGCGCGTCCGGCCCCGGTGCCGCGGCGCGCCCGCACTGCGCGGGGAGGTGCCCGGCCCATGCCGATGACGATGTCCAGGGCGAGAGTGGCACGGCGGATCGCCACCGCGGCCGCGTTCGGCGGCGGCGGCGTCGGGCTGCTCGGCGTCGCCGCCGTCGGTGTGCTGCTGACCGAGGTCCGGCTGGCCCGCCGTACGGTCGGCGGCTCCAGCGACATCCCGCCGTGCGCCGACGGCCGCTACGGCGCCGCCTTCGGCCACCGCACCGACCGGCCGCCCCTGCGGCTGGGCTTCCTCGGCGACTCCACCGCCGCCGGGCAGGGGGTGCACCGCCCCTCCCAGACCCCGGGCGCACTGCTCGCCTCCGGCCTGGCCGCGCTCTCCGAGCTGCCCGTGGACTTCCGCAACGTGGCGCTGCCCGGGGCGCAGTCCGACGACCTGGAGCGCCAGGTGGAGCTGATGCTGGCGGACGACACCGCCACGCCGGACGTCTGCGTCATCATGATCGGCGCCAATGACGTCACCCACCGGATGGCGCCCGCCCAGTCCGTACGCCTCCTCTCCGAGGCGGTGCGCCGGCTGCGCGCGGCGGGCTGCGAGGTGATCGTCGGCACCTGCCCCGATCTGGGCACCATCGAGCCGGTCTATCAGCCGCTGCGCTGGGTGGCCCGGCGGCTGTCGCGGCAGCTCGCCGCCGCCCAGACGATCGGCGTGATCGAGAGCGGCGGCCGGACGGTCTCGCTCGGCGATCTGCTCGGGCCGGAGTTCGAGGCGCGTCCACGGGAGCTGTTCGGGCCGGACAACTACCACCCGTCGGCCGAGGGCTATGCCACCGCCGCGATGGCCGTGCTGCCGACGCTGTGCGCCTCACTGGGCCTGTGGCCGGAGGAGGAGCGGCCGGAGCCCGCCCGTGGCGAGGGCCTGCTGCCGGTCGAGCAGGCGGCCGCCGAGGCGGCTTCCGAGGGCGGTACGGAGGTCACCTCCCGCGCACCCTGGGCGCTGCTCAAGCACCGCAGGCGCCGCCAGCTGCCGGAGCCGGAGCCGACGGATCCGTCGTCGGTCACGGGCTGACGCCGCGGCAGACGGACGGCGCAGGCGGACGGCGCGGCACCAGGGGCGGGCCGTACGGGAATACCCGGCGGCCCGCCCTCGTTTTCCCAAACGCCCGCCATAAGCGCTCGCTTAGAAAAGAGGCCCGCATCACAGGGCGCACCCCGTGACCTCAGCAGTACGTGCAGGTAACTTCCCACTCAGTCCTGCCCGTCCGCGTCCGACCACCACGCCGCCGACCACCCCACCGCAACGAGGCGCTCCGCGCCGTTCGTTCTTACGCCCTCTGGAGCCGTGATGCCCGAAGCCGTGATCGTCTCAGCCGCCCGCTCCCCGATCGGCCGCGCCTTCAAGGGCTCGCTCAAGGACGTCCGCCCGGACGACCTGACCGCGCAGATCATCGAGACCGCCCTGGCCAAGGTCCCCGAGCTGGACCCGAAGGACATCGACGACCTGATGCTCGGCTGCGGTCTGCCCGGCGGCGAGCAGGGCCACAACCTCGGCCGCATCGTGGCCGTCCAGATGGGGATGGACCACCTCCCGGGCTGCACCATCACCCGTTACTGCTCCTCCTCGCTCCAGACGACCCGCATGGCGCTGCACGCCATCAAGGCGGGCGAGGGCGACGTCTTCATCTCGGCCGGCGTCGAGACCGTCTCGCGCAGCGTCAAGGGCAGCTCCGACGGCCTGCCGGACACCCACAACCCGCTCTTCGCCGACGCCGAGGCCCGCACCGCGGCGCGCGCCGAGGAGGAGGGCGCGGGCTGGCACGACCCGCGCGAGGACGGCCTGATCCCGGACGCGTACATCGCGATGGGCCAGACCGCGGAGAACCTCGCCCGCCTCAAGGGCATCACCCGCCAGGACATGGACGAGTTCGGCGTACGGTCCCAGAACCTCGCCGAGAAGGCGATCAACAACGGGTTCTGGGAGCGGGAGATCACCCCGGTCACGCTGCCCGACGGCACGGTCGTCGCCAAGGACGACGGCCCGCGCGCCGGCGTCACCGTCGACGGCGTCGCCGGCCTCAAGCCGGTCTTCCGCCCCGACGGCCTGGTGACCGCCGGCAACTGCTGCCCGCTGAACGACGGCGCCGCGGCGCTGGTCATCATGTCCGACACCAAGGCGCGCGAGCTGGGCCTGACCCCGCTGGCCCGGATCGTCTCCACCGGCGTCTCCGGCCTCTCCCCCGAGATCATGGGCTACGGCCCGGTCGAGGCCAGCAAGCAGGCGCTGCGGCGGGCCGGCCTCTCGGTCTCCGACATCGACCTGGTCGAGATCAACGAGGCGTTCGCCGCCCAGGTCATCCCGTCCTACCGGGACTTGGGCATCGACCTGGACCGGCTGAACGTCAACGGCGGCGCGATCGCCGTCGGCCACCCCTTCGGCATGACCGGCGCCCGCATCACCACCACCCTGATCAACTCCCTCCAGTGGCACGACAAGCAGTTCGGCCTGGAGACGATGTGCGTCGGCGGCGGCCAGGGCATGGCGATGGTCATCGAGCGGCTGAGCTGAGCTGGAGCGGAGGGTAGGGGTCGGGTGCGAGGAACGAGTGCCCGGCACCTGCCCGCAGCGGAAGCGAAGCTCAGCGCGACCACAGGCACGTGCGGCTGAGCTGAGCTGGAGCGGAGGGTAGGGGTCGGGTGCGAGGAACGAGTGCCCGGCACCTGCCCGCAGCGGAAGCGAAGCTCAGCGCGACCACAGGCACGTGCGGCTGAGCTGAGCTGGAGCGGAGGGTAGGGGTCGGGTGCGAGGAACGAGTGCCCGGCACCTGCCCGCAGCGGAAGCGAAGCTCAGCGCGACCACGGACAAGTGCGGCTGAGCTGAGCTGAAGCAGTAGCTGAGCGTAAGGGCCGGGCGCTCGCTCCGCGCGCCCGGCACCTGCCCCGGACCGTCCCCGCCCGCGCGCACAAAACGGACCAACTCCCGCCCCGCGCACACCCTTCGCTGTCAGGCGCATACAGGCGGCGACACGGCGTGACCTGCGCCACTCGTTAACTGGATCGCGACCCAATCTCCCCCAGGATTGTGACCAACGCCCTCAGGGGGAGGCGTTCTTGCAGGTCAGCATGGGTTCGCTCGAACATATACGACCCTCACCCCCCTCCATTTCGGGACATAGTTCGCCCGGAGCGGTCGCCGACCACCGGCAGCCTGATGTAGGAAGTCGGAGAACATTCTGCTAACGGGAGTACGCCGGTGAGTGTGCCACTACCAGGAGTGACCCCGTGAGCGAGCGCATCAAGGGGGTCGCCGCGGCCGACGGCCGGGGCAAGTCCATGTACCGATGCGCGGCCCGAGGGAACAGGGCCGCCGAGCGAAGTGGGGAGGACGCATGAGCGTCACCACCCTCGTCCTGCTACTGGCCGCGGCCACCGCCGTGGCGCTGGGCGCCGTCGCCCTGCGCACCGCCCGTGCCCTGCACCGTCAGATCGCCGAGCTGCACGCCGAGCTCGTCGCCACCCGGCAGGACGTCGCCGCGCGCACCGAGGTGGCACACCCGGCCGTCGCGGCCATCCCGGCCGCCCGGGCCACCCCGGCAGACGAGACCCCGCTCGCGGACATACGTGCCGCCGTCGCGGACGCGCTCGCCGAGGAGCGGGAGCGCGAACTGGCCGAGGCCCGTGCGTTCTGGGCCGCGCAGGAGGCCAGGGACGCGGCCGACGCCCCCTCCCTGCTGGGCGGTCTCGCCGGACTCGGCGACGAGAGCCCGCTGGACGCCCGCGCCGACCAGCGCGAGCTTCCCGAGCGCCCGGAGTCCGACCGCTTCGACACCCACCCGTTCTTGCCCCGCCAGGCGGACTGGGCCGGCCTGGAGCCGCTGCTGGGGCCGGACGCCCTGGAGTCCGTCGAGGCACTGGACGCGCCCGAGTGGGAACCGGTCGAGGAGACCGAGTCCGCCGAACTGGCCGCCGCCCGCCGGCGCCACCCCTCGCACCCGGACTTCTCCCCGTCCCCGGTGATCAGTGATCACGAGCGCACGGTCGCGCGCCTGGAGGAGCTGGCGCAGCGGGCCACCCCGCTCGCGGATGTGCGCCCCGGCCCGCTGGGCACCCTGGACGTCTACGTCTTCACCGACGGCACCACGCTCTGCCTGACCCCCGGGCAGCGCGAAACCGCGGAGCGGGTGGCCGGCGCACTGCACGAGGGGCACTGTCCGGTGCTGCTGGGCGGCTCCGGCATCTCCGGTGCGTATGCGCTGACCTTCTCCTGGGGCGAGAGCCGCGAGGAGAGCGTCTACATCCTCGCCGACCGCGTCATCGCCTCGCTCTGATCCGGCGCGGCGGCTCCCGCTAGCAGCGGTCCGCCGCCGCCCGTACCCATCGCACGGCCTCCGCCAGCTCGTCGGCGGGGGCCACTTTTGCGTCAGATTCGGCCGGTTCGTCGGCCACGCGGGCCGCCGCGGCCCGCAGCGCCTCGACGAGATCGTGTCCGGCCACCGCCAGCTGGTCGCCGGCCGCGAACATCCCGGCGTCCGGCATCTCGTGCGGGGGCCGTCCCGGCTGCTCGATCAGCTGTGCACGGGTCGCCAACTGCCGTGCCAGCGCGAGTCCTTCGGCCGCGGCGCCGCGGCCGAGCACGCTCTGCGGCAGCGACCTGAGGCGGTCGGCGAGGGCGTCCACGGCGGTCTGCAAGGGGGTCACGTCAAGCACGTCGTGAGCCTATGCGCCACTCCCGGGTGGTTGCCAACGCCCGAACGCTCAGGCACGGTGGGCTGAAGTACCAGCATCGACCGCGTCCGGAGGCGCCGATGTCTCAGCTCTTCTCCGAAGAGACCCACCGGAACATGCTCTCCCGTATCCCGCACTGCACCGGCCGGGAAATCTCCGACTGGCTCCGCACCGTTGACGAAGGCCCCGCTCTCTTCCGCTTCGACGAAAAGGTCAGCTGGCTCCGCGGCGAGCACAATCTCGCCTACGGACATGCAAAAGCAATCGTTCATGAACACGATCTCAGGCGTGCTGCGCGGAAGTTCTGACCGCCGATGACGGGCTTATGGCCCCTCCGGCCCAGAACACGCGACATCCCTCATGCCAAGGGCCCGCAGGCAACAGCCTGCGGGCCCTTCGGTGTGCGCCCCGGGCGCCGGACGGGTCAGTCGCCCCGGAGGATCGAGATCAGCCGGAGCATCTCCACGTAGATCCACACCAGCGTCATCGTCAGACCGAACGCCGCCAGCCAGGACTCCTCGCGCGGCGCGCCGTAGGTGACGCCGTCCTCGACCTGCTTGAAGTCCATCGCCAGGAACAGCGCGCCGAGGACCACGCCCACGATGCCGAAGAGGATGCCCAGGCCGCCGCTGCGGAAGCCGAGGCCGTCACCGCCGCCGAACACCATGAACAGCAGGTTGACCGCCGACAGCAGGAAGAAGCCCATGGCGGCGATCAGCACGAAGCGGGTGAAGCGGGCGGTGACCCGCACGATCCGCGTCTTGTAGGCGACCAGCATGGCGACGAACACCGCCAGCGTGCCCAGCACCGCCTGCATGGGGGCGCCGTTCATCTTCGGCAGGTCGTTGATGAAGCCGCTGAGCGCGCCGAGGAAGAGCCCCTCCAGCGCCGCGTACGACAGGATCAGCGCGGGCGAGGGCTTGCGCTTGAAGGACTGGACGAGCGCCAGCACCATCGCGACCAGGCCGGCGCCGAACGCGAAGCCGAGGCTCCCGGTCAGGAAGAGCCAGCCGACGGTGGCGCCGGCGACGACCGTGCCGAGCGTCATGGCGGTCCGCGCGACGACGTCGTCCATCGTCATCGGGCGGGTCTGTGGCGTGTACTGCGGCGGTGCGTGGGTGACGTGCTGCTGGCCCTGGGCGTACGGGTTCGTCGCGTCGGCCGCGTAGGGGTTGCCGCCCTGCGCGTACGGGTTCGCGCCGGCGTACGGCGGTGCGGCGGGGCCCCCGGCCTGCGGCGGTGCGTTGAAGCCCGCGTAGCCGGTGTCGCGGCTGAACCCCCGTCGCGAGAAGACCGGGTTGCTGCTCCTCATCTCACTCCTCCATGGCCGCCCTGCGCGGCCTTGACGGCAAGCGTAATGGCTTGGCAAAGGCGCGTCGCTCGTTCTTGAGCAGGATCTTCCCTGATTGCGGGACGGCGCATCCACCATGAGGAGGACGTCCGGGAGGCCGGAGACGTGCCCGCGGCAGGGCCCGGACCGGTCACGCCGCCGGTCCGCGGCCCTGCTGACACAGCGTCACGCCATCCTGTCCGGCATTCCCGAATATTTCGATCCCTTACCGCCTTCTTGCCGCGCTCTTGTCCTCGTCTGTTGTCCTCGTCCGTTGTCCACGGGTGATGCCGCCGCACTCGAACTGGGATTTTCCTTCTGCTCCGCGCGGGGCTCCTTCCCGCCGCCTTCCGAACGGAATCCGATAAATGTCTGATCGCAACGGACGTCACATGACACGGCAGGCAACCGATTCGCGGGAGGGGCCGTCTTCCCTCCCGTCCGGAGTTTGCCCTGATGGGTGGATCCGCAGGGCTGACGCATGGTCAGGATCCGAACCCCGGAGTACCCCTTCTCGACGCCCCCGTGGCTCACCGTCCGTAGTGCCATGGGCGCGATCGGTTGCAATCCGAGGGTACAGACAGGGCTATTCTGGCGGGAAACAGCAGCGAGAGAGGGTTGAGATGCCTGTGCCTGACGTCTCAGTAGTCGTCATCGTCTACAACGACGCCGACCGGTTGCCGACCGCGATCCAGTCCGTACTGGATCAAACGCTCCGGGACGTCGAGGTGGTGATCGTCGACGACTGCAGCACGGACGGTTCTTTCGAAGTGGCACAGCGGTTCGCAGCCGCGCACCCCGGGCGGGTCAGGGCCTTCCAGACGCCGGAGAACAGTGGTGCGGTGGGCGAGCCGCGGAACGTCGGCATCGAGCACACCCAGGGCCGGTACGTCATGTTCCTGGACAGCGATGACGTCCTGGAACTCAATGCGTGCCGCAATATGTTGGAGGCCGCCGAGAAAACCGGGTCGGATATCGTTTCCGGCTTGTGCGTCCGGCTGCACAAGGACACCCGCAATCAGAAGCGCGACGAGTGGTACGCCTGGCTGTACTCCACGACCCGCACGGTGGAGTCCGTCGAGGAATTTCCGGACCTGTTCGTCTGGGACACTCTGTCCACCAATAAGTGCTATCGCCGCGAGTTTCTTATTGAGAACAATCTCCGTTTCCCCAAGGGGATTTTCTACGAGGACCTGATCTTTATCGCCGGCGCATATCTCTCGGCGCGCCGCATCACCCTGATCCCCAATCAGGTCTATTTCTGGCACGTATACCAGCGGGCCGCCGTGAAGTCGGTCTCGAACCGCCGCCACGAAATGACCAACTATACGCACCGGCTGGAGATCCACCGGCGCATCGACGCATTGCTGGCGGAGCGCGGGCTGGACGATATGAAGCTCGCCAAGGACGTGAAATTCCTCAAGCACGACCTGGTGCTGTACCTGCGGGACCTGCCCTTCCGGGACGACGCCTATCGCCAGGAGTTCGCCGAGCTCTCCCGGGAATACCTCGCGAGCATCGCCCCCGAGGCGTACGAGCGGGTCCAGCCGATACAGGCCATCTGCGCCTACCTGCTCCAGCAGGGCGACTGGGACAACCTGATCCCGGCGGTCGACACCCTGATCAACCGCGCCAAGGTCTCCTCCCCGCTCACCGAGCGCGACGGCCGCATCTACTGGTGCGACGGCCATTTCGATGACGCGTTCGGGCGCGAGGTGCTGGACGTGACGGACGTCGGCTACCACGAGAAGCCGGTCAACCAGCTGTTCCTGCGCAATCAGCTCACCCGCTTCCGCTCCTCCGGCCGGTCCGTCGCCCTGACCGGGCGGATCACCAACCCGCTCGGCGTCATCCCGCCGGACGCCACGCTGAAGGGCCGGCTGGAGTTCAGCGCCCGCCGGCGCAGTCTGCAGTCCTTCCACTTCCCCGTGCGGGTGCTGCGCCACGACGGCGACACCGTCCACTGGGAGGCCGCCGCGGACCTCACCGCGAAGCTGCGCCCGCTGGGCATCGTCGACACCATCTGGGACGTACGGCTGCGCCTGGACGTGGACGGGGTGCCCACCACCACCCGGCTCACCGTCGCCGACACCGAGCTGTCCGGCGGGCTGCCGGTGCGGCCGCGGCTGACGCGGATGGTCGCCGATCACGTCGAGCCGCATGTCTCGGCCAAGGGGCATCTGGCGTTCCGCCTGGTCAGCGAGGGACGTAACGCCGAGCGGGTCCAGGAGCTGATCACCCGCGGGGTGCAGGGCAAGCCGGGGACGCTGGCCAAGACCGGGTTCCGCAAGGCGAAGGCGCTGCGGCAGAAGGTCGTCTCCGGCGACAACAAGCTCCGCGCCTACCACGAGGTGTTCAGCCGGCTGCCGGTCAAGAAGCGCACGGTGGTCTTCGAGAGCCACCTGGGCAAGCAGTACAGCGACAGCCCGCGCGCCCTCTACGAGGAGATGCGCCGGCAGGGCCTGGACTTCGAGGCGATCTGGTCGTACGCCGGGTCCCCGGAGGGCTTCCCGAAGGACGCCACCCTGGTCAAGCGCTGGTCCCTGCCCTACCTCAAGGCGCTGGCGCAGGCCGAGTTCTGGGTCGACAACCAGAGCTACCCGCTCAAGCTCACCAAGCGCCCGGAGACCACCTACCTGCAGACCTGGCACGGCTCGGCGCTGAAGAACATGGGCTTCGACATGCCGTCGCTGAAGGCGCAGACCCGGGAGCAGCAGGCCGAGCAGCAGCGATCGCTGGACCGCTTCGACCGCTTCCTGATCCGCTCCGAGCACGATGTGCACACCCTGGCCAAGGCCTTCCGGCTCAAGGAGAAGACGCTGCTGCGGGTGGGCTACCCGCGCAATGACGCACTGGTCCGCGCCCGGCAGCGGGAAACGGAGCTGGGGCGGCGTGAACGCGGGCCGCTGGCCGCGGAGTTGGGCATTCCCGAGGACCGCACCGTACTGCTTTACGCGCCGACGTTCCGCAAGGCGGGCGGCCGGCACGGGCGCTTCGAATTGCCCTTTGACGTCGAGCGTTTCGCCGAGCAGTTCGGCGACCGCTATGTCCTCCTGGTGCGCTCGCACTACCTCAATCACGTGGTGCTGCCGCCGACCGTCGCGGGCCGGGTCATCGACGTCTCGGCGCGCCATGACGTGACGCCCCTGCTGGAGCTGGCCGACGGGCTGATCACGGACTATTCGTCGGTGATGTTCGACTACGCGCTGCTCGACCGGCCGCTGGTGTTCTTCACCTACGACTATGACGAGTACGTGCACGAGGGCCGCGGCACCTACTTCGATCTGCTGGAGCATGCGCCGGGCCCGGTGGTCCGCACCGAGGACGATTTCCACAAGGCGATCAAGTCCTTCGAGTCGCAGGCTCAGGACTATGCGAAGAGCCGCCAGGAATTCATCGCCAAGTTCGGCGAATACGACCGGGGCGACGCCGCCAAGAGCATCGTCGATCAGTTTTTTGCGCAGTGGAGCCGTTGATGACCAAGTCGAACGCAGCCGAACCGCGGGACATCTTCTTCGTCTCCAACAGCGTCAATGAGATGGGCGGCGTCACCAGCTGGTCCCATCAGATGGCACGCCTGTTCAGCGAGCGGGGCCACCGGGTGCACATCGTCGGTGTGGTGCCGCCCCCCGAGGGCCGGGTCCATGAGCTCGCCCCCGACGTGCCGTTCAAGACGACCACGCTCTACACGGAGCACCCGCCCTCCGTCCGCCCCGTGCGCAGCCTCAAGGACAAGCTCAACCTCGTCGAGCAGCGCCGCCGGGCCGCCCGCGAGGCCGGTATGCAGGAGCAGGCCGCCAAGATGAGCGCGCTGTTCCGGGCGGCGAAGCCGGGCGGGGTGGTGATCGTCACCCAGGTCTGGGCGATGGAGTGGGTCGCGCTGGCCGACACCGCGGGGCTGACGGTGATCGGAATGAGCCATGAATCGTTCGACACCTGCCGCAAGTCGTCCCGCTTCGCTCGGGTCAAGCGGTTTTACGAGGATGTCGACCGGATGCTGACGCTCACCCGCGAGGACGCCGACCGCTGGATCCGGCAGCGGATGGACAACGTCGGCTTCATGCCGAACCCGCTGCCCTTCTTCCCCGAGGTCCCCTCGGACCGCTCCCACAAGTGCGTGGTCAGCATCGGCCGGCTCCACGAGGAGAAGGGCGTGGACCTGCTGCTGGAGGCCTGGGCGCGGGTCGCGCCGCAGCACCCCGACTGGACGCTGCGGATCTACGGCTCCGGCGAGGAGGAAGAGGCCCTGCGCAAGCAGGCCGCGGAGCTGGGCATCGCGGACACGGTCGACTGGATGGGCCGCACCGGCGATGTTCCCGGGGCGCTGCGGGAGAGCGCGGTGTTCGCGCTCAGCTCGCGCGGCGAGGGCTTCCCGCTGGCCCCCATGGAGGCGATGGCGACCGCCGTCCCGTGTGTGGCGTTCGATGTGGCGCCGGGCGTCCACGAGATCATTTCGGACGGCGTGGACGGGTTGCTTGCACCTCCGGGCAATATCACCGAATTCGCCCGCCACCTGGACACCCTGATGTCCGACAAGGACCTCCGGGACACGATGGGCGAGACGGCGCGGACGAACATCCAGCGGTTCTCCACGGAGGAGATCGTCCCCCGCTGGGAGAGCCTGTTCGCGCTCCTGGAGCGCTGAGCCGGTCCGCTTCGGGTGTGAGAGAGGTCACTTCCTGCCGCGAGTGACCTCTCTCATGCCACGGCCACAACGGTGCTCCGGAGCCCCGGATTCCGCGCTATCAAGGGGCGGAGCCGTGCGGGACCGCCGCGTCCGGCCCCGGTCAGCGGCACTGTCACGTCTCGGTCCGAGCATTGGCCGGAATTCATCAGACCCCTAGCGTGTGCGCATGGATCTGACGCAGACCACGCACCGGCCCAGTGCGCCCTGGCGCCCGTCCGCAGGATTGGCGTTCCTCCAGGAGGCGACCCGCACCCAACGCCTCACCGGCGCCATCGCCCCCAGCAGTCGGCGGCTGGCCACCCGGCTCGCGGTCCCCCTCCGGCAGCGGAAGCCCAGCCGCCCTGCCGCGATCTTGGAGGTCGGCGCCGGCACCGGCACGGTCACCCGTGCCCTGGCACGGCTCGTCGGACCCGCGGACCAGCTGGACGTCGTCGAAGTCAACCCCAGTTTCGTCCGAATACTCACCGATTCCATGGAGACGGACCCGGATCTGGCCGGGGCCGCTCCGCAGATCCGGATCGTGCCCGAGTCGATCACGGACATGCACCTCGCCCCGCACAGCTACGACGTCATCGTCTCCTGCCTCCCCTTCGCGAACTTCGAACCGGACGTGGTCGAGTCGATCTTCGAGCGGTACCTCTCCGCGCTCACTCCGGGCGGGCATCTGACCTACTTCCGCTATCTCGGCACGCAGGTCGCCCGCACCGTCTTCAGCAGCCGTACGGAGATCACCCGCCATCGGGCGGTCACCGCCGTCATGGAGGACTTCGAGCACCGCTACGGGGTCCACCGTGCGACGGTGTGGGGCAACCTCCCTCCCGCGCAGGTCCAGACCCTGCGGGCACCCGCCCCGCGGACGACCCCGCCC
>NZ_SDIF01000093.1 GCF_004122735.1 Streptomyces sioyaensis | reverse complement strand
GGGGGGAGCGTAGCCGGGGGCGGGCGCCCCCGAAGCGGCCCGTCTCCTCTCCCTCCCCTCCCTCCTCCTTCTCTTCCTTCTCCTCCTTTCGGACGAGGAGCGGGCCGGACCCCCTACCCCGGTATCACCCGGGAGTTGGCCCCGCGGTGTGACGCCGCGTCATCCACCCCCTTCCTACGTTTCCCTCCGCCACCAACGGGAGGGAGACCCACATGTCCAGGCTGCGCAGCGCCGCCCGACGCAGCAGGCGCACGCTCGTCGGCGTCGCGCTCGCGGTGGTCGTGGCCGCCGGCACCGGCGGCTGGGCGGCCGGCAGCGCACAGACCGCGGTCACCGGTCCGGCGCCCGGCGCGGCCGCCTGGCGGGCCGACCACTCGCTCGGCGTCCGGCTGCCGGACCCGGCGACCGCGGCCCCCGCCGAGGTCGCCCGCTTCTTCGCCGCGCTGACCGACGGCCAGCGGCAGGAGCTGGTGGCCCGGCATCCGCTCACCGTCGGCAATCTCGACGGTGCGCCCCTCGCGCTGCGGTACGAGGCCAACTCCCGTGCCCTGGCGGCGGAACGGGACCGCCGGCTGGCCCGCGCCGACGACCCGGCCGGCACCCTCCAGGACCACCGTCAGGACAGGGCCGTGGCCCGCCGCTACACCGCGCTGCTCGCACCCGGCCGCCGCATCCTCGCCTTCGACCCGCGCGGCCGGGGCCAAGTCGCCGAAGTCCACGGCGACTTGGCCACCGCCGAGCACACCGCCGTGATCGTGCCGGGCTCGGACATCGATCTGATGTCCTTCGACCGGGCGACGGACCCGTACGGCACGCCGACCGGCATGGCCAGGTCGCTGCGCGCCCAACTGGCCGCCGATGCGCCCGGGAGCCGTACCGCGGTCATCGCCTGGGCGGGGTACACCACACCGGTCGGGCTCGGTCCGGACGCCGCCACCGGGCGGCTCGCCGAGGCCGGGGCGCCGCGGCTGGCCCGCCTGCTGTCCGGGCTGACCGCGGTCGGCGCCCGGCCCCCGGCGGTGCTGTGCCACAGCTACGGCTCGGTGGTCTGCGGGCTGGCCGTTCCGCGGCTGGGCGGTGGCGGCCTCGCCGACCTGATCGTCCTCGGCTCCCCCGGTATGCGTCGCGACAGCGTGGCGCAGCTGCGCACCTCCGCCCGGGTCTGGGCGGGGCGGGACGCCTCCGACTGGATCGGTGACCTCCCGCACGTCGAATTCCTGGGCCTGGGCCACGGCACCGACCCCACCGATCCCGCCTTCGGGGCCCGCCGGCTCCCCGCCGTGCGGGCCGTAGGACACACCGGCTATCTCGCGCCCGGTACGGACTCCCTCCACAACGTCGCGGCCATCGTGCTGGGCCGCTACGACGCGGTGCACTGACGCCGACCGCTGACCTCCGCTATCCGCCGTCACCTGCCAACGAGCCCTGTACGCACCGCCGTTCACCACCGCACGAGCCCCGCAAGCCCCGCACCCGCACCACGCACGCACCTGCCCCAAGGACTGAACGACCGACGATTCCGCGACGGAAGAACCCAAGGACGCCTCATGGACACCGCCTCTCTCGCCCCGCTCAGATCCGCCGCCCGGCGGACGGCCCGCCGGATCGAGGACCGTACGCCCGCGGACCGCGACCGTGCGATCGACGGTCTGCGCGCGCTGGCGCTGCTCGCCGTGCCCACCGGCCACTGGCTGCTGGGCGGCTTCACCCTGGACGCCGGCGGCGCACTGCACAACGCCAGTCCGCTGACCGCCTTCGGCCTGCTCGCGCCCGCCAGTTGGGTACTCCAGATGCTCGGCATCTTCTTCCTGGTCGGCGGGCATGCGTCGGTGCTCTCCTACCGGCGCGCCCTGGGGCGGGGCACGCCGGTGGGCAGCTGGCTGCGCGGCCGGCTCGTCCGGCTGGGCCGCCCGGTGGTCGGAGTGACCGCCGTATGGGCCGCGCTGTTGCTGCTCCTGTACGGGCTGGGGGTGCCGGAGGCGACGCTGCGGACCGGGGCGACGCTGGTGATCCAGCCGCTGTGGTTCGTCGCGGTGTACGCGGGGACCACCGCGCTGACGCCGTACTGCGTGCGCGCCGCGCGGCGGATGGGCGCCTGGGCGGCGGCGCCGCTGGTGGTGGCGGTGGCCGGGGTGGACTTCCTGCGCTACGGGCCGTTCGCCGACGCCATGCCCTCGTGGCTGAGCCTGCTCAACCTCCTGCCCGGCTGGCTGTTCGCCTATCAGCTCGGGGTCTGCTGGGGCGAGCGGCGGCTCGGCCGGCGCGCCGCCGGGGCGCTGCTGCTCGGCGGTGCCGTGCTGTTCGCCGCGCTGCTGCTGTTCTTCCACTACCCGGCGAGCATGGTCGGCGTCCCCGGTCAGGACCGTACGAACTCCCATCCGCCGTCGCTGCTGGTCCTGGCGCTGGCCGCAGCCCAGTCCGGTGCCGCGATCCTGCTGCGGGACCGGCTCGCCCGACTCCTGCGCCGGCCCGCCCTGTGGGCGCCGGTCGTCGTCATCAACCTCTCCGCGATGACGATCCTGTGCTGGCACCAGACGGCGATGCTGACGGCGGCGGTGCCCGCGTCGTTCCTGGGCCCGGTGCCCGGGCTGACCGTGGCGCCCGACACCGTCGGCTGGCTGCTCGCCCGGCTCGCCTGGCTGCCGGTCTTCGCCGCCGTACTGCTCCTGATCGCCCGCGCCACCCGTCGCTTCGAGGCTCCCTGGACCGGTGTCACCCGGGCCCGCCGCACCGCGGCGGCGCTGCTGGCCGCCGGGTTCGCGGCCTTCGCGCTGGGGCTCGCGTAACTCCCCGCCGTGGTGCGGGTTCCTCGGGGGCCGGCGAGCCGCTCCGGCCCCCGCGGAACACCTACTCCCGCCCGGCCGAGGTGGACGACATGTCCGCGTACCGCGCCCCCACGACCTTCCCGGCGATCGGCTCCAGCAGCGCCAGATCCTGCGCGGTCAGCCGGATCCCGGTCGCCGCGGCGTTCTCCTCGATGCGGCTGCGCTTGCGGGTGCCGGGGATCGGTACGACGGCCAGACCGCGCGCCGTTGCCTGGTGCTGCACCCAGGCCAGGGCGATCTGGCCGGGCGTGGCGCCGTGCGCCTCGGCGATGCTGCGGACAGGCTCCAGCAGCGCGGCGTTGGCGGCCGCGTTGTCGCCGGTGAAGCGGGGCTGGGTGCGGCGGAAGTCGTCCGCGGTCAGCTCCTTGTCGGCGCTGACGAACGCGCCGGTGAGGAAGCCCCGGCCGAGCGGGGAGTACGGGACGACGCCGACGCCGAGCTCGGCGGCGGTCGGCACCACGCTCCGCTCGATGTCCCGGCTGAACAGCGACCACTCGGACTGCAGCGCCGCGATCGGGTGCACGGCCTGCGCCGCGCGCAGCTCGGGGCCGGTCACCTCGCTCAGCCCCAGGTGCTTGACCTTGCCCTCGGCCACCAGCTCGGCCATGGCACCGACCGACTCCTCGATCGGGACGTCGGGGTTGCGCCGGTGCATGTAGTACAGATCGATCTCGTCCACGCCCAGGCGCCGCAGGCTGCCCTCGACGGACCGGCGGATGTAGGCCGGGTCGTTGCGGATGATCCGCTTCGTCGGGTCCTCGGGGTCGGCGGCTATCGCGAACTTGGTGGCGAGCACGACCTCGTCGCGGTGCGCCCGGAGGAACGGGGCGAGGAACTTCTCGTTCTCCCCCACCCCGTACATGTCGGCGGTGTCGTAGAGCGTGACGCCCAGCTCCAGCGCCCGCTCCAGCGTGGCCCGCGCCTCGTCGGCGTCCGTCGGACCGTAGGCGAAGCTCATGCCCATACAGCCCAGGCCCTGCACGCCGACCCGCGGGCCGCCGGTGCCCAGCTCGACCGTTTCGATCTTCTTGCTGCTCATACGGACCTCAGCACCTCTCGGACGCCCGCCGGGCGTCGGCATAGATTTCGATCTTGTGGTCGAGTACGTCCAGCGTGCTGTGCAGCTCGGCGATCCGTTGGCGAACGTCCTCGCGGTGCGCGGTCAGCAGCCGCTCCCGCTCGGCGAAGGTGCCGCTGCCGGCCCGCACCAGTTCGGCGTAACGGACCATGTCCGCCACCGGCATACCGGTCAGCCGCAGCCTGGCCACCAGGTTCAGCCAGTCCAGGTCGCGGTTGCTGAAGCGCCGCTGCCCGGTGTGCGTGCGGTCCACGTGCGGCATCAGGCCGATCCGCTCGTACCAGCGCAGGGTGTGTGCGGTCAGGCCGGTGTGCTCCGCCACCTCGCTGATCGTGTACCGGTCGTGGCCGGTGGGCCGTGGGTGCGGGGGTGTGGTGCCGCAGCCGCGCTCCGTCGCGGGCCGCAGGCCGGCCGTGGCCGCGCCGCTCGTGGCCGTTTCGCCCTGCATGACCGTCATGCCCCGTCTCCCCTGATCGCCGGATGTCTCCCGGCGTTTTCGCCGGGCGCCTCTCGACGTCTCCAACGCTAGAGAGTTCGAGCGCACTCCAAGCAAGCGCGATCTTGACCGGGATTTGGGGCGGCGCGGGCCGGCCCGGTGGCGGACGACGGGGGGTTGCCGCCACCCCCTAGGCTCGTGTGCATGCAGAGCCTGCGGATGATCGAGAACTGGCCGGTGCCCACTGCCGCTGCCGCCGTCGTACGAGCCGACGGCTCGGTGGCCGGAGCGTACGGCCCCCTGGAGCGGCGCTTCCCGCTGGCGTCCGTGACCAAGCCACTGGCCGCGTACGCCGCGCTGCTGGCCGTCGAGGAGGGCGCGGTCGAGCTGGACGAGCCGGCCGGGCCCCCGGGATCCACGGTGCGTCATCTGCTCGCCCACACCTCGGGGCTGGCCTTCGACGAGCCGCGCACGATGGCCGAGCCGGGCACCCGCAGGCTCTACTCCAACGCCGGCTTCGAGGCCCTGGGCGATCACCTCGCCAAGGCGACCGACATCCCCTTCCCGCAGTATCTGCACGAGGCGGTGCTCGCACCGCTCGGCATGAACTCGACGGACCTGCCCGGCTCGCCCGCCAAGGACGCCGTCTCCACGGTCGCCGACCTGATCCACTTCGCCGCCGAGCTGCAGGCACCGCGGCTGCTCGCCCGGGAGACGCTCACGGCGGCGACCCAGGTGGCCTTCCCCGGTCTGCCGGGTGTGCTGCCGGGCTTCGGCCACCACAGGCCCAACGACTGGGGTCTGGGCTTCGAGATCCGCGACGGCAAGTCGCCGCACTGGACGGGCGCCACGTCCTCCGCGCGCACGTTCGGGCACTTCGGGCAGTCCGGGACGTTCCTGTGGGTGGACCCCGACGCCCGCGCGGCCTGTATCGCGCTGACCGACCGGGCCTTCGGGCCCTGGGCGATGGAGGTCTGGCCGCAGCTGACCGACGCGGTGCTGGCCGAGCTGGCGCGGCCGGCCTGACGTGCGCACGGGCCCGGACACCACCGGGCCCGCCGCGGTCTCACACGTACTCCGGCTCCGCCCCCATCTCCCACACCAGGCACTCCGCGGCCGCCAGCCCCTGCAGTTCCAGCCCCGCACCGTCGGTGATCCGCGCCGCGTCACCGGCTGCCAGGTGCTCCGCGCCGAGCCGTACGGCGCCGCGCACCACATGCACATAGGCCCGTGCGGCATCCGGGACCGCGGTGCGCTCACCGTCGGCGAGGCGGCGCACGTGCAGCAGCGCACCGGCCTGCGGCACCGCGTACGGGGTGCCGTCGGCGATACCGCGCACCACCTCGTACGCGGGCTCGCCGCCGAATGCGAGCGGCGCCAGCCACATCTGGACGAAGCACAGCGGCCCGGCGCCGTCGTTGCGCTCCACATGCCGCACGCCGCCGGCCGAGCTGAGCCGCTGGAGATCGCCCGGGCGTACGGTGGTCTCGTGGCCGGCCGAGTCACGGTGGGTCAGCTCGCCCTCCACCACCCAGGTCACGATCTCCGTGTCGCGGTGCGGGTGCTCGTCGAAGCCGGCGCCCGCGGCCAGCCGCTCCTCGTTACAGGCGATCAGTGCCCCGAAGCGCAGATTGTCCGGGTCGAAATGGGGGCCGAAGGAGAACGCGTGCCGTGACTCGATACCCGCCTCCGGCTCGCCGCCGCGGTAGCGTTCCTCGGCCCTACGCACCTGAATCATGGGCCCACCGTAGCCCCGCCCCCGCACCTCTCCGCCCCGATAGTGCAGGCTTGTCCCGTGTCTGAACCCGCATCGCGCGACGCGCACCCGCACTCGGCGACCCTTAGGCGTCTGGAGAATTCGTCCGGCAAACTGGCGGCCGCCGCCATCGCCCGCATGGACGCCACCCTGCCGTGGTACCGCGCGATGCCCCCGGAGAACCGCTCCTGGATCGGCCTGGTGGCCCAGGCCGGTATCGCCGCGTTCACCGAATGGTTCCGGCATCCGGAGACCCCGCAGGCGATCAGTACCGACGTCTTCGGCACGGCGCCGCGCGAGCTGACCCGGGCGATCACGCTGCGGCAGACCGTCGAGATGGTCCGCACCACCATCGAGGTCATGGAGTCCGCGATCGACGAGGTCGCGGCGCCGGGCGATGAGTCCGTACTGCGCGAGGCCCTGCTGGTCTACGCCCGGGAGATCGCCTTCGCCACCGCCCAGGTCTACGCCCAGGCCGCCGAGGCCCGCGGCGCCTGGGACGCCCGGCTGGAGTCGCTGGTGGTCAACGCGGTGCTGTCGGGCGAGGCCGACGAGGGCGCCGTCTCGCGCGCGGCGGCGCTGGGCTGGAACTCCCCCGAGCACGTGTGTGTGGTACTGGGCACCGCCCCGGACGGGGACAGCGAACTGACCGTGGAGGCGATCCGGCGGGCCGCGCGGCACGCCAAGCTCCAGGTGCTGACCGGGGTCCTGGGTTCCCGTCTGGTGGTGATCGCGGGCGGCTCGGACAATCCGCTGAAGGCCGCGAAGGCACTGATCGGTCCGTATGCCACCGGTCCCGTGGTGGCCGGTCCGGTGGTCTCCGATCTGCTGGCCGCAACCCGCTCGGCCCAGGCCGCGGCGGCCGGGTTGCGGGCGTGTGCCGCCTGGCCGGACGCCCCGCGGCCGGTACTCGCGGACGATCTGCTGCCGGAGCGCGCGATGGCCTCGGACCCGGTGGCGCGCGAGCAGCTGGTGGAGGAGATCTACAGACCGCTGGAGGAAGCGGGGTCGGCACTGTTGGAGACGCTGAGCGTCTATCTGGAGCAGGCGAGCAGTCTGGAGGGCGCGGCCCGGATGCTCTTCGTGCACCCCAACACCGTGCGGTATCGGCTTCGACGTGTGACCGACGTCACCGGCTGGTCACCCTCCGATGTGCGGTCGGCGTTCACCCTCCGTATCGCGCTGATTCTGGGGCGCCTGGCTGACGGTGAGGCGCAACCCTAGACTTTTGTCGGACACCAACAATTACCCCGATGGTTCTTGGTCCCTGTCCCCACGGGCGGGCGGAACCACCCACAAGAGAGAGTGTGAGGGTGCTCGTACTCGTCGCTCCCGGCCAAGGCGCTCAGACGCCCGGCTTCCTGACCCCCTGGCTCGACCTCCCCGGTGTCGAGGACCGGCTCCGTGCCTGGTCGGACGCCATCGACCTGGACCTGGTCCACTACGGCACGAAGGCGGACGAGGAGGAGATCCGCGACACCGCGGTGGCGCAGCCGCTGCTGGTGGCCTCCGCCCTGCTCTCCGCCCGGCAGCTCTTCGCGACGGCCGACGCCGTCACCACGCAGGTCGGCGCGGTGGCCGGCCACAGCGTCGGTGAACTGGCCGCCGCGGCGCTGGCGAACACCATCTCCGACGAGGCCGCGATGACGCTGGTGCGCCGCCGCGGCCAGGCGATGGCCGAGGCCGCCGCCGTCACCGAGACCGGCATGGCCGCGCTGCTCGGCGGCGACGAGGCCGTCGTCCTCCCGCATCTGGAGCAGCTGGGCCTGACCCCGGCCAACGTGAACGGCGCGGGCCAGATCGTGGCCGCGGGCACCGCCGAGCAGATCGCCGCGCTGGTCGAGAACAAGCCGGAGGGCACCCGCCGGGTCGTACCGCTGAAGGTGGCCGGCGCGTTCCATACTCACCACATGGCACCTGCCGTCTCGGCCCTGGAAACCGCGACCGCCCAGCTGGCGGTCGCCGATCCGCAGACCCGTTACGTCTCCAACAAGGACGGGCAGCTGGTCTCCTCCGGCCAGGAGCTGGTGCGACGGCTGGTGGGCCAGGTGGCCAACCCCGTGCGCTGGGACCAGTGCATGGAGACCTTCAAGGAGCTCGGCGTGACCGCGCTCATCGAAGCGGCTCCCGGTGGCACCCTCACCGGCCTGGCCAAGCGCGCACTGCCCGGCGTGCGGACCCTCGCCCTCAAGACGCCCGACGACCTCGACGCGGCCCGCACGCTGATCGCCGAAACGACGTCAGCCGCAGCCGCGGCGGGCTCCGCACCGGCCGAATAGGAGTCCGAAGCGCATGACCTCGAAGATCAAGCCCTCACAGGGCACCCCGTACGCGCGGATCATGGGTGTGGGCGGCTACCGCCCGACCCGTGTCGTGCCCAACGAGGAGATCCTCAAGCACATCGAGTCGTCCGACGAGTGGATCCGCTCGCGGTCCGGTATCGCGACCCGCCACTGGGCGGGCCCCGAGGAGACCGTGGCGCAGATGTCGGTCGAGGCGTCCGGCAAGGCCATCGCCGACGCCGGCATCACGCCCGGGCAGATCGGCGCCGTGATCGTCTCCACGGTCTCGCACTTCAAGCAGACCCCGGCGATCGCGACCGAGATCGCGCACCGCATCGGCGCCGGCAAGCCGGCCGCGTTCGACATCTCGGCGGGCTGTGCGGGCTTCGGCTACGGACTGACCCTGGCAAAGGGCCTGGTGACCGAGGGCTCGGCGGAGTACGTCCTGGTCATCGGCGTCGAGCGGCTCTCGGACCTGACCGATCTGGAGGACCGTGCGACGGCCTTCCTCTTCGGCGACGGCGCCGGCGCGGTGATCGTCGGCCCGGCCAAGGAGCCGGCGATCGGCCCGACGGTCTGGGGCTCGGAGGGCGACAAGGCCGAGACCATCAAGCAGACCCTCGGCTGGGACGTCTACCGCACCACCCCGGTCCCCGGAGGGGACGCCCCCGAGGGCCGCCCGGCCCCGGAGGAGATCCGCTACCCCGCCATCACCCAGGAGGGCCAGGCGGTCTTCCGGTGGGCGGTGTTCGAGATGGCGAAGGTCGCCCAGCAGGCGCTGGACGCGGCCGGAGTCAGCCCGGACGACTTGGACGTCTTCATTCCGCACCAGGCCAACATGCGGATCATCGACTCGATGGTGAAGACTCTGAAGCTGCCGGAGAGCGTCACGGTCGCCCGCGACGTGGAGACCACCGGCAACACCTCGGCCGCCTCCATCCCGCTCGCCATGGAGCGGCTGCTGGCGACCGGTCAGGCCAAGAGCGGCGACACCGCGCTGGTCATCGGCTTCGGGGCGGGTCTCGTCTACGCCGCTACGGTCGTTACCCTCCCCTAGGCAAGATCTGCGCAACGCCGGATGTCCTCGGATGTACCGGCCGCCGCTCGGATCTTCACCGCAAGTAACGCAGTTTCCCCATAAAATGACCGAAGGAGCGCCATCATGGCCGCCACTCAGGAAGAGATCGTTGCCGGTCTCGCCGAGATCGTGAACGAGATCGCCGGGATCCCCACCGAGGACGTCCAGGTGGACAAGTCCTTCACCGACGACCTGGACGTCGACTCGCTGTCCATGGTCGAGGTCGTCGTCGCCGCCGAAGAGCGCTTCGACGTGAAGATCCCGGACGACGACGTCAAGAACCTCAAGACGGTCGGCGACGCGACCGACTACATCCTCAAGCACCAGAGCTGATCCAGCTCACGCGCATGTCGCCACCCCGCGGTGGCGCCGTCGATTCAGACCCCTCTACCCGTGGAGTAAGAATTCCCGTGAACGCGACCAATCGCACCGTGGTCGTCACCGGTATCGGCGCAACCACACCGCTGGGTGGCGACAGCGCTTCGACCTGGGAGGCCCTGCTCGCCGGACGCTCCGGCATCAGCACCCTCGAACAGGACTGGGCCACCGACCTGCCGGTTCGTATCGCCGGCCAGATCGCCGTTGAACCGTCCGAGATCATTCCGCGTCCGCAGGCCCGGAAGCTGGACCGCTCGGCGCAGTTCGCGCTGATCGCGGCCCAGGAGGCCTGGAAGGACGCGGGCTTCACCGCCAAGGCGGGCGAGGACACGTCGGTCAACCCCGACCGTCTGGGCGCCGTCATCGCCTCCGGCATCGGCGGCGTGACGACCCTGCTCGACCAGTACGACGTGCTCAAGGAGAAGGGCGTACGCCGCGTCTCCCCGCACACCGTGCCGATGCTGATGCCGAACTCGCCGTCCGCGAACGTCGGCATCGAGTTCAACGCCCGCGCCGGTGTGCACACGCCGGTCTCGGCGTGCGCGTCGGGCGCCGAGGCCATCGGCTACGCGATCGAGATGATCCGCTCCGGCCGCGCCGACGTCGTCGTCGCGGGTGGCACGGAGGCCGCCATCCACCCGCTGCCGATCGTCGCCTTCGGCAACATGATGGCGATGTCCAAGAACAACGACGACCCGCAGGGCGCCTCGCGTCCCTGGGACGTCGACCGCAACGGCTTCGTGCTCGGCGAGGGCGCCGGCGTGGTCATCCTGGAGTCCGAGGAGCACGCCAAGGCCCGCGGCGCGCGCGTCTACGCGGAGGCCGTCGGCCAGGGCATCTCGGCCGACGCGCACCACATCACGCAGCCCGAGCCGTCCGGCAACGGCATCGCGGCGGCGCTGCAGAACCTCCTCGACAACACCGACCTCCAGCCCGCCGAGATCGTGCACGTGAACGCGCACGCGACCTCGACGCCGGCCGGTGACGTCGGCGAGCTCCGCGCGCTGCGCAAGGCGTTCGGTGACGACGTCGACCACATGGCCATCACCAGCACGAAGTCGATGACCGGCCACCTCCTGGGCGGCGCGGGCGGTATCGAGACGGTGGCCACGGTCCTCGCACTCAAGAACCGCATCGCCCCGCCGACGATCAACATCGACCAGCTCGACCCGGAGGCCGACGCGGACATCGTCCGCGGCGAGCCCCGCAAGCTGCCGGCCGAGGGCCGGATCGCGGCCCTGAACGACTCGTTCGGCTTCGGCGGCCACAACGTGGTCCTGGCCTTCCGCTCGATCTGAGGCACCCTCAGCACCCGTAACGGGCCCGCCCGGTGACATGTCACCGGGCGGGCCCGTTGCCGTCTCGGCCCTCTCAGCCGTCTCAGTCGTCGAATCCGGCGTAGTACGCCGCCGACGCGTCCTTGTCGCCGTGGCCCTGCCCCTCGGCGCGGCGGAACCGCTCCGCGGCCCCCGCGAGCAGATCCACGTGGACGCCGGCGTTCTGCGCGGCCTCGGTGATCAGCCGGGCGTCCTTGCGGGCGGCGGACACGGTGAAGCTCGCGGGGTAGTTCTCGGACAGGATCAGCTCGGATTTCAGCCGGAGGTACGGCAGATCGAGCGCCCCGCCGGCGACCGCCGCGAGGAAGTCGCGCGGGTCCACCCCGAGCCCCTTCGCGAGGGCGAGAGTCTCACCCGTACCGCTGATGACCGTCAGCACCCAGGTGTTGACGACGAGCTTGAGACGGCTGGCGGCGCCGTCGGCGGCGTCCTCGCCGACCCACTGGGTACGGCTCCCGACGACGCCGAAGATGCGCTCGGCGCGCTCCCGTACGTCCTGCGGACCGGCCGCCAGGATCGTCAATTCCCCCTTCTCCGCGGGGTCCTTGGTGCCCAGCACCGGGGCGTCCACGAAACGCAGCCCGTGTTCTCCGGCGAACCGGGCGAGCGGGGCGAGCCCTTCGGGCCCCACCGTGCTCATCTGGAGCCAGAGCGCACCGGGCGGCAGGGCGGGGGCGGCCTGGTGCAGTGCGTCGAGGACGGCGGGCCCGTCGAGCAGCATCGTGAGGACCACGTCGGCGCCGTCCACCGCCTCGGCGGGCGTGCCGGTGACCCGGATCCCGTCGGCGGCCAGCGGCTCGGCCCTGGCGCGGGTGCGGTTCCAGGCACGGACGTCCAGACCGGCCCCGGCGAGGTTGCGGGCCATCGCCGCGCCCATGATTCCGGTGCCGAGCACCGCGACGGAGAGGGTGTCGGAAGCGTTGTTGTCGGCCATGACGGCACGCTAGGACCTGGAGCGCACTCCAAGGCAACTGTGGTCGCGTGTCGGGGTGCAGCCGGGCGGCGCGCCGGGTGGACCGGCCCCGCTTGAGGGAACGATCCGGCGGGCGCGCCCTAGACGACCTGGTGCAGCCAGCGGACCGGGGCGCCCTCGCCCGCGTACCGGAACGGCTCCAGTTCGTCGTCCCAGGGCTTGCCGAGGAGCTTGTCGACCTCGGCGGCCAGCTCCGTCTCGCCGCGCGCCGAGCGGGCGACCGCGGCACGCAGCCGGTCCTCGGGGATGAGGATGTCGCCGTGGATGCCCGTGACGGCATGGAAGATGCCCAGGTCGGGGGTGGAGCTGTAGCGCTCGCCCTCGGCGGTGGCGCAGGGTTCCGCGGTCACCTCGAAGCGCAGCAGATGCCAGCCGCGCAGCGCGGAGGCCAGCTTGGAGGCCGTACCGGCCTCGCCCTGCCACGAGAACTCGGCTCTCCACGTGCCCGGGGACGCCGGCTGGCGGATCCAGTCGAGATTGACACGCACGCCGAGGACGCCCGCCACGGCCCATTCGACATGCGGGCACAGCGCGCGCGGTGCGGAGTGGACGTACAGAACTCCACGGGTCGTCACCGGGACCTCCAGTGCGGTTCGAGGTTCGCCTTCCCCAGCGGCCTCGTGCCCGTTCCGGTTGCGGCCGGGACAGTGGTCATTCTGCCCCAGTGATCACTTCGGCACCAGCGTGCTGGTGACCTACAGTAAACACCATTAGGCGGAATTTGCCGCAAAAGGGACAGGAAATGACGTGATGTAATTTGTCCGTGCCGACTGCACTTGCCACTTTGGGTCACCGCCCGGAAGGCACGGGGCAAAGCTACCGCGCGGCTCCGGTCGGGTGGTGACGTACCGTCGGTACTCGAAGAGATATCACTCGCACGCCGGAGGGGACAGGGGATGACGCAGATCAATCGGCCCTTTCGCCCCCTCAATCGGCCCTTCCGGGCCCGCCGTCACCGCTTCCGACGGTACCCCTCACGCACCGTCGCCGCGGCGTCCGCACTCCTGATCGCGCTCACCGGCTGTAGCGACGACTCCGCGGCACACTCCGGCGCGTCGGGCAAGCGGCACGGCCCGCCCGCACCCGTCTGGCGCACCGACCCCGGCTCGATCGCGGCGCTCGGCGACTCGATCACCGCCGGCTTCGACGCCTGTACGGTGCTCGCCGACTGCCCCCGGGTCTCCTGGGCCACCGGCACCGACCCCGCGGTCGACAGCCTCGCCCGACGGCTGATCGAACAGCCCGCCGGCCACAGCTGGAACTTCGCCCGGACCGGTGCGCTGATGAGCGATCTGCCGGAACAGGTCGCCTCGGCCACCCGCCGCAGGCCCGAGCTGGTCACGGTCCTGATCGGCGCCAATGACGCCTGCCGGAACGACGTGGCGGCGATGACGCCGCCGGCCTCCTTCCGGGCCGACTTCGCACGGTCCATGAGGCAGCTGCGGCGCGCCCTGCCGCACACCCAGGTGTATGTCGCGGCGGTGCCGGACCTGCTGCGGCTGTGGTCCGAGGGGCGCAAGAACCCGCTGGGCAAGCAGGTGTGGAAGCTGGGCCTGTGCGGGTCGATGCTGCGCGATCCGGACGATCTGACGCAGGCGGCCCAGGACCGGCGGGCGAGCGTGCAGGACCGGGTGCGGGCGTACAACTCGGCGCTGGCGGAGGTCTGCGGCAAGGATGCGCTGTGCCGGTTCGACCGGTCGGTCTTCGACTACCGCTTCACCGGACGGCAGTTGAGCACCTGGGACTGGTTCCACCCCGGCACCCGCGGCCAGAAGGAGCTGGCGGAGCTGGCGTTCAAGGTGGTCACCCGGTCGGGGCGGTAGCGCCCGCACCCGGGATCCGGGCGCCCGCGGGGATCGGCGGGCGGTCGGCGGCATAGGCTCAACGGCATGAAGACGCAGGTCAGCAGGGAAGCGTTCGGCGTGCTGGACGACGGCACACCCGTCGAGCGCTGGACCCTGGAGTCGGGTCGAGGCGGGCTGCGGGTCCGCGTCCTGACGTACGGCGGGATCGTCCAGACCCTGGAGGCCCCGGACCGGGACGGGACGCGGGGTCAGCTGGCGCTGGGCTTCGCGGATCTGGCCTCGTACGTCGCGCACGGCGGGTCGTACTTCGGCGCGCTGGTCGGGCGGTACGCGAACCGGATCGCCGGGGCGTCCTTCCCGCTCGACGGCCGGACGCACCGGCTGACGGCGAACGACGGGCGGCACAGCCTGCACGGCGGGGCGCGCAACTTCTCCCGGGTGGTGTGGAGCGCCCGGGAGACCGACGGCGGCGTGGAGCTGCACCGGGTCAGCCCGGACGGCGAGGAGGGTTTCCCCGGCGCCCTGGACGTGCGGGTGACCTACACCCTCTCCCCCGACGGCGCGCTGCACGTCGTCTCGCGCGCCCGGACCGACGCCCCGACCGTCGTCAACCTCACCAACCACACCTATCTCCACCTGGGCGGGGCCGGCGGCGGCTCCGCCTGCGGCCATGAGCTGCGGCTGGCGGCGTCCCGGTACACGCCCGTCGACGCCACCGGCATTCCGCTGCCCGGCGCGCCCGCCGACGTCGCCGGGACCCGCTTCGACTTCCGGACGGCGCGGGCGGTGGGCGGCGGCTACGACCACAACTTCGTGCTCGACGGCGGGGTCGCACCGGCGCCGCGCACGGTCGCGGAGCTCCACGACCCGCGGTCGGGCCGGGTGCTGGAGTTGTCCACCACCGAGCCCGGTCTCCAGCTCTACACCGCGGACCACCTCGACGGATCCCTGATAGGCAGCTCGGGCGTCCCCTACGGCCCACGGGCCGGACTCGCCCTGGAAACCCAGCACTTCCCGGACTCCCCCAACCGGCCGGACTTCCCGGGTACGGTGCTGCGGCCCGGCGAGCACTACTGCACGCAGACCGTGTACCGCTTCTCGGTGCGGCCACGGGCTGCGGGAACCCCTTAGGGGCGTAGCGGGCGAAGGTCATCCTGTGCGGGGACGCGGCGGGGCGGCGGTGACGGAACGATGAGCAGTGACCGGCTTTCCGGTCCGATCCGCTCCGTTCCGCTCCATTGCCTGCCCAGGGAGAACCGTCACCATGGCCCGCCTTCACGCTCCTCATCTGCTCCTGTCCGGTGCGGCGTTGGCCGTGCTGGTGGTGGCGGGCTGCTCGCTGCCGGACTACGGCCCGACGAAGGCGGCGCAGCGCACGTACTCCGTGCCGGGCACGGTCGGCGCGCTGTCGGCGACCACGCACGGTGGGAACATCGAGATCGTGCCGGTCGACGCCGGCGGCTCGGTCCGGGTGACGGAGAAGTACCGCTACAACGACCGCAAGCCGCAGCCCGCCCACACGGTCAAGGACGGCCGGCTGACGCTGAAGGCCGCGGAGTGCGGCATGGGGCGCCGGTGCGAGGTCGACTACCGGGTGCTGCTGCCGCGCACCGCCTCGGTCGAGCTGCACACCAGCGGCGGGGACATCACCGTCCGGGGCACCCGGGGCCGGATCGTCGCGGAGACCAGCGGCGGCGACGTCACCGTCACGGACTCCGCGGCCCGCAGTGTGCGGGCGAGGACCAGCGGCGGCGATGTGGACCTCGCGCTGGCCGCGGCGCCCGACGAGGTGACCGGCCGGACCAGCGGAGGCGATGTCACCATCCGCCTCCCCAAGGGTGCCTATGCGGTCGACGCCGCCACCAGCGGCGGAGACCGCAAGGTCTCCGTCCCGACGGACGGGCGCTCCGCGCACAAGGTGACGGCGCGGACGAGCGGCGGTGATGTGTCGGTGGTGACCTCATGAGGGACCGGCGGGGGCACCGCCGGCGTACGGTGCCCCCGTTCCCGGGCCGGTCAGCCGACGGTGACCTCCGCCGTCAGCCGGCGGTCCTCGGCGCTGTGCGCGGCCTCGACGCGGTAGACGCCCTTGACCCGGCGCCAGCCGTCGTCCGCCTCGCTCCGCTGCCCTCCGCCTCCGCTCACTGCCGAGCCGTCGGCAGTGGAGCCCCAGACCGCGAAGGCCCGGTCCGGCAGCGGGATCTCGGCCTCGGCGCTCTCGCCCGGGGCCGCCTCGACGACGGCGAAGCCGGCCAGCCAGCGGTCCGGGCGCTCCGGAGCGTCCGGGGCGGCGTCCGCGGTGGGCGCCAGATAGATCTGGATGACCTCGCGCCCGTGCCGGTCACCGGCGTTGCGGACCCGCACCCGCACCGAGTCGGGGGTCGTGTCCAGCGACTCGTACTCCCAGTCGGTGTAGCCCAGGCCGTGACCGAAGGGGTAGGCGGGCGCGGTGGCGGACCGCTGCCAGGCGCGGTAGCCGATGAACACCCCTTCGGAGTACGGAAGTTGGCCGTCCGTCGGGGTGACGGTGGTGACCGGGGCGTCGGCCAGGCGGGCCGGCCAGGTGGTGGGGAGCCGGCCGCCCGGCTCATGGGCGCCGAGCAGGACATCGGCCAGCGCCGCGCCGGCCTCCTGGCCGGGGAACCAGCTCAGCAGCACGGCCGGGACCTGCGTGCGCCACGGCAGCTCCACCGGAGAGCCGGCGTTGACGACCACGACGGTGCGCGGGTTGGCGGCGGCGACCCGGGTGACCAGCTCGTCCTGGCGGCCCGGCAGCCGCAGATCGCGGCGGTCGAAGCCCTCGGACTCAACCTCTTCGGTGGTGGCGACGACGACGATCGCGACGTCGGCGTCGGCCGCGGCGCGCACCGCCTCCTCGATCCGCTCGTCCGCATCGGGCCGCGGCGGGTGGTGGCCGAGGGCGAAGCGCAGCCCGTCCAGCCCCTCGCCCCACTCCGGGCCGTCCGGCAGGAACCGCAGGGTCACCTCGGTACGCTCGCCCGCCGTCAGCTCCGCCGTCACCCGCCGCTCGACGGGGTTCAGGAAGGCCTCGAAGGGGTCGTTGCCCTCCGGCGCGCACCGGCCGTCGAAGAGGACCGAACCGCCGACGGTCAGCCGCAGTGCCCCGGTGCCGGAGACGGCGAAGGTGTGGCTGCCGCCGCACTCCGGGAGGTAGCTGCCGGTCAGCTCGACGGCGTGCAGATTCTGCCGGGTGACGCCCCGCGGGAGGCGGCCCATGGCCTGCACCGTGCCGTCCAACTGCGCTGTCTTGGCGAGGAGTTGACCGTCGGCGGCAACGTAGCGGGCGCAGAGCGTGAAGCCGTCGCGGGCGGACGGCACCCGGGTGCGTGCCTCGGCGCCGGCCGCGAAGGTGACCTCGACACCGTCGGGCAGCGCGGCACGCAGCCCCTCCAGGGGGGAGACCACCGCCTCGGGGAAGACGGTCGCGGACCCGCCGCCGAGCACCCTGGCGTCCCGCGCGGCCGCCCCGATGACCGCGACCCTGCGCAGGCCCGGACCATCGAGCGGCAGCGCCCGCCGCGCCCCGCCCACGGGCTCGTTGCGCAGCAGGACGCAGCCGCGCCGGGCGAGGTCGCGGGCCACCGCCCGGCCGTCGATCCCCCGGGGGACCGCGGACGGGTCCACCGCGGCCGGCACCCCGTCCAGACACCCCGTCCGAGCCGCGAGCAGCAGCACCCGGCGCACCGCGTCGTCCACCTCCGACTCCGCCACCTCACCCGCACGGACGACCTCGGCCAGCGGCGCGCCGTAGACCGTACGGGGCCCGGGCATCGCCACATCGAGGCCTCCGCGCAGGGCACGCACGGTGTCGCGGGCGGCCGTCCAGTCGGAGACGTTGCAGCCGTCGAAGCCCCATTCGCCGCGCAGCACGCCCTGCACCAGCGCGCGGTGCTCGGTCATGGTCGAGCCGTTGACCTGGTTGTAGGCGGTCATCACGGCCCAGGGGCGGGCGTTTTCGACGAGGTGCTCGAAGGGCGCGAGATAGAGCTCGCGCAGCGGGCGCGGGGCGATCCGGTTGTCGACGGTGAGCCGGTCGGTCTCGGCGTCGTTGCCGACGAAGTGCTTGACCGTCGCGCCGACGCCGCCCTCCTGCACCCCGCGGACGTATCCGGCGCCGATCACGCCGGTGAGCAGCGGGTCCTCCGAATAGCACTCGAAGTGGCGGCCGCCCAGCGGGGAGCGGTGCAGATTGACGGTCGGCGCCAGGAGGACGTGCACGCCCTTGCGGCGGGCCTCCTGCGCGAGGAGGTGGCCGGCCCGGCGGGCGAGTTCGGGGTCCCAGGTGGCGGCCAGTGCCGTGGGGCCGGGCAGGGCCACCGAGGGGTCCCCGGCGTTCCACTCCTGGCCCCGCACGCCGACCGGGCCGTCCGACATCACCAGCGACCGCAGCCCGATCGCCGGGACGGCCGGCAGCGTCCACATGTCCTGGCCGGACAGCAGCCGGACCTTGGTGTCGAGGTCGAGCGCGGCGAGCGCCCGCTCCACCGCCGCGGTGTGGGCCTGTGCGCGGTCACGGGCAGAAAGGCCGGCGTCAACACCGGCGGGCCCGTGGGTCTGGTCATCGGTCATGCAGCTCTCCGGTGTTCCCTGGGTGGTCGTGCGTTCCCCTGTCCGGATTCTGACCCGGCCACCAGGCACGCGGTAAGGACCGTTACTTTCCCGATACATCAGCCGTACGGGATCTCCACGCGAGGGATACGCTCGGCCGGTGACTGCACGAGACCAGGACGGATCCCGCGACGGCGGGCCGGGCGCGACACGGGCCGGTGGCGGCGGCCGGGAGGCCCGTCGCGCGGAGCGGCGGGAGACCATCCTGCAGGCGGCGATGGAGCTCATCGCGGAACGCGGCTACCGCCGCACCTCGCTGGCCGCCGTCGCCGAGCGCGCCGGACTGTCCCAGCAGGGGCTGCTGCACCACTTCCCGACGAAGGAACTGCTGCTGGTCGGCGTGCTGGAGGCGCGCGACCGCTGGGACCTGGCCTCGGCCGCCGCGGCGTCCGGCAGCCGCCGCACCGGCACCCTGGCCGCGCTCGTCGACTACAACGCCACCCGCCCCGGCATCGTCCGTACGTACACCGTGCTGTCCGCCGACAGCGTCACCGAGGACCACCCCGCCCGCGCCTTCTTCGAATCCCGGTTCCGCTCCGTACGCGCCTCGCTGGCCGAGGCGCTGCGGGCGGAGTGCGGCGACACCCTGCCCGGCGGCCTGACGCCCGAGCGGGCGGCGCCGCTGCTGGTCGCCGTGATGGACGGCCTCCAGCTGCAATGGCTGCTGGATCCGCAGGAGGTGGACATGCCGGCCGCGTTCCGGGACTTCCTCGCGCTGATGGAGCTGGGCGGCGGAGCGGGTGGGGAACAGGGCCCCGGCGGGCGGGGTGGCGAGCAGGCTGACGGGCCGGGTGGGGAAGAGGCCGACGGGCCCGGTAGCTAGCGGCTCGACTGCGTCGCCTTCACCGGTCTCGGGCCGGGCTCACCCCGGGTGCTGGTCGTCGTGAGAATCGTGCAAGGAGGGGGCGTAGGAGATCCCGACGATCAACCCCTCCGCCGTGAGAAGTCTGGCCACCGTCTGGCCCCACGGCTCGGTACGGGCCTGGTGCACCAGCTCGAAGCCCGCGCGCTGAAGCTCGGCGCCGGCGACTGTGACGGCTTCCGCGTTCGCCACCTCGAACTCGATCGATGCCTGCGGAACCACCCGGTCGGCGGGCCACTGAGCCGTGCCGAAGCATGCCTCGGCTGCCTGCGAGAGCGGCCACAGGCCGAAGTGCTTGCTTCCGGGGACGCTCCCGCTGGAGTAGTAGCCGTTGCCTTCCCCCTCCAGGGGGAGACCAAGAGCCTCGATGAACAGCTTGCGGCTCAGCGGCGGGTCGGCGACGACCACCGCCACGCTCGTGAGGAAGAGAACGTCCATGCCGGTGGTTTCGCCTCCTGCTGCGACGGGACTGCGAAGGCCGGAGATCCGGCTTCGGCACCGCTTCGAGCGGCCGGATCCCGCTCAACCTATCCGCCTGCTCCCCAAGGGCCGAGACACCCGCGCCAACACCGCCCTGAGTCACCCGATCGGGCTGGTGGCGAGCCGGAGCGTGGCTGACGGAGTCGCGCCGCTTCCGCAGCCGGGCACCGAGGGCCTCTACCGCCCCGCCCCGGGCGGCGCTTTACTCGCCCCCATGAGACGCATACGTACCAGGATGGGCGCGCTCGGAGTCGCGCTGCTGGCCGCCGCCCCGCTGTCGCTGACGGCACCGGCCCACGCCGCCACCGCGCCGGACAGCACGGTCGAGGAGGGCCGGCTGACGCAGGCCGCGCCGCAGGAGATCCTGCGGCGCAGCGGATTCGACGCCTGGGCCGGGGAGTTCGCGGCCGGGCTGGCGCGGGTGACGACGTACCCGGAGGCCAGGCGCTATGTCGCGGACGAGGGGCGGGCGCTGTGGCGGCGGGCCGTGGACCGGGCCCAGGGGCGCGGGCCGGACGGCGGCGATCTGAGCCGGGACGACGACCGGCCGCTGTACTGGGCGCGGCTGGGCATGACCGGCCAACTACGGGCGTGGCGGCCGGACTTCCCGCTGACCGGGGCCCGGCGCGCCGCTCTCCTCGACGCGCTGGAGCGGGGCTCGCGCGGACAGGACTCGATCGGCCTGCCGGCCGGACCGCACGTGCTGCGGATCGTGGTGACCGGATTCGACCCCTTCCAGCTGGACGACGACGCCCGCCGGAGCAATCCGTCGGGGGCGGCGGCGCTGGCCCTGGACGGGACCACCGTACGGACCGCCTCGGGTGAACCGGCCCGCATCGAGACCGCGGTCTTCCCGGTGCGCTGGGCCGACTTCGCGCAGGGCACGGTGGAACGCACCCTGCTGCCGCACTTCCGCAGCGGGCCGCGGCAGGCCGATCTGTTCACCACCATCAGCCAGGGACGGCCCGGGCGGTTCGACGTCGAGCGGACCAACGGGGCCTGGCGGGGCGGCTATCCGGACAATGCGCGGGCAGAGCGCACCGGGACCGTGCCGATTCCGCCGGGGGTGCCGACCGTACGGCCGCAGCCGCAGTGGACGGTCACCAGCCTGCCGTACGCGCGGATCGTGGCGGCCGGCACCGGTCCGTACCCGGTGGTCGACCACACCGCCGTCACGGAGATCCCGGCGGGCGGCACCACGCCCGTGGTGCGGCCGGACGGGCCGACCGCGGGATCCACGGCCCGTGCGGGCGGCGGCGGGGACTACCTGTCCAACGAGATCGCCTACCGGGCGACGCTGCTGCGGGACGCGGTGCGGCCGGCGCTGCCGGGCGGGCATCTGCACACCCCGGTGCTGGAGTTCGGCCCCGCCAACACGGACCCGTCCGGGCCGGTCACCGACCCGGACTTCGTCCGCAACCGGCTCGCGATCACCGGGCAGGTGCGGGCGATCCTGACGGTGGCGGCGTCCGGGGCCGCACGCCGGTAGCCGGGGGAGGCGGGCCGGTCCCAGCGCGGCACGCGGCGGGCGGGCCGGTTATCCACAGGCGCGCCCGCTCCGCGCCGTCGCGGGGCATCATGGGCGAATGATCATTGCTGCCGCACAATTCCCCTCCGTCCCGGGCGACATCGAGGCCAATGCCGCACGGATGGCCGCGCTCGTCGGCGAGGCCGCCGACCGCGGCGCCGGTCTGGTGGCGTTCTCCGAACTCGCGCTGACGCACTACGACCTGCGCCTGATAGCCGCCGATCCGGTGGGGATGACGGTCACCGAGGACGATGTCCGGCTGACGCCCGTACGCGAGGCCTGTCGGGCGGCCGGGATCGCGGCGGTGGTGAATGCGGCCGGCCGGGCCCGCGAAGGTGCGGCCGGGCCGACCATCTCCTCGTTCGTCCTGGGGCCGGACGGTGCGCTGCTCACCCGCTACGACAAGCGCCATCTGTCCGGGGAGGAGCGCAAGCTCTTCACACCGGGCGGCGCGGACGGCCGCTTCATGCTGGGCGGGATCCGGTTCGCGCTCGCCACCTGCCTGGACAGCAGCTTCCCCGAGGTGCCGGCGCGGGCCGCGGCGGACGGCTGCGGGGTGTATCTCGCCAGCGCCTTCCACGACTCGGCGGAGCGCGTGGAGCAGTACGCGGGACTGGCCCGGGACAGCGGACTGCAGGTGCTGCTGGCCAACGGCACCGGCATCGGCAGCTGCGGCCCGGGGTGCGGCCTCAGCGGCGGCTGGCTGCCGACCGGCGAGCGGGTGGCGGCGGCCGCGGAGTGGAGCGGGCCGGTCCCGGGCGACGGTGCGGAGCTGGTGCTGAGCGATGCCCGCGACCGCATCACACTGATGGCGGACCCGGCCATCACCGCGATACCCGTCAAGGAGTGCGACGAGCCGCTGGTGGACATCCGGACCGCGGCGCCCGCGCTGCTGGTGGCCGAAGACCGGAACGACGCCCGGGGGGACTTCGCGCACCTGCGCCAGGGAGTGCTGCAACGGCTGCTGACGGCCCAGGAGTTGCTGCCGGACGGGCTGCGGCTGCAGATCGTCGAGGGCTACCGGCCCCCGGCACTGCAGCGCCGCTACTTCGAGGAGTACGCCGAGGAACTGCGCGCCGCCTTCCCGGAACGGCCGGCGCAGCGCCTCCACCAGGACGCGAGCCGGTATGTGTCGCCCCCTGAGATAGCCCCGCACAGCGCGGGCGGGGCGGTGGATCTCACCCTGGTCACCACGGACGGCGACGAGGTCGACATGGGGACACCGATCGATGCCTCCCCCGAGGAGAGCGACGGCGCCTGCTACACGGGAGCGCCGGGGCTGTCCCCCGCCGCCCGCACCCACCGCCGGGTGCTGACCGCCGCCCTCACCGCAGCGGGCCTGGTCAACTACCCGACGGAGTGGTGGCACTGGTCCTACGGCGACCGCTACTGGGCACTGGCGACCGGCGCGGACCATGCGCTGTACGGGCCGAAGGAGCTGGAGCCGGACGGGGAGTGAGGTCCGGCCGGGCCGGCGGATCCCGTTGCGGGCCCCCGGCCCCGGCCAGGCCCACGGCGCCGGTACGGCCGCCGGCGCCGCACCGGTGTCAGCCCTGCGACGGCTCCTCGGGCTCCGTCGCCGCCCGTTCCGCCAGCTCCGCCAGCGTCGGATAGGACGGCTGGGCGCCCGGCTTGGTGACGGCGGCGGCGCCGACCCGTACGGCGAAACGCGCCGCCTCGGGCAGGGCGTCACCGCGGGCCAGGCGGGTGGCGAGGGCGCCGGTGAAGGCATCGCCGGCGCCGGTGGTGTCCACCGCCTTGACCCGCACCCCCGGGATGTCCTCGCTGCCCGAGGCGTCCAGGACCAGCGCACCGTCGCCGCCGAGGGTGACCACGACGGAGCGGGCGCCCTGCTCATGGAGCGCCCGCGCCCACTCGGCGGGGCTGCCGTCGGCGCGCCCGGACAGCTGCCGCGCCTCGTGCTCGTTGACCACCAACGGGTCCGCGACCGCCAGGAGTTCGGGAGCCAGGGGCGCCTCGGGCGCCGGTGAGGGGTTGAGGACGACCCGGGTGCCGGCCCGCTCCGCGGCCGCGGCCGCGGCCCGTACCGACTCCATGGGAATCTCCAGCTGGAGGGAGACCACCGAGGCGGCGGCGATGGTGTCCTGCGCGGCGGCCACGTCCCGCGGGGAGAGGGCGGCATTGGCGCCGGGCGAGACCACGATGCTGTTGTCGCCGTCCGGGTCGACGATGATCATCGCGGTGCCGCTGCGGGCCGCGTCGTCCACGATGACCGGGGCGACATCGGTGCCCGCCGCGCGCTGCGCGGCCAGCAGCATCTCGCCGAAGGCATCGCCGCCGACCCGCGCCAGCAGTGCGGTGCGCCCGCCGATCCGGGCCGCGGCGGCCGCTTGGTTGGCGCCCTTCCCGCCGGCCGATTCGACCAGGTCCGTACCGAGCACGGTCTCGCCCGCGCCGGGCCGCCGCTCGACCCGTACCGTCAGGTCCGCGTTGGCCGAGCCGACCACCAGGACGTCATACATGCACCGCTCTCCCACTTCTTCTCCTTCGTCGTCGGCGGCGGCCCGCCTCTGTCGTTGTCGGCGGCTGAGCCCGCCGCCGGGGCCGCGGGCTCAGCCGCCGAACGTCGCGGCGTTCTTCCCCGTCACCAGCACCACCGGCACCCTGACCGACCGCGGCAGCTTCTCACCGCGGGCGGCCTTCAGCGCCCAGTCCACGGCCTGTTTGCCGAGGAGTTCGGGCTGCTGGGCGACGGTCGCGGTCAGCGTGCCGCCGCGGACCGCCTTGACGCCGTCCGGAGTGCCGTCGAACGCCACCACCTTGACGTCCTTGCCGGAGCGGCCGCCCAGCGCCTTGGACGCGCCCAGAGCCATCTCGTCGTTGGCGGCGAACACCCCGCCGATGTCGTGGTGTGCCTGGAGCATGTTGGACATCACGTCCATGCCCTTGGTGCGGTCGAAGTCCGCGGGCTGCCGGGCGACGACCTGGATGCCGGGGTACTTCTTGATGCCTTCCTCGAAGCCCTGGCCGCGCTCCCGGGCGGCGGAGGTACCGGCCTGGCCCTCCAGGAAGGCCACCTTCCCCTTGCCGCCGAGCGAGTCGGCCAGCGTCTTCGCGGCGAGCCGGCCGCCCGCGACGTTGTCGGAGGCGATGGTCGAGCCGACCGTGCCGCCGTTGACACCGCGGTCGATGGAAATCACCGGCACCTTCGCCCGGTTGGCGACGCCGACGGCCGGGACGGCGGCGTCGGAGTCGACCGGGTTGATGATGGCCGCCTTGACGTTCTGGCTGGTGAACGTCTCCATCTGGTTGATCTGCTGGGTGGGGTCGTTCTGGGCGTCGGTGATGTTGAGGTGCAGACCGCGGGCGTCCGCCTCGGCCTGCGCGCCCTTCTTGATGCCGACGAAGAACGGGTTGTTCATCGTGGACAGTGCCAGCCCCAGGTCGGTGTTGCCCCCGCGGTCGCAGCCGGTCAGGGCCAGGGCGCCGGCCGCGGCCAGCGCGGCCACCAGCGACACCGTCCTCCGCGCCGTCGTGGTACGGGCCTTGGGCCGGGCGCCCGTACGGGCCGTGGGCCAGGCGTCCATACGAGACGTGGGCCTGTCGTCGCCCGTCCGGGAGCTCAACCGGGTCGCCGTCCTCCGAGCCGTCCTCCGCGCCATTCGGGTTACCGCCCGCCGCCCCATCCGCTCCGCCGTCCGCCGCGCCGTCATCGCGCGCTCCGGCGGCGCAGCGTGTCCAGGAGCACCGCCAGCGCGATGACCAGCCCGGTTGCCACCTGCTGCCAGAACGCCGAGACGCTCAGCAGATTGAGTCCGTTGCGCAGGACGGCCAGGATCAGGGCGCCGATCAGCGTGCCGGACGCCTTGCCGGAGCCGCCGGAGAGGCTGGCCCCGCCGATCACCACGGCGGCGATGGCGTCCAGCTCATAGCCGGTGGCGGCCTGCGGCTGGGCGGAGGTGAGCCGGGCCGCGAGCACGATGCCGGCGACCGCCGCGAACAGGCCGGACAGCGCATAGATCACGAGCTTGCGGCGCTTGACGTTGATACCGGAGAGCCGGGCCGCCTCCTCGTTGCCGCCGATCGCGAACATCGCACGGCCGGAGTACGTACGGGCCAGGATCAGTGCGGCGACCAGCCCCATCACGATCATGACGAGGACCGGCACCGGCAGCCACCCGCCGAGCGTGTCACCGAGCGCGGCGACCGTATCGGGGAAGGCGATCGGCGAACCTCCGGAGATGACCAGGGCCAGGCCCCGCCCGACCGAGAGCATCGCCAACGTGGCGATGAAGGCGGGCAGTTTGCCGTAGGCGACCAGCGCCCCGGAGACCAGGCCGGAGGCCGCACCGACCGCCAGGCCGAGGAGCACGGCCGTCCAGACCGGCAGGCCCTCGCCGGTGGCCGCCCAGGCCACCACCGTGGCGGAGAGCGCGGCGACCGAACCGACGGACAGATCGATTCCGGCCGAGACGATCACGAAGGTGACGCCGAACGCGAGGATCGCGGTGACCGACGCCTGGACGCCGACATTGAGCAGGTTCTGACCGTTGAGGAAGTCCCTGGACAGCACGGCCATCACCACGACCAGCGCGATCAGACCGCCGAGCGGGCCGTTCCTGAGGACCGCCCGGCTCAGCCACGGCGCCAGGCCGTCCCGGTCCGGTGCCCCTACCACCGCCTCGGCGGCGGCTCCTGTCTTCACCTCAGTGGACATCGGAGCCCTCCATCGCGCTCTCGTCGTGGTGCTTCGTGCTCGGGTGATCGGGCGTCTGGAGCGCCAGCTCCATCACGGCGTCCTGCGTGGCCGCTTCGACCGGCAGCTCACCGGCCAGCCGGCCCTGTGACATCACCAGCACCCGGTCGCTCATACCGAGCACCTCGGGCAGATCGCTGGAGATCATCAACACCGCCCGCCCGGACGCCGTCAGTTCGTTGATGAGCTGGTAGATCTCGACCTTCGCGCCGACGTCGATACCGCGGGTCGGCTCGTCGAGGATGAGCAGCCTGGCGTCCGTCAGCAGCCACTTGCCGATGACGATCTTCTGCTGGTTGCCGCCGGAGAGGGTGCCCGCGCGTTGCCCCAGACCACTCATCCGGACCCGCAACCGCTCGGCGACGGCGGCCGCTTCGCGCCGCTGGGTGCCCCGGTCCACCAGCCCGCCGCGGGTGTCGCGGTCGAGCCGGGCGAGGGTGAGGTTGTCCTGGAGCGACGCGTCGAGGACCAGGCCCTGGCCCTTGCGGTCCTCCGGTACGAGGCCGAGCCCGGCGCGCATCGCGGCCCGGACATCGCCGCGGGCCAGCTCCTTGCCGTCGATCTCGACCGTGCCGGCGTCGTAGCGGTCCACGCCGAAGATCGCCCGGACGACCTCGGTACGCCCCGCGCCGACCAGCCCGGCCAGGCCCACGACTTCACCGGCCCGCACCTCGAAGTCGATGCCCTCGAAGACCGGCCCGGCCGCGGCGCCGTGCCGGGTCAGCCCGCGGACGCGCAGCAAGGGCGCGCCGGGTGCGTCCGGGCGCTGCCTCGGGTACTGCTCGGCGATGTCCCGGCCCACCATCAGCCGGATCAGCTCGTCCTGGTCGGTGGCGGCCGGCACCTCCCGCACCGAGCGGCCGTCGCGCAGGACGGTGACCCGGTCGCCGAGGGCGCCGATCTCCTCCAGGTGGTGGGTGATGAAGATGATGCCGACGCCGGCGTCGCGCAGCTCACGGACGATCTCGAAGAGGGTCTCGACCTCCTCGGAGGTCAGCACCGCAGTTGGCTCGTCCATGATCAGAACACGGGCGTCCAGGCTGAGCGCTTTGGCGATCTCGACCATCTGGAGGCGGGCGATGCCCAGTTCGCAGACCGGGGTGTCCGGGGACACGTCCAGCCGTACGCGGCGCAGCAGCTCGGCGGCGCGCGCCCGCATCGCCTTCCTGTCGACCAGCCCGAGCCGGGTGCGCGGCTGGCGGCCCAGGAAGATGTTCTCGGCGACGGTCATCCCCGGGACGAGGTTGAACTCCTGGTAGATGGTGGCGATGCCGAGCCGCTCGGCGTCCTGCGCGGAACGGATGTGCACCTCGTGCAGACCGTCATGTAGACCGCCGTGCAGACCTTCGTGCGTGCCGTCCTGCCGACTGCCGTGCCCGGGGGCCTGCCCGCTGCCTTGGCCCGGGGCCTGCTCGCCGTCCTGCCGGCCGGCCGCGAGGATGCGGCCCGCGTCGGGGCGGTGGGCGCCGGAGAGCATCTTGATGAGGGTGCTCTTGCCCGCGCCGTTCTCGCCGAGCAGGACATGCACCTCACCGGCGCGCAGGGTCAGGTCCACGCCGTCCAGCGCGCGCACGCCCGGGAACGACTTCGTCACCCCCTCCACGCGCAGCAGTTGGCGGCCGCCCGGTACGTCGTCATTGACGCCGGTCATGCGCTGCACCTCTCTTCCTGGGCTGGCTTGCTTGGTGTGGTGGGGGGTGGGGGCGATGGGTTGGTG
>NZ_SDIF01000092.1 GCF_004122735.1 Streptomyces sioyaensis | reverse complement strand
GGCTCCGGGTGTGCCGGGGGCTCCGGGGGCGCGCGTGCGGGCGGAACGCGTACGGCCGGATCGCGTACCGCCGGATCGCGTACGGCCAGAACGCGTACGGCCGGACCCCGATGCCTGTCCCGGACCGGAGCGGGCCGGGAATTCCGTACAGTCGGTCGACACAGGACAAGGCCCCCGACCGGGCCGGGAAGAAGAGGCGATGAGCGGGGACGGGGACAACGACGGCGGCGTCGGCGGCGTCGGCGGTGGTATCGGTGGTGCGGCCGGCGGCGGTATGGGCGGCGCGGCCGGTGGCGGGGCGACGGGTGGTGCCGAGGGGGCACGGGGCGTGCAGGCCGGCGCGGGCGGTACGGCTGCCGTGGGTGGCGCGGTGGGAACGGGTCGTGCGGGCGGTACGGACACCGGCACCGCCGCCCGGCTGCAGAAGCTCTTCGAGGGGCACCGGCTGACGCCCACCCAGCGCCGGATCGCCCACTGCATGGTGCGCCGGGCCGCCGACGCGCCCTTCCTCTCCAGCGTCGAACTGGCCGATCTCGCCGGCGTCAGCCAGCCGTCCGTCACCCGCTTCGCGGTCGCCCTGGGCTTCGACGGCTATCCGGCGCTGCGCCGCCATCTGCGCGAGGTGGCGCCCACCGCGGGAGCCGCCGAGGCCGGTACCGCCAACGAGTACCAGCAGGCCGTCCAAGCGGAGATCGACAACCTCCGTCAGCTCGCCGCCGCCCTCACCGACCCGGCGCCGGTGGCCGAGGCGGGCCGCCTCTTCGCCGTCTCCCGCCCGCTGCTCGTCCTCGGGCTGCGCGCCGCCACCGCCCAGGCCGCGGGCTTCACCTACTTCGCCCGCAAGGTCCACCCCGACGTCCGGCTCCTGGACGAGGGCGGCACCCTGCTCACCGACCGCATCGACGCCGCCGTACGCGCCGGTGCGAGCGCGCTGCTCTGTTTCGCCCTGCCCCGCCACCCCCGCGAGGTCGTCGAGGCGCTGGAATACGCCCGCACCGCCGGACTGACCGTCGTCACCGTCGCCGACAGCGCCTTCGCCCCCGTCGCCCACCACACCGACCTCCTGCTCCCCGCCCCCGTCGGCACCGGGCTGTCCTTCGACACGGCCTGTGCCCCCATGCTGCTGGGCCGGGTCCTGCTGGAGGCGATGTGCGACGCCCTCCCGGACGCCCAGGCCCGCCTGGAGGAATTCGACGCGAGGGCGGCGGAACGCGGACTGTTCGTCGAGTGAGCAGGACGGCACGGGGGCGGGGCGTGCCGGGGGCGCGCTGAGGTCTGGCAGCTTGTGGGAGTGCCAAGGCCTGGCAGCCCGTGGGAGTGCCAAGGCATGGCAGCCCGTGGGACTGCCGTCTCAGGGAATCCTCATCCCGGCTGGCTACGATCCGCCGCCGTACAGCTGTGCCGGACAGGCGGGGCACAGCGGTCTCGGGGCGAGGAGGTCTGTCGTGGGACGCGGGGCATATGGGCTGGTCCGGGTGGCTGTGGTGGTACGGGCACCAGCCGGCTGGCTGTGGTGGCCGGGGCTGCTGGCCGCGGGCATCGGGGTGCTGGTGCCGGGACTGGCCGGCCGGACGATCGGGCTGCTGGCGGGGGCGGTGCTGGCAGTGGGCGCGGCGCTGGTGGTGGGCGTGGCACGGCGCGGGCGCTATGCGGAGCTGGCCCGGGGCGCCTCGCGCGCCGGGAAGGCCGTCATCCTTCAGGACCGCTCGGTCACCCTCCGCAGCTGGCGGCGGGCGCACCGCTGGTGGCTGCTGCTCGCTTTCCTGGTGGCGGTCGGCTCGTCGTTCGTGCTGCCGGCGACCGGTGGGCTGCTGATGGCCGGGGCCGCGCTCGGCCTGTGGGGCAAGGCGCTGTGGCTGGGCCGCTGGGAGCGGAAACACGATGCGCTGCTGTGGGTCCGGACCGAATCCGCCGGGCGGGGCGGCGCCGCGGGCAAGGATGTCACCGCGTACGTCCTGACCGGAACGGCCGCCGGGGACGCCCGGCCGGGCGGGGCACGGGCCGGTCACGCGCGGGCCGGTGGTGCGCGGAGCGGCCGCTGAGGGCCGGGCCCGGGGGCTGCCCTCGCGGGCTCTACTGCCCCTCAGGATCTACTGCCGTCCGAGGTCGCGCAGCGACTCCGTGTGGGCGCCGCCGCTCTCCTCGGTGAGGTTCTCCAGGGTCTGCGGGGTGCGGACGGTGGCGAAGCGGACGGTACCGTCCGGATCCGCCGCATAGCCGTAAATCCCGGGGCGGGGAAGGGAGTTGTAGGCGAAGTGGGTGGAGAAGTAGTACGCGCCGGTGTCCAGGAGGGCGGCGTGGTCGCCGGACTCCAGGAGGGGGAGCGGACGGTTCTCGGCGACCAGATCGCCCGCGAAGCAGCACGGTCCCGCGACGTCCTGTGCCACCGGATTGCCCGTCTTGGGGCGGCCCTCGGCGTCGTAGGCCGCCACCCGGATCGGCCAGGACTCGGGGGCGAAGACCGTACGGGTGGCGACCTGGGCGCCGGCATGGGTGACCGCGATGGGACGGCCGCCGGCCGACTTGGCGTACTCGACGCGGGCCAGGACCGTGCCGTGCTTGGCCAGCAGTGAGCGGCCGAACTCGGTGACCAGCCCATAGCGTCCGGACAGCAGCCCGGGGACGGTGGCGTGGAGCTGCGCGACGTACTCGCGGTAGGTCGGGGTGACGGCGTCCGAGGAGAAGTTGACCGGCAGGCCCCCGCCGATGTCGAGGGTGTCGATCTGACGCCGGCCGGCCCTCTCGTTGATCTCCTCGGCGAGGACGAAGAGGGTCCGGACGCCCGCGGTCATCAGCTCCAGCGGCATGCCCTGGGAACCGACATGGGCATGCAGCCGGGTCAGCCACGGCCGGGCGAGGAAGGAGCGTACGACCCAGTCCCGGGCGCCCTCGTCCCGCAGCCCCACACCGAATTTCGAGGTGTCGGTGGCGGTGCTCATCGCCCCGATGCTGCCGCCGCCGATCTGGGGGTTGACCCGCAGACCCACGGGGGCACTGCTCGGCGCGGAGGCCATCAGGGAGTCGATGCGAGCCAGTTCTTCGGGGTTGTCGGCATTGACGGCGATCCCGAGGGCCAGCGCCTCACGCAGCTCGGCGAGGGTCTTGGCCGGCGAGTCCAGGACGGTCCGCGCGACCGGCACGCCGGCGGCCCGGGCCAGCGCCAGCTCCCCCGGGCTGGCCACCTCACACCCGAGACCCTCCTGCGCGAGCAGCCGTAGAACGGGGACGAGCGAGGCGGCCTTCACCGCGAAGGCGTGCAACACCGGGGTGCCGGGGGCGGTGAACTCCTCGAAGGCGGCCCGGAGCTCGGCCACCGACCGTCGGATCCCGGCGATATCGAGCAGCCCGGCGACGGGCTCCGCGGGCCCCACCAGCCCTTGTGCAACGGCGGCCCATACGGCCCGGTCTCGGTCCGTGAAGTTCATGGGACAACTCCATCATTGGCTGGGGCTGTCACGCCAACTGATACCCACGCCCTCCGAACCGTTCCGAGGAGGGGGCCGCTGGCCAGCGCCTGCCCACGGGCTCGTAGGTCCCTCGCCACGGGGCCGTCAGCCACCGCCCTGCCAGCTCACCGGCCTGCTGGCTCGCCACCCACCGGCCGTGGGTACACCGGCCGCGGGCTCACCGGTCGCGGGTCCACCGCGCCCCGGTCCACCAGCCGGCTGTACTGCCGTGTGGCCCTGTCTGCCACCCGCGGCGTCCGACCCTTGGCCGGACGACACGAGCGGCATCCAGGACCACACGGCAGCAGTCTCAGGCCGCCCGGCCGCCGCTGAGTTCCGCCTTGCGGTGGCTTTCGGAGAGGCGGGAGCCGGACTCGCGGCGGGTGGCACGGCGCAGAAGCGGGACCGCGAGGAGGAAGCCGACGACGGCCCAGGCGCTGAGTATCAGGGCCACCGTGGGCAGCTCCCAGGAGCCGGACAGTTCCGCGGCGCGTGCGGTGTCCGGCAGGAGGGCCGAGCGCAGGCCCTGGGCCATCCACCTGAGCGGGAAGACCGAGGCGATCTTCTGGACCACCTCGGGGAGCGAGCTGAGCGGGAACATCGCTCCCGAGGTGATCAGCAGCGCCAACGTGGGCAGCATGATCAGCGCAAGCGCCTCGCGCGGGTTCGGTAGCACGGCGCCGATGGCCGCACCCAGCGGTACGACGGCGAGCAGCCCGAGCGCGCTGACCCACAGCAGTGTCAGCCAGCCGCCGAGCCCGTGCGGCAGCGGCCCGTCCACCAGCACGGCGGCGGCTCCCAGCAGGACGAGCAGGGTGCCGAAGGCCATGACGACCACCAGCAGCGACTTGGCGATGAGGTAGGCGGGTATGCCGCCGGGGGTGGCGCGCAGCCGCAGCAGGGTGCCTTCCTCGCGCTCGGTCACCAGAATCTGCGGGAGATTGACCAGCCCGATCTGGAACAGCAGATAGGCGGAGAAGCCCGCGAGCGTCAGATGGGCCATCGGGATGTGGGTGCCGGGCACCTTGCCGCTGATGTTGTGCGCGAGCAGCAGCGCCACGACGACATTGATCAGATGGCCGCTGAACTCCTTGCGGTTACGCAGGAGGTGGCGCAGTTCGATCCGCCCGCGCTGGAAGCCGGCGCGCCAGGGACGGCGGCGGGAGCGCGGTGCGGTCTCCCCCGGGGCGGCGCCGCGCGGGTGGCCCGGCCCGGTCCGGCCCCTCGCACCGGCCGTGTCCGTCGCCCCGGTCGTCTCGATTCCCTCGGTCGTGCCCGTCGCCGTCGTCGCGGCTGTCATATCGGTCCCCCTCATGCGGCTCGTTCCTCCCCCTCCGGGGCGCCGGCCCCGGCCTCGGCCCCGTCGGCCCCGCGCTTGGCCTCCCGGTGCACCATGTGCAGATAGGTGTCCTCCAACGTGGGGCGGCGGACCTCCAGATCGGCGATCGGTCCACCGGTGTGCTGGTGGAGTTCCCAGACCAGCCGGGACGGGTCCGCGGTGCGCTCCGTGCGCGCCGTGCCGTCGGCCGCCGTCCAGCGGACCTCGGCCTGGGCGGCGGCCCGCCGGGACAGTTCCGTCGGGGTGCCTTGGACCCCGATCCGGCCGTTGACCAGCATTGCTATCCGGTCGGCCAGCCGCTCGGCCTCCACCAGGTCGTGGGTGGTGAGCAGGATCGTCACGCCCTCGTCGCGGGCGAGCCGTTCGATCAGATCGTGGAAGTCGCGCCGGGCCTCGGGGTCGAAGCCGGTGGTCGGCTCGTCCAGGAAGAGGAGTTCGGGGCGGCCGACGATGGCCAGGGCGACGTCCAGACGGCGGCGCTGGCCGCCGGAGAGATGCTCGACCTGGCGGCCGGCCTGCTTGGTGAGGCCGACCAGGGCCAGCAGCTCGGCCGGGTCGCGGGGGTTCGGGTAGTACGTGGCGAAGTGCGTCAGCAGCTCGGCGACCTGCCAGCGGCGGTGGTCGCGCCAGTACTGCAGCACCAGACCGATCCGGCCGCGCCAGGCGTCGTCACCGCGCGCCGGGTCCGCACCCAGGACGCGGACCTCCCCGGCGGAACACTGACGGAAGCCCTCCAGGATCTCGACGGTGGTGGTCTTCCCGGCGCCGTTGGGGCCGAGCAGCGCGAAGATCTCGCCGCGGTGGATGTCCAGGTCGATGCCGTGCAGGATCGTGGTGTCGCCGTACGACATCCGCAAGTCCCGTACCTGGACGACGGCTTGGCGGGCTGCGGTGGACCCCGGGGCCGCTTCCGGCGCGGTCCTGGCCGGGGCCGTGGGTAGGTGCTCGGTCGTGGTCATCGGCCCGCCTCCGCGCGCTGTTGCTGGTGCTGTGTCCCTGATGTCGTCGCCGCGGCGGACTCCGTCGCCGGCGTGGCGCCCGTCGTCGGTCCCGCGCCCTCGACGATGGCCCGGAGTGCGGCCACATGTCCGTCGAAGGCGGTGCGGCCGCGGCTGGTCAGCCGTACCTTGGTGCGCCGTTTACGGCCGCCGCCCTCCTTGTGGATCTCCAGATACCCGGCCTCTTCCAAGGTGTGCAGCTGCTTGGAGAGCGCGGAGTCGCTGAGCGAGAGGCTGTCGCGGATGAAGGAGAAGTCGGCCCATTCCGTGGCGGCGAGCAGGGCCACCACGGACAGGCGGGTGGACGGGTGGATCAGTTCGTCGAAGCCGCTCGGGGTGCTCATCAACTCACCGCCTGGTGGCCGACTCTCGCACCGCGGTCGCGGAGCGCGCTGACCGCCCAGCGGTTCGCCGGGCCGACGAAGAGCAGGAAGGCGCCCGTCGAGGCGGTGGCCTGGATCAGGCTGCCGAACGGCAGCGCCAGCTGGTTGGCCACGAAGCCGGACACCAGGATGGTCACGAGGGTGACTGCCATGCCCGCGACGAAGGTGGCGAACGACCGCCAGCTGTGGCGCGAGCGGTGCAGCCGGATCCGGCTCCTGCGGTTGTAGATCACCGCCACGCTGCCCAGTACGGCGAAGTAGGCGGTCAATACCAGCCAGAACGCCCACGTGGGCAGATCCAGGCCCGTGACGGCGAGGAACACCCACATCACCGCGGCCGTGAAGTACGTCGACCCGAGGTCGCTCTGGGCGCTTCTCTCGATCTCGTCGTACACCCGCTCCTGCGGTACCCGGATGCGCTGTAGATCTTGCCAGGCCCGTTCGGCATCCACCGGTGTGCTCATGGCGCTCGCCTCCCCAAGGCGGTTCGTACGTTCCCCGTTGACTTGCCCACTAGGAAAGTTAGCGCAGACTTTCCCGGTGGGCAAGTCAAAAATTGTGCGCGGCGTCCGGCTGGTTCCCGTGCCTTGCGGTGGGCGCCGCGCCCGCACCCTGTTGACTAACGCTATTCACCGACACCAATATGTGAATAGCTCAATCCATTCGATGTCAGGGAGGCACGGCCCATGTCGGGACCGCGACCCGTGCGGGCACCGCGCGGTACGGAGCTGAGTGCTCGGGGATGGCAGCAGGAAGCCGCGCTGCGCATGCTGCAGAACAACCTCGATCCGGAGGTGGCCGAACACCCGGACCAGCTCGTCGTCTACGGCGGCACGGGCAAGGCCGCACGTGACTGGCGCTCCTTCGACGCGATGGTGCGCACGCTCACCACGCTCAAGCAGGACGAGACGATGCTCGTCCAGTCCGGTCGGCCGGTCGGCGTCATGCAGACGCACGAGTGGGCGCCGCGGGTGCTCATCGCCAACTCCAACCTCGTCGGCGACTGGGCCAACTGGGAGGAGTTCCGCCGGCTGGAGGCCCTCGGGCTGACCATGTACGGGCAGATGACGGCCGGTTCGTGGATCTACATCGGCACCCAGGGGATCCTCCAGGGCACCTACGAGACCTTCGCGGCCGTCGCGGCGAAGAAGTTCGGCGGCACGCTCGCCGGGACGATCACCCTCACCGCCGGCCTCGGCGGCATGGGCGGCGCCCAGCCGCTCGCCGTCACCATGAACGACGGTGTCGCGATCTGCATCGACGTCGACCCGCGGGCCATCGAGCGCCGGATCGAGCACCGCTACCTGGACGTCCGGGCGGACAGCCTCCAGCACGCGCTCCAGCTCGCCGTCGAGGCCCGTGACCGGCGCAAGCCGCTGTCCATCGGTCTGCTCGGCAACGCGGCGGAGCTGCTGCCGCAGATGCTCGCCGAGGGTGCGCCGATCGACATCGTCACCGACCAGACCAGCGCCCACGACCCGCTGGCCTATCTGCCGGTCGGCATCGACTTCGACGACATGGCCGCCTACGCCGCCGAGAAGCCCGCCGACTTCACCCAGCGGGCGCGCGAGTCGATGGCCCGGCACGTCGAGGCCATGGTCGGCTTCATGGACGCCGGTGCCGAGGTCTTCGACTACGGCAACTCGATCCGCGGCGAGGCCCAACTCGCCGGATACGAGCGGGCCTTCGCCTTCCCCGGCTTCGTCCCCGCCTATATCCGGCCACTGTTCGCCGAGGGCAAGGGGCCGTTCCGCTGGGCCGCGCTGTCCGGCGACGCCCGCGACATCGCCGCCACCGACAAGGCGATCCTGGACCTCTTCCCGGAGAACGAGTCGCTGGCCCGCTGGATCAAGCTGGCCGGCGAGCGGGTCCACTTCCAGGGCCTGCCCGCCCGTATCTGCTGGCTCGGCTACGGCGAGCGCGACAAGGCCGGCGAGCGCTTCAACGAGATGGTCGCCGACGGGACGTTGCAGGCGCCGCTGGCCATCGGCCGTGACCACCTCGACTGCGGCTCCGTCGCCTCGCCCTACCGCGAGACCGAGGCCATGAAGGACGGCTCGGACGCGATCGCCGACTGGCCGCTGCTCAACGCCATGGTCAACGTCGCCTCGGGCGCCTCCTGGGTCTCGCTGCACCACGGCGGCGGCGTCGGCATGGGCCGCTCGATCCACGCCGGCCAGGTCACCGTCGCCGACGGCACCCCGCTGGCCGGCGAGAAGATCCGCCGGGTACTCACCAACGACCCCGGCATGGGCGTCATCCGGCACGTCGACGCGGGCTACGAGCGCGCCGACGAGGTGGCCGCCGAGCGCGGTGTCCGCATCCCGATGCGCGAGGGCGAAGGCGGGGGCGCGTGACCGCCTCGTTCCACGAGATGTGGGAGGAGTTGCGGCCCCTCGGCCGCGACTCCTCCTCCGGGGGCTACCGCCGCTACGCCTGGACCGGCGCCGACGCCGACTGCCGCGCGTGGTTCCGGGCCCAGGCCGAGGCCCGCGGGCTCGCCTACGAACTGGACCGCAACGGCAACCAGTGGGCCTGGCTCGGCGCCACCGGCCCCCAGGACGTGGCCCCCGGCGACGCCGTCGTCACCGGCTCCCACCTCGACTCCGTACCGGACGGCGGCGCCTTCGACGGCCCCCTCGGCGTCGTCTCCTCCTTCGCCGCGCTGGACGAACTCCGCCGAAGGGGAGCGGAATTCGGCAGGCCGCTGGCGATCGTCAACTTCGGCGACGAGGAAGGCGCCCGCTTCGGCCTGGCCTGCGTCGGCTCCCGGCTCTCCGCCGGGGCGCTGACCACCGAGGACGCGCACCGGCTGCGCGACGGCGACGGCATCACCCTCCCGCAGGCCATGGAGCGCGCGGGCCACGACCCCGACGCCATCGGACCGGATCCCGAACGGCTCGCCAGGATCGGCGCGTTCGTCGAGCTCCACGTCGAGCAGGGGCGCGCCCTGGACCTGTCCGGCGACCCGGTCGGCATCGCCTCCGCCATCTGGCCGCACGGGCGCTGGCGGTTCGACTTCCGCGGCGAGGCCAACCACGCCGGCACCACGCGCCTGGAGGACCGCCGCGACCCGATGCTCAGCTACGCCGCGACCGTGCTCGCCGCGCGGGAACAGGCCCGGCTGGCCGGCGCCCTGGCCACCTTCGGGAAGATCAGCGTGGAGCCGAACGGCGTCAATGCCATCCCCTCGCTCGTGCGCGGCTGGCTGGACTCCCGGGCGCCCGACCAGGACACCCTGGACACCGTGATCACCGGGATCGAGCAGGCCGCCGCCGAGCGCGCCGCCCGCGACGGCGTGGACCTGAGCGTCGTCCGCGAATCCTTCACGCCCGTCGTGGAGTTCCAGCACGCCCTGCGGGACGAGCTGAGCGCGATCCTCGGCAAGGCGCGGGAGCGGGCCGTGCCGGTGCTGGGCACCGGAGCCGGGCACGACGCCGGTATTTTGTCCGGGACCGTCCCCACCGCCATGCTGTTCGTCCGCAACCCCACCGGGGTGTCGCACTCACCCGCCGAAGCGGCGGACGAGGACGACTGCGCCGCCGGGGTCACCGCACTCGCCGACGTACTGGAGGGGCTGGCGTGCCGCTGACGACGCAGGCAACACCGACCACGCCGACGACACCGACGACGTACTGGCTCGAACACGCCTGGCTGGGCACTCATGTCGAGCCGGGCGTGGCCGTGGACGTCGCGGACGGGCGGATCACGGCCGTCCGCCCGGGGGCCGGCACCCCGCCGCCCGGCGCCACCACGCTGCGCGGCCTGACCCTGCCCGGCCTCGCCAACGCCCACTCGCACGCCTTCCACCGCGCGCTGCGCGGCACCGTCCAGGTCGGCACCGGCACCTTCTGGACCTGGCGCGAGGTCATGTACGGCGTCGCCGACAAGCTCACCCCGGACTCCTATTACGCCCTCGCCCGCGCCGTCTACGCCGAGATGGCGCTGGCCGGCATCACCTGCGTCGGCGAATTCCACTACCTCCACCACGCGCCCGGCGGCACCCGCTACCGCGACCCCAACGCCATGGGCGAGGCGCTGCTCGCGGCCGCCGCCGACGCCGGTATCCGCATCACCCTCCTCGACACCGCCTATCTCTCGGCCGGCTTCGGCGACCCGCCCAACCAGCACCAGCTGCGTTTCTCCGACGGCACCGCCGAAAGCTGGGCCCAGCGCGCCGACGCCCTCAAGGACGGCCACGACCACGCGCGCATCGGCGCCGCCATCCACTCCGTACGTGCCGTGCCGGCCGCCCAGCTCGCCACCGTCGCCGAGTGGGCCCGCGGGCGGCAGGCTCCCCTGCACGTCCACCTCTCGGAGCAGACCGCCGAGAACGACGCCTGCCGCGACGCCCACGGCCGGACCCCCACCCAACTGCTCTCCGAGCACGGGGTGCTGGGCCCGCGGACCACGGCCGTGCACGCCACCCACCTCACCGGTGAGGACATCGAGCTGCTGGGCGACTCCCGCACCGGCGTCTGCATGTGTCCCACCACCGAACGCGACCTGGCCGACGGCATCGGCCCGGCCGCCCGCCTCCAGGGCCGCGGCAGTCCGCTGTCCCTCGGCAGCGACAGCCATGCCGTCATCGACCTGCTCGAAGAGGCCCGCGCCATGGAGCTCGACGAACGGCTGCGCACCCGCACCCGCGGGCACTGGACGGCGGCCGCCCTGCTGCGCGCCGCGAGCGCCGACGGCCATGCCGCCCTGGGCTGGGAGGACGCCGGCGCCCTGGAAGCCGGCGCGCTCGCCGACCTCACCACGATCGCACTGGACTCCGTACGCACCGCCGGACCACTGCCCCGGCTGGGCGCCGAGACGGCGGTATTCGCCGCCTCCGCCGCGGACGTGCGACACACCATCGTCGGCGGGCGGCAGATCGTCCGCGACGGCGTGCACACTCTTCTCGCCGACGTACCCACCGCCCTGGCAGAGTCCATCGCCGCCGTACGCGGCTGAAGGAGAACACCCCCGCGATGACGACGACCTCCACGCCGACCACCGCCATCACCCACATCGCCCAGCTCGTCACCAACGACCCCTCCCTCGGTGAAGGCCCCCTCGGTCTGATCCAGGACGCGGCGGTCGTCATCGACGGCGACCGCATCGCCTGGGTCGGTGCATCCAGCAAAGCACCCGCCACTGACAACGCCGTCGACGCCGGCGGCCGGGCAGGCATCCCCGGCTTCGTCGACTCCCACTCCCACCTGGTCTTCGCCGGCGACCGCACCGCGGAGTTCAACGCCCGGATGTCCGGCCGCCCTTACTCCGCCGGCGGCATCCGCACCACCGTCGCCGCCACCCGCGCCGCCTCCGACGAGGCCCTGCACGCCAACGTCGCCCGCTATCTCGCCGAGGCGCTCCGCCAGGGCACCACCACCCAGGAGACCAAGTCCGGCTACGGCCTCACCGTCGAGGACGAGGCCCGCGCGCTGCGCATCGCGGCCGAGCACACCGACGAGGTCACCTTCCTCGGTGCCCACATCGTCTCGCCCGACTACGCCGACGACCCGGCCGGCTACGTCGACCTCGTCACCGGCCCGATGCTGGACGCCTGCGCCCCGCACGCCCGCTGGGTCGACGTCTTCTGCGAGAAGGGCGCCTTCGACGGCGACCAGGCGCGTGCCGTCCTCACCGCGGGCAAGGCCAGGGGCCTGGTGCCGCGGGTGCACGCCAACCAGCTCGGCCACGGCCCCGGCGTCCAGCTCGCCGTCGAACTCGGCGCGGCCTCCGCCGACCACTGCACCCACCTCAGCGCCGCCGACATCGACGCCCTGGCGCAGTCCGACACGGTCGCCACCCTGCTCCCCGGCGCCGAGTTCTCCACCCGTGCCCGGTGGCCCGACGCCCGCCCGCTGCTCGACGCGGGCGCCACCGTCGCGCTGTCCACCGACTGCAACCCCGGCTCCTCCTTCACGAGTTCGATGCCGTTCTGCATCGCGCTCGCCGTCCGCGACATGGGGATGACCCCCGACGAGGCGGTCTGGTCGGCGACCGCGGGCGGCGCCCGCGCCCTGCGCCGTACGGACATCGGCCGGATCGCCCCCGGCGCCCGCGCCGACCTGGCCCTGCTGGACGCACCCTCGCACGTCCATCTCGCCTACCGGCCCGGTGTCCCGCTCGTCTCGGCCGTGTGGCACAAGGGCGTGCTCGTCTGACGGCCCGCACCGGACGGCCGGCTGACGGCTTCCGGTGCGCCCGGGCACGCGAAGGAGGGCCCGTCCCGAACAACCCCGGGGCGGGCCCTCCTTCGCGCGGGCGGTGGCCGGTCGCGGGCGACCGGCAGTGACCGCGGTCCCTCACTCGTCGATCATCAGGCCCTTACGGAGCCGTCCGAGGGTGCGCGAGAGCAGACGGGAGACGTGCATCTGGGAGATGCCCAGCTCCTCGCCGATCTCGGACTGCGTCATGTTGGCGACGAAGCGCAGCGAGAGGATCTTCCGGTCGCGCGGCGGGAGTTCGGCGATCAGCGGCTTGAGCGATTCCACGTACTCGATGCCTTCGAGGCCGTGGTCCTCGTAGCCGATGCGGTCGGCCAGCGCGCCTTCGCTGTCGTCCTCCTCCGGCTGGGCGTCCAGCGAGCTCGCGGTGTACGCGTTGCTCGCGGCCATGCCCTCGACGACCTCGTCACGGCTGATGTCGAGGCGCGCGGCGAGTTCGTGCACCGTGGGCGCGCGGTCCAGCTTCTGCGCCAGCTCGTCGCCCGCCTTGGCGAGGTCCAGCCGCAGTTCCTGGAGCCGCCTCGGTACGCGCACCGACCAGCTGGTGTCGCGGAAGAAACGCTTGATCTCGCCGATGATGGTCGGCATTGCGAACGTCGGGAACTCGACGCCACGGCTGAGTTCGAAGCGGTCGATCGCCTTGATCAGGCCGATCGTGCCGACCTGGACGATGTCCTCCATGGGCTCGCTGCGGGAACGGAACCGGGAGGCCGCGAACTTCACCAGGGCGAGATTGAGCTCGACCAGCGTGTTACGGACGTACGCGAATTCGTGGGTGCCTTCTTCGAGGTTCTCGAGCCGCTCGAAGAGGGTCTTGGACAGAGCCCTCGCGTCCACCGGACCCACCTCGTCGAACGGCGGGATCTCGGGCAGACCCTCGATCTCAGCCTCTTCTGCCAGGTCTGATTCGGCAGGGAGCAGCTGGGAAGGGATGAGCCCGGTCGGGTCGGACGGGGGTGTCGACGAAGCGGGGTGCCGGTGGTCGTCGGTACGCAATTCGTCGAGCCGGGGTGACATGGTCTCCTCCATCGTTCTCGGCATATGGCTGCCGATGCCTCTACACGAAGCTGCGGTGTGCGGCGCCTCCAAAGCCGGCCGTGTTGGATGTGTGCTTCTACGCCTACCTGGATTTGCGTGAAGATGGCAAGTGCGCGTTGTCCGTATATTGGTCTTTATAGGGATTGTTCCGGCTACCGGCGCGCGTCAGGAAGGCGTAGGGTTCGACAAGCGCAGTCGTAAGCAAACAGTCGTCTAGACAGCAATGAGGGGTGCGCACGCATGGACCGCGGGACGGTCGGCAGTGCAAGCCGGGGCCGGCTTCATGTCGAGATCCGCCATCACGGCGCCAGCGCGGTGGTGACGGTCGCGGGTGAGCTCGATCACCACACCGCGGATCTGTTGCGTGAATCACTGGAGGGGTGCGTGGACGACGGTTATGCACGGCTCGTAGTGGATTGCTCACCCCTTGAGTTCATGGATTCCACCGGACTCAATGTGCTGCTCGGCGCGCGACTGAAGGCGGAGGCCGAGGGGGGTGCGGTCCATCTGGCCGGGATGCAGCCCGTGGTGGCCCGGGTCTTCGAGATCACCGGCGCGGAGGCGGTCTTCACGGTGCATGACTCTCTCGACGCGGCTCTGACCGACTGATGTGACGCGGTGTCCGGAACGATGCATTCCGGGCACGTAGTCCGTGTCACAACTTCCGTACCCAAGAAGTGGGTGTTCTCACGGTCCGGTCGGGCAGGAGACATCTGAATCCGTTGAATCAGTCAGTATCTGTTTTCCGTGAACAGGCGAATCGGTGAGGTGAAGCGCTGATGAGCACCACCCGGCCGTACCCGCCGGGCGATCTCGGCCCGGAGCCGGGCAGCGCCGGCGCTTCCGCCGCCCCGGCTGCCGCCACTCCGGCGGGCCAGGTCCGCCGGCTGCGCCTGGCGGGCACCCGAGGCGCCGTGGCGCGTGGCCGTGACTTCGCCCGGCAGGCCCTGCACGACTGGGGCTGGCTGCCGGCCGTCGGCGCCGATCAGCGTGCCGCGGCCGAGGACGTGCTGCTCGTCGTCTCCGAACTGGTCACCAACGCCTGCCTGCATGCCGAAGGGCCCGAGGAGTTGCGGCTGCGCTGCAGTGCCAAAGTGCTGCACCTCGAAGTCAGTGACCTCGGTACCGGCTCGCCGGCGCCGCGCAGCCCGCACCGCCCCGGCCGCCCCGGAGGTCACGGCATGTTCATCGTGCAGCGGCTGTGCCTGGACTGGGGCGTGGTGCGCAACACCGACGGCACGGGCAAGACCGTCTGGGCGGAGCTCGCCGCGCCGTCCTAGACGGGCGGTGGACGCCGGGAAGTACTGAGCGCGGGCCTGCGGGCCCGCGCTTCGTCGTGTGCGGAACCTGCTGTGCGGTGCCTCCGGGGCGCCCGCTGGAGGCCGGAATTCCCCGCCGCCGCGGGCCCGGGGCCGATCGGGGCTGTGCTGTGCCTTCCCTCGGCACGGTCCCCGGCGTACCTTGAGCGCCCAATCTGATGTGCCGTCAGTAACATTCCGGCGGTGCGCTCATCGGGAGAAGGGGAACACGAGGTGGCCCGCTTCCACGAACAGCACGGCAGGCGCCCGGGCCGGGCCGCCGGCCTCGCCGCGGCGGCGGCGCTGACGGCCGGGACCGCGGTGATGCTCACCGCCCCGGCCGCCCACGCCGAGGTCGTCGACGTCAACTACCAGTGCAAAACGCCGATCGGCAACAAGGGCGCGGTGTCGCCCATAGACATCAAGAGCACCCCGAGCGGCGGGGGGTACAAGCTCGTGATGTCGTTCCAGAAGGGCGTCTCCTCCAGCCCCGTCGAGCTGGGCAAGGGCGCCATGAAGCCGAGCGCGCTGATCAGCCTCGGCGGTGCGCAGAGCGGTACCGTGCCGGTCGCCGGGCCGCCCAATGACAAGGCCATTCCGGCCAACACCCCCATCAAGATCAGCGACTTGAGCGGGACGTACACGCCCAAGGGCAGCGGCAAGGTCACCTTCACGGCGGGCACGCTCACCATCAAGGCGCTGGGCACCACCACCACCTGCACACCGAGCAACCACCCCAAGCCCTCGCTGACCCTGGACGTGAAGGGAACCGGCGGTTCCGGCGGTAGCCAGGAAGGCGCCGGTGGTTCCGCCACGGGCGGCGGTTCCTCCGGCGCGCAGCTGCCGCAGACCGGACCCGCGGACTCCGCCGTGGCGCTGGGCACCCTCGGCGGCACGGTGCTGCTGGCCGGTGCGGCCGGAGTGCTCTGGCTGACCCGGCGCCACCAGCGGGCCTGACGGCCGCGCGGGGCGCCGGGACCTGTCCGATGGGTCAGGGTCGGAAAGGCCCCAGGACCCGCGCGGCGCAGCCCCGTCTCCGTACACCTCCGTACCCCACGCGGAGGCACCCCCTCGCATCAGCAGGAGCCGCCGATGCCGTTCCGTCCCCGCACAGCGGTCAGCGGTGCGATCCTCGCCGCCGCCGTCGTGCTGCTGTGTCCCGCCGCGGCCGCGGCCCGGCCGGCTGCCGCACCCGCCCCACCGGGCTGGTCCGCCGCGCCGGCCCCGGGGGCCGGCGCCGCCCCGGGTGCCCAGGACCGCCCGTTCTTCTACCTGGAGGGCGCCCCGGGGAGCGTCCTGGCCGACCGGCTGTCCCTGAGCAATCCCACCGGCCGCACCGTCGCCGTACGGCTGCGCGGCTCCGGCGCCGGGGCATGGCTCGCGCTCGCCTCGAAGGAGGTGCGGATCCCGCCGCGTACCCGGGCGAGCGTCCCGTTCACGGTGACCGTCCCGCGCGACGCGGTCCCCGGCGACCGCTCCGGCGCGCTCCTCGCCACCGGCCAGGAGGGCGGGCGGGCGGCCGTACCGCTCCATCTGCGGGTGACGGGGCCGGTGTTGTCCGCGCTGACCGTCGAGAAGGTGTCGGTGCGTGGCGCGGGCGGGGCGGCGGTCATCCGGTACACGCTGGTCAACCGCGGCAACACGGTGCTCAGGCCGCGGATCGCGGTGCGCGCGGACGGGCTCTTCGGCCCGGTGCTGCGGCGGGCCGCCCGTACGCTGCCGTCCGCACTGGCGCCCGGCCGGGCGGTCGACCTGACGGAGAACTGGCCCGGTCCGCCCGCTCTGGACGCGGTGGAGGTCCATCTCACGGCGACCGCGGCGGGCGGTGCCCACGGGGCCGCCACCGCCTCGTACACGGCGGCCCCCTGGGGCGTCCTCGCCGCCCCGGTGCTGCTGCTCGCGGTGGGTGCGGGCGGGCTGGCGGCCGTACGCCGGCGACGCCGTGGCGCCGGGCCGGGCGGGACGCGGGGCGGGCAGGCCGCCCGGCGTGCGGTCGGCGAGGCGCGGCCGCCCGGGGACGAGGCGGCGGACGCGGCGGCCGAACTGGCGGGCACCGGACCGGGAGCGCGCGCATGAACGGCCGGACGGGGGCGGGCCGGACGGCGGTCACGCGCACGGTCCGCGCCGACGCGCCCCGATGTCGCGTACGGGGGCGGACGGTGGCCGCGCTCGCCCTGTGCGCGGCGCTGGCGCCGGGGCTGCTGCCGGCCGCCGGGGCCCAGGCCGCTCCCCAGGCCGCCGCCGACGGCAAGCCCGTCGTCCAGCTCTCCGCGAAGGAGGCGGGCAAGGGCGGCAGCCTCACCGTGACCGGCCACGGCTGGCGCCCCAAGGCGCTGCTCACGCTGCTGATCTGCGGACAGAACATGATCGGCGGCAGCAACTCCTGCGCCAACGGTGACGGACGGGCCACCACCACCGATGCCCACGGCGCCTTCCGCAGGAAGCTGCCGGTCGCCGAGCCGCCGAAGCCCTGCCCCTGTGTGGTGCATGTGGCCACCGTGACCGGTGCGGCTGCCGCGGCGGATGCCCCCTTCACGGTGGCGGGCCACCCGGTGGCGCCGCTGCCCCGGGAGACCACCGGCGGCCGGCTGGCGGTGCTCGCCCAACCCCGGCTGGCGGGCAGCAGCGGCCTGCTGACCTGGTTCGGCGCCCCGGCACAGCGCGAACTGACCGTCACCGTCGGCAATCTCGGCCCGGTGCCGGCCCGGGACCCGCTTTTCCGGGTCGGGACCTCGCACGGCGTCTTCGCCCCCAAGTGGGAGGAGCAGCAGTGGCGGGGCACCATCCCCGCCGGAAAGAAGGCGCAGATCAGGCTGCCGGTCGAGCTGCCGGCCGGCGCACACGGGGACTATCTGGTCTCCCTCGCCTACGGCGGCCGGACCCTGGTCGAGCAGCCCTGGGGGGTCGGCCGGCCCTGGGGCGTGACGCTCTTCTGGGTGCTGCTGTGCGTGGTGATCCCGACGGCGGTGTTCCGCATCGGGATGGCGCTCGTGGACCGGGTACGCCCGCACCGGACGGACCGGACCCGCAAGCACTCCGCAGGGCGCGGCCGCACCGCCGGCCGGCCACCCGGCACCCGAACCCGCACCAAGGACCGCACCGCGCACGACGGCTCCACGGACGGCCCCGGTACGCCGGGCGAATCCGGCGGGCTGCCGTGGTTCACCCCGGACACCGCACCGTCCACCACCACATCAACCGAACGACCGACGTCGAAAGGTTCTGCGTGATGAGGCAACGGAGGAGAACGGCGGTGGCCTCGGCGGCCGCGCTGGTGCTCGCGGGGGCGGGCATCATGACCGCGGCCGGGACCGCCCAGGCAGCGGAGGTGTCGTACAAGACGGAGTGTCTGCCGCCGCCGATATCGGGGCTGCCGCCGATCGAGGGCACCACGAAGGTCGCGGTCAGCGCGCCGGCGACGGCCAAGGTCGGCGACGAGATCGAGGTGGTCTGGAAGACGGTCGAGGGCGCCTCCAAGAACCCCGACATCCTCGATCTGGGGGAGAACACCGTCCAGCCGACCGGCACGATCAAGGTGGCCGGGGCACAGACCGGCGATCTGGCGATGCAGGGGCCACGGCAGAATCCGCCCATCCCCAAGGGCGGCGCGATGAAGCTGTCCGACATGAAGGGCAAGCTGAAGCTGACGAAGGCCGGTGAGGTCACCCTGGCGCCCGGCTTCTACAACATCAACGTCAACAAGCCGATCTCGACGGACACCAAGTGCTCGCCCAAGGAGACGGTGAAGCCCGCGGTCACCGTCAAGGTGACCGACGGCGGGGGCGGTTCCGGCGGCACGACCGGAGGGACCACGTCCGGCACGACGGGTGGCTCCACGACCGGTACGACGGGCGGCACCACGGCCGGGACCTCCGGCGGGACCACGGCGGGTACCTCCGGTGGGACCACGTCCGGCACGACGTCCGGCGGGACCAGCGCCGGCACCTCCGGCGGTGCGACCTCGGGCAGCACGTCCGGCGGCGGCTCCGGCGGCGACCCCGACGGCACCGCGTACAAGGGCAAGGAGGTGCAGGTCCCGTACGCCTGCAAGACGCCGATCGGGGACAAGAAGGCGACCTCGCCGGTCCAGATCAACGCCGTGAAGAAGAGCGGCAGTTACGGCCTGACGGTGAAGTTCGCCAAGTCCGTGATGGACAGCCCGGCGGACATCCCCAAGGGCGCGGTCAAGCCGTCGATGGACGTCAAGGTCGGCGGCGCGGACAAGGGGTCGGTGAAGGTCGCGGGGCCGGCGAACGCCGCGCCCATCAAGTCGGGCCAGCCGATCGCGATCCCCGATCTGACCGGCACCTACAAGCCGGGCGCCACCGGTAAGGCCACGCTGACGCCGGGTGTGCTCACGGTCAACGCCCTGGGGACGACCACCACCTGCACCCCGGAGAAGGACCCGGGCGCCTCGCTCACCCTGGACACCTCGGCACAGCAGGGCGGCACCTCCGGTGGCGCCTCGGGCGGTGCGACGGTCTCCGGAGGCGGTACGGCGGGGACGGCCGGTGCCTCGGGCGGCAGTGGCAGCGGCGGCGGCCTCGCCGAGACCGGCGCGAATGATCACGGCGGGCTGACGGCGCTCGGCCTCCTCGCCGGGACGGCCATCCTGCTGGGCGGCGCGGTCTTCACGTTCCTGCCGCGGCGCCGGGCACGGGTCCGCTGACCCGGCACGTCCACGGGACGCACGAAGGGGGGCGTCGCACCGGCGGTGCGACGCCCCCCTTCCGCTGTCCGGGGCCGGCAGGCGTCAGTTGACGCTGCCCATCAGCTCCTTGACCCGCTTGCGGTACATCCAGATGCCGACGCCCGCGACGACCGCGAGGACGGCCTCGACGGTGACCGACACCGAGTTGTTCAGGTCGACGTTGAGCTGCGGCGACGTCAGCAGACCTGACACCGAGTCACCCGCGGTGACCGCGAGGAACCAGACACCCATCATCTGGGAGCTGTACTTGGCGGGCGCCATCTTCGTGGTGACCGACAGCCCGACCGGGGAGAGGCACAGCTCACCGATGGTCTGGATGAAGTAGACCGCCACCAGCCACATCGGGCTGACCTTGCCGCCATGGGCGGCGGTGTCGAGCAGCGGCATGAGGAAGACGACGAAGGAGATACCGATCAGGGTGAGGCTGGACGCGAACTTGACGGCGGTGCTGGGCTCCTTGCCGCGCTTGTTCAGCCACAGCCACGCCGAGGCGACCACCGGGGCCAGCGCCATGATGAAGATCGGGTTCAGCGACTGGTACCAGGACGTCGGGAAGTGGAATCCCAGCAGGTTGTTCGTCGTGGAGTTCTCACCGAAGATCGACAGCGTCGAGCCGTTCTGGTCGTAGATCATCCAGAAGATGGCGGCGACCACGAAGAACCAGATGTAGCCCGAGAGCTTGGACTGCTCGAGTTCCGTGACCTCCTTGTCGCGCTTCATGCGGATCAGGACCGCGATCGGGATGACCAGGCCGGCGATGGTGATCGGCATCAGCGCCCAGTCGGCGAAGTTACCGCTCACGGCGAGCAGGGTGTAGAACACGGCCGCGACGAACAGCCAGATCAGGCCCTTGCGCAGCACGGACGCCTTCTCCTGCGGCGTCGCGGGCTGGGCGACGACGCTGCTCTCCGCGCTGAGGTGGCGGGTGCCGAGCATGAACTGGGCGAGGCCGAGCGCCATGCCGACGGCGGCGAGCGTGAAGCCGAGGTGCCAGTTGACGTTCTCGCCGACGGTGCCGATGGTCAGCGGGGCCAGGAAGGCGCCGAGGTTGATGCCGATGTAGAAGAGCGTGAAGCCACCGTCACGGCGCGGGTCCTCCGGGCCGTTGTAGAGGTGGCCCACCATCGTGGAGATGTTCGCCTTCAGCAGGCCGGAGCCGAGCGCGACCAGTACGAGACCGGCGAAGAAGGTCGCCGGGGTGGGCAGGGCGAGCGTGATGTGGCCCGCGATGACGACTCCGGCGCCGATCGCGACCGTCTTACGCGGCCCCCAGAAGCGGTCGGCCATCCAGCCGCCCGGCATCGCGAGGAGGTAGACCATCGCCATGTACACCGAGTAGATCGCCGTGGCCGTGGTGGCCTGCATATGCATGCCGCCGGGCGCGATCAGGTACAGGGGCAGGAGGGCCTTCATGCCGTAGAAGCTGAAGCGCTCCCACATCTCGGTCATGAAGAGAGTGGCCAGTCCGCGGGGGTGGCCGAAGAAGGTCTTGCCGCCGTCCGCAGGGTTCCCCTGCTGGGCCGCATCCTTCGTCAGGCTGGACGCCATGGAAGCTTCCTTGCTGCTACGGGACGCGTTCGCAGGCGATACGCGCCCGGGTCGGAGGGGATGACCGGCACCGGCGTCGCCCCGTCCGCCCCCACGTCCGGGAGGTTCGGCTCCCCGCAAGGGGCCGGCAGGACGGTCGTACCCCGGAATCCACGCTCCCCTTAGTGCAAGCGCGCGGCGGACCCGGTCGGCAGGTCGATCACTGTGCATCAGGGCCGGGGGTGCCGGCCCAGGACACAACGAGGGACCGATGACGTCGGTTGAGCGCCAAAGGTCCCGAAGGTTGTGCGATGGACGTCGAGCCACCATACGTCTGGTTACCGGCCCGTTGGGTGGGGTGAGACAACGGTCACATCCATTCCGGGAACTACGGGCGCGCCTCGGGACACCCGCGCGCCCTCGCGCGCGCCCGCGCTTGCGCAGCTCACGGCGCCAAAGGCGCGGGAACGGGTCCGCCGTCGGCCATCCGCGCTGGTCCGCCCCTCGCTGCGGATACATCGGACTACCATCGGCCCATGACCCGTGTACTGCTCGCCGAGGATGACGCGTCCATCTCGGAGCCGCTCGCCCGCGCACTGCGCCGCGAGGGTTACGAAGTCGAGGTGCGCGAGGACGGCCCGACGGCGCTCGACGCCGGTCTCCAGGGCAATATCGACCTCGTCGTCCTGGACCTGGGACTGCCCGGCATGGACGGCCTGGAGGTCGCCCGCCGGCTGCGCAACGAAGGCCATTCCTTCCCCGTCCTGGTGCTGACCGCCCGCGCCGATGAGGTGGACACCGTCGTGGGCCTGGACGCCGGCGCCGACGACTACGTCACCAAGCCCTTCCGGCTCGCCGAACTCCTCGCCCGGGTACGGGCCCTGCTGCGCCGCGGCTCCACCGCCGAGCCCCAGCAGCCGCCGGCCACCCACGGCGTACGGATCGATGTCGAGTCGCACCGCGCCTGGATGGGCGAGGAGGAACTCCAGCTCACGGCCAAGGAGTTCGATCTGCTGCGGGTCCTGGTGCGGGACGCCGGCCGGGTCGTCACCCGTGACCAGCTGATGCGCGAGGTCTGGGACACCACGTGGTGGTCGTCCACCAAGACGCTCGACATGCACATCTCCTGGCTGCGCAAGAAGCTCGGGGACGACGCCGCCAATCCCCGCTACATCGCCACCGTCCGCGGAGTCGGCTTCCGCTTCGAGAAGAGCTAGGGGCCCGTGCGCCGCCGCCTGATCAACTCCACGCTCGCCGTGGTGCTCGTCGTGATCGCCGTCTTCGGCGTCTCCTTGGTGATCGTCGAGACCCGCACCATCCAGTCCGGCGCGCAGGAGAGCGTGGCGTCGGAGGCGGTGCGGCTGGTCGGGATAGTGGAGAGCCGGCTGGGCAGCGGCGAGAAGATCACCCCGGGCATCCTCTCCGAGCAGATCACCGCCAAGCGGCACGCCGAGATCAAGGTGCCCGGCAAGGCGCCGATCGAGATCGGGCACCGCCCCTCGGGCGATGTCATCGCCTCGACGGTGCGCGGCGACCGCGGGGAGTCCGTCACCGTCCAGGAGTCCCGCTCCACGGTCAGCGCGGAGATCGGCCGCACACTGCTCGTCATTCTGGCCGTGGCGCTGCTGGCGATCATCGCCGCCGTCATCCTGGCCATCCGCCAGGGCCGCCGGCTGACCGCGCCGCTGACCGACCTCGCGGAGACCGCCGAACGGCTCGGCTCCGGCGACCCCCGCCCGCGCCACCGCCGCTACGGCGTGCAGGAGCTGGACCGGGTCGCCGATGTGCTGGACGCCAGTGCCGAGCGGATCGCCCGGATGCTGACCGCCGAGCGGCGGCTGGCCGCGGACGCCTCCCACCAGCTGCGGACGCCGCTGACCGCGCTGTCCATGCGGCTGGAGGAGATCACCCTCACCGACGATCCGGACACCGTGAAGGAAGAGGCCACCATCGCGCTGGCCCAGGTGGAGCGGCTGACGGACGTCGTCCAGCGGCTGCTGACCAATTCCCGCGACCCGCGCAGCGGCTCCGCGGTCGCCTTCGATCTGGACGAGGTGGTCAAGCAGCAGATCGAGGAGTGGCGGCCGGCCTACCGCAGCGCGGGACGGGCCATCGTGCGCTCCGGCAAGAAGGGCCTGCGGGCCGTCGGCACGCCGGGTGCGGTCGCCCAGGTGATGGCCACCCTCATCGAGAACTCGCTGATGCACGGTGACGGAACGGTCGCGCTGCGTACCCGCGTCACCGGCAACCAGGCGGTCGTCGAGGTCACCGACGCCGGTCCCGGTGTCCCGCCCGACCTGGGCTCGCGGGTCTTCGAGCGGACCGTCTCCGGCCGTAACTCCACGGGGCTGGGGCTGGCCGTGGCCCGGGACCTGGCGGAGGCGGACGGCGGGCGGCTCGAACTGCTCCAGCAGCATCCGCCGGTCTTCGCGCTGTTCCTGGCCCGGGAGCAGGAGCCCACCGACGAATAGGGCGCGCGGCCCGGGCTACCTCCGCGAGGCGCTGCGCGGGCGCGGCGAGTCGTCGGCGAGGAAGGACTCGGCGGTCGCCACGGCCTTGCGCGCGGGCAGCGCACGGAAGACCCAGGTGCGGTAGGACCAGAAGCGGAAGAGCGTGGCGACGGCGATGCCGAGGAACTTGAAGACGTTGCTCTGCAGCGGGGAGTCCCAGTCGAAGCCGTAGGTCGCGATGTAGAGCACGCCGTTCTCGATGACCAGGCCGACGACGCTGAACAGCAGGAAGAGCGTCAGCTCCTTCGTGCGGCCCCGCTTGTCGCGGTCGCGGTAGGTGAAGTAGCGGTAACCGAGATAGTTGGTGCCGGTCGCCACGACGGTCGCCACGATGCTGGCCCGCACGACGGGCACCTCGGTCAGATGCCGTACGAGGTTGAACACCGCGAAGTTGACCACGACGCCCGCGCCGCCGACCGCACCGAACTTCACCAATTCCCGGGTGAGCGCCTCCAGTCTCGACCGCAGTGCGCTCCGTTCACTCATGGTGATCGTTCAGCTCCCCGTCGTGGGCGGTGTCCGCGGCCGTCAACGCTGGTCCGCTCCCTCATGCTAACCACGGGCCGACGGTGCTGCTTGCCGCCCGGCAACTCCGGGCACAGCCCCCTGCGGGCCGTCGGGGTCAGCCCACGGTCACCCGGAAGTTGAGGCTGCGGGCGCCCGCCTCGTCGGCCGCTCCGGTGCCGCAGCGCCGGCAGCGCAGCAGCCGTACGTCCGTACGGCCCGGGCGGACGGCCCGGAAGCCGAGGCGGCGGACCGGGCCCGAGCCGGCCCGTGCGCCGCCGGGGACCACCCGGGAGCCGGTGGCCCGCACGACGGCCGGGTCGGGGCGGGGCTCGGCGATGATCCAGCGGTAGCCGTCGGTGCCCTCGTCGTCGACCTGCACGCTGAAGCGGTCTCCGGGGGCGACCGCGATCTCGGTGTCGTCGGCGTCATAGATCCGCGGCGCGGACAGCTGGCTGAAAACGGAGTGCAGGGCGATGAGCAGCGCGGCGATCGCCACCACGATCACCAGCGCCCTCGTGCCCCTGGTTATGCCGCTGTTCTCCATCCGGCCTCCCCCTCGCCGGGCCCGTTCCGGGCGCCGGACGCGCCCGCCGGCCCGGGAGTCGGGGCAGGCGGCGGTCCGCTGTCGGCGATCGTCGAACGTGCGAACTCAGAGGATCATCCAAGCCGGGGTCCGGGCCGCGGCGCCGTACGGATACCCTGGGGGCGTGACGTTCCCGGTAGTCGGCATGGTGGGCGGCGGTCAGCTCGCCCGTATGACCCACGAGGCGGGTATCCCCCTCGGCATCAGATTCAAGCTCCTCAGCGACACTCCGCAGGACTCGGCGGCTCAGGTGGTCGGTGATGTCGTCATCGGCGACTACCGCGATCTGGACACGCTGCGTGCCTTCGCTCGTGGCTGTGATGTGATCACCTTCGATCACGAGCACGTTCCCACCGAGCATTTGTGGGCCCTGGAGGCCGACGGGATCCCCGTGCGGCCCGGCCCCGATGCGCTGGTGCACGCCCAGGACAAGGGGGTGATGCGGGCGAAACTGGACGCGATCGGCGTGCCCTGTCCACGCCACCGCATCGTTTCCGACCCCGCGGACGTCGAGCGCTTCGCGGCCGAGCTCGGTGGCGGGCAGGCGCCGGACGGCTTCCCGGTGATCCTCAAGACCGTCCGCGGGGGCTATGACGGCAAGGGCGTCTGGGTCGTGCGATCCTCCAAGGAGGCCGCCGAGCCGTTCCGTGCCGGGGTGCCCGTCCTCGCGGAGGAAAAGGTCGATTTCGCGCGCGAACTGGCGGCCAACATCGTCCGCTCCCCGCACGGCCAGGCCGTGGCCTACCCGGTCGTGGAGTCCATCCAGGTCGACGGGGTCTGCGACACCGTGATCGCCCCGGCGCCCGACCTCGACGAGGAACTCGCCGGCCAGGCCCAGCAGCTGGCGCTGCGGATCGCCCAGGAGCTGGGCGTCGTCGGCCATCTGGCCGTCGAGCTCTTCGAGACCGCCGACGGCCGGATCCTCGTCAACGAGCTCGCCATGCGCCCGCACAATTCCGGCCACTGGACCCAGGACGGCGCGATCACCTCGCAGTTCGCCAACCACGTCCGTGCCGTGCTCGACCTCCCGCTCGGCGACCCGCGCCCGCGCGCCCCCTGGACGGTCATGGCCAACGTGCTCGGCGGCGACTACCCCGACATGTACTACGCGTACCTCCATTGCATGGCGCGGGACCCGCAGTTGAAGATCCATATGTACGGCAAGGACGTGAAGCCCGGCCGTAAGGTCGGACACGTCAACACCTACGGCGACGACCTGGCCGACGTGCGCGAGCGCGCCGCTCATGCCGCCGGCTATCTGCGAGGAACGATCACCGAATGACGTCCAGCCCGTCGCCCGACAACCGTCCGGCACCGACCGCAGACACCCCCTCGCCCGGGACGGCCGGCGCCCCGCTCATCGGCATCGTCATGGGCTCCGACTCCGACTGGCCCGTCATGGAGGCCGCCGCCCAGGCCCTCGACGAGTTCGAGATCCCCTACGAGGTCGACGTCGTCTCGGCGCACCGCATGCCGCGCGAGATGATCGCGTACGGCGAGGAGGCGGCCGGCCGCGGACTGAAGGCGATCATCGCGGGCGCCGGGGGCGCGGCCCACCTCCCCGGGATGCTCGCGTCGGTCACCCCGCTCCCGGTCATCGGCGTCCCCGTCCCGCTCAAGTACCTGGACGGCATGGACTCCCTCCTCTCCATCGTGCAGATGCCGGCCGGCGTCCCGGTCGCCACCGTCTCGGTCGGCGGGGCCCGCAACGCCGGGCTGCTCGCCGCCCGGATCCTCGCCACCCAGGACGCCGAACTCCTCGGCCGGATGCGGGAGTTCCAGCAGGAGCTGAACGACCAGGCCACCGAGAAGGGCAAGCGGCTGCGCAACAAGGTCGCCGCCCCGGGCGGCTTCGGCTTCGGGGGCGGCCGGTGAGCTCGTCCCGGGAGGCCGCCCGGGATCTGCTCGCCCGCTGGCCCGTCGTCGACGGCCACAACGACCTGCCCTGGGCGCTGCGTGAGCAGGTCCGCTACGACCTCGACCGGCGCGACATCGCCACCGACCAGTCCGCGCATCTGCACACCGATCTGCCGCGGCTGCGGGCCGGCGGCGTCGGCGCACAGTTCTGGTCGGTGTACGTACGCGCCGACTACGCGGGCGACAAGGCCGTCAGCGCCACCCTCGAACAGATCGACGTGGTCCGGGAGCTGGTCGCCCGCTACCCCGGCGAGCTGCGCCTGGCGCTGACCGCCGACGACATGGAGGCGGCCCGCGCCGAGGGCCGGATCGCGTCCCTCATGGGTGCCGAGGGCGGCCACTCCATCCACAACTCGCTGGCCACCCTGCGCGCGCTGCACCGGCTGGGCGTGCGCTACATGACGCTCACCCACAACGACACCATCGACTGGGCGGACTCCGCCACCGACGAGGCCCGCCACAACGGTCTGACCGCCTTCGGCGAGGAGGTCGTCCGGGAGATGAACCGCTGCGGGATGCTGGTCGACCTCTCGCACGTCTCGGCCGCCACCATGCGCGACGCGCTGCGGGTCAGCACCGCGCCGGTGATCTTCTCGCACTCCTCCGCGCGCGCCGTCTGCGACCATCCGCGCAACATCCCCGACGACGTACTGGCACAGCTGCCCGCCAACGGCGGCGTCGCGATGGCCACCTTCGTGCCGAAGTTCGTGCTGCCGGACGCCGTCGCGTGGACGCAGCGCGCCGACGAGAACATGCGGGCGCACGGGCTGCACCACCTCGACACCACCGAGGCCGGTATGGCCGTCCAGCGCGCCTTCGAGGCCGCCCACCCGCGGCCGAAGGCCACCGTGGCGACCGTCGCCGACCACCTCGACCACATGCGCGAGGTCGCCGGCGTCGACCACCTCGGCATCGGCGGGGACTTCGACGGCACCGCGTTCACGCCTGACGGCCTGGCGGATGTCGCGGGCTACCCGAATCTGATCGCCGAACTCTTGGACCGGAAGTGGTCCGAGTCCGACGTGGCCAAGCTGACTTGGCAGAACGCCGTGCGCGCTTTGCGCGCGGCGGAGGACGTGGCGCGCGCCGAGCGGGGGCGACGGGGGCCGTCGCACGCAGTGATCTGACGCCGCACGTTGTCGGCCGTCGCGCCGCAGGGCTTCTCGCCGTTGCGCCTGCGGCGGGCTGGTTGCCGCTGCGCTGGCTGTTCGGCTGCGGGACCGGCCCTCCGGACTCCGTCCTGCGGTCCGGCCCCTCCCGTTGGGGGTGGATGAAGACCGGTGGGGGCGGGCCTCATCCCTCGACTGCACGCAGACGACGGCCAGGGCCCGCCCCCACCGGCCTCTTTCCCACCCACTCGCGGGAGGGGCCGCGCCGCAGGACGAAGTCCGGAGGAGCGGCACCGCACCCGACCACCCACGCCCGCCGCAGGCGCAA
>NZ_SDIF01000091.1 GCF_004122735.1 Streptomyces sioyaensis | reverse complement strand
GCGTTCGCGGGGACGGGGGTGGGGACGTGGGTGGGCACGGGAGTGGGGACGGCGGACGCGGTCGATGCCACGCTCATGAGAGCCCTCCATGGGGAGTGGGGAGGCTGTGCGAGTCGACGGGCGGGGAGACGGCGGGGCCGGCCGAAATGCGGTGCCGGGATGACGCCGAGTGCGGGCGCAACCCGGTGACCTGGCCCTTCTCTACGCGGCAGACTGTTCCCGGGCCCGCCGGCCGGGCGCGTGAAGCCCAGGAAGCGAAGGGATGAGGGTCCGCGGAACACTGGTCGCCGCCCGGCGCGGCGGCCGACCGGCGACGGGTACCGGCCACCGGGCCCCGGCCGGGGCCGAACGCAGGCCGCGGCCAGGTCCGGAGCCAGGTCCGGGGCCAGTGCCAGCTCCAGGCCCGGCCCCGGCCGCACGGCCGGAGGCCTACTTGGACCGCGGCTGACTGCCCGTTAGCGTGCCCCCACACACGCGACTGTTGTAACCACCGAGCAGTGGGGGCACACGTGAGCCGACCGTCACGACGCGCAGTGCTGGGGACCGCCGGAGCGATCGGTGCGGGGGTGGCGCTCGGCGGGGCCTCCCCCGCCCCCGGGCGGGACGGCCGCCGGCAGGGGCGGGCACCGGCGTACGACACCGCACCGGCACGGGCCGCGCTGACCCGGCTGCTGCCCCGGCACGCCGACCAGTTCCAGCTGGTGGCGCTCGCCCCGGACGGCACCGGCGACCGGTTCCGCGTCGAGGGCCGGGCGGGCCGGATCACGGTCGCCGGGACCACGCCCGCGGTGCTGCTGACCGGCGTCCACTGGTACCTCAAATACACCTGCCGGGCCCATCTGTCGTGGGCCGGCGACCAGGTGGAGCTGCCCGGCCGGCTGCCCGCCCCGGCCTCCCCCGTCGAGCGCGGCACCGCGCTGCCGCACCGCTTCGCCCTCAACGACACCCACGACGGCTACACCGCCCCGTACGCGAACTGGCCGCGCTGGGAGCGGATCATCGACGTACTGGCGCTGCACGGGGTGAACGAGGTGCTGGTCACCCCGGGCGCCGAGGCGGTCTACCACCGGCTGCTGACCGGCTTCGGCTACTCCGACGCCGAGGCCCGCGCCTGGATCCCGGCGCCCTCACACCAGCCGTGGTGGCTGCTGCAGAACATGAGCGGCTACGGCGGCCCCACCAGCAGCGAACTGATCGCCAAACGCGCCGAGTTGGGCCGAAGGATCACCGGCCGGCTGCGCGAGCTGGGCATGCGCCCCGTACTGCCCGGCTACTTCGGCACCGTCCCCGGCGGTTTCGCCGCCCGCAACCCCGGCGCCCGCACCGTGCCGCAGGGCACCTGGTCGGGGCTGCCCCGCCCCGACTGGCTCGATCCGCGCACCGAGGTCTTCGCCACGGCGGCCGCCGCCTTCTACCGCCACCAGGAGCAACTCCTCGGCCCCGCCGACCACTTCAAGATGGATCTGCTGCACGAGGGCGGCGACCCCGGCGACGTCCCGGTGCCGGACGCCGCCCGCGCCGTCGAGAGGGCGCTGCGCACCGCCCGCCCCGGCGCGACCTGGGTGATCCTGGGCTGGCAGAACAACCCGCGGCGCGATCTGCTGGACGCCGTCGACCACGACCGGATGCTGATCGTGGACGGCCTCAGCGACCTGGAGACGGTCACCGACCGGGAGCGGGACTGGGGCGGCGTGCCGTACGCGTTCGGCTCCATCCCCAACTTCGGCGGCCGCACCACCATCGGCGCCAAGACGCACGTCTGGGCCGAGCGCTTTCCGGCCTGGCGCGACAAGCCGGGCAGCAGGCTCGCCGGGACCGCGTACATGCCGGAGGCCGCCGAACGCGACCCGGCCGCGTTCGAGCTGTTCAGCGAACTCGCCTGGCGGGAGCGCCCGGTGGACCGCGGCGCATGGTTCGACGGCTATGCCGACCTGCGCTACGGCGCCCGCGACGCGGGGGCCCGTGCCGCGTTCGCCGCACTGGGCACCAGCGCCTACGAGATCTCCAGCAAGGACGGCCGCCCGCACGACTCGGTCTTCGCCGCCCGCCCCGACCTGGCCGCCCGCTCCGGCACCGTCTACGCCACCCACACCCCCGCCTTCGACCCGGCGGCCTTCGACACCGCGTTCGCGGCGCTGCTGACCGTCCGCCCCGCCCTGCGCGGCTCCGACGCCTACCGCCGCGATCTGACCGACACCGCCCGGCAGGCGCTGGCCAACCGGTCCTGGCAGCTGATCGGGCAGCTCCAGGACGCCTACCGGCGCAAGGACCGCGCCACGTTCCGTGCGCTGTCCGGGCTGTGGCTGCACCTGATGCGGCTCAGCGAGGACGTCACCGGCGCCCACCGGCAGTTCCTGCTGGGACCGTGGCTGGCGGACGCCCGGGCCATGGCGACCGGCCCCGAGGAGGAGGCGCGCCTGGAACACAGCGCGCGGGCGCTGCTCACCACGTGGGCGGACCGGGCCACCGCCGACGGCGGCTCGCTCGCCAACTACGCCAACCGCGACTGGCACGGCCTGATCGGCGAGGTCCATCTCCCGCAGTGGCAGGCGTACTTGGACGAGCTGGCGGACGCCCTGGCCGCGGACCGGCCGCCGAAGACCTTCGACTGGTACGCCCTGGAAGAGCCCTGGACCCGCGCCCGCACCAGCCATCCGCTGCACCCCACGACCGAGGCGTACCGCACCGCGCAGCGGGTCCACGACACCCTCGCGAAGGCTCCGTACCAGGGCACCGTCACCGTCACCGCGAGCCCGTCCGCGCTGCCGCCGGGCGGAAGCGGCGACGTCACCGCGGCCCTGCGCAACGTCAACGGGCTGCGGGCGACCGGCCGGGTCGACTTCGCGCTGACCGGCGTCGAGGCCACCGCGCAGGGACCGGTGTCGCTGCCGTCGCTCCCGCCCGGCGGCACCGGCCGGGCCCGCTGGCGGGTCACCGCACCCGACGGCCCGCTCACCGAGCCGCTGACGGCGCTGCCGTACGGCCTCACCGCCGACTACGGGCCGAAGGGCGAGCCACGGGTCCGCGCCGCCCACCACGGCACCCTGTTCGTGGCGGGGCCGCTGGACCTGGAGTTGCGCACGGTCACCACCAACGCGGCGGTCTTCGGCCAGCTCGGCGACCGGCTCGCGGTCAACGGCGCGGGCGCCGACCTGTGGAAGGCCACCGCCGAATTCGGCGCGGTCTACCGGCCGGACGCGCTCACCGCGGGCGGCTCGGTGACGGTCGAGGTGAGCGCGCAGGACCCGACCGGCCCCTGGGCCCGCGCCGGCCTCGTCGTCCGCAACCGGCTGGCCACCCCCGCCCCCGGCTCCCCGGACGCCCTCGGCTTCCTCAACCTGTCCGTGACGCCCGCCAACGGCGTCGTGCTGTCCTACGACGCCAACGGCGACGGCACCCTGGACACCTACCGGCGGCTCACCGGCGTCACCGCGCCCGTCCTGCTGCGGCTGACCCGCGGCCCGGACGCGGGGCGCTCCGGTACGTACACCGGCGCCTGCTCCACCGACGGCGGCGCCGGCTGGCGCGAGATCGCCACCGTCCGCGCCCCCGGAGCCGCCGCCCGGCAGGACACCGGACTGCACCAGTCGGCCGCCAACTCCGCGACCGGGGACCGCGGTACGGCAACCTTCCGTCGCTGGACGGTCACTGGAAGCGCATCCGGCCACCGCGTACGCTGACCGCAACGCACCACGAGCGAGGGGAAAAACACGGTATGAGTGCCGCAGCGGAGAAAGAGTGGCTCTACGCCCTGGACATCTCCGACGCCACCTGGCAGCGCGCCCCGGGCGACGCGGAAGAAGCGGTGGAGATCGCCTTCCTGGAGCGCGGCGCGGTGGCCATGCGCAATTCCACGGACCCCGATGTGGTACTCCGCTACACCGAGGCGGAGTGGCGGGCGTTCGTCCTCGGCGCGCGCGACGGCGAGTTCGACCTGAAGCACTGACGACGGGGTCCGGTCGGCGGTCGGGCGGCCATCGCGGTGGGCACACCGCGGTGGCCGCAGCCGTGTCCGGCCGGCGCCGGAGCGCCCGGGGGGCCGGTGACCATCACAGGATTCACTCGTTTCACGGAACGTGAAGCAGCAGCAGAGACAGCAGCAGGCGACACCCCGGCACGTGGACCGCGGCTCCCCCGCCGGCAGCGAGGAGGCCGGCGACGTCATCGACGTCGAGCAGGCCGAGGCGGCGCTGGTGGAGCACTATCCCCGGCTGGTCCGGCTGGCCTATCTCGTGCTGCCGCCCGGCCAGAGCCGCGGCCGCCGGGTGCTGGCCGCCCACGGCGTGGTGCAGCGGACCCTGCCGCGCCAGCGCAGCTCCACCCGCGGCCTCGGGCTTCCCGCCCAACGCGCCGGCACGGACGCCGCGATCGACCCCGGCTACGCCTTCGTACGGCTGCGGGTCCTGCGGGCCGCCCTGTCCGGCCGCCGCGCCGTCCGCCGGCCGCCGCTGTTCCCGCAGGTGTGGGGCCTGCGGCTGTTCCCGCGGTCCGGCGGCGCGGATGAACTCGCGCTGGACCAAGCGCTGTCGGCGCTGTCCGGCCCGGCCCGGGCGGCGTTCGTGCTGCGCGATCTGGAGCGGCTGAGCACGCCCGAGGCGCGCCGGGTGCTGGAGGCCGCCGGGGTCGCGCACGCCCGGGAGGCGCTGGACGAGGCGGAGCGGGCCGCGACGCCGGCCGGCAGCCGGGACCGGTCGCTGCTGGAGTCGCCGGAGTTCGACCCCTGTGCGCTGCAGGCCCGGCCGACGGATCTGATCCGGCGGCGGCAGCACGGCCGGGCGGTGCTGGCGGCGAGTGCGGCGGTGCTGGTGTGCGGGGCGCTGCTGGGGATGCCGGGCGACGGCTGGGGCCCGGACGGCGCCGCCGCCCCGCCGTACGCGCGCAACGCCGCCGCCGAGGCGGCCCTGGACCCCGGGAAGCTGCGGGTGAGCTCCGCGACCGCCTGGAAGCAGGCCGCGCGGCAGGACTTCGCCGCCTGGCCCGCCCGCGGCGACCGGATCCACGACAAGGCGCTGCTGCGGCGGGCGCTGGCCGTGTGGGCCAGGCCGGGGGCCGGGGTGCAGGTCTCGGCGACGCCCGGGACCGCGCCGGGCCCGGCGGCCGGCCCGGCCCAGCTGCTGTTCGCGGGGGTGGTGGACCACGCCGTGGTGGTGCTGCTGCACGACGGGCTGCGGGTGGTGCGGTACGCGGAGGCGGCGGACGGCGCCGGGCAGACCGACGGCACCGGAGCCGCGCTGGACTTCGCCCGGGTGGACGGCGCGGCCGGCGACGCGGCGAGCGCGCTGGTGGTGAGCCGTACGCAGGGCAATGTGCGCTATCTGACCGCCCCGTGGGTGACGTCGGCGCGGCTGCTCGATCTGGTCAAGCCGGACGCGGCGGGCCAGCCGGTGGTCATCGGGGCGGGCGGGGTCACCAGCCCGGTGCCCACCGCGCAGCCCGCGGAGAAGTGCACGACCTGGCCGGCACTGCAGGCCGGCGGGCGGCTGCTGACCGATCTCGGTGAGCTGGCCCCGGCCCGTCTGACGTACGGCAGGCCGCGCCGGCCCGGCGAGGTGACCGGCAAGCAGGCCAAGGCGGCCTGGGCGCGTACGGCCTGCCAACTGGCCGCGGTGCGCGGGCAGGGCGTGCGCACGGTGAACGCCTGGCAGTTCGCCCGACAGCCGCTGCCCACGGGCGCCGGCCTCGCGGCCTGGCTGTGCACCCGCGCCGAGACCTGGCGCGGTGCGGGCAGCCGCACGATGGCGCAGATCCAGCCCCCGGCGCCGAGCGGCGCGCCCTACGCGACGGGCTCGGTCACGGCGCACGCCGAGGGCGGTACGGCCTGCGGACCGCGCAATCCACGGGTATTGGCCGGAGTCCTGTGGAAGTCCCCGGCCGGCACGTGGTGGCTGCTGGCCGCCGGCAGCGGACAGGTCACCTCGATCACCGCCCGGGGCGGGCTGCACGCCCAGGCGGCGGGCCGCTTCCTGGCGGCCCCGGCCACGGCGGGCGACCACGCGGAGCTGACCGGCCGGCTGAAGACGGGCGGAAGGATCGAGGCGCTGCACTGAGCGTCCGCGGGCCGGGCGCCTCGGCCGGCCCGCCGCTTCCGGCCAACGCGCCGCAAAAACCCCTGGTCCGTGCCCGATCTGTGATTCCGCACGCGATTCCGCGCCGGGCTCCGGATCGTTAGGGTGGTCCGTATGACGACCGTGGCGCGCCGCAGGATGGGCGTCGAGGAGCGGCGTGAGCAGCTGATCGCCGTCGCCCTCGACCTCTTCAGTCACCGTTCGCCCGAGGACGTGTCGATCGACGAGGTCGCCGAGGCCGCCGGGATCTCCCGGCCGCTGGTGTACCACTACTTCCCGGGCAAGCAGCAGTTGTACGAGGCGGCGCTGCGGTGGGCCGCCGAGGAGCTCACGGCGCGCTTCGCGGAGCCGCACGAAGGCCCGCTCGGCGCCCGGCTGTTGCGGGTCATGGAGCGGTTCTTCGACTTCGTCGCGGAGCACGGCCGGGGCTTCTCGGCGCTGATGCGCGGCGGCCCGGCCATCGGTTCGGGCCGTGCGGGCGCGCTGGTCGACGGTGTCCGGCAGGCCGCCTTCACGCAGATCCTCGCCCATCTCGACGTCTCCCGGCCCTTCCCCCGCCTGGAGATGGTGGTCCGCTCCTGGATCTCGCTGGCCGAGACCACCGCACTGCTCTGGCTGGACGGCCGACGGGTGCCGCGCACGGAGCTGGAACGCCAGCTGGTGCACGACTTCGCGGCGCTGGCGGCGGTGAGCGCGGCGTACGACGCGCGGATGGCGCAGGTGGTCCGCCGGATACTCGCCGACGAACCGGAGAACGGCATCTTCGCGGATCTGGTGGGGCGGCTGATGGAGCTGCCGGAGCCGGCCTGAGCGAGCGGCGGGGCTCTTCGCCGGGGCCCTGGGCACCGCTCCCGGACCGGTCCGCCACAATCACGGCATGGAAATCACCTTCCGGCTCGCCGACGACGGCGCCGATCTGCCCGCCCTCGTCGCCCTGTACGACGCCGCGGCCCGCTGGATGCAGGAGAACGGCATCGCGCAGTGGAAGCCCGGCGAGAAGGACGCGGACCACTTCCGCCGGCGGCGGGCGGACGGGGAGGTCTGGCTGGCCCAGGCCGCCGGGCGCCCGGTGGGCGCCTTCGAACTGTGGTGGCAGGACGAACCCGCGTGGGGCCCGCAGCCCCCGGAGGCGGGCTATGTGCACCGGCTGATGGTGGACCGCGACCGGGCACCGGCCGGCACGGGCCGGGCGATGCTGGCCCATGCCGAGCGACGGATAGCCGAGGCGGGCCGGGCCTGGTCCCGGCTGGACTGTGTCTCCTCCAACCCGCGCCTGCGCACGTACTACGAGGACGCCGGCTACACCGTCGTCGGCGAACAGCCCTTCAAGGAGGGGACGGGCGGCAGCAAGTACGCCGTCACCCTCCTCGAAAAGCGGCTGGACCGCTGACGCCGGACGCCTCCGGGCCCAAGGTTCAGTTCCCGAGTCCGACTTCGCTGTGGAGGCCGGCGGCGTCGAGGCCCGGGAAGAGGGTGACCTTCCCGCTGGCCCAACGGACGAGGACGTCGTTGGGGCGGTCGTTGGCGACGAAGGCGCCGGCAGTCACCACGGTCGCGTTGATCCAGAACGACTTGCGCGGCCGTATCTGGATCTCCCCGTGCGTACCGGCCGCATCGACGCCCGGGTAGACGGTGACTTCGCCGTCGGACCAGCGCACGAAGAGGTCGGCGGTCTTCTTGCCGGTGAATTCCCCGGCGCTGATCTGGTCGGCGTGCGACCAGGTCGTGTTCTTCTGCACCAGCGTCTTCTCGGTGCGGACGCCGTTGGTGTCGAGGTCGTTGTAGAAGGTGACGCGGCCGTCGTCCCAGGTGACGATCATGTCGTCGCGCTGGGCGTTGGCGGTGTAGCGGCCGGCGGTGATCTGCTGGGCGTGCGGCCAGAGGGTGTTCTTGGCCTTGGCGAGCTGCTTCTCCCCGTGGAAGCCGTTCTTGTCGACGTGGGTGTACTGCGTCAGCTCACCGTCGCCCCAACGCACGACCAGCCCGTCCGTACCGCCGCCGAAGCTCGCGCCGGTGATCTGCTTGGCGTACTGCCAGATGCTCGTCTTGCCCGGATCCGGCCTCTTGGCCAGCTGGTACTCGGCGGAGAAGGGGTGGCGGGGGTCCTTGTCGTCGGAGCCCTGGTAGAGGGTGACTTCCGCGTCGTTCCAGCGCACGATCATGTCCATGTGCCGGGTACCGCCGGCCGAGCCGCCGGTGAAGTACCCCGAGGCGATGTGGGTGGCCTTCTCCCACGGCGCGCCGGCGAAGACCGGACGGTAGCGGACCTGCTGCACCCAGGCGCCCAGGTCGTCCACCCGGGCATCGACGGCACCTGTGCGAGTCTCGGCCGGGTCGGTGCCCAGGCAACCACCCTGCCAGGAGGCGCTGTTGACGGCGACCAGCTCGACCCGGCCACCGCTCTCCCGCAGCGCCGGTCCGCCGGTGTCGCCCTTGCAGACCGCCGCGTCCTTGCCGGTGATGCCGATCGACGTGTTCTGGACCTCGTCCACGGTGAACGCGGCCGTGTGCAGGGTGTTCGGGACCCACTCGGTCTTGGTGCGGCCGAAGCCCGCGACCGTCAACTGCTCGCCCGTGGCGACCGGGTTGGTGCCGATGGCCACCGGGGTGACGCCGCCGACCGGCTTGGCCAGCCGGGCCATCACCAGGTCGCGGCCCGCGTAGGGGACGAGTTCGGCGATGTCCGTGACACTGCCGCCCGTACCCGACAGGTCCGTGCGGCCGATGGTCGCCGTCGCCTTCCCCTTGGGGGCGCCCTCGTCGATCCTGAAGTCCTTGCCCGGGTCGGCGGCGAAGCACCGCGCGGCGGTCAGGACCCACTGCTTGTCGACGAGCGCGCCGGAGCAGCTGCGCTTGCCGCCGTCGCGCTCGATGTCGAGCTTCACGGTGAACGCGTAGGTGCCGTCCTTGGCAGGTTCTCCCGAGACGGCGTGCGCGGAGCCGGTGAGCAGCGCACTGCTTGCGACCGTGGCGGCCATGGTTAAGGTCATCCAGGCTCGGCGCGGACGTATGCCAGACATGTAACTATCCCTTGAAGTCAGATCGTGAAGTCAGAGCTTGAAGTCAGTTCTCCGGTGGGGCGCTCGGTACGCGTCAGCCGGTGACGCGGAGTTCGACGAGCACGGACGGGTCGCTGTCGGTGCCTTCACCGACGCTCTGATAGCCGTCCTGGGGCCCGGTCTTGGAGACGTTGACGGTCTCGGTCTTGCCCCGGGAGGTGAGATCGGCGCTGATGGGGTGGCTCGCGGTCTCCAGGGCCCACACCTTGTGAACTTCCAGGGTGACGTAGCCGCGGCTGGCGTTGGCCAGGAAGCAGAAGTCGCCTCCGTCCCGCGTCCAGATCTTGATCTGCTGGGGCGAGTTGCCGCAGTCGGCGAGCAGGAGGTGCCCGTCCCCCTTGAGGAGCTTGATCTTCTTGTTCTCAAGAATCTTCGCCGCGTCCGGGTAGTCGAACTCCTCCACCGCGGAGGGCGGTTCGCCACCGGCGGTCACCCCCGTCGGGGCGGCGGAGGCGGAGTGCGGCGAGGGCAGGCCGAGCACGGCGCCGAGCAGGCTGAACAGGCCGGCAGCAAGTAACAGGCTGCGGGTTCGAGAGCTCACCAGCGGTCCTTCCAGGGATGGGTGACAGCTCATCCGCAGTCCCCCGTGGTTGTCATGACAGCGTAAGAAGCGAGAGGGGAAGGTATCACGAAACCACGGTCAAAATCGGACAGGGTTTGTTTGCGAGGAATCTATGCAATGTGATGTGAGTCACTCTATGGGGCATCAGTTGGTGTTTGCGTGCTACGGTCCTCCCCGCTTGCCGGCAGGTCTCACCGGCAAGCAGGGGGCCATGAGGGCAGATTCCCGCCATTCGGCATTCCCGTAAGACGCAGAGCCCTTCCACCCGTGGCCAGTTCCTGCCGCTCGACAGCTTGAAATCCCACAGATTTCACAATGCGCGGCATGGTTATGCTCCTCCCGCTGATATTCGATATCCGGCAACGAGGTTTGCTGACGAACAGGAAGCGTATTTCCTTGAGAAGAAGAATGCGTTCAAGAAGGGGCAGAGGGAGGGTGACCCGCGCGATACGCGCGCTGCACCTGAGCCTGTTATGCGCGTTATTGGCGGGCCTGCTCGCGCCTGCGCCTGCGTGGGCGGACGACGGGGCCACGGACCCGGGTGAGCAGACCAGTGCGCTGATTCCGGCCAGGCGGGCCTGGGTCGTTGAGCAGTGGAAGGCCGGAGGTCCGGGGGTCCGAGCCGCCGCCGAAGTTGCCCTCACGGGCGATCAAGACGACGTTATGCACTTCTTCGCGGTGGTCAACGGTGAAACGTTCCAGGACGATCGGGTGGCCGCCGCCCAGAAGGCGAATGTGGGCGGCCGGTCGCTGCAGGCAGCCGCACGCACCGCACTCGACGGAACCCCGGAGGACCTAGCAGCATTCCTCGAAGACGGCTGGCAGGGTCCGCTTGCGGAAGATCAGCGGGTCCGGGTCGCCCAGATCATCAATGAGGGCGGACCCGGTGTCCGGGAAGCCGGGCGCGCCGCGCTGAACGGTTCGGCGGAGGACGTCCGGAAGTTCCTGGAAGAGGGCCGGTACACCAAGCGGGATGAGGATCAGCGGGTCGAGCTCGCGCAGATTCTGAATTCCGGTGGACCTGAGGTTCGTACCGCCGGTCGGATTGCGCTCAATGGTTCCGCGGACGATATCCGTGAGTTCCTTGAGGTGGGCCAGTATGTGGCGCGTGCCCGTGACGAGGAGCAGACCTCTGTCGCGGAGTTGGCGGAGGAGGCTCGGGAAGCGGGCCGGCGGGCGAAGTCGGAGACCGAGGCGGCCAAGAAGGCGTCGGCGCATGCGGTGACGGCGTCGGAATTGGCCAAGAAAGCCGCCAAGGCGGCGGCGACCGAGGCCGAGGCGGCCAAGGACGACTCCCGGAAGGCGGCCGGCGCGGCGCAGCGGGCGGCTTCGGCGGCTTCGCAGGCGGCATCTGCCGCGCAGGAGGCCATAGGGGCGGCTCGGGCAGCGACGCAGTCGGCCCGGGTGGCGGCGAATTCCGCGGCTCAGGCGGCGTCCGCGGCGGCGGGTGCGTCGCAGGCGGCTTCCCGCGCGCGGGGTGCGGCCGCTGCCGCGGCCATCAACGCCGGTGATGCTTCTGCCGCGCGCAAGGCTGCCGAGGTTGCGCGGGCGGCTGCCCAGGGCGCGGACCGGGCGGCGGATGCCGCCGATGAGGCCCACAAGGCCGCGACGGACGCCGGGGATGCCGCCCAGGACGCCGTTGCCGCCGGCGCCAACGCCCAGGCCGCGGCCAACGCCGCGGAGGAGGCGGGGAATTACGCCGGTCAGTCCGATGCGCATGCCGCACAGGCGCGGCGTGCGGCGGCCGAGGCGCGCCGCCATGCGGATGAGGCCACCCGTGCCGCGAACGCCGCCACCGCCCTGGCCCGCAAGGCCGCCACGGCCGCCGGTCAGGCGCGGGATGCCGCCAGGTCGGCCGCCAAGCATGCCAACGCTGCGGCCAAGGACGCCGATGAGGCTGCCGATCACGCGGGGGAGGCGGCGAGTGCGGCGACGAAGTCCGCCGCGCACGCCAAGGCCGCCCAGGAGGACGCCGACGCCGCGAGTGCGGCGGTCGACAAGGCGAAGGACATCTACGCCCTGGCGCGGGAGTTCGAGGCCGCGGAGATCCTCACCCGTACCAACGAGGGGATCGAGCACGCCAAGGACCTCAAGGCGGACAACGACGAACTACAGGCGGATCGGACCGCGGCGGCCGAGGAACTCAAGAAGTTCCAGACCGAGGCGCAGCGCCTGGCTGCCGAGGCAGGCCAGGACGGTGCCGACGCCAAGGACGTGGTCGTCAAGGGCCGTAAGGTCGCGCTGCTGGCGATGAAGTCCGGCGGTCCGTGGAGCCAGGCGGCTGCCGAGACGGCCCTGGGCGGTGCGGATGACGACGTTGCCGCATACGTACGCACCGGGTGGAAGGAAGCGCTCCAGCAGGACGACCGGGTCGACGTCGGGCGGCTGGCCGGCGAAAGTCCCCTGGAGTCGGTGCGCAACGCCGCCGAGCAGGCCCTCAAGGGGGATGCGGCGCAGATCAGTGCCTTCCTGGCGACCGGGCAGTATCAGGCCGGTGCGGAGGACTTCCGGGTCGAGATCGCGCAGGTCATCAATCGTGGCGGCCCCGGCGTCCGGGAAGCGGGCAGGGCCGCGCTGAACTCCGGATCCACCGACAAATACTGCGAGTTCCTGGCCACCGGGCAGTACACCGCCCGCACCGAGGACGAGCGGGTCCGGGCCGCCCAGCTGATCAACAGCGGTGGGCCGGAGATGAAGGCCGCCGGCCGCATCGCCCTGGAAAGCCCGCCGCAACTGCTGCACACCTTCATCGAGGCCGGTCAGTACACCGCCCAACGCAAGGACCTGCTGGCCGCCACCCACAAGGCGCGCGTCCAGCAGCTGATCGCCGAGGCGGCACGTACCGCGGCCACCGCGCAGCAGAACGCCGCCGAGGCACGTAGGGTCGCCGCTCTGGCCGTGAGGAAGACCGACGAGGCCAAGAAGTACGCCAAGCAGGCCCAGACGTCGGCCGATGCGGCAAAGGCTTCCGCAGCCGAGGCGGCGAAGTCCGCCAAGGAAGCCGAAGCTTCCGCGGCCCGTGCCGCCGAGTCCGCCAAGACCGCCCGCAAGGCCGAGGCCGACGCCAACCACGCGGCGTCCAACGCAGCCACCTCCGCCGCCGATGCCACGGTCTCCGCGCAGCTGGCGCACGTCTCCGCCAACACCGCCTGGGCGGAAGCCCGCCGCGCCCGCGCCTCCGCCACGGCGGCCGGCAAGGACGCCACCGCCGCCCACAAGGCGGCCGAGGAAGCCTTCAACATCGCCCTCGACAAGTTCAAGGCCGAAGCCGAAGCCCAGCGCAAGGCCGAGGCCGAAGCCAAGAAGAAGGCCGCCAAGGACCCGGGAAAGATCGCCCGCGATCAGTACATGTGCGGGGTCATGGGCTGCGACGCCGCCCACAACTTCCCCAGCTGGTGCATCCGCAACGAGGGCTACTGCACCATCCTCGCCGCGGGAGAGAAACTCGAACCCGGCCTTGAGAAGATCTGGAAATTCGAGAAAGACCTCATCGGCATCGGAATGCTCCAGGAGTGCGCACAAACAGGAGACCTCGAAACCTGTTTGCAACTCGCGCAGGATGTCTCCTTCGGCTCCAAACTCAGACTCCTCTCCAGGACGTACCGGGCGTTGCGATTCCTTGAGAAGGGGTGCACCCAGTGCTTCCCGGCCGGCACCAGAGTCCTCATGGGCGACCGCTCCACGCGCAACATCGAGGACATCACGCCAGGTGAGAAGGTCCTTGCGACCGACCCGGAAACGGGCAGAACCGCACCCCGCAAGGTCACCCGCCGGATCGTCACCGAAGACGACAAACACTTCAACGAACTGACGCTCACCACCCCCAACGGCCCGCGCACACTCAACGCCACCTACGAGCACCCCTTCTGGAGCCCCTCGCAACACCGCTGGCTCCAGGCCCAGGCGCTCACTCCGGGCACAACCCTGCTGAGCAACGACGGAACCACCGTCCGCGTCCAGGCGAACCGCCCGTTCGACAAGCACGCACGCACCTACAACCTCACCGTCGACGAGCTCCACACCTACTACGTTCTGGCAGGCAGCACGCCGGTCCTGGTGCACAATTCCCGTTGCGGGCACCTTGAGGGCGAGCGGGATTACGATGTGTATCACCCGGAGACCGGGAACAGGATCACTGATATCGACCACATCGACGATGGGGTGCTGTGGGAAGAAAAGAGCGCACTATACGGCGACGAAACGTGGATTTCAAAGCAGATCGACGGGAAGTTGAAGAAGTATCTGGAGGCGCGCCAGCACATGCCCGGATATGAGGATTCCCCCATCGGATTCCGCTTGACGAATCCTTTGATTGATCCGCGTTTCCGCGCCGCTCTGGAACAGCATGTCGGCAATCTCCGACAAGCCAACCCGGGCGTTGACATCAGACTGGAGTTTGCCCCATGAGCTATTACTTCGAGGCTGCCGGCCATACTCTGTGGGACCCCTCGCTCCGCATGGGGAGGTGGTACCTGTCTTTCGCGGAGAGCGCGGCAGACCTGGTCCAGCGCCCTACTGGCCTGACACCGGCAGATGACGACACATGCGCGGTGGACGTGCCAGTATTCCGACAGTTCGTCGAGGCACTGCTCGAGTGCTATGCCTCAACACGCCACCCAGTTCAGCACGGGCTTATGCGAGGCGTGCTGCTCGCCTCCCTCGTGATGCTGGAGCGCGGCGGGGTGAAGCTGAGCCCAAAATCCGAGAGGGAGGCCTCCCTTCTTGAGGAAGTGGAAATTTTCGCAGGCTCGATGTAGACGAAACAGGATGACTCGCGCCCCGCAAGAACCAACCAACACGGAATCTCGATCGAGTCGCTGATGCCAACCCATTCGCCCGCTGAGGAAGGGCAGCAGCCCACTGCGACCCTCCCCATCTCGTTCGACCGGAAGTTCCGGCCGTGGCGATACAGAGAGAGTGACAGTGAGGGATCGGAACTTCCGCGTCCGGAATCCGGATTGATTCTGAGAGGGTAGTCGAGACGCCGAGAAGCCCCGCCAGACCACGGTCCGGCGGGGCTTCCTGCGCCACCGCTTGGGGCTCCGGCCCCGCTCAGCCGCGCCGGAAGACCGCCACCGTCCGGGCCGGGACGGCGAAGGTGCCCGAGGAGCGTGCGTAGGACGCGGTGGCGGTGGTGCGGTCGGTGCCGTGGGCCTGGACGGGATGCAGGGCGTAGGGCTCGCCCGCGAGGGCCTGGACGGTCTGCTGCGCGCGCTGCGGCGTGGCGTTGAAGACGATGACGAGGTTGTCGAGGCGCATGGTGAGCACGCCCGGGGTCTCGTCCTTCCCGGACAGGGGGAAGGAGAGCGCCTTTTGTACCGCGTCGGTGGTGGGCAGGCCGAAGGCCGGTTCGGTGGCGTGGATACGGAGCAGATCGCGGTAGGCGGCGGCGGTGTGGCGGATGGTGGCGCAGCCGGGGCGCAGCGCGGGGTCGGCCAGCAGGGGCCGGGCGTAGGGCCACTTGTCCTTGTTGTCGGCGGCCGGGGGCAGTCCGCGGCCGAAGCCGTTGCCGTCCTCGCAGTTCCAGTGCAGGGCGTTGAACCAGTCGCCGCTGTCGAAGGAGTTGCGGTCCAGGGACTTGGAGCGCAGCAGGTCGGAGCCCGCTTGGGAGAGCGCCGGGCCCTGGGAGAGGGCGGCGGTGGCCAGCGCGAGCACCTGCATACGGGAGCGGTCGGCGGCGCCGGTGCGCTGCGGGAGCTTGTAGGCGAGCGCGTCGTAGAGGGTCTCGTTGTCGTGGGCGTCGGCGTAGGCGAGCGCGTCACCGGGTGCGGCGGCGTAACCGGCCGGGGCACCGTTGTAGTCGACGCCGGAGCCCGTCACCCGCCGGCCGGTGCTGTCGGTGAAGGTGTAGTCGGCGAGGTTGCCGGTCAGGCCGACCTTGAGGAGGTCCTGGTAGTGGAGCAGCCGGGTGCGCTGTTCGGCCGGACTCCCGTTGGCGGGTGAGGAGTTGGGGTCGGTGTACAGGCCCGAGGCGAAGCCCTGGACGCGGGGGTCGGCGTCGAAGGGGCCGCCGCCGCGTACGGCGTCGCGGGCGCGGTCCGAGAAGGTCGCGATCCCGGTCCCCGCCATGTTCTTCTGGGTGGCCTGGACGAAGCGCGCGTCGTTCGCGGCCTCGCCGAAGTTCCAGCCCTCGCCGTAGAGGATGACCGACCTGCCGTCCACCCCGTCCTTGGCCGGGGTCAGTGCGTCCAGCGCCTTGCGGACGGCCAGGATGTTGGCCTTGGGCTGGTGCCCCATGAGGTCGAAGCGGAAGCCGTCGACCTTGTACTCCTTGGCCCAGGTGACGACGGAGTCGACGACGAGCTTGCCCATCATGGTGTGCTCGGTCGCGGTCCCGGAACAGCAGGTGGAGGTGGCCACGCTGCCGTCGTCCATGAGCCGCTGGTAGTAGCCGGGGACGATGCGGTCCAGTACGGAGTGCGGGTCCTGGCCGCTCGCGGCGGTGTGGTTGTAGACCACGTCCATGACGGTGCGCAGCCCGGCGCCGTTGAGGCCCTGCACCATCCGGCGGAATTCGACGGTACGGGCGGTGCCTTCCGGGTCGGAGGCGTACGACCCCTCCGGGACGGTGTAGTGCAGCGGGTCATAGCCCCAGTTGTAGGCGTCGCGGGCGGCCGTCTTGGTGACGCAGTCCTGCTGACGCTCGGAGTCGGGGGCGTAGGAGGCGAGGTCGCAGCCGGGACGGGCCTGGTCGGCGCGCTTCTCCGGGACGGTTGCGCTGTCGAAAGCCGGCAGCAAGTGCACGTAAGAAGTTCCAGCGGCTGCCAGGGATTTCAGCTGGCGCATGCCGTCGGACCGCTGGTCGGTGAAAGCGAGGTACTGCCCCGGGTGGCGGGAGGTGCGGTCCTCGACGGAGAAGTCGCGGACGTGCAGCTCCTGGATGCGGGCCCGGCGCAGCGGCACCGCAGCCGGTTTGCGCAGGTCCGCCCAGCCCTTGGGGGCGAGAGCGAGGTCGCCGAGGTCGACGACGAGGCTGCGGGACGAATCGGCGGTCAGGGCGGTGGAGTAGGGGTCGGTGACCTTGTTGGTGACGGTCCTGCCGACGGTGGGCGCCCAGACGGTGACGAGGTAGCGGTACGGCCGTCCGGCCCAGTCGCGCTGCCCCTGGACGTGCCAGACGCCGCTGCTGTCGTCCCGTCGCATCGGGACCCGGCGGCCGTCGAGTTCCAGGGCGACGGTACGGGCGGTGGGCGCCCAGACGGAGAGGGTGGGGCGGCCGTGGTCGAAGACCGGTCCCAGCCGGGCGTGTTGGGCCCGGTCGCCGTAGAGGTCGTCCAGGACTCCGGGTATCTGTACGCCGGTGGTCAGGCTCCGGCCGTCCGCCGCGTGCTGGGTGGCGACGATCCGTCCGCGCAGCGCCGTACGGGCCAGGCCGCGGTCGCGGGGGTCGACGGTGAAGGCCGGATAGCCCGTCAGATGGGGGAAGGCGTTGCGCTCGGCCGGGGTCAGGGTGCCGGGCGTGAGCCGGATGCGCCGCCCGGCCGCGCCGGACCGGTTCGGCCCGAACTCCAACTCGGCCCCGGCGCGTTCGGCGCCCTTCCAGACCACGGTGTCGCGGTCGATCCACTGGGCCGACACCTGGCCCGGGCCGGACGGCGCCGCCTGGGCCGGCTGCTGCAGGGAGGAGACGAGCAGGGTCGCCGCGCCGAGGGTCAGGGCGAGGGCGGCGGCCAGGCGCCGGGCGGACCGGTGTGGGGTGAAGGACATGGGTCATGGTTCTAGCCGCGACGATTCGGCGATGCAAGACCTTACGCAAGACATTGCAAGGGTGTTACGTTCCTTCCCGTAACAGCCGGTCCGGCCGGCCGGAGACCCGTCCCAACGGGCCCTACGCGCCCGGCCGCCCGGACCGGCGCCCACTACGGAAGCCCGGACCGGCCCCGCTGGGCCGGCAGGCGAATGCCCCGGAGTCCCCCGCCCCACGCCCCCACGCCCAACTCACCACATCTGCACACACCTTGAGATTCACCCTGCGATTCAAAGCAATTGTGCGGAGTGGGGTGGCGTGGTTGGATTCGTCGCGGCGCGCCATGTACGCGACCAAACTAGGGGGAATCATCGTGAAGATCCGTATCGGCGGAGCATCGGCCGTGCTGGCCGTTCTGCTGGCCGCCGCTTCGACCATGCCGGCCCATGCCGACGACCACAGCAAGCCGGCACACAGCTACCAGGCGGTCGACGCCCAAGGCGCCCAAGCCCCGCACGGCTTCCTGACCAAGGGTGACTACGCCCACTTCTCACACACCGTGCGGAACACGGTCAACGCGCACGGCTGGTGGAAGAAGATCGACGGCCCGGCGACACACGCCAAGATCACCATCTGGCTGCAGGTCAAAACCTCCCACGGGTGGAAGACTCTCGACAAGGGAGTCAAGACCGTTCCGCCCGGCGGCGGAAGCAACAAGCGGGCGGTCGCCAACTGGAAGTGCACCAACCTGATCGCGAAGAACCACTTCCGTACGGTGGTTGACGCAGACATCGTCGGCTATCCGGACAGCCCCGAGAAGCTCGTGACCAAGACGCAGACGCTGTACTGCGGCATCTAGCACCGGCCGCGCTCGGAAACCGGTCGGGTACAGAAAGGCCCTTGGCGTGTACTACGAGACGCTTGTTGCCTTGCACGGAGTACTCGACCGGTATCCGTGGACGTCGCACCTCACCTGCGAGGACACCGGAAGCGAACTGTACGGCCTCGCCATGCGCAGGTCGGAGGCCTACGGCTGGTACTCCACCGGCGGTTGGACCTACAAGTACCAGGGCTGGGGCGAGGCCCGTATCGTCCAGGACCCGGGACGCTGGGCCGACTGCCTGGCCGGTGGGGACTGGACGCAGGACGGGCGGGTCCGGGAGCTGGCATGGATGTCGGCGGACATCCCGAACGACGTCCGGGAGTCGCGGCTCCCGGTCCTTCACGTGGCGCGCATCCTGTCGGACGCGATGAACCGGCTCGGGCGCGTCCGGTTCACCGGGCTGCATGCCGTCCTCCCGCTGCATGAACTCGTCGGTGATGCCTCCGACGACCTGGAGGCGATGCGGAAGTGGTTCGCTCTCGCCGACCCGTCCGCGTCGGTGCCGGTGAGCGTCACCGCCGCTACCGGCCAGGCGGGGTGGGGCAAGGAGACGGCCGTGCGCGACGCCGTCCGAGAGCGACTCGGTGACCTCGCGGAAGTCGACGTCTCCGCTGGCCAGCTCGATCTGTCCGGCATGGCGGACGTGGACGGCGAGCACGGCTACAACAAGGGCCGCGAGCGGGGCGTGATGCGGTTCGCATGCCGGGCGCCGGAGTGGTCGCCGGATGTCGCCGTGTGGCTGGTCGAGGTCGTCGGCGATGCGTTGCGCGCGGTCGCATGCGCGGAGCAGGTGGTGGTCACCGCCTCGCTGGCGTCCCCGCCCGACACCCAACCCTGAGCGCCCGGCCGTCTCGTCTCTTCCCGACGCCAGAGATCCAGTTCGGCGTGGATGGTCTTGCCGACGGGGTGCCGGTCGAGGACGCCCCAGCGGGTCGCGAGCGCGGTCACGAGGACCAGCCCGCGGCCGGCCTCGGAGTCCGTCGGTGGCGGCGCGAAGGCACCGGGGCCCGGCGGACGCTTCTCCGTACGGGTGTCGGCGACCTCGATCCGGAGGGTGCCGGGACGGTCGGAGCCGGGCAGTTCCCTCAGGCGCAGTTCGAAGTCACGGCCGGGTACGCGGCCGTGGATCGCGGCGTTGGCGGCGAGTTCGCCGACGATCAGGCCGACGGAGTCGGATACCTCACCGCCGTAGGGGAACCCCCAGGCGTCGAGTTGCTGCACGGCGAGCCGCCGGGCGAGCCGGGCGCCGCGGCGGGTGGCACTGAAGCGCTGACTGAACACACGTACGGTGACCGCGAGATGGTCCGCCGAAGGGGAGACGTGGACTGGCATGCCCCTACGGTGCCGCCCGTTTCTGCCGCATGACCAGGCCTCTGGCTCGTACGGAGAGTCAGCGTACGGACACGAGGGGTAGACAGTACGCGTAACGCAGAGTAATCATGGGTGAGTTGGGCGGAGGCCGGACGAGCGCATGGAGGTGCGGGACATGACCGGCGGTACGGGCAGCGGTGAACCGGAATCCACTGACAGCCTCAAGACATTCGGGGCCGTGGTCAAGGCTTTCCGGGAACGGGCGGGACTGACGCAGGAGGGCCTGGCCCCGCTGGTGCGGTTCTCGCCGCAGACCGTGGCCTCGATCGAGCAGGGGCGACGACTGCCGCCCCCCGATTTCATCGAGCGGGCGGAGGAGGCGCTGGATGCGTTCGGGGTGTTACGGGCGGCGGCCATCCATCTGGCGCGGAAGCCGGGGATTGCGGCGTGGTTCCGGCAGTGGGCGGCGTTGGAGGAGCAGGCGATCAGTCTCTACACGTACGAATGCCGGTTGATTCCGGGCTTGTTGCAGACAGAGGCGTATGCGCGCGAGCTGTTCGAGCACCGCATCCCGCTACTGACCGACGAGGAAGCCGAGATTCAGGTGACCGCCCGTCTGGATCGGCAGAGGCTGCTGCAAGACAGGCCGAACACGGCGTTCAGCTTCATCGTCGATGAACACGTCTTCCTGCGCCGGACCGGCGGCGTGGGCACCACCCGAGAACTCCTCGACCACGTACTGGAATGCACAGAGCTTCGGAACGTCGAGCTGCAGATCCTGCCGTTGTCGCGGGGAGTTCACGCCGGGATGGACGGACCACTGCGGCTATTGGAGACCCCGACCAACCGGTGGTACGCCTACTGCGAGGGGCAGGAAAGCGGCCTGCTCATCTCTGACTCAAAGACGATCAGCACGCTCCATATGCGCTATGCAAAACTGCGTTCACAGGCCCTCACCCCCGAGGACTCCACGAGCCTGCTAAAGCAGATGCGAGGAGCGCTATGAACACCACCGATCTGGCTTGGTTCAAGAGCAGCTACAGCGGCAGCTCTGGCGACGACTGCATAGAGATATCCCCCTCCCCCACCACCATCCACATCCGTGACTCCAAGGAAAAGGACGGGCCGCAGCTCGCCGTACCGGCCCAGTCCTGGGCGGCGTTCGTTGCGTACGCCGCCCAGGCAGGGGCTGCTCGCTAACCCGGTCACTCCTACTCCTGGTACTTGAAGTAGGTAACAGAGGTGCTGGACTGGGGAGACTGGACGTAGACCCGGGCAGGGATGGCGACCAGTTGCTCCTGGCCCGCGTTGTCATCGAGGATCTTGTGATTGACCTTGCGGGCGATGATCCAGCCGATGTAGTACGCGCCGTCGCGCCGGCCTTGCAGACTCCCCTTCTTGTCGCTCGGGAACTCGACCTCGGTTTGATCCTTCTGTGAGGTCATCACCTTGTTGGTGGTGGTGGAGGAGTAGCTGTAGGTGAAGCTGGCCTCACCGCTGAGCTCTGGCGTCGCTCCCCCCTTGTCTCCCGCGGGAGTGCTGGTGACCTTGGTCGTAAGCTTGCCACCCGCCGACCAGCCTGAGGTGGTGCTGTCCTCCTCCGTGCTCTGTATCTCGACTGAGTACGTCTTCTTCCCCCCGCCCGCGATGCCACTGCCGCCGTCCACCTTGGGGTACTTGGAGCCGGCCTTCTTGTCGAGCTTGCCGACGAAGACGCACGGATTCGCTTTGGCGTCATTCTGCGGCGGCTCTCCGGCGTATTTGGGCATCTTGCCCGCGCAGTAGTCCTCGGCAGGGCCCTCGGTGCCCTTCGCAAAGAGCTTGTCGTCGTTGGTGTCCTTGGTGACAAAGGGATCGGTGAGGGTCGAATCCGCCAGCTGCTTGGCCACCTCCCGCAAAGGCGCGGGGTGGTTCGTCGTGTCCTCCGCGAACTTCCTCGCCGCCGCCTTGGCGTCCACGACCGCCTGCTTAGGGTCGTACTGGGTCTGCACATCATCCCGGTAGACGGGCTTGACCTTGTTGTCCTTGTCCCGGTCGATGCCCTTGGGGTAGCCCATCACGCTCTCGGAGTCCGCGACGGGTGCCCACCCCTTCTGCCCGTCCGTCCCCGCCATCCTCGCGGTGATCTCGTCCTCCGACGAGTAAATCTTTGCGTTGTCGATCGGCTTCTGCTCGTCGGCAGCCGCGGCCGGTGACGCGGTACCCATCAAAGGCGCCGCGACAAGCGTTGCCGCAGCCAGTACCGTGGCATTTCTGACCCTTCGTCTATCCGCCCTGCGCAGGGCGGAGGCTGAATTCGTCATGGCGTGACTCCCTATTTCCCGAACGCTGCTTATGCCCGACTTGCGCCGCCGGTTTCAGTCATTCGAAACACGGCAGCGGCCCGGCGTCGACGCCCCGGCCACAACTCTGCGGTCGAGCCCGCGCACCCCACGGGGAGCCACAAGACCGCCCCGCCCGTACCACGAGACGTGCGGGGGCAGACCACGGTTTTTTAGCAGGTCAGAGCCGCCGTGAGCCGGAGGTCACTTCCCGACCGGCCCCGTCGATCCCCGTACGACGAGTTCCGGCTGGAAGACGAACTCGGAGTGCTGGGGCGAGGCCCGGCGACCCTGGGCGCGCTCGTGGATCTCCTCGATGAGGGCGCCGACCGCGGCGGTCGCCATCGCCTGGACCGGCTGGCGGACGGTGGTCAGCGGCGGATCGGTGAAGGCGATCAGCTGGGAGTCGTCGAAGCCGACGACCGAGACATCGCCGGGGACGTCCAGCCCCCGCTGGCGGGCCGCGCGGACGACGCCCAGCGCCATCAGGTCGCTGCCGCAGACGATGCCGGTGCAGTCCTGGTCGTCGAGCAGCGCGACGGCGGCCGCGTGGCCGCCCTCGACGCTGAACAGGGTGTGCTGGACGCGTCGTTCGGCCTGCCCCCTCGACAGGCCGAACGACTCGCCCAGCGCCGCCGCGAAGCCCTCGGCCTTGCGGCGGGAGGGCACGTAGCGGGCCGGGCCGACGGCGAGCCCGATCCGCTCGTGCCCCAGCTCGGCGAGGTGGCGTACCGCCATCCGGGCCGCCGCGCCGTCGTCGGGTGAGACGAACGGCGCGGCGATGCGGTCGTTGTAGCCGTTGATCAGGACGAACGGGACGCCGCGGGAGGCCAGCCGGGCGTAGCGGGTGGGGTCGGCACGGGTGTCCGCGTGCAGCCCCGACAGGAACACGATGCCGGTGACGCCGCGCTCCTCCAGCTGCTCGACGAGTTCGTCCTCGGTGGCCCCGCCCGGCATCTGCGTGCACAGCACCGGGGTGTAGCCGTGGCCGGCCAGCGACTGCTCGATGATCTGGGCGAAGGCCGGGAAGATCGGGTTGGTGAGTTCCGGGATGACGAGGCCGACCAGGCCCGCGCTGCGGCGCCGTAACCGTACGGGACGCTCGTAGCCGAGCACGTCGAGCGCGGCGAGCACCCGCTGCCGGGTGCTCGCCGCGACGCCCGCCCTGCCGTTCAGGACCCGGCTGACGGTGGCCTCGCTGACCTGCGCCTGGCCGGCGATGTCGGAGAGCCGGGGGGTGGCATGGGTGTCGGGCAGGGTCACTCCTGCCACCAGACGGTGGTGTCGGCAGGCAGCAGCGCGAAGTCCCCGTCAGAGAGCTTCTGTTGACGGGAGGAGAGGAGGATCCGGGCGCCGGGGTCGGCGAGGCGGACCGGGGCCTGGGTCGTGTTGACCGTGCAGACCAGGCCGCCGGGGCGACGGAAGGCCAGGACGCCGTCGGGGGCGTCCAGCCACTCGACCGACTCGCCCGCGCCCAGGGCGGGATGGGTCCGTCGTAGGGACAGGGCGGTGCGGTACAGCTCCAGGGTCGAGTCCGGGTCGCCGGTCTGGGCCTCGACGGTGAGCGTGGCCCAGTCGGCGGGCTGCGGGAGCCAGCTGCCGCCGGTGCCGAAGCCGTACGGGGCCGCGTCGCCGCTCCACGGGAGCGGCACCCGGCAGCCGTCGCGCAGGCCCTCCTGGCCCGCGGCCCGGAAGAAGGAGGGGTCCTGGCGGACCTCGTCGGGCAGGTCGGTGACCTCGGGCAGGCCCAGTTCCTCGCCCTGGTAGAGGTAGGCGGAGCCGGGCAGCGCCAGCATCAGGAGGGTGGCGGCGCGGGCGCGGTCCAGGCCGCCGCCGAGGCGGGTGGTGTGGCGTACGACGTCGTGGTTGGACAGCACCCAGGTCGTGGGGGCGGAGACCGGGCGCATGGCGTCGAGTGAGGTGTCGATCGCCTCGCGGAGGGCGGTCGCGTCCCAGTCGGTGTTCAAGTAATGGAAGTTGAAGGCCTGGTGGAGTTCGTCGGGACGCAGGTAGCGGGCGGTGCGTTCGACGGTGGGGGTCCAGGCCTCGGCGACGGCGATCCGCTCGCCCGCATACTCGTCGAGGACGGTGCGCCAGGAGCGGTAGATCTCGTGCACCCCGTCCTGGTCGAAGAACGGCAGGACCTGGTTGCCGAGCAGCTTGAGCTGTTCGCCGTGGCCCATGTCGGGCAGGCCGGGGGCCTTGACCAGGCCGTGGGCCACGTCCACCCGGAAGCCGTCGACGCCGAGGTCCAGCCAGAAGCGCAGGACGGAGCGGAACTCGTCCCGGACGGCGGGGTGGTCCCAGTTGAAGTCCGGCTGCTCGGGGGCGAAGAGGTGGAGGTACCACTCGCCGTCGGCCACCCGGGTCCAGGCGGGGCCGCCGAAGAGGGACTCCCAGTCGTTGGGCGGCAGCTCGCCGTTCTCGCCGCGTCCCTTGCGGAAGTGGAAGCGCTCGCGGATCGTCGAGCCGGGGCCGTCGGCGCGCGCACGGCGGAACCATACGTGCTGGTCGGAGCAGTGGTTGGGGACGAGGTCGACGATGATGCGCAGGCCGTGGGCGTGCGCGTCACGGATGACGGCCTCGGCGTCGGCCAGGGTGCCGAACATCGGGTCGATGGCGCGGTAGTCGGCGACGTCGTAGCCCGCATCGGCCTGCGGGGAGGCGTAGAAGGGGCTCAGCCAGACGGCGTCCACGCCCAGGTCGCGCAGGTACGGCAGCCGGCCGCGGATGCCCGCCAGGTCCCCCATGCCGTCGCCGTTGCCGTCGGCGAAGCTGCGCGGATAGACCTGGTAGATCACCGCGTCGCGCCACCAGTCGGTGGCCCGCGCGACGTTGTCGGGAGTGGCGTTCTCAGGAGTGACGTTGTGCTGTGGAGTCATGTCAACCCTTTGTGGTGCCGGCGGTCAGTCCGGCGACGAGGTGGCGCTGGGCGAAGGCGAAGACGAGCGCGGCCGGGACGGCGATGATCACGGCGGCGGCGGTCATCGAACCCCAGTCGTTGGTGTACTGGTTGACGAAGGTCTGCAGCCCGCCGGCGAGGGTGAGGTTCTCCTCGCCGGTCATGAAGGCGGAGGCGTAGGCGACCTCGGCCCAGGCGGTGACGAAGGTGTAGAAGCCGGTGACGGCGAGGCCGGGGCGGGCCAGCGGCAGGACGAGCCGCCAGAAGGTGCCGAAGGGGTTGAGGCCGTCGACCCGGCCCGCTTCGTCGATCTCCACCGGGATGGTGTCGAAGAAGCCCTTCATCATCCAGGCGCAGAACGGGACGGCGATGGTGAGGTACGTGATGACCAGGCCGGCGGGCTGGTTGAGCAGGCCGAGGCCGGCCAGCAGGTTGTAGAGCGGCACGATCAGCACCGCGACCGGGAACATCTGGGTGATCAGCAGCAGCCACATCAGCGGGCGCATTCCGGGGAAGCGGAAGCGGCTGACGGCGTAGCCGGTGGTGGCGGCGAGGAAGACCCCGAGGGCGGTGGTCACCCCGACGATGAGCACGGAGTTCTTGAACCAGGTCAGGAACTCGGTGTCGGCCACCACGTGGGTGTAGTTGGCGAGGGTGAAGTGCGTGACGAGGCTGGTGGAGAAGGCGTCGTTGCGGGGTTTGAAGGACGTCACCAGCAGCCACAGGGGCGGGAACACCGCGATCACGGCCGCGACGGCCAGGGTCAGGTGCAGTCCGGCGGAGGCGAGCCGGGAGCGCTCGGCGCGCTTGCGGGGTGTGCCGGTGCGGGCCGGCGGTGTGCGGGTCATGGTCACCACACCTCTCCCTGCTTGCGCAGTGCCCTGCGGTAGACGACCGCGACGGCCGAGAGCAGGACGAGGATCAGGACGCCCCAGGCCGCGGACTCGGAGAAGTTGCGGGGGCTGTCGACGAAGGAGAGCCGGTAGGCGTAGGTCACCAGGATCTCGGTGGCGTCGCCGGGGCCGCCCCGGGTCAGCAGGAAGATCACCGGGAACATGTTGAAGGTCCAGATGGTGGAGAGCAGGATGACGGTGCTGCTGACGGCCCGCAGTCCGGGGACGGTGATGTGGCGGAAGCGCTGCCAGGCGCTCGCGCCGTCCATCTCGGCGGCTTCGTAGAGCTCACCGGGTATGGACTGGAGGCCGCCGAGGAGTGCGACGAGCATGAAGGGCACGCCCAGCCAGACGTTGACGGCGATGACCGAGAGCTTGGCCCAGGTGGGGTCGTTGAGCCACGGGACGGCGTCGATGCCGCCGCCGGCCAGCAGCTTGTTGAGGATGCCGTTCTTCTCGTTGTAGAGCATCCGCCAGGTGAAGACGGAGATGAAGGCGGGGATGGCCCACGGCAGGATCAGCGCCAGGCGGTAGAAGGTGCGGCCGCGCAGCGAGCGGTTGAGCATGTTCGCCAGGGCGAGGCCGGTCAGGAAGGTGATCGAGACGCAGGCGACGGTCCAGGTCACGGTCCAGCCGAGGCGGTCCCAGAAGACGCCGTCGGTGAGCACCGCCTTGTAGTTGTCCAGGCCGGTGAACTGATAGGTGGCGGGAAGGTGGTTGAAGCCGATGTTCCGCTCGACGTTGGCCTCGTTGGCGTCGGTGAGCGAGAGGAAGACGCCGCGCACCAGCGGGTAGCCGATGATCACCCCGATGACGAGCACCACCGGGGCGACCATCGTCCATGCGTACCAGTGGGTGCCCAGCGCCCGGCGCACCCGTACAGCAACGGTCACTTGTAGTCCTTGAGCAGCTTCCGGTAGGCGTCGCCGGTCGCCTTGGCGGCCTGCTCGGGCGTGGCGGAGCCGGTGAGCACCTTGTTCATCTGGACCTTGATCGGCTCGAAGAGGGAGTTGCCCTCGGCGATCCAGGGGCGCTGGACGGCGCCGTCCACGGCGGGCTTGAAGAACCTGACCATCTCGTTGTTCTTGACGGCCGGCACCTCGTAGACGGACTTGCGGGTGGGCAGCAGGCTGAGCTTGTCGGTGGTCTGCTGCTGGACCGCGGCCGAGCTCATGTACTTCACGAAGGCGTAGGAGGCCTGGAGGTTCTTGCTGCCCGCGTAGACGGAGAGGTTCCAGCCGCCCTGCGGGGAGCCCTGGGCCTTGGAGCCGGCGGGTACGGGGGCGACGCCGAGGTTCTCCTTGTCCTTGAAGGCCTTGCCGGCGCGGGCGCCTTCGATGTCCCAGGGGCCGTCGACGGCCATCGCGACGGTGCCGTCCTTGAGGGCCTTGAGCTGGTTCTCCTGGCCGTCGGTGGCATCGGTGACGGCGGCCTTGGAGTCGACCAGGTCCTTGAGGGTCTTGAAGGCCTTGACGCCGGCGCCGTCGTCGATCTGCACGATCTTGTCGCGGGCGTCGACCATGTTGCCGCCCTCGCCGTAGAGGTAGGGCAGGAACCAGTAGGGGTCGTCGCCGCGCAGGTAGAGGGCGGTGGCGCCGGTCTTGGCCTTGATCTTCTTGGCGGCGGTGGCCAGTTCGGCAAAGGTCTTGGGCACCCCGACGCCGGCGTCCTTGAGGAGCTTCTTGTTGTAGAAGAGACCGAGGGTGTCGATGACCTGGGGTGCGGCGTAGGTCTTGCCCTTGAACTTGGTGGAGCCGACGGCCTGCGGGAGGTAGTCGCCGGTCTTGTCGAGGGCGGGGGTGCCGTCCAGCGGGGCGAGGTAGCCGAGGTTGGCGAAGTCGGCGGTCCAGGCGACCTCGGTGCGCATCACGTCGGGGGCACCGGAGTTGCCGCCGGCGGCGTTCTTGAACTTGGCGTTGGCCTCGCCGAACGGGACGTTCACGTACTGAACGTGGACCTTCGGGTGCGCCTTCTGGAAACCTTCGGCAAGCTTGCGGTACGTCGCCTTCTCGGCGTCGTTGGAGGTGTCCCAGAAGGTAACGGTTCCGGACAGTTCGCCCCCGCTGTTGCCGCCGCTGCCGCCGTCACCCCCACCGCACGCCGTCGCCGCCAGTGCCAGGCCCGCTACCAGCGCGGTGGCTGTTACGCCCCGTATGCCACGCCGCATGTGAACTCCTTAGGGAAATGCCTCAGATGGCGGTCAGGAACGTAACAGCGCCGCAAACAAACCGAAAGACCTTGCGGCAAATTTCTGCAAGGCCACTGGAACGAATTGCAGCGAGATGACTCGAACAGGACCCTGCGGGCGCTCCCGACACCGTCACCCCGCGCCCGTCCGAGCGTTGATTGCGTAACGGCATGCACGCCTCTTGACCGACAGGGACGGCAGATGACCCAGGAGCTCACTTCCCCCAGCCCCGCCCCCCGGGCC
>NZ_SDIF01000090.1 GCF_004122735.1 Streptomyces sioyaensis | reverse complement strand
TCCGCGACACCTGCGACCGGGTGCTGTGGCTGGAACGCGGTGAGCTGCTGATGGACGGCCCCACCGACGAGGTCATCGAGGCCTACGAGGCGCACCGGTAACCGGCCTCGGCCCATGCCGAAGGGGCGCACCCGCGATGGGTGCGCCCCTTCATGCATGCCCGCGCACGGTCGGCCGCGCCGGGCGGCGACCGGTCAGCTGTGCGTGCGCAGCAGCGTACGCATCGTCCGCATGGCCACGGACAGGTTCGCCAGATCGAACCCCTCCGACCCGTGGATCTCCTCCAGCGTCGCCCGGGCGCGGCTGAGGATCGCCCCGTTGGCCTGCTCCCAGGCCTTGAACCGCTGCTCCGGCGTCGAGGAGCCGTTGCCCACCGACAGCACATCGGCGGTCAGCGCCGCATGGGCCGCGAAGAGGTCCTCGCGGATCGAGGCGCGGGCCATCGACTGCCAGCGGTCGTTGCGCGGCAGCTCCAGGATGCGGTCGAGGAGCTGGTTGATCCGCAGCCGCTCGCCCAGGTCGTAGTAGACCTCGGCGACGTCCAGCGGCTCCTTGCCCGTACGGTCGGCGATGGCGACGAGGTCCAGCGCGGGGAAGACCGAGGAGAACCCGGACACCTGGACGGCCAGCGGCTCGGGCACGCCCGCACCGGTCAGCTCCTCCAGGATCGTCTGGTACCACTCCTGGTCGGTGCCCTGCAGCAGCTTCGGCAGCTCGCCCCAGACCTCGGCGACCCGCTCCGCGAAGAAGTCGATGGTCTCCGACAGCTCCAGCGGCTGCGGGCGGTTGTTGAGCAGCCAGCGGGTGCCGCGCTCGACCAGCCGGCGCGAGTGCAGCCGGATCCGGGTCTGGACATCGGCGGCGACGACATTGTCGAGCGCCTCGACGTCGTCCCAGACCTGGCCCAGCCGGAAGATCGCCCGGGCCGCGGTGTGCGCCCGCACGACCTCTTCGAGGGAGGCCCCGGTCTCCTCCCGCATCCGGTGCAGGAAGCTCGTACCGCCGGTGTTGACGGTGTCGTTGACCAGCACCGTCGTGACGATCTCGCGGCGCAGCGCATGCCCGTCGACCTGCTCGGGGAACCGGTCGTGCAGCGCCGAGGGGAAGTAGGCGTGCAGCAGCCGCTCCAGATAGTCGTCGTCCGGCAGCCCGGTCCGGATCAGCGCCTCGGAGACCGTGATCTTGGTGTACGCCAGGAGCACCGCGGTCTCCGGCTGGGTCAGCCCGCGCCCGGCGTTCAGCCGCTCGCGGATCTGCCGGTCGGTGGGCAGGAACTCCAGCGCCCGGTCGAGATCGCCGTCGCGCACCAGGCGGCGCATGAAGCGCTGCTGGGCGTTGAGCATGCTGGAGGACTGGGCGAGGGCCAGCGCCAGCGCGGTGTTCTGCGCGTAGTTGTTGCGCAGCACCAGCGCGCCGACCTCGTCGGTCATCTCGGCCAGCAGCTTGTTGCGCTGCTTGACCGTCATGTCGCCGTCCGCGACCACGGAGTTGAGCAAGATCTTGATGTTCACCTCGTGGTCGGAGGTGTCCACACCGGCGCTGTTGTCGATCGCGTCGGTGTTGATCTTCCCGCCGGACGCGGCGAACTCGATCCGGCCCAGCTGGGTCAGGCCCAGGTTGCCGCCCTCGCCGACGACCTTGACCCGCAGGTCCTCGCCGTTGACCCGGATGGCGTCGTTGGACTTGTCGCCCACATCGGCGTTGGACTCCGCCGAGGACTTCACATACGTGCCGATGCCGCCGTTCCACAGCAGGTCGACCGGTGCCTTGAGGATGGCCTGCATCAGATCGGCGGGCGTCATCTTCTTGATGCCGGCCTCGATGCCGAGGGCGGCCCGTACCTGCGCGTTGATCGGGATGGACTTGGCCGAGCGGGGGTGGATGCCGCCGCCCTGCGAGAGCAGCTCGGCGTTGTAGTCCGCCCAGGACGAGCGGGGCAGCTCGAAGAGCCGGCGGCGCTCGGCGTAGGAGGTCGCCGCGTCCGGGGTGGGGTCGAGGAAGATGTGCCGGTGGTCGAAGGCGGCGACCAGCCGGATGTGCTCGCTGAGCAGCATGCCGTTGCCGAAGACGTCACCGGACATGTCGCCGACGCCGACCGTGGTGAAGTCCTCGGTCTGGGTGTTGTGGCCCAGCTCGCGGAAGTGCCGCTCGACCGACTCCCAGGCGCCGCGGGCGGTGATGCCCATCTTCTTGTGGTCGTAGCCGGCGCTGCCGCCCGAGGCGAACGCGTCACCGAGCCAGAAGCCGTACGACTCGGCGACCTCGTTGGCGATGTCGGAGAACGTCGCGGTGCCCTTGTCGGCGGCGACGACCAGGTAGGTGTCGTCCTCGTCGTGCCGGACGACGTTCTGCGGGTGGACGACCTCGCCGCCGACGAGGTTGTCGGTGATGTCCAGCAGACCGGAGATGAAGGTCCGGTAGCAGGCGATGCCCTCGGCCAGCCAGGCGTCCCGGTCCTGCGACGGGTCCGGCAGCTGCTTGCCGACGAAGCCGCCCTTGGCGCCGACCGGCACGATGACGGTGTTCTTGACCATCTGCGCCTTGACCAGGCCGAGGATCTCCGTACGGAAGTCCTCCCGACGGTCCGACCAGCGCAGACCGCCGCGCGCGACCTTGCCGAACCGGAGGTGGACGCCCTCGACCTTCGGGGAGTACACCCAGATCTCGTACGCGGGGCGGGGCGCCGGCAGGTCGGGGATGGCCTGCGGGTCCAGCTTCATGGACAGATAGGCGTGCGGCCGGCCCTGGCTGTCCTTCTGGTAGTGGTTGGTGCGCAGCGTCGCCTTGATGACGGTGAGGAAGGACCGCAGGATCCGGTCCTCGTCCAGGGAGGCGACCTGGTCGAGCGCGCCGTCCAGCTCCTCCAGCAGCCCGTCCGTCAGCTCCGTGCCGGCCCGCTGCCGGTCGGGGGACATCCGCGCCTCGAAGAGGGAGACCAGCAGCCGGGTGGTGTGGACGTTGTTGGAGAGGGTGTCCTCCATGTACGTCTGGCTGAAGGTCGAACCGGCCTGCCGCAGGTACTTGGCGTAGGCCCGCAGCACCATCGCCTGGCGCCAGTTGAGACCGGCCCGCAGCACCAGCGTGTTGAAGTTGTCGCTCTCGGCCGCGCCCGTCCACACCGCCGTGAAGGCGTCCTGGAAGCGCTCGCGGGCGTCGTCGCCCTTGACGTGCTCCGGCATCCGCAGCCCGAAGTCGTAGACCCAGGCGACGGTGGAGTCGGCGCAGCGCAGCTCGTGCGGACGCTCGTCGATGACCTCGACGCCCAGGCGGTTCAGGCCCGGCAGCACCCGGGAGAGCGACACCGGCTCGCCCCGGCGGTAGATCTTGAAGCGGCGCTCGCCGGGTCCCGCGTCGACCGGCTCGTAGAGGCTGACCGAGAAGTCCTTGCCCGGCTCACCGGTGAGCTTCTCCAGATGCTGGAGGTCGGCGACGGCGCTGCGCGGGCTGTTGTCGGCCTTGTAGCCCTCGGGGAAGGCGTGGCCGTAGCGGCGCAGGAGCTCGGCGGCGCGCTCCTCGCCGACCTCGGCGGTCAGCGCCTCGGCGAAGCCGTCGGCCCACGAGCGGGCGGCCTCCACCAGCCGGCTCTCCAGGCGGTCCGCGTCGGCGTCGGTGAGCTCGGGCAGGCTGGCGCCGGGCTCGACACGGATGACGAAGTGCAGCCGGGAGAGAATCGACTCGGTGTTCCAGGCGGTGAAGTCGACGCTGGTGCCGCCCAGCTCCTCCTTGAGGATGTCGATCAGGCGCAGCCGCACCCCGGTGGTGTACCGGTCGCGCGGGAGGTAGACCAGCGCGGAGTAGTAGCGGCCGTACTCGTCCTGGCGGAGGTAGAGCCGCAGCCGGCGGCGCTCTTGCAGGTAGAGCACGCTGGTGGCGATGGACCGCAGCTCGTCGACCGGGGTCTGGAACAGCTCGTCGCGCGGGTAGGTCTCCAGGATCTGGAGCAGGTCGCGGCCGTCGTGGCTGTCCGGGCTGAAGCCCGCGCCCTCCAGCACCTCGGCGACCTTGCGGCGGATGACCGGCACCCGGCGCACGGACTCGGTGTACGCAGCCGAGGAGAACAGGCCCAGGAAGCGCCGCTCACCGATGACATTGCCCTTGGCGTCGAACTTCTTGACACCGACGTAGTCGAGGTAGGAGGGGCGGTGGACGGTGGCGCGGCTGTTGGCCTTGGTCAGGACGAGCAGCTTGTGCTCACGAGCCTTGGCGCGGGCGTCGGCGGGCAGCCGGTTGAAGGACGGCGAGACGGGGTGGCCGTCGGCGGTCTCGCGGTGCGGCGGATCGGCGCGCAGGATGCCCAGGCCGGTACCGGGCACCGCGGTCAGCACGTCCTCCTCGCCGCCGCCCTCACCGGGCACGGAGGTCAGCTCGTACTCGCGGTATCCCAGGAAGGTGAAGTGGTCGGCGGACAGCCACCGCAGCAGCTCCTGGGCCTCCTCGATCTCCTGGTCGCGCAGATCGTCGGCGGTCGGCTCGGAGCCCAGCTCGTCGGCGAGCCGGCCGGCGGCGCCGCGCATCTTCTCCCAGTCCTCGACGGCCTCGCGGACGTCGGACAGCACCCGCAGCAGATCCGCGGTGATCTGCTTGAGGTCCTCCCGGTCGGTCTCGCGGTCCATCTCGACATGGATCCAGGACTCGGTCACCGCGTCGTGCGGCAGCTCGGTGCCCTTGCCCTTGCCGGTCCTGCCGTGGGCGTCGCAGTTGGAGTCGAAGACCTCGATGAGCTTGCCGGTGACATCACGGCGGACGATCACCTGCGGGTGGATCACGACATGGATGCCGCGGCCCTGCCGGGAGAGCTCATTGGTGACCGAGTCGACCAGGAACGGCATGTCGTCGGTGACCACCTCGACGACGGAGTGGCTGCACGTCCAGCCGTTCTCCTCGACGGTCGGGGTGTGCACCCGGACGTTCGCGGTGCCCTGAGGACGCATTTCCGCGAGGCGGTAGTGCGAGAGCGCGGCGCCGAAGACGTCGACCGGATCGCGGTCCGTGAGGTCCTCGGGAGCGGTGTGCAGGTAGTAGCGCTGGAGGTATCCCGCCAGGGCGTCCGGGTCGAGACCCCGTACCGGGTGCTTGCTCCCGGCCGGGCTGCTTTCAACGACCCGGGCGGCCCTGGCGAGCAGCTCGGTTTTGGCTTCGTCCAGCTTGGTCTGCATGTCCTCTGGCTCCTGTCGCGCGCCGTTGCGTGACGTTGTGGAAGAACGTGATGGAAGCCGCACAACGCCGCCGTGACGCGAGGTGTTCTGTCGCTGTCGACGCTATGCCGCGATGAGAGAGGGCCGGGTCGCCATCGACTGTTTTTGACAAAGTCGACAGGGAAAGTTGGCCGCAACGACCAGCGATCGCCCGGTCACGGTCGTGCCCCGGGCGCACGGCAGGGGCCTCGATGCCCCCGCGGATTATCGCGCTGATCACGATGCAAGGCTATCGCTCCCCCTACGGGTGCCGTCATGGGCCTTGTAGGTACAAAACCTTGGCGTGAACTTAGACCTTCCGGACAACGCACGTCCGGGGTGGGGTGTGCGTGCCGCCCTGGCGCCCGGACTCCCGGCGGGCCCGCACGACAGCGGCGTCCGGGCATCGCCGCCCAGGAGGCCGGATGGGCGTACGGGCCCCAGGAGAGATCCTGGGAAAGGCCCTAGACGACGAGCACTCCCGCCAGCTCGACCGCCTCGGCGAGCGTGTCCACCACCGGCACCCCGGCGGTCTCCAGGCTCCCGCGGCTGTGCGATCCGCCCGTGTAGAGCACCGCACGCGCACCCGCGTCCTGCGCCGCCACCGCATCGTCCACGGCGTCACCGATCACGACCGTACGCTCCGGCTCGACGTGCTCCATCGCGGCCAGATGCCGCACCATGTGGGCGCTCTTCGTGCCGCCGGACGGTCCGGTCCGGCCGTCCACCCGCACGAACCGCGATTCGATGCCGAAGCCGCGGACGATCGGTATCAGGTCGTCGTGCCCGTACATGCTCAGAATCGACTGGCTGCGCCCGGCCGACTGCCAGCCCTCCAGGAGCAGATCCACGCCCTCGGCGAGCTCACAGCCCAGGCGGTGGGTGCTGTAGTGGCGGTGGAACGCCTCGTCCATCACCAGCCACTCCGCGTCCGTGGGCAGCCGCCCCATCAGGCGCTCGTAGAACCGCGGCACGGGCACGCAGTACAGCTCGCGGTACGTCTCCAGGGTGATCGGCTCCAGCCCGATCTCCGCGAAGGCGGAGTTCGTCGCCCCGATGACGGCGTCGATGTCATGGAACAGGGTCCCGTTCCAGTCCCAGACGATGTGTGTCGCGTGCTTCCCCATGCGATTCCCCAGGTCGTTGCCCGTGCGTTTCCCCTTGAAGAAAAGGTACCCGCACCCGCTGACAACGCGGCCGGACCTGCGGCGATCGGGCCACTAGCCGATCAGGTGCGGGATCTCCTGCACCCCGAACCACAGCAGATCGTGGTCCTCGGCACCGTCGACCGTGAACTGCGCGTCGTCATCGCCCTGGTCCGCCGCGCCGAGCGCCGCCGCGGCCGCCGCGATGTCCGCCTCCGCGTCGTCGGCATCCACGTGCACCGCCGCGGCCTTCGAGAGCGGCACCGGCCCGGCGACCCGCACCTCACCCAGCGACGACTGGTCGAGTCCCCGGTCCGGATCCGCCACGGCCGCGCCGTCCGGCACGTCCACGGCCACCACCACCCGCCGCCGTGCGAGCTCCGGGTGTCCGGCGAGCATCCGCAGCGACGCCTGCGCGGCCCGGTTGAGCGCCGCGTACTCCAGCTCCTCGATGTCGTCCGAGACGTACCACTCGCGCAGCGCGGGCGTGACGGCGTACGCGCCCAGGGAGCCGGGGTCCAGCTCACCGTTCTTGTGCGCCTCTGCGAGACCGGAAAGGGTCAGGGGGACATAGACGCGCATGGCAGCCGCTTCCGCTCGATTCGCTCGACTCTCACGATTGTCCCGCCAGCATACGGGCGCGAGTCCCCCATCGTGCCGCCCCCACAGCCCTCGTGCCGCCCACCCGGAGACCGCCCACCGGCCCACTCTCAAGGCCTCATACCAAGCCCGCGCCACGGACGGGTGAAACGTGCGCGCCCCCCGCCCCGGCCCTTCCGCGCCTTGCTGCCACCCCGGTCCCGTCGATAGAAGATCCTCACCACAAAAGCTACCGCCCGGTAATTCACGGGCCCGGCACCCCGGGGGCGATCACCAGCATGACCGGCACCAACAGCACCACGGCGGACACCACACCCGCTGCCGCCGGGCGCACCGCGCCCGACGCAGGGCACACGCCACCGCCCGCACCCGCCGTTCCCCGGCCACGGCGCTCGCCCGCCGACCGCCGGCCCCTCGGCCCGGCCGGCAGCGGCCCCGGCGCCCCCGGCCGGAGCGGTCCGGGCGCCACCGGCCGCGGCTCCGGCCCGGCCGGGCGCAGCCCCGGCGCCGCCGGCCGCGGCCCCACCCGTACCGCGCCCCGCCCCGGTCGTCCCACCGCCCTGGCCGCCGCGGCCAGCCGCCGGGCCGCCCCCGGCGGCTCCGCCACCCCGGTCACCGCGGTCGGCGTGCCCCTGCCGACCGCCGGGGCGCGGCGCCGGGCGTACGAGAGCCGGCCGCACCACTGGTTCGCCCAGCAGCTGCTGCTCGCCCTCAGCGGTCAGCGCCCCGTGCACGCCCTGCTGGGCCATGCGCTGCCGGCCGCGTACGACCGGCTGGCGGAGCTCGCCCCGCAGGCACCGCTGCGGCCGGTCCCGGTTCCCGGCGTCCGCGGGCCGGCCCCCACGGTGCGCGACTGCGGGCTGTGCCGGCCCCGCCGTGGCGTCATCGAGGCCTTCGCCCGGATCGCGGCGGGCGAACGGCTGCGGGCACTGGCCTTCCGGCTGGAGCTGGGCGCCGACGCCCGGTGGCGCTGCGCCGCCCTCGACATCGGCCCGGCCCCTGGCGTCCCGGGCACGGCCTGATGCCCGGCAGGCGCACAAAGGCGCCCCGGCCGTCTCCGGCCGGGGCGCCCCTCTGCTCCGCGGCCCGGGCGGCCCGTCCCCGGGCCGCCTCACCGCTCAGCGCTCACTGCTCACTTCTTACGGCGACGCCCCGCGCTCTTCTGGGCCTTGCGGCGCTCGGCGCGGGTCAGCCCGTCCGCCTCGGAACGGGCCGGTCCGGCCTCCTCGTCGCTGATGAAGTCGCCCTCGATGACGCTGCCGTCGCCGTCCACCTTGGGCGCGGAGAAGTGCAGCCGGTCCGGACGCTGCGGCGCCTCCAGGCCCTTGGCGTGGATCTCCGGGCGCCCCACGCCGGCGGGCACGGCGTCCTGGAGGTCCTTGTCCAGCGAGGTCTGCGCCGACTCCTCCACCGGAACCTCCTCGACCTGCTGCTCGACCTGGACCTCCAGGTTGAACAGGTAGCCGACGGACTCCTCCTTGATGCCCTCCATCATCGCGGTGAACATGTCGAAGCCCTCGCGCTGGTACTCCACCAGCGGGTCCTTCTGGGCCATCGCCCGCAGGCCGATGCCCTCCTGGAGGTAGTCCATCTCGTAGAGGTGCTCACGCCACTTGCGGTCCAGGACGGACAGCACGACCCGGCGCTCCAGCTCCCGCATGACGTCCGAGCTGAGCTGCTCCTCACGGGCGGCGTACTGCTCGTGGATGTCGTCCTTGACGGCATCGGCGATGAACTCGGCGGTGATGCCCGCGCGGTCGCCGGCCTCGTCCTCCAGCTCCTCGACGGTCACCTTGACCGGGTAGAGCTGCTTGAACGCGCCCCACAGCCGGTCCAGATCCCACTCCTCGGCGAAGCCCTCGACCGTCTCCGCCTGGATGTAGGCGTCGATGGTGTCGTCCATGAAGTGCTTGATCTGGTCCTGCAGGTCCTCGCCCTCCAGGACACGGCGGCGCTCGCCGTAGATCACCTCACGCTGGCGGTTGAGCACCTCGTCGTACTTCAGGACGTTCTTGCGCGTCTCGAAGTTCTGCTGCTCGACCTGCGACTGCGCGGAGGCGATCGCCCGGGTCACCATCTTGTTCTCGATCGGGACGTCGTCGGGCACATTGGCCATCGCCATGACCCGCTCCACCATCTGCGCCTTGAACAGCCGCATCAGGTCATCGCCCAGGGAGAGGTAGAACCGCGACTCGCCGGGGTCGCCCTGACGGCCGGAGCGGCCGCGCAGCTGGTTGTCGATCCGCCGCGACTCGTGCCGCTCGGTGCCGAGCACGTAGAGCCCGCCGAGCTCCTTGACCTCTTCGAACTCCGCCTTGACCGCGGCCTCGGCGCGCTCCAGTGCGGCGGGCAGCGCGGCCGCCCACTCCTCGACGTGCTCGACCGGGTCCAGGCCCAGCTGCCGCAGCTCCGCCTCGGCGAGGTCGTCGGGGTTGCCGCCGAGCTTGATGTCCGTACCGCGGCCGGCCATGTTCGTGGCGACCGTGACGGCACCCTTGCGGCCCGCCTGGGCGATGATCGGCGCTTCCCGGTCGTGCTGCTTGGCGTTGAGGACCTCGTGCGGCACACCGCGCTTGTTGAGCTGCTGGGAGAGGTACTCGGACTTCTCCACGGAGGTCGTGCCGACCAGGATCGGCTGACCCTTGCCGTGCTTCTCGACGATGTCCTCGACGACCGCGTCGAACTTCGCGGGCTCGGTGCGGTAGATCAGGTCCGCCTGGTCCATACGGACCATCGGGCGGTTCGTCGGGATCGGGACGACGCCGAGCTTGTAGATCTGGTGGAACTCGGCGGCCTCGGTCATGGCCGTACCGGTCATGCCGGAGAGCTTGTCGTAGAGGCGGAAGAAGTTCTGCAGGGTGATCGTGGCGAGCGTCTGGTTCTCGTCCTTGATCTCCACCCCTTCCTTCGCCTCGATGGCCTGGTGCATGCCCTCGTTGTAGCGGCGACCGGCGAGAATACGGCCGGTGTGCTCGTCGACGATCATGACTTCGCCATCGATGACGACGTAGTCCTTGTCGTTCTTGAAGAGCTCCTTGGCCTTGATCGCGTTGTTGAGGTAGCCGACGAGCGGGGTGTTCACCGATTCGTACAGATTGTCGATGCCCAGCCAGTCCTCGACCTTGCTGACACCGGTCTCATGGATGCCGACGGTGCGCTTCTTCTCGTCGACGTCGTAGTCGCCGGTCTCCTCGATGCCGCGCTGCGGGTTGGCGGCCTCGCCCCGCTTCAGGCGCTGCACCAACTTGGCGAAGTCGCCGTACCACTTGGTGGCCGAGTCCGCGGGGCCGGAGATGATCAGCGGCGTACGGGCCTCGTCGACGAGGATCGAGTCGACCTCGTCGACGACCGCGAAGTTGTGGCCGCGCTGGACGAGTTCGTCCTGCGACCAGGCCATGTTGTCGCGCAGATAGTCGAAGCCGAACTCGTTGTTGGTGCCGTAGGTGATGTCGCAGTTGTACTGCTCACGGCGCTGGGCCGGCGTCATGTCGGCGAGGATGCAACCGACCGTCAGGCCCAGGAATTTATGGACGCGGCCCATCATCTCGGAGTCGCGCTCGGCCAGGTAGTCGTTCACCGTGATCAGGTGGACGCCCTTGCCGGACAGTGCGTTGAGGTACGTCGGGAGGGTACCGACCAGGGTCTTGCCCTCACCGGTCTTCATCTCGGCGACGTACCCCAGGTGGAGGGCCGCGCCGCCCATCAGCTGGACGTCGTAGTGCCGCTGGCCGAGCACCCGCTTGGCGGCCTCACGGACCGTGGCGAACGCCTCGGGCAGCAGATCGTCGAGGCTCTCGCCGTCCGCGAAGCGCTCCTTGTACTCATCCGTAAGGGCACGCAGCTCCGCGTCGGACAGCGCCGCGAAGTCCTCCTCGATGGAGTTGACCTGGCCCGCGATGCGGTGCAGTTTGCGCAGGATCTTTCCTTCGCCTGCACGCATGATCTTCGTCAAGACGGACACTTGGGCTGGTCTCCTTGCCGGTCGGGCCTGCACGGTCGAGTGCGCGGGCGCGGCATTTTTCCAAGGGGGCAGGCCCCGCCGCAACGGCCATCGTAAAGGAGGACGCAGCCGGGCCGGGAGGTCCGCCGCAGCGAACCCCGCTATCCCCTCCTCCCGTGAACGCGCAAGGCCGCGAGAAGGTGCCGGGCGGGTGCCGGGAATCACGCCGAAAACCCTTAGCCAGGCTTTCCGCAACCTTGCAGACTCATGCCATGAAGCCGGTCACCCTCACCACCGAGCGTCTCGTGCTGCGCCCCTTCGACGCCGCCGACGCACCCGCGGTGTACGCCGCCTGCCAGGAGCCCGACATCCCGCGCTGGACCACCGTCCCCTCCCCGTACCGCCAGGAGGACGCCGAGCAGTTCGCCGGCACGGTCGTCCCCGAGGGCTGGCGCCAGGACACCGCGTACCACTTCGCCGTCGTGACCCGGGCGGAGGGGGCCCTGGTGGGGGCGATGGGCCTGGTGCGCCTCGACCGGCTGCGCACCCCGGAGCGGCAGGCCGAGCTGGGCTACTGGACCGCCAAGGAGCAGCGCGGCCGGGGGTACACCGTCGAGGCGGCCCGCGCGGTGCTGCGCTGGGCCTTCGGCGATCTCGGGGTGGAGCGCATGGAGTGGCTCGCGGAGGCCGGCAACGAAGGCTCCCGGGCGGTGGCCCGCAGGCTCGGCTTCCGGATGGAGGGCACCCTGCGCGCCAAGCTGCCGCGCGAGGGCACCCGCCGGGACGTCTGGATCGGCTCGCTGCTCCCGTCCGACCTGCCCGGAGCGCACGGACCGTCCGGGGCGGCCGGCACCGGTGTCCCGGAGTCGTCGCCGTATCTGCCCTACCCCGGCTGAGTCCCGGCCGCGCGGTCCGGCAGCGGTACGGCGTGGGCCCGGCACGGCGTGAGCCCGCACCGTGCCGCACTCGCACCGCGACGGCTCCGCTCCGGGTGGCCCCGGATGCCGCCTCACCAGTGGTTCTTCCCGTGCCCGGAGCCGTTGTCAGTGCCCGCCCCTACTCTGACCCGCATGACCGCCGAGACGCAGCCGCTGCCGCCGCCCGTGACCGCCCTGTCCCGCGACGATGCCCGCCGCCTGGCGCTGCGGGCGCAGGGCCTGCTGGGCGCCCCGGACCGCCGGGCCGGCGTGCGCGGGGTGCTGCGGCAGCTGGGCGCGGTGCAGCTGGACACGATCTCGGTGCTGGCCCGCTCCCATGAGCTGGTGCCCTACGCCCGGCTCGGCGCCGTCGACCGCACCGCCGTCGAGGCCGCCTACTGGACCGGCACCCACAGCTTCGAGTACTGGTCGCATGCCGCCTGCATCCTGCCCGTCGAGGAGTGGCCGCACTTCGCCTTCCGCCGCCGCGCCCGACGGGCCAAGGGCCACCGCTGGCACGTCATGGAGGACTCCGAGCGCTCCTGCGCCGCCGTAGTGGACCGGCTGACCGCCGACGGCCCGCTGACCACCTCCGAGCTGGGCGGAGGGCGCAACGGCGGCGAGTGGTGGGACTGGTCCGAGACCAAGATCGCGGTGGAGTGGCTGCTGGACACCGGCGAGGTGGTCTGTACGCAACGCCGCGCCTGGAAGCGGGTGTACGACCTCGCCGAGCGCGCCGTCCCGGACGGTCTGTTCCATGACGATCTGGACGACGCCGCGTGCCTGCGCCGCCTGGTCGCCCAGGCCGGGGCCGCCATGGGCGTGGCCACCCGCGCCGACCTGGCGGACTACCACCGCCTCAAGGGCGAGCAGGTCGATGCCGTCGTGGCGGACTCCGGTCTGGTCCCGGTCGAGGTCGAGGGCTGGGGAAAGCCCGCCTGGGCCGATCCCGCCGCGCTCGCCGCCCCGCCCCGCGGCCGGCACCGCACGACCCTGCTCTCGCCCTTCGACTCCCTGATCTGGGACCGTCCGCGCACCGAGCGGATCTTCGGTTTCACGCACCGCCTGGAGGCATACGTCCCCCGCCCCCGGCGGATACACGGCTATTTCGCGATGCCGCTGCTGGCCGGCGGTCAGCTGGTGGGGCGGGTGGACCCGGCCCGCGAGGGCACCACCCTCGTCGCCCGCCAGGTGTCGGTGCAGAGCGCCAAGGCCGTCGCCCCCATGGCCCAGGCCCTGTGGGAGGCAGCGAGCTGGGTCGGCTGCGACGCCGTACGCGTGGACCGCTGCGACGACCCGAAACTGGCCGCCGCGCTGCGCGCAGAACTCACTCACACGGGCGACTAGAAACGCCGGACGGCACGTCCGGGCGCTCATCCGGCCCGGGCACCCGGCGCGCTCACGCCCCCGGCCGGCTCACCGGATCTCGAGGATCTTCTCCCGCATCGCGTACACCACCGCCTCCATCCGGGAGTGCAGCTGCAGCTTCTCCAGGATGTTGCGGACGTGGTTCTTCACCGTGTTCTCGGAGATGAAGAGCTCCTTGGCGATGTCGCGGTTGTTCATGCCCGTGGCGACCAGCTTGAGGACCTCCAGCTCACGGTCGGTGAGCCGGGGCGCGGGCACCAGCCTGCGCTCGTCCGTGCGCTGGATCATCGACTTGAACTCCGTCAGGAGCTTGGACGCCATCGACGGACTGATCTGCGACTGGCCGTCCGCGACGGCACGGATCGCGGTCGCCACCTCATCGGTGGAGATCTCCTTGAGGAGGTAGCCGGTGGCACCGGCCTTGATCGCGTCGTAGAGATCGGCCTCTTCGTCGCTGATCGTCAGCATGATGATCTTTGCACTGGGGGCGACCTCCTTGATGGAGGTACATGCCTCGATCCCGCCGCGCTTGGGCATCCGTACGTCCATCAGCACGATGTCGGGCAGCAGATCCGCGGCCTTGTCGACCGCCTCCGCGCCGTCCCCCGCCTCGCCGACGACCTGGATGTCCTCCTCCTGGGCCAGCACGATCTCCAGCCCCCGCCGGAAGAGCGCGTGATCATCCACGACCAGGACCCGGATCGGTTCTTTGCGCGCCACGCTCACGGCCCGGTCGGCCTCGTCCTCGCTTCCGGCACCGCAGTGGTCATCATCCGCGTCACCGCGCACGGGCCCGAAACTGTCCCCCATCGATCCTCCCCGTCAACTACTCGGCCCGCAGGCCAGAGCTTGGAAATAAGGCTGGTTGACAACAGCCCCCTGCGGCCAGCCCGATCAATGCCATGCGATCGTCTCCCCGGCATGTCGCCGTGTCGTGTCCCCGTACTCCCTGGCCGGCACAAACACTATACGGCTTCAACTCCTGCTCTCTCCGGTCACGATGGTGCCCCCGGCGTGCGCCGGGGGCACCGAGCGGTGCGGCTCAGCCGCCCAGGGCGCCGCCTGCGCCGCCGGGCTCCTCCTCCCCGAACAGATCGGGGTTCAGGTGGATGACGCCGTAGTCGTATGCGTGCCGCCGGTAGACGACACTCGGCAGCTTGGTGTCGGCGTCGACGAAGAGGTAGAAGTCGTGACCGACCAACTCCATCTCGTTGAGCGCCTGGTCGAGCGCCATCGGTGCGGCCGAGTGGGTCTTCTCACGGACGATCAGGGGGCCTTCACCCTGGACGTCGATCGAACCCATCCTCGTGGTGGGCACCTTCTGGTCGACCTCGGCGGCGAGTTCTCCGTTGGTGTTCAGGCTTGCGGCGTCGGGCACGCTGACAGCGACTTCACTCGCCGGAATACGGCCGTTGCCGCGACGCGAGAAGCGCTTGTCGTGCTGCTTGCGCAGACGCGCCTCGAGCTTGGCGGTTGCCAGATCCAGCGCGGCGTAGGGATCGGCTGCGGCCGCCTCGGCCCGGACCACCGGGCCACGGGAGCGGAGGGTGATCTCCACTCGGTCGGAACGGTCGGCCTGCCGCGGGTTGGGCTCCTTGGACACCTCGACGTCCAGGCTGATCACCTTGGCGTCGAGCTTCTGGACTTTCTCCAGCTTCAGCTTCTCGGCCACGTGCTTGCGGAACCGCTCGGGCACCTCTGTCTTGCGGCCCTTGACGACGATGTCCACGCAGAACTCCGTTCCCGGATCGCTCCGCTCATCCAGCGGGGCGATTCCTTCTTGCACCAGGCTCCGGTGGTTGCCGAAGCCTCGGACTTGGCGACTTTCACCTCCTCCTCCCCCGCCGACAAGCTCTCCACTCCCCTGTTTTCAGGGTCGCCGAAAACGCCCCTGAACGCATTCATCGCGACATTCGAGGCAAAACGTCCGCCAAGTCCTCACAACCGAACATAGCTCTCTCGGACTGTTGTCGGCACCCCCTCGGAGCCCTCGGCTCCAATTGAGTGACTTTTCTTCCTCATCTAATTGCCCTGTGGTACGGCGTGGTGCGGAGCGCCACCACCGGCCGCGAAGGCGCTCACCGGCGCCGCCACGACCGCCGCTCCGACCACCCGGCCGCCGGCCCTCGCGACCGCGCGGGCAGCCTCCGCGAGCGTGGCACCCGTGGTCACCAGATCGTCCACCAGCACTGCTGGCAGGCCCGCCAGCAGCCTCCGGGCCACATCCGGCACCTCCAATGCACCGGCGACGTTCTCCCGCCGCTGCCGGGCGCTCAGTCCCGCTTGGTCCGCCACCGCACGACGCTGTCGCAGCACCGCGAGCACCCGGGCCCCCGCCCCCGCCCGCCGCAGCTCACCGGCCGCCGCCCGGGCGATCCTGCGCACCGGATCATGCCCCCGGCCGGCCACCGCTCTCCGGGCCGACGGCACCGGCACCAGCAGCTGCGGCCCGCCACCGGCCCGCAGCCCCCGTACTGCCCCGGCCAGCACCGCGCCCAGCGGCCCGGCCAGCGGCAATGCACCCCGCTCCTTGTGTGCCAGCAGCACCGCCCGCACCTCGTCGGCGTACGGCGCCCCCGCCCACACGCGGGGCAGCCCGGCCGGTGCGGGCCACGGCCGAACCCGTCGCGCCCCACGCCCGTCCCGCGCCAGCGCCCGACGGCACCGTGCACACAGCTCCGTACGCGGCCGACCACACCCCGCACAGTCGACCGGCAGCACCAGACCGGCCAGTTCGCGCCATACCCCTTGCATGACTCCACTGTCCCGCCGAACACGCTCGGTCACCACCCCTGTGGACAACCTCGGCAGCGGAGCGGCGGATGAGCCGTTCGGGGGATATCGCGGCCGGGCCGGATCGACGCATCCCGGCCCCCGATCCGGCTGGATCGGCAGGACGGCGGGACAGGCCGGACCGCCGGCGGCGGCGAGCCGATACGCGCGTCATCCACACCACCGGTCGGCCCCGGCCACCCGCGTCACCCGGGATAGACCGGCGCCGTCCCGTCCTTCGCCACGGTCTTCCAGTTCGCGTCCGGGGGCAGTCGCACTATCCCCTCCGTGGCGTCCGCGATCAGCGGCCTGGTCTCGTCCTCCGAGGCCGCCACCGCCTTGACGCCGTTGACGCCGGGCAGGGTCTGCGCGTTGGAGGCCGAACCGTCGGTCTCCATGAACTGCATCTGCTGGACCCCGCCGGACTCCCGCCCGACGACCACCAGCCGGCTGCCGCCCGCCCAGGACGCGGCCACGACGTCCTCCAACTGCGGTGCGATCGGCCGCAGTTCCTGCACCGAGAGCTCCGGATGCTGGGCAGTGCCGCCGCGTTCGACCCGGCCGAGCTGGAGCGTCGTCCGTCCCTTGTCCTCCACCAGGATCGCGATCCGGATCCCGTCCGCAGCCACCTTGATCGCCTTGATCCGCCGCCCGCCGAGACCGGGCACCGCCACCCTTTCGGGGTCGCTCTTGCCCTCACGTATCCGCAGCAGCCGCGAGCCGTGTGCATCGCGGTCGGCGATCCACAGATCGCCCAGCCCGTCCCAGCTCGGCGCGGTCAGCCCCGCATCGGGGTCCTTGGCCGAGCCGTTGCTGCTCAGTAGTGGACCGCCGCGGGCGATGCCGTCCTCCATGCCGGCCACGTACAGGGACCGGCCGTCATTCGACACACCGGCCGCGGTGTTCTCGGCCCGCGAGATGGCGACCGAGCGCAGCGGGGTCCGACCGGTGCCGAACGGCCCGGCGACCGGCGTCGGTTCGGTCGCGGAGTCCGACATGGCGACGACCTTGTGGTCGGCGTCGATGAAGTACTCCTTGCCGGAGTTCCCGCTGCCCGGCGAGGGGGCGAAGTCACGGTCGGCCTGCTCCTGGGTCAGCGCGCAGAGCGAATTGCCGCCGCTGTCCTGGAGTTCCACCTCACTGATCTTCGAAGCCCGCGTCATGTCCTGGACGGTGAAGAAGAGTTGCGCGGCCATCCGCTTGCACTGGGCGGATCCGGCGCTCATCGCCTGCTTGCTGAGCTTGACCCTTAGCGCGTTGGAGTCGTCCAGCGCCAGATCGCGTGCGGCGAGCCGGGTGCCGGGCGGGAACGCCGAACTCGTCACCTGGTTCAGCCAGTCGGTGGGCCCGGACAGCAGCGCCGCCACACTGGACGTGATCGGCTTTATCCGCTGCCGCAGATAGACCGGGTCAGCGACGAGCACATTGCGGCTCGCCTTCGGCTCCTGCGCCTCGGACTTGTAGGACGCGAAGTAGTACTTGTTGACGGAGCGGTAGATGCGCTGGAAGTCGGACAGGCCGAGCACCAGCCCGTTGGGCAGGCGGTCGATTCGCCACTGTCCGTTCTCCTTCACAAGGTGGATCGAGCGACGGTACGGCTTCTCCTCCGGGGTGTAGGCGTGGTGGTCGTCCACGGCCGCCACCTGGCTGCCGGAGAGGGTGACCGTGAAGTTGTTCGCGTCCTCGCGGCTGGGCTGCGACTTCGGCTCGGGCTTCGGACGTTCCTGGAGCACATTGGTGACCTGGAACGGCCGCCACGTCCGCTTCGCCGACTTGGCCAGATACTGGGTGGCCGTACGGAAATCCGCCTCGTCGCTGGTCGTCGCGTCGAGGAAGCTGCGCACGATGTTGGTCGGCTGAGCACCGTCCTGCGGGGGTACGCCGTAGACCCGCACCTGTGAGTCGCCTTCGGCGCGCGGCGACTGGTCGACCGCCGTGACGTCCCCGCTGTCCGGCATCGACGCACACCCGGCCAGCAGCGCCGCCGCACAGCCGAGCAGCACGGCCTTCCGCGCCCGCCGGGCTCCCCGGCGGGCGCGCATACGAGGCTCTCCGGTGCCCTCCTTGCGCTCGACTCCGCGCTCAGTTCCCACGCAGCCCGCCTTCCCGCTCCACGCCCCGTCCGGCGTCCTGCTCCGCCCCGCCCTCGTGGACCGGCTCATCGATGTGCGCACCCTCGTCACGCGCTACTGCCTCGCTCCGCGCGCCCCCGCTCTGCGGCACCACGCGGGCGCCGTTGCCGGGCAGCGCCGTCGGCCCGGCCGTCGACAACCCGGCCACCTGCGGCTCCCGGGCGGCGGCGAGCGCGCCGTCCGCCTGCGTCGTACGCGGCTGCGCCGGGATCGTGGACGCCTTGGGGTCCGCCCCGGCGCGCGGCCGGCCCGTCTCGTCCAGCCCACGGTGACGCCGTGAGTCCTCCGGCTCCAGGGGTATCGGGGACCCGCGCAGCGTCTCGCCGGCCGTACGCGGCAGCGTCAGGCGGAACTGCGAGCCGCCGCCGGGCTCACCCCAGGCCTGCAGCCAGCCGCCGTGCAGCCGGGCGTCCTCGACGGCGATGGACAGGCCGAGTCCGGTGCCTCCGGTGGTACGGGCCCGGGCCGGGTCCGCGCGCCAGAAGCGGTTGAAGACCCGGGTGGCCTCGCCGGGCTTGAGGCCGACGCCGTAGTCACGCACCGCGAGGGCCACCGCACCGCCGCTCCGGTCGCCCGCGGACGCCAGCCGCACCACCACATCACGGCCCTCACCGTGCTCGACGGCGTTGACCACGAGATTGCGCAGCACCCGCTCCACCCGGCGGGGATCGGCCTCGGCGATGACGGGCTGCTCGGCCCCGCGCACCACGATGCGGGTGCCCTTGCGCTCGGCGAGCGGCTCGGCTCCCTCGATGACGCGGTGCACCACATCGCGCAGGTCGATCGGCTCGGCCTCCAGCGCGGCCGCCCCGGCATCGAAACGGCTGATCTCCAGCAGCTCCGCGAGCAGCGATTCGAAGCGGTCGAGCTGGCCGCGCAGCAGCTCGGCGGAGCGCGCGGTGGCGGGGTCGAACTCGTCGCGCGCGTCATGGATGACGTCGGCCGCCATCCGTACGGTCGTCAGCGGCGTCCGCAGCTCGTGCGAGACGTCGGAGACGAAGCGGCGCTGCATCCGCGACAGCTCCTCCAGCTGCTGGATCTTGACCTGGAGGTTCTGCGCCATCTTGTTGAAGGATTCCCCGAGGCGGGCGATGTCGTCCTCGCCGGTGACCTTCATCCGCTCTTGGAGGAGGCCGGCGGCCAGCCGCTCGGAGATCCCCGCGGCCATCCGTACGGGCGTGACGACCTGCCGCACCACCAGCCAGGCGATGGCACCGAGCAGGATCACGACGAACACCCCGGCCGTCGCGAGCGTGCCCGTCACGAGCTTGAGCGACTCCTCCTCCTGGCTGAACGGGAAGAGGTAGTAGAGCTGGTACTGGTTGCTGTTGACGTCGTTCAGCCGCTTGCCGATGATCAGCGCCGGCACCCCGTCGTCCGACCCGATCCGCTTGATCTGGGTGTACTGGCGGAACGTCCCGGACTTGGTGTCCAGCTTCCGCCGCAGCTCGGCGGGCACGCTCCGCTCGGGATCGACATCGCCGGAGGCGCGCGGCCCGCGGGTACCGGGGCTGGAGTCGCCGAACGGTTCGTCGGAGTCGGAGCTGAGCGCCACGACGGAGAAGACACCCTGCCCGCCGCTGGCGAGCTGTTCGACCAGGCCGGTCAGCCAGGTCGCGGAGTCCTGAGTACTGCGGTTGCCGGTGCGGGCGACGTCATCGGGCCGGGTGTCATCAGCGCCGTCGGCCATCTTCTGGGCGACGCTGAAGCCGCCCACCGCCTGACTCTGCGCGGCCTGGGCCTTGGCCGTGAGCAAGCCGTTACGGACCTGGCCCACGACCACCACACCGAGCAGCAGCACCACGGCGAGCGACATCAGGAGCGTGGTCGCCACCACGCGCAGCTGGATATTGCGCCGCCACAGCCGCAGGGCGGGGAGCAGGGGCCGCCGCACCCAGCGGCTGAAGAGCCGCAGCAGGGGGTGGACCGGCCCGCTCACCGCGCCGTCGGGCAGCAGCTGGCCACCGCGCAGCAACCGGGCAACCAATTTGCCCGAAAAGGACATATCGCCCGCCGGGTCGACGGTGCGCCCCCGCTTTCCCTCCGGGGTCGAACCGTCCCGGATCATGTCAGCTGGGCCCGGCCTTGTAGCCGACCCCGCGCACGGTCACCACGATCTCCGGCCGCTCCGGATCCCGCTCGACCTTGGAGCGCAGCCGCTGCACATGGACATTGACCAGCCGGGTGTCGGCGGCGTGCCGGTAGCCCCAGACCTGCTCGAGCAGCACCTCACGCGTGAACACCTGCCACGGCTTGCGCGCCAGCGCCACCAGCAGATCGAACTCCAGCGGGGTCAGCGCGATCGACTGCCCGTCCCGCTTCACCGAGTGCCCCGCCACGTCGATGACCAGGTCACCGATGGCCAGCTGCTCGGGCGTCGGCTCCTCCGAACGCCGCAGCCGTGCCCGGATCCGGGCCACCAGCTCCTTGGGCTTGAACGGCTTGACGATGTAGTCGTCCGCACCCGATTCGAGCCCGACGACCACATCCACCGTGTCGCTCTTGGCGGTCAGCATGACGATCGGCACACCGGACTCGGCCCGGATCAGCCGGCACACCTCGATACCGTCCCGCCCCGGCAGCATCAGATCGAGCAGAACAAGATCGGGCTTGGTCTCGCGGAAGGCCGCAAGAGCCTTGTCACCGTCCGACACGAACGACGGTTCAAAACCCTCGCCGCGCAGCACGATGCCGAGCATCTCTGCCAGTGCGGTGTCGTCGTCGACGACCAGGACGCGTCCCTTCATTCGGCCATCATCCCATTACCTGATCGTGACTTACTCCATCGTGACGTGGAACACACCTCTGCCAGCCTCTCCGAGGTCACCGGAGACACCACTCCGGCCTCCGTGACGATCGCCGTCACCAGCTCCGGTGGAGTGACGTCGAAGGCCGGGTTGTAGGCCTGTGCGCCCAAAGGTGCCACCGGTATACCGGCACCCGGCCCCGCTCCGGCGCCCTGCGCGGAGGGCAAAGAGAACTCCGTCACTTCCTGGGCCGGCCGCTGCTCCACCTCGATATCCGCCCCCTCCGCGGTGTCCAGATCCACCGTGCTGGTCGGTGCCACGACCACAAACGGAACGTGGTGGTACCGCGCCAGCACCGCCAGCGGATAACTGCCGACCTTGTTGGCGACCGAGCCGTCCGCCGCGATCCGGTCCGCGCCGATCAGCACCGCGTCCACCTCGCCCCCGGCGAACAGCGAGCCCGCCGCACCGTCCGAGAGCACCGTGTACGCCATACCTGCCCGCGACGCCTCGTAGGCGGTCAGCCGGGCGCCCTGCAACAGCGGCCGCGTCTCATCCACCCACAGCCGGCGCAGCTCCCCGGCACGGTGCGCCGCCAGCGCCACCGCCAGGGCGGTGCCCTCGCCTCCGGAGACCAGTGCCCCTGTGTTGCAGTGCGTGAGAATCCGGTGACCGCCACCCGGCAGCAGCTCGCCCAGCAGCGCCAGCCCGTGCTCCGCCATCCGTGTGCTGGCCTCGATGTCCTCCGCGTGCACGGCCCGCGCCTCGGCCAGCGCCGCCGCGGCCGCCTGGGCACCGGCCCCGTCGGCCGCCGCGGCCCGGTACGCGGCCGCCGCCCGCCGTACGCCGTACGCCAGATTGACCGCGGTCGGCCGGGCCTGGGACAGCGCCTCGACCGCCTCTTCCACATCGAAGCCCCGCGCCGCGGCCAGGGCCACGCCGTACGCGCCTGCGATGCCCAGCAGCGGCGCCCCCCGCACGGCAAGCGTCCGTATCGCCTGCACCAGCGCCGGCACGTCCGTGCAGACCAGCTCGACCTCCTCCGCGGGCAGCCGGGTCTGATCGAGGAGAACCAATACGGGCCCCTCAGGCGGCTCCTCCCAACGCAATGACGGGATGGCGAGCGCCCCGGCGCCCTTCTCGGATACCTCGTAGTGATCGCCCATTCCTTCAGTCTGCCGCCGACCGGCCCTCGAACAGAAGGTTCTCTCGCACTCCGGGCGCCGGTACACAACGCCGGTTGCCATGACACGATGACTGCCACCGCGGACCCCGGTCCCCCACCGCCCCGGCGGACGGGCAGCAAGAAGGAGCGACGATGAACAACTCTCCGGGCTGGGCCTCGCCCGGATCCACTCCCTCCTCCGACGAGCCGGGCCGCGGCACACAGGAGCAGCCCACCCAGGACGACCGGACCGGCACCGCCGAGCAGCCGTCCCCGCCGAACTGGTCCAAGGAACAGCCGCCCGCCGGCCAGTGGTCGGCCCCTTCCGGTATCCCCGGCCAGAGCGGCCCCCGTGGCAGGAGTGGTCCCAGCACATCCGGTGACCGCACCCGTGCGGCATCGTCCGGCACCGGCGGGCCCGGCTGGGGCGGTCCGTCGTACCCCGGCAATCAGCCTCCCTGGGGCGGCGCCTGGGCCCCCGTGCCGCAGGCCGCCAAGCCCGGCGTCATTCCCCTGCGCCCGCTCGCACTCGGCGAGATCCTCGACGGCGCGGTCGCCACCATGCGCGCCCACTGGCGCACCGTCCTCGGCATATCGCTGATCGTCGCGGTCGTCTCGCAAACCGCCATCACCGTCGTGACCGGCGTCTTCCAGAACGCCGGCCGCGTATCCGGCCCGGCGAGCGACAGCGCCCCGCCGCTCCGCGAGACCATGCGCCAGCTCGGCAACACTCTCGCCGGCACCGGGATCACCTCGGCGATCGGGCTGCTCGCCACGATCATCGCCACAGGCATGCTGACCATGGTCGTCAGCCGTGCCGTCCTGGGGCGCTCGGTCACCGCCGGGGAGGCCTGGCGCGATGCGCGTACCCAGCTTCCGCGCCTGCTCGGCCTGCTCGTGCTGCTCCCTCTGCTCATCACGGCCATCCTCACGGCCGGCCTGGCCCCCGGCATCATCCTGGCGGCCACGGGCCCGCTGGACGCCGGCCTGCTCCTCATGCTGTTCGGCGGGCTGGGCGCCGGCGCCGTGAGCCTCTGGCTGGGGGTCCGCTTCAGCCTCGCCGCCCCCGCACTGATGCTGGAGAAGCAGGGCGTCATCGCCGCCATGCGCCGCTCGGCGAAGCTCGTACGGGGCGCCTGGTGGCGAGTTCTGGGCGCACAGCTCCTCGCCTATGTCCTCGTCTCCGTCGTCGAGTTCATCATCCAGATCCCGGCCACGCTCATCGCCTTCCTCATCGGCGGCGAGAATCTGATGGACTGGGCGAACGGCACCAGCAACACCAGCTGGTCGTTCCTGATCGTGGTGGGCATCGGCTCCGTCATCAGCTCCGCCATCACCTTCCCGGTCAGCGCCGGCGTCACCGCGCTCCTCTACATGGACCAGCGCATCCGCCGAGAGGCACTCGACCTCGAACTCGCCCGCGCCGCAGGCCTCCCCGGCTACGGCTCCTATGCCCCGGCCGCCTCCCCGTCTGCACCCAATCCCCCGGCGCCCACCGCCGACGATGCGCCAGCAGCCCCAGCCGCGACCGCCCCTGACACCCCCGCAGGCACCACGAAGCCTGACACCCCCGCGACGACCAGTGCCAAGGCAGACGGCTCCCGCACCGAGAGCACCGAGAGCACCGAGAGCACCGAGAGCACCGACGCAAACGTCGCCGGAGCAGACCCAGCACCCAGAGACACCGCGACCACAGACACCACCTCCACGGACGCCACGGCCTCGCCCGCCCACGGCCCCGGGCAGCGCCCCGACGACACCGCACCGGGAAGTTGATGCGGTGACCACAGGGGGGATCATGGCTGTACACGGACGCCTCATAGCGGGCTCCGGCGACGACATACCGGTGCGGACTCCACGTGTCCCGGCCCGCGAGGCGGCCGAACGTGAACTGTCCGACCCCCGGTACCACCAGCACGACCCCAACCCGATCCAGCGCGCGCTCGATTGGCTCTGGGACCACGTCGACGCGCTCTTCCGCACGGCCGCCGGCACCACACCGGGCGGCTGGATCGGGCTCCTCGTCATCGCCGCATGCATCCTGCTGCTGATCGTCGCCCTCCGGCTGCGGCTCGGGGCGGTGCGCCGCACTCCGACCACGAGCGGCGCACTCTTCGCCGACGCTCCCCGCACCGCCGCCGAACACCGGGCAGCCGCTGCCCGGCACGCCGCCGAGGGCCGCTGGAACCAGGCGATCCAGGACCGCATGCGCGCCCTCGTCCTCGCCCTCGAAGAGCGCGCTCTGCTCACCCCCGGCCCTGGCCGCACCGCTGACGAAGCCGCCACCGAAGCCGGCCGGGCACTGCCTGCGCACGCCGACCGGCTGCGCACCGCGGCCCGCACGTTCGACGACGTCGCATACGGCGGCCGCCCCGGCACGGAACCGGCGTACGCCCTCCTGACCAGCCTCGACACCGACCTGCAGCAAGCCAAGCCCGACCTGGCCAACACCCCGACCGGGAGCCACGGATGACCACGGCCTCCCCGGAAACCCCCGTGCTCTCGCCCACCCGCCGTGGCCCGTGGGCCCGGTCCCGCGGACCGCTGCTCGCGCTTCTCCTCCTCGTCGTCAGCGGCGTGGTCCTCGCCGCCCTGCAGTCCGGCGAGCAATACGGCCGGCTCGATCCGCGGTCCACGGACCGGACCGGAAGCGCGGCCCTCGCCCGGCTCCTGGCCTCCCACGGCGTCTCCACCCAGGTGGTGACCACCTCCGAAGAGGCCGCCGCGGCGGCGGGCCCACACACCACACTGCTCGTCACCGACCCCGACATGCTGACGCAGGCTCAGCTGACGGGTCTGCACACCGCGACCGCGCACACCTCCGGCCGCACCGTCCTGATCGGTCCCGGCCCCTCGGCTCTCGAAACCTTCGCCCCCGGCGTGCAGCGGGAACCTTCGGTCGGCATCTCGGTACGCCGTCCTGCCTGTTCGCTGCCGGCCGCCCGCCGCGCGGGCAATGCCCTCCTGGGCGGCCTCCGCTACGCAACGTCCGTCGATGGCGCCGATCGCTGCTACCCCAGCGGCGGCCGGCCGACCCTGCTGCGCCTGCCGGCTCCCCGCACCGGTCGCGACACCGTCCTCCTCGGCTCCCCCGATCTCCTCTACAACCGCCACCTCGCCGCGGACGGCAACGCCTCGCTGGCCCTTCAACTCCTCGGTACGCGCAAGCATCTGGTCTGGTACCTCCCCTCCCTGAGCGACCCGTCGTCCGCTCAGGACGACCAGCGCAGTTTCTTCGAGCTCATCCCCTCCGGCTGGCGCTGGGGCCTGCTCCAACTCACCTTCGCCGCCGTGTGCGCGGCCCTGTGGCGCGCCCGCCGCCTCGGCCCCTTGGTTCCGGAGAAACTCCCCGTCACCGTCCCGGCCACCGAGACCACCGAGGGCCACGCGCGCCTCTACGAACAGGCCGGTGCCCGCGACCGGGCATCCGAGATTCTGCGCTCCGCGGCCCGCACACGCATCGCTCCCCTCACAGGCGTGCCCCCCGTGCACGCCCATACCTCCGACGTTCTTCTTCCCGCCGTCCGCGCCCATGTGGCCGAGCCTCCCGGCACCGGAACAGACCTCCATGACCTGCTCTTCGGCCCGGCTCCCGCGGACGACAGGGCGTTGGTGCACTTGGCCGACCAACTCGATGCACTCGAATCCTTGATCGTTTCCCAAGAGAGGCACGCCCCCCGTGAGCACCCCGACCGCTGACAGCGCCCGAGCCTCCCTCGAGGACCTGCGCACCGAGATAGCCAAGGCCGTCGTAGGCCAGGACCCCGCCGTCACTGGACTGGTCGTCGCGCTCCTCTGCCGCGGTCACGTCCTCCTGGAAGGCGCCCCCGGCGTCGCCAAAACCCTGCTCGTACGCGCGCTGTCGACCGCCCTCGAACTCGACACCAAGCGCGTCCAGTTCACCCCCGACCTGATGCCGAGCGACGTCACCGGTTCATTGGTCTACGACTCCCGCAGCGCCGAGTTCTCGTTCCAGCCGGGACCCGTCTTCACCAACCTGCTGCTGGCGGACGAGATCAACCGCACGCCTCCCAAAACCCAGGCGTCCCTGCTCGAAGCGATGGAGGAGCGTCAGGTAACGGTCGACGGCACAGCCCGTCCCCTCCCCGAGCCGTTCCTGGTGGCCGCCACCCAGAACCCCGTGGAGTACGAGGGCACGTACCCCCTCCCCGAGGCCCAACTCGACAGGTTCCTCCTGAAGTTGACGGTGCCGCTCCCCGCCCGGCATGACGAGATCGACATCCTCACCCGCCACGCGGCCGGATTCAGCCCCCGCGACCTCAGCGCCGCAGGGCTACGCCCCGTCGCCTCCACTGCCGACCTCGATGCTGCCCGGGACGCGGTCGCCAAGACCACCGTCTCCCCCGAAGTCACCGGCTATATCGTCGATATCTGCCGTGCCACCCGCGAATCCCCCTCGCTCTCCCTCGGCGTCTCCCCCCGAGGTGCCACCGCTCTGCTCTCCACATCACGAGCCTGGGCCTGGCTCACCGGCCGCGACTATGTCACCCCCGACGACGTCAAAGCCCTTGCCCTGCCCACGCTCCGACATCGCGTCCATCTCCGCCCCGAAGCGGAGATGGAAGGAGTCACCGCTGACTCCGTGATCAACGCCGTACTCGCTCATCTCCCCGTCCCCCGCTGAGACAGCACCGTGGCTCTCACCGGACGCACCGCCCTCGTCTCCGCATGCGGAGCCCTCTTCGTCGGCTTCGTGCTGCCCAGCTGGCTCGGCATCCTCACCGTCCAACTCGTCTTGCTGATAGCAATCTTGTGCGATCTGGCGCTCGCCGCGCCAGTGCGAAAGCTCCATTTCACCCGAACCGGTGATACAACCGTTCGACTCGCAGACGAAGCCCACGCACACCTCACTCTCACCAACCCGAGCCGCCGCACCCTGCGCGCACAGATACGTGACGCCTGGCCCCCGAGCTCTTTCCGCCCCGGCTCGGACATCCCCGCGTCCCGTCACACCGTGCGCATCCCCGCCGCCGAACGCCGCCGTCTCACCACCACGCTCCACCCCACCCGCCGCGGTGACCATCACGCCGTCCGCGTCACGGTCCGCTCCTACGGACCGCTCGGCCTGGCTGCCCGGCAAGGGAGCCACCACGTCCCCTGGACACTGCGAGTCCTGCCGCCCTTCACCAGCCGCAAGCACCTCCCCGCCAAGCTCGCCCGCCTCCGCGAACTCGACGGCCGCACCAGCATCCTGACCCGCGGTGAGGGCACCGAGTTCGACAGCCTCCGCGACTACACCCACGGCGACGACACCCGCTCCATCGACTGGCGCGCCACCGCCCGCCGCCAGCACCTCGCGGTCCGCACCTGGCGCCCCGAACGCGACCGCCGCATCCTGCTCGTCCTGGAGACCGGCCGCACCTCGGCCGGCCGTGTCGGTGACATTCCCCGCCTCGACGCTTCCATGGATGCCGCCCTGCTGCTCGGCGCCCTGGCCGCCCGCGCCGGCGACCGCGTGGACCTACTCGCCTACGACCGCCGTATACGCGCCTCCGTACAAGGCCGCACGGCACGCGATCTTCTCCCGGCGTTGACCGATGCCCTGGCTCCTCTGGAACCCGAACTAGTCGAGGCCGACGCCCGCGGACTGGCCGCCACCATCCATCGCCACGCCCCCCGCCGGTCCCTCATCGTGCTCTTCACCGGCCTGGACGCGGCTCCCGTGGAGGAGGCCCTCCTGCCCGTCCTCCCCGGCCTCACCCAACGCAATGAACTCATCGTCGCGGCCGTGGCAGACCCCCGCATCGAGGACATGGCCGACGGTCGCCACACCCCCCAGGCCGTCTACGCAGCAGCAGCCGCCGAACAGGCCCGAACCGCCCGCCACCACACCGCAGACCGCCTCCGCCACCACGGCATCACCGTCATCGACTCCACCCCGTCCCGTCTGGCCCCCGACCTGGCCGACGCCTACCTCACCCTGAAGTCCACCGGCCGCCTCTAGACACCCCACGCTCCACCGTCTGCCTCAAGGCCCTCCATATGGGCAGCCCCCTACGACAGGGCACCGCCGCCACTTCTCGTAGGGGGCGGGCCAGCTGAAGGAAGAACATGGGCACCACAGCCCACCCATCCCGGTGCGCCCTCGTCTCCAAAGCCGGGTCCTGGCCGGAGGCGTCGGATGCCGAGACCGATAGCTGCCAGAGGAAGCAATCGAACCTCGCCCCCTCATCTTGCTGTCCATCGCGCAGCGCAAGCGCCCCGGAACGCAGAAAAGCCCCGCACCATACGGTGCGGGGCTTTCCCACAATGATTGTTCGGCGGCGTCCTACTCTCCCACAGGGTCCCCCCTGCAGTACCATCGGCGCTGAAAGGCTTAGCTTCCGGGTT
>NZ_SDIF01000009.1 GCF_004122735.1 Streptomyces sioyaensis | reverse complement strand
ACCGCCCCCACGGCACGCATGACCTCCGGCCGCGGGTCGCACACGAACGCCGACCGCAGCGCGACCACCACCTGTTCCGCGGCCGCCAGGACCAGCCGCTGGCCCGCCGTCTTGCCCGCGACGCGCAGCGGCAGCAAGGAGGTGCCGAGCCGGTCGTCAGGAAGCGGTGCACGGGTCACCGGGGTCGCCCCCGCGGTGTGCCAGGCCGCCTGGACCGCGGGGCGGGTGGGGTCGGTGAGCGCGGTGGTCAGCAAGGTCTCGCCGCCGCCGGTCAACCGTTCACCGACGATGCGCAGTTCGGGCTCGGCCTGGACCGCGAGATCGAGGCTGACGGGGCCGGCCGGGCCGTCGACCGTACATCCGATGCGGAAGCCGCGCCTCCCCTGCCCGTCGGGGCGCGCCCCCGTCGGCACACACGCCGACGGGCCGCCGGCCACCTCCGCCAGCGCCCGCGCGAGCGACTCCCCGCTCCCCAGCCGGGCGAGAATCGCGTACGCCTGCAGCGCACTGGACTTCCCGCTGCCGCTCCCGCCGCTCAGCAGCGTCAGCGGGCCGAGCGGCAGGGTGACGCCGCGATGGGTCTTGAACGCGGACAGCCGTAACTCGGTGACCGCCGGCCGCACACTGTCGGTATTCATATGCGGACGTTACGCAGCACCCCGAGCGGAAAACCGTTACGCCCAACAGCTCTTCCTACGAACGGGGGATGGCGCCCGCCGCCTCTTCCTCGACCTCGGTGCCGACGGGTGCCAGCAGAAAGACATTGGTGTCGACGCGGTGCATCCCGCTGCCCAGCCCGAAGACGACGCCGCTGGAGAAGTCCAGGATGCGCTTGGCGACATCGGTATCGGCACTACTGAGATCCAGCAGGACGGGGATCTGCGCCATCAAGTACTCGGCGACCTCACGGGCGTCGGCGAAGGTCTGGACGCGGATGACGATGAAGCGCCGCAGCTGCTCCGCCGGTTCGTCCTCGGGGAGGGCCCGGTGGTCGGGCCAGGAAGGCCATTCACTACTACTGCGGAGCGGGACGACCTCGGCGAGCCCTTCCCACTGCTCGTCGGTGGCATCGGGGCCGTTCACCGAATCACCTCACCCGGGGGAGCGCTGGCTGTCTGCGGTATCTGCATCGCACAATTCTAGAGATAAACATACAAAGCTCGGCGGACGCGACACACACCGCGTCACGTCCCGTTCCATCCTGCACCATGGCCCCTGACCTGTGCTGACATCCGCGACAGATATCCTGCGTCGAGATTCTGTGTGCCTGTTCATCCCCATTGTGACGGAGGTCGGTTCTGTCGTGAGCTCCGATCCAGCCGGCCGTCGGCCGCGCGGCCTGCGTGGCCTGCGCAAACCCGCGAGGAAGCGACCCGCCGGCCCCCCGCCCGCCACCACCCCGGACGACTCCGACGCCCCGGAACCGTCGGCCGAAACCGGCGGCCACGTCATCAACGCCGCCCTGTACCGCGACGGACACCGCGTCAGCACCCACGACACGCTCGCCGACACCTTCCGGGAGCAGCGCGCCAGGGCCGGCACCCTCGCCTGGATCGGCCTGCACCGCCCCACCCGCGCCGAACTCACCACCCTGGCCTCGGAGTTCGACCTTCACCCGCTGGCCCTCGAGGACGCCCTGGAGGCGCATCAGCGGCCCAAGCTGGAACGCTACGGCGGCACCCTCTTCGTCGTCCTGCGCGCCGCGCGCTATCTCGACGATCCCGAGGAGGTCGACTTCGGTGAGCTGCATGTCTTCGTCGGCCGCGACTTCGTGATCACCGTGCGGCACGGCGGCGCCCCCGACCTCTCGGCCGTACGCCACCGCATGGAGGAAACCCCCGAACTCCTCAAGCGCGGCCCCGAAGCAGTCCTCTACGCCATCCTCGATGCCGTCGTCGACGGCTATGCGCCGGTCGTCGCCGGTGTCCAGAACGACATCGACGAGATCGAGACCGAGGTCTTCGGCGGCGATCCCCGGGTCTCCCGCCGGATCTACGAACTCTCCCGCGAGGTCGTGGAGTTCCAGCGCGCCACCCGCCCGCTGAACGGCATGCTGGAGAACCTGACCGCGGGCTTCGAGAAGTACGCCATCGACGAGGAACTGCGCCGTTATCTGCGCGATGTGGCCGACCATGCCCTGCACACCACCGAGCGCGTGGACGGCTTCCGCCAGGCGCTGCAGGACATCCTCACCGTCAACGCGACCCTGGTGAACCAGCAGCAGAACGCGGAAATGCGGGCGCTGGCCGAGGCCGGCTTCGAACAGAACGAGGAAATCAAAAAGATCTCGGCCTGGGCCGCCATTCTCTTCGCGCCGACTCTCGTCGGCACGATCTACGGCATGAACTTCCGGTCCATGCCGGAACTGCACTGGGCGTTCGGGTACCCCTTCGCCATCGTCCTGATGGCGATCGTATGCGTCAGTTTGTACGTCATCTTCAAGCGGCGGGACTGGCTCTGAGCAACCGTCGCGAGACGAGGTCCCGTGATGCACTCAGGCGTGGCCGTTGCCCGGTTCTGCTGAGCGATACGACCGGTTTTTGACTGCTACATGCCAACCGCTTTATGCATGATTGCTCTGTTCTGACCGCTGGCCCGGGCCAAAGGCCCGGTGAAGAACGGGAGGATAGACATGCTCAAGAAGCTGATGGCGAACGGAGCCGCGATCGCAGCAGTCGCCATGGGCCTGGCCATAGGATCGGCCACGACGGCCACCGCCGATCCGTGTCCCTCGGGTGCGCTCTGTGCGTACCTGTCCGCGAACTACGCCGGCGACCCGGGCACGGTGTACGGAAACAACGACAACCTGCTCCAGTACAACAAGTTCAACAACGCGGTGTCGGTGTCCAACTCCGGCACCCAGTGCACCGTGACCATTTACAGCGGCCTCAGCAGATCCGGCAGCCCTCAGCCCATACCGCGCGGCTACGGCATCGGCAATCTCTCCGGCACCCCCTGGTACAAGAACATCGCCTCCAACCACTGGTGTTAATGGCATGCGTGCCCAACCAGCGGCCGTGACCGCTCTGTGCCTGCTGGCGGTGGGCGGGTGCTCGGGAGCACCCGCCCACCGGGGCGACGAGCCGCTGCCCGCGCCGTTCGACGGGGTGGCCGTGGCTTCCACGGAACAGGCGAAGTCCCTACACGAGTTGGAGGAGCGGGCCGTCACCGCCTGCATGCGGCAGCGGGGCTTCTCCTACCGTGAGGTCCCCGCCGGTCGCATGGTGGCGGAGAACCCGTACGGATTGCTGACCGAGGCGCAGGCTGCACGGGAAGGGTACGGCCTCACCGCCGACCTCCTGGCCGGGCTGCCCGACGACCCCAACTCGCAGCTGCTCACCCGGTTGGACGCCAGGCGCCGCGCCGCCTGGCGCAACGCGCTGACGGGAACCAGCAAGCATGAGCGCACGCTCAGCGCACCGGACAGCCCCGACCTGCTCATCAACACGGATGGCTGCGTCTACTTGGGACGGCGGACGCTGTACGGCAGTGAATGGGAGCAGGCCGAGCTCACCATCGCGGGGCTGACCGCACGGGTGATCAACCGGGTCCTTACCGACCCGGGGTTCCGCAGCGCGCAGCAAGCGTGGGCCGACTGCCTGCGCGCCAAGGGGGAGTCGTTCACGACCCTGCAAGATGCGCGCGGCACCATCCAGAATGCCGCGAACAAGGCCGGAAGCAACCGTGTCGCCCTTCAGGCCGTCGGCCGCCGCGAACTCCAGCTCGCCGAGCGGGACGCCGCCTGCCAGCGGCAGAGCGATCTCGCCGAGGCCGTGCGCACCGCCCAGAAACGTGTCGAGGCGGCCTTGCCCGCATCGACCCGCCGGCAGGCGGCCAAGCTGGCCGACCTGCGGAAGCAAGCGCTCAGCTCCGCTATGTGAACGGCCTGTGAGGCATCCCGGTGAACTCCTGTCGGCTGCCGCTGGATCGGGGGGCGCCGGAGCGGTTCCCGGATTGAGTGCAGGGAAAGGACCTCATGAACATCCATCAGATTGCCACCACCGACTACCACACCGGCGGTGAACCGTTCCGTATCGTCCCCGAGCCTCCGGTCGCCATCGAAGGAACCACCGTCGCCGACCGCCGCATGTTCGCCCTCACCACCCCTGAGGTGGACAACCTGCGCAAGCTACTGTGCTGCGAGCCCCGCGGGCACGCGGACATGTACGGCGGGTTCATCACCCCACCCGACGACGCAGGCGCCCACTTCGGTGTGCTGTTCTGGCACAAGGACGGCTTCTCGACCGCGTGCGGGCACGGCAGCATCGCCCTCGCTGTCTGGGCAGTACAGACCGGCCGCGTCGACCGTGACGCCTCCGGCACCACCACCGTCGTCGTCGACGTCCCCTCGGGCCGCGTCACGATGCGCGTGCACGCGACCGACGAGCAGATCACCGGCGTCGACTTCGTCAACGTCCCCAGCTACCGACTCGGCCAACACGTCACCGTCGAGACCTCGCGCGGGGGCGTCATCGTCGACATCGGCTACGGGGGCGCCCTCTACGCGCACCTGAAGGCCGCGGACGTGGGCCTGAGCGTCACGCCCGAGCACTACTCTGCTCTCCTCGCCATCGGACGCGAGGTGAAATGGGCGCTGAACGGGACCGAACACGCCCGCCATCCCGTCGATGACCGTCTCAGCGGCATCTACGGAACGATCCTGTTCGACGACCTCGGCACCGATGAGGACGGCAATCCGCACCAGCGCAACGTCGCCGTCTTCGCCGACGGCCAGGTCGACCGCTCTCCGTGCGGCTCCGGCACCTGCTCACGCCTCGCCGCCCTCGCGGCGACCGGCCGGCTCAAGCCGGGTCAGACCCTCATTCACGACTCCATCGTCGGTACCCGCTTCCACGCCCGGATCGTCGAAGAGCTGACCGCCGACGGCCACCCCGCTGTGGTTCCAGAGGTCACGGGCACGGCCTACCGGACCGGAGAACACCGCTTCGAGCTCGATCCCGCAGACACCCTCGGCACCGGGTTCGTACTTCGGACCTGACCGAGGGCGTCATGCTGCATTCGTCGTCGCCCGGCGCGAAAGGCTGCGGAATGGTTGTGCGAGGAGCGAAGCCGGGCGCTACCCGGAGGCTACCGCTCCGCATTCCTGCGCCCTCGTGCGCCGGGTAAGGCGGCGGACACGTACGCACAGGTCCAAAGGTTTTTTCTGAGCGGAGCTCGAACGCAGGCTCTGCGATTGCCGATTCGGTGGCGCGTTTCTATCGATGTATTTCGATCACGGGTCGCACGGTAATTCATACAATCCGATTTGGGGTTCTTCTGTTGCGTGAGGCTGCTGGGCTGCAACTAGCTTCGATGGCGCGCCGCAGCTCCTGTTCCGGGTTCCGATGAATCCGGGCACAGCTGTTCATGAGCCGGACGGCCGGCTCGTGGCCGGGCTGGGGAGGGTGGCGGAATCCGCATCGAAGGAGACGGAAATGAAGAAGGCCTACGAAGCGCCGACGCTCGTCCGACTGGGTTCATTCCGGAAGAAGACCGGGCTCCTGAACAGCTCCGGAAACGACCGGCTGATCCTGAGCAAGAACTGACGGTCGACGGCTCGCTGATCCGAAGCCATGACTGAAACGCACCCAGGTGCGGGCACGGGCCCCGGCGACGCGCACTTCGCGGTCTTTCCCGACCGTGCGGACGCGGCCGCCGTGGCCCGCTGCTTCGCCCGCCCGGAAACCCGGACCCTGACGTATGCCTCCGGCCGTCCCTGGCTGGTGGGCCACTGGCACGACGAGGACATCGTGACCGCTCGCGTCGGCACGGACGCCCTCGCCCTCGTCGGCTGCTGTCCGGTCGACGCCTCCGAACTGGAGCGCCGGATAGGCCGGTTGAGGGATCTCTCCGAACTCGACGCCTGGGCACGCGGCCTGCCCGGCAGCTTCCATCTTGTGGCCGCACGTGACGGGCGGATCCGGATGCAGGGCACCGCGTCCGGTCTGCGGCTGGTGTTCCACGCGCTCGTCGGCGGTGTGCGGGTGGCGGCCACCAGCGCCGATGTGCTCGCCCACGCGCTGGGCGCCGAACCGGACGAGGAACAAGTGGCGGTCAGGCTGCTGTGGCCGGTTCCCCACCCCGTTGCTCGAAGCGCCGCTGTGGCGGGAGGTCACCTCCGTGCCCCCGCAGGACGCGCTGATCGTCTCGGCGGACGGCCGGTCCGTACGGCACTCGCGCTGGTGGACGCCGCCGGAGCCGACCCGGTCGCTCGCCGACGGAGCCCCCCTCGTCCGGGCCGCACTCACCGCGGCCGTCGATGCCCGGACGCGGCAGGGCGGCGTGGTCAGTTGCGATCTGTCCGGCGGGCTGGACTCCACCTCCATCACGTTTCTGGCCGCTCGCTCGCCCGCCAAGGTGGTGGCCAGTACCTGGCCGGGGCGCGATCCCGCGGACACCGACCTGTACTGGGCCTCGCAGGCCGCCGAGTGCCTGCCGCAGGTCGAGCACGTGGTGTGGAACGCCGACGATTCACCGCTGGTCTACAACGATCTCCTCGGCATCGACGACCTGCTGGACGAGCCGACCATCGGCGTCATGGACCGCTCACGGGTCCTGCACCACCTGCCGGGCCTGGCCCAACGCGGCAGCCGGCTGCATCTGACCGGTATCGGCGGTGACCACGTGGCGTGGTGCTCCGAGGCGTATTACCACCGCCTGTTGCGCAGGCGCCCGTTGTTCGCCGTGCGGCAGCTTCGTGGGTTCCGGGCGCTGTGGCAGTGGCCGCTCGGCGGTATGGCCCGGGCGCTGGCCGACTCCCGGCCGTACGGGACATGGCTGGCGGACGCCGCCCGCGGCCTGCGCGGTCCGCTGCCCGCGTCCGTCAGCAGCGGGCTGGGCTGGGGCATGGCACCGCGGCTGTTCGACTGGGTCACCCCCGAGGCCGAACGGCTGGCCGGGCGGGCGCTTCGTACGGCGGCCGAGACCGCCGTACCGCTGCATCCCGACCGGGGCCTGCACACCGATCTGGAGCAGATCCGCTCCTGTACGCGCATCATCCGGCAGTGGGACCGGATGGCGGCCAGGGCCGGGGTGCCGATGGCGTCGCCGTTCTTCGACGACCGGGTGATCGAGGCGTGCCTGGCGGTCCGCCCGAGCGAGCGCGTGACGCCCTGGCGGTACAAGCCCCTGCTCACCACGGCCATGCGCGGCATCGTGCCGGAGTCGTGTCTGGGGCGTACCAACAAGGCCGCGGCGTCCATGGACGCGTCCAACGGACTGCGCGAGCACCGCGGTGACCTGTTGGCGCTCTGGGAGGACTCACGGCTTGAACGGCTCGGCCTGGTGGACGGCGAGGCCCTGCGCCGGCTGGCCCAGCGGCCCGCCACCCCCGGACTGCGCGACGCGATCCTCTACTCGACCATCGCCGGCGAAGTGTGGCTGCGCAGCCTCTCCCGCCCCGCGCGGGACAAGGCCCGCACCGCCCGCTAGGCACTTCGCTGCACGCCCCAACGAAAGGTAGCCCTCATGGCATTGCGGTTCGGCGACAAGGTCTCCACGGCGGCGACCGACTACGGCACGGTCCTGCTGGACGAACGCAGCGGCCAGTACTGGGAGCTGAACCCCACCGCCAGCCTGATCGTCACCACCCTGCTGGCGGGCGGCGACGAAACAGCGGCGGCCGACGCGCTCCTCGCCGAGTTCGGCATCGACCGCACGCGCGCCGAGCAGGACGTCGCGACCCTGGTCGAGGAGCTGCGCGCGTCGGGGCTGGCCGCATGACGACACCGAGCGCACTGGAGCGGCCCACCGGAGTCCCCTTCACCCGGCGGCTGGCCGCCCGACTCGTCCTCCTCCCCGCCGTCGCGCTGTCCTTCCTGCCCCCGCACCGCGTCCGCGCCGTCCTCGGTCTCGTACGCCGCGGAGCCGCGCCGGCCTCCGCCGGCCAGGCCAAGAACGCCCGGGACGCGATGTGCGCGGTCAGCCTGCGCTGCGCCGGGCCGCGCGGCTGTCTGCCCCGCTCCCTGGGGGCCGCGCTGCTGTGCCGGCTGGGCGGCAGCTGGCCGACCTGGTGCACCGGGGTGCGGGTGGTGCCTCCCTTCACGGCGCACGCCTGGATCGAGGTCGACGCCCGCCCGGTGGACGAAGGGGTGCCGGACGACTACTTCACCCCGCTCATCGCCGTGGCACCCGTCAGCCGGCCCACCCGATGACCGCGGCCGCCGAGAAGACACCGGACCGTTCGACATGGGGTGCGGTCGCCACCATGTACCGGCTCACCACCGGGCACCGGGCCTCCGTCGTCGTCGCCACCGTGCTCACCCTGGCCGGCTCCGCCCTCGGACTGGCCCAGCCGCTCGTCGCCAGGAACATCGTCGACGCCAGCGGACACGGACGGGCCTTCTGGCCGCTGCTCGCGCTCCTGGCCACGCTGTTCGTCACCGAGGCGGCGACCGGCGCGGTGGGGCGCTTCGTCCTGGAACGCATGGGCGAAGGCGTCGTACGGGGACTGCGTCACGGCCTCATCGCGCGCCTGCTGCGGCTGGAAATGCACCAGTACCACCGGCACCGCACCGGCGACCTGATCTCCCGCGTGACCACCGACACCACCCTGCTCAGGGACGTCGTGTCCCAGGCGCTGGTCGACCTGGTGACCGGCGCCCTCGCCGCCGCCGGGGCGGTCGTCCTGATGGCGTGGATCGATCCGCTGCTGCTGCTTCTGGTCGCCCTGACCGTGGCCACCGCCGCCGTGGTCGTGGCCTCCCTGCTCAAAGGCATCCGGGCCGCCTCCGCACGCATGCAAGGCTCCGTCGGCGCCGTCGCCGCCGAACTGGAGCGCGCGCTGGGCGCCTTGCCGATGGTCCGGGTGCACCGCGCCGAGGAGCGCGAGGCGGCGCGCATCGGCACGCGGGTCGACGCGGCGTACGACGCCGGCGTACGGACCGCGAAACTCGCCTCGGTGATGAGCCCCGCCGTCGAACTCGCCGTCCAGGGCTCCTTCCTGCTCGTCCTGGTCATCGGCGGGCTGCGGGTCAACGGACACGCCAACTCCCTCGGCGACCTGGTCGCCTTTCTGCTGTACGCCTCCTACCTGGTGCTGCCGTTGTCGTCGGTCTTCCGGGCGGTCGGGCTGATGCAGCGCGGCATGGGCGCGTACCAGCGGATCGCGCAGGCGCTGGCCCTGCCGGCGGAGCCCGAGGAGACCGAGGAGACCGCAGAGTCCGTGGAGTTCCTGGACGAGAGGCCCGTGGAGTCCGTGGAGTCCGTGGAGTCCGTGGAGCGGATCGCCACGGGCGGGTGTGTCGACCGTGTGGTGGCCCGGCGGGTTGAGCGGAGGGGGAGGGGCGAGACGCCGGCCCTGGCTCTGCAAGACGTCCATTTCGGGTACGTGCCGGACCGGCCGGTGCTCAACGGTGTCTCGTTCGCCGTCCCCCACCACGGGCAGGTCGCCCTCGTCGGACGGTCGGGCGCAGGCAAGAGCACGATCTTCGCGCTGGTGGCGAGGTTCTACGAACCGGGCTCCGGAAGGCTGCTGTTCGACGGTCGTCCCGCAGCCGAGCTGAGCCGCGGCGCATGCCGGGCACGCATCGCCGTCGTCGACCAGAACACGCATGTCGTCCATGGCTCGCTCCGGGACAACATTGCCTACGCGGCACCCGACGCCGGTGATGCCGAGGTCCGGCGGGTCGTCGAACTCGCCCGGCTCGACGGGGTGGTCCGACGACTGCCCGGGGGCCTGTCCGGCGTACTCGGCGAACGCGGCAACACCCTGTCGGCCGGCGAACGGCAGCGGGTCGCCCTGGCCCGCGCCCTCCTCGCCCGGCCCGCACTTCTCCTCCTCGACGAACCGACCTCCCACCTCGATGCCATCAACGAGACCGCGCTCACCACGCTCATGAAGGAAGCCGCGCAGGAGTGCGCCCTCCTGGTGATCGCGCACCGCCTCTCCACCGTCCAGCACGCCGACCGCATCATCGTGCTGGAGGAAGGCCGCACCGTCGCCGCCGGCTCCCACCAGGAACTGCTGACCACCAGCCCCTCGTACCGTGCGCTGGCCTCCGGCCAGATGCTCCGGCCGGCCGACGGCGCATCCGGGGCGGAGGCGGCGACGGCCGCGCACGGACGGCCCCGAACGCCGTAGCCCACGGCCTCACTTCACGGCAACCGCCCCGGGGGAGGCGGAACCGGCCCGGGCGCCTCCGGGCCCGGCGTCCTGGCCGCCCGACGCCGTTGCCTCTTCCGCGCACCGTGGCGAGAATCCGGCCAGGTTCTGCGGGAGGGGATTGTGCGTCCCTCCTGCCTGCTGCCTTCCTGGGGACCCCGAAGTCTGGCTGAAATGGGGCTCCTTCCTTGCCCCGCCGCGTCCGTGACGTGCCCTGACGCGTTGAGCCACCCAAGGGCAGCAGTCGGCCATTCTTCGCGAGTACCGGCGGTAATTCCGGCCACGGTTACGACAGAAGAGGCATTATGGCCGTGAAACCATCTGGCGGCACACGCCGGACTACCAGCGGGGGATGGCTCATATGCGGCAGAACAAGGAGTATCGGGAACTATTGGCGCAACCGGCCGAGCGGTTAGGCGAGGGGCTACGGGGGCTGATTCTCGTCGATCCCGCGGGAAAGGAATCGTTCGACTGGGAGGCCGGCGCACACCTGAGCGTGACACTTCCGTCGGGAATGATTCACCGGTACTTCGTCCGCGGAAACTCGAATGACCGGCTCCACTTCCGGGTCGGAGTGCCGCAGAAACCACCAGGCCACCTTGCCGCCGACGGCTCGCCCCGTGCGCCGCAGGCGGAGGCGCAGACGGGGGCAGGGGTGGCGGGGGCGGGGACGCACAGGCAGGAGAGTGGGCGGGAGGCGTTGACGAGCCGGGAAACGGAGATCCTGGAGCATGTCGCACGGGCATTGAGCAACCGTCAGATCGCCAGTCTGCTCGCCATCTCCGAGGGCACGGTCAAGCGTCATCTGCGGAACATCTTCGCCAAGCTCGACGCCCGTTCGCGGATGGACGCGGTGAACAAGGGACTGCCGCCGCAGCCGAGGCCCCGCGCCAGCTGAATACCGGATCGGCTGAATTGCTTGAACCGGTAGGCATGCCGGCGTGTTTTCCGGCGGAGAGTCCGCGCCCCGGCCGTCGTTCGACCCGGCCGGGGCATACGGAATTCACTGTTCCCGTTATCCCTTTGTGAAGGTCCGGTGGCGGAATGGGAAATTCGAGGGGAGGGGACATTCGAAGGGCCGGGTGCCGGATTCCTTTCCGCGCGCCGGCGCCGGGGCCCGTGCTGGGCGCCTCCGGACCCTTGTCGGCGCGCGGGCCGTTCACTTTTCGGCCAGTGCGTCACGCAGCGCGCGGGTCCAGTGGGCGACGGTGGCGCGGGCCAGGTCCGTGGTCGGTGCCCAGTCCTCGAAGAGGTGGAACGCACCGGGGCCGCGGCGGGCCCGGTGCCCAGGTACATCTCCCAGATCTGCGCCACCGACGCCCCGTTGAGCACCCGAGGGTCGTCGATCTCCGTACGGGAGCCGCCGTCGGCGCGGTCGTCCAAGGCGGGCAGCAGCAAAGAGTGGCGGCTCAGTGTCCCATCCCGAGGCCTCCGTCGACGGGGATCACGGCACCGGCCACGTAGGAGGCCTGCGGCCCGGCCAGCCAGGTCACGGCGCCGGCCACCTCCTCGGCGGTGGCGCTGCGGCCCATCGGGATCCCGCGGACCTTCTCCTGGCGGGACTCCTCCGACAGCGCCGCCGTCATGTCCGTGTCGATCAGGCCGGGGGCCACCACATTGGCGACGACGTTGCGCGCGGCGTATTCGCGGGTCAGGGAGCGGGCCAGGCCCACCAACCCCGCCTTGCTCGCGGCGTAGTTGGTCTGGCCTGCGCTGCCGTGGAGACCGGCCACGGAGGAGACCAGGATGATCCGGCCGCCGCGGGCCCGGAGCATCGGGGGGACGGCGCGCCGGGCGCAGCGCCAGGCCCCGGCGAGGTTGGTGTCCATCACCCGCAGGAACTGCTCCTCCTTCATCCGCATCAGCAGCCCGTCGGCGGTGATCCCCGCGTTGGCCACCAGCACCCCCACCGGCCCCAGTTCCGCCTCCACCTCGGTGAACGCGGCGTCCACGGAGGTGGTGTCGGTGACGTCGCACGTCACGCCGAGGGCTCCCTCGGGGACGCCGGAACCCCGGTGGGTGACGGCGACGCGGTCGCCCTGGGCGACGAAGGCCGCCGCGATCGCCGCGCCGATGCCGCGGTTGCCGCCGGTGACGAGCACGGTACGGGCCGGCTGTCCGGTCGAGTCAGTCATGGTGTCCGTTTCCCGGAGGTCTGGGGGTCAGCGGGTGGGCGAGAGCGCAGCGGAGCCGGTGACGCTCCGGGACCAGTCGAAGTCGACGTCGTCGACGGCATCCAGGCTCTCGACCAGCTTCCGCAGCCCGGAGAAGTCCTGCACCAGCCGCTTGCGTCCGCCGGCGTGCTGGATGTCGTCGAGCATCTCGTGGCCGCCGCGGATGCCGGTCTCGGCCATGATGCGGTGCCAGGCCCGGAAGTCGTTGCCGACGAACGCTTCGAGACCGGCGACGAGGGAGTCGAGGAAGAACCGTCGTTCGGCGTCGCCCAGGGCGTGGTGGACCTGCTCGGCCAGCACCGCGCAGATCGAGGCGTGGCAGTACTCGTCCCGGTTGTGGATGCGGACGGTGGCGCTGTTGACCGGCTGGATCTCCGTGTCCTCGGCTATCAGGTTCAGATAGGCGTTGATGGATATCTCGGCGACGGTGGCGAAGGCGAGGGTGGTCAGCCGGCGTTCCCGCTCGTCCGCGCAGGAGGCGAGGCGGGCCTCGTGCTCCCGTACGACGAGCGGCTTGGGCAGCGCGGTGTCGGCGAACGCCTCCTTGCGCATGCGCCGGGTCACCGCGCTGGCGTTGAGGTGCATCAGGGTGTGGTACTGCTCGTCGACCATGGCCTGCGCCAGGCTGCGCTGCATCAACTCGCCCACCGGCTGGGGGAACTTTCCGTCGAGCCCGAGCTGGAACGCGGGATTGACGATCTGCCCCTCCAGCAGCACCGTGGTGCGGTTGTAGGAGATCCACGCCCAGCTCAGCAGGCGGGCACGGTCCTCGGGCGACAGGGCCCGGAACGTGGGGTGGTCCCGGAACGGAAGGATCTTCTCCGGGTAGTCGTCGCGCGGCAGCTCGAACAGGTCGGCGAGGTGCGGCTCTTCGCGCTTCACGGCGGCCCTGCGGTGCCAGTTCCCGGCGAGCCGGGCGATGACGGCGTTCTCCACCGGGTCGTCCGGGTCGTATGCGGGGATCTCCGGGGGCCGTATTCCGGTGGGTTCTTCGGGCGCCCGACTGCTCATCGTGATTCTCCTCGTACCTCGGACAGGGGCCGCGGGGGTGCGGACGGGTCCGCCGTGGGCCGGGCCGCCGGGTCCGTCAGCCACAGGGCGACGGCTCCGGCCAGCGCCGAGAGCACCGTGCAGACCAGGAACACCTGCCGGAACGAGCCCAGTTGCGGGCCGCCCAGCGCCGCCGTCAGTGCCGCGAAGGCGCCGGTTCCCAGGGCCGCGCCGACCTGCCGGGAGGTCATGGCCAGGCCCGCGCCGGCCGCGAACCGCTGCGGGGGCAGCGCCCCGGCCGCCGCCGAGGACAGCGTGGTCATCACGGCACCGATCCCCACCCCGCCGATCAGGTTGGCCGGCAGCCACACCAGGAGGTAGTCCGGCTGGGACCTGAGGGCCACCGCCCAGATGCCGCACTGCACGGCGACCATGAGCGCGCCGGCCACCACCACCGTCCGCTGGTGCTTGCGGGGCATCCGCCCGGCCAGCACCGAGGCGGCCACGGACAGCACCGCGCCCGGGGTCAGGGCGAGCCCGGCCGCCAGCGGCGAGTAGTGCCAGATCTCGGTGGTGAACAGCGGCGCCGCGATCAACCAGCAGTACATCGCCGCGCCGAAGAGCACAAAGGTCGCGTTGGCCACCGCGAATTTACGGGTGTGCAGCAGCGTGAGCTCCAGCGCCGGGACGCGGTGCCGGCGCGAGCGCAGGACCGCCAGTGCGAGCAGCAGGGCGCCGCCCAGGGTGGTCGCCACGAACGCGGGGCTGCCCCAGCCCCACGTGCTGCCCTTCGTCAGACCGGCGACCAGGCCGCCGACGCCGAGCATCAGGGCCAGCATGCCGATCAGGTCGGGCAGGCCGCCGCGCTCGGTGCGCAGCTTGGGCAGCACGCGCCACGCCGTGAGCAGCAGGGCCGCGCCGAGCGGGACGTTCACCAGGAACACGCCGGTCCAGTCGAAGCTGTGCACCAGGAAGCCGCCCAGCGGGGGCCCCACCGCGGCGGCCGCCGAGGAGCTGGCGCCCCACAGGCCGATGGCCTTCGGCCGCTGCTGCGGCGGCCGGGAGGCCAGCAGCAGACCGAGCGACGAGGGGATCATGCCGGCCGCGAACAGCCCCTGCAGCGCGCAGCAGGCGATCAGCAGTTCCGCCGTCGGCGCGAGCGCGCACAGCAGCGAGGCCGCGGTGAAGCCGGTCACCGAGAGCAGGAACAGGGTGCGCAGGCCGATGACGTCGGCCATCTTTCCGACCGGCGCCAGCGCGGCGGCGAAGACGACCGTGTATCCGCTCACGACCCAGGACAGGGAGGACAGCGAGGAGCCGGGGAAGCTCTTCGGCAGTTCGGGGAAGGCGATGTACACCACCGAGACGCCGAGGAAGGCGATGAAGGCGGCGCCGCAGGCCACGAGCAGGGTCAGCCCCGGACGGGCATACGGCGGACGGTCGGGCTCAGGGGCCGGAGCGGGGCTGGCGGTCATGAACGGTGCAACTCCTTGCGCTCCGTGGATGCGGTCTCCACGGGTTCGGTCTCCATGGATGCGGTCTCCGCGGAGGCGGTCTCCACGGATTCGGCCGCCGCGGATCCGGTGTCCACGGTCTCGGCCGGCGCGGATTCGGCCGCCGCGGATTCGGTGTGGAAGCGGCAGACGGCCCCACCGGTCCGCATGCATTCCCTGTTTTCGTCCCGGACGTCGGCCCCGAGCCCTTCGAACCAGCCGCCGCGCATGTCGAGACAGGGGCAGTCGTACCCCTCCAGGGAGCGCGCGGCCCGCAGCATCCGCAGGGCGAAGTGCTCGGTGATGACGGTCTGGACGCCCCCTCCCCCGTCGGGGTCCGGCTCCGTGTGGGAGCGCATCATGTCCTCGTTGGTCATGATGCGGGTGATCGACTCGATGACGTCCCGCAACGCGGCCGGGGAGCACACGTCGGGGGTGCCCTCCCGGTTCGCGTACCACGAGCCGACGCGCCGGCCGACGAACCGGAGGGCCTCCGCGTTGATCTCGTTGGCGACCTCCTGGCCGAAGCGCTTCTTGACGCCCTGGTACCAGCGGGCATCGTGCAGCCACCAGAACTGCCGCAGGGCCACGGTGAGTTCGTTCTCCAGCGCGTCGACGGGGGTCGTGACCGGCTGCCCGGTTTCCTGCGCCGTCACGGATGCACCCCTTCCGCCGCCCGGTCCCCGGGGCCGACCAGCAGTGCGGTCGCCGTACCGTGCGCGCCCTGACCGCTCGCGAGCTCCACCAGGACGAGCAGCGCGCGGTCCGCCTCGTCGTCCGCGAAGAGCAGGTCGGCGTAGTCCAGCGCGGCCTCCTCGGGGTCGCCCGCCGGGCTGAAGCAGACCACCGGTCCGTGCAGCTGCCACTGGGTGGTCACGTGGCCGAGCACCGAGTTGGGCACGGACTGGAAGAACAGCAGGGGCTGCACCGGGCGTCCGGCGTCCACCGCCGCGGCCACCGCGCGGTCGGTGGCGACGTCGCCGAGTCGGCTGACGAGCACGACGGCCGTGCGGGCGCCCTGGCCGGCCGCGGCGGACGGGTCACCGTAGTGGCCGCGCAGCACGCGGTCGGCGACCTCGGCGACGAGCGGGCTGAACGACGACACCACGAAACCGGGAAGCTTGCGCGGGCCCGCGGCCGCGTCGCCGTCCGGCCCGGGCCACGAGGCCCGTTCCCATACCTGCGCGCGCGCCGTCATGCCGCCCCCAGAACCAGAGCCGTGTTGGCACCGCCGAAGGCGGCGTTGAGGGAGACCACGGTCGACGGCTGCAGCCTGCGCGGAGCCTGTGTCACGAGGTCGAGCCGGCAGGCCGGATCCTGGCCGGTGTAGCCGGCGTTCACCGGAAGCAGTCCCTCCTGGAGGACGAGCACCGACACGGCGAACTCCACCAGCCCGGAGGCCTCCAGCGTGTGTCCGGTCAGCGACTTGGTGGAACTCACCGGCAGCTTGGGCGCATGGGCCCCGAAGGCGAGGTGGACGGCCGCGGCCTCCGCGGAGTCGTTGTACGGGGTGCCGGTGCCGTGCGCGTTGAGGTAGTCGACCTCCTCGGGGGCGCGGTCGGCCCGGGCCAGCGCGGCGGCCAGCGCCCGGGCCATGCCGAGCCCCTCGGGGTGCGGCTGGCACACGTGGTGGGCGTCGCCGGCGCGGCCCCAGCCCAGCAGCCGCGCCAGCGGCTCGGCGCCACGGCGTTCGGCCGCGGTGGCCGACTCCAGGATCACGGCCGCCATCCCGTCCCCGAGCAGCAGCCCCCGGCGGCCGGCGCTGAAGGAGCGCAGGGCGCCGTCGTCGGCGAGCGCCCGCCCCGCGTCGAACAGGGCGAAGACGTCCTCGTCGACGAGGTAGCCGGCGGCCACCGCCACCCGCTCCTCACGGCCGGACGCGATCAGCGCGGCCGCGTCGGCCAGCGCCGTGCTCGCGGCCACACAGGCATTGGTGTAGGTGCGGGGGGCGTCGCGCAGCCCCGCGCGCGCCGCGAGCGCGCTGCCGGTGGCGGCGGCGTGGCCGTCCTCCTGGCGCTCTCGCGGCCAGGACGGATCGCTGTGCCGGGCGCACAGCAGCGGTGTCCGCGCGACCGCGGCCGCGTCCAGGCCCGACTGCCCGATCGCCTGGGTGAGGACATCGCCCAGCTCGTCCAGGAGCACCGGGGCGCCCGGAAGGTGGGCGGCCCGCTTGGCGCGCCGGCGGCCGACGTCGAACCGGGTCACCTCGGTGAAGGCCGGCTGCCCGGCCGCGAGTGCCTGGCGCAGCCGGTCCGTTCCCCGGCCGAAGGCGGTGGTCACCGACATGCCGGTGACGACGACGGCCGCGCGCTCAGCGGTGGGCCGCGGGGCGGTCATGCGGTTCACCCCCCAGGGTTGCCGCGAGGACGTCGAGCACGCTGTCGAGCGTCACCATGCGCGCGAGCTGGCCGTCGTCGAGGTCGAGCTCCACCTCGTAGCGCTCCTCCATCGAGTGGATGATCCAGGCGAGTTCCAGCGAATCGACGCGGTCGGGGACCTCGCCGGGTGGCCGGTCGCCGTACGACGCGAGCAGCTCGACCAGCTCGTTTCTGGTCGGCGGGGCCTGAGCGGTCACGCGGCCGGTCCCGTCCCGGCCGGGCCCTGGGCGCGCTCGCCGATCAGCGTGCTGAACTCGCCGAAGGTGAGCTTGCCGATGCCCTCCAGTTCGTCGTCGTCGAACTGGACGCCGTACTGCTGCTCGACGTGCATCGCGACCTCGGCGAGCGAGAGCGACTCCAGCTCCAGACCGCCGTCGCCGAGGGGCGTGCCGTCCGTGACGCCGCTCGTGTCGTAGTTGAGTTCGCCCAGCGTGGTCAGGACGAACTCCCTTATGGTGTCGCTCATTGACGCCTCCCGTGTCCGCATGATGATTCGGATGTCTTCCGCTGTGTCAGATGTCTGTGTGCCCGCCCCGCTGCCGGCCCGTGCGGACCGCGTCCTGGTCCTGCTGGCCCGGACCGCCGAACGACACCCGGCCGGCGCCGCGCTGCTGCGCGCCGCGGCCGGCGCCGTCCTCGATGTGCCCCCGGAAGAGGTCCTGGTGGGGCGGGAGCCCTCGGGCCGTCCGGTGCTCGGTGGTGCCGCCCGCGGGCTGCACGCGAGTGTCAGTCATGTCCCGGGCCTGTCCGCCGTGGCGATCGGCGCGCGGGGTCCGGTGGGGGTGGATGTGGAACGCCTCCGTGCCGTCCCGGCCGCTGCCCTGGCGCGGCGCTGGTTCGGCGCGCGGGAGGCCGGCTGGCTGGCCGGCTGTCCCGAGGCGGAACGGCCTCTCCAGTTCCTGCGGATGTGGACGCAGAAGGAGGCCATGGGCAAAGTGCTGGGCACCGGGCTCTCGGACGGCGGTCTGCTCCGGCCGGTACGGCTCGGCGCTCCGGCCGGGACCGTCCTCGGGCCGGTGCCCGGCTCCCCCCGGTTCTACATCGCGCTGCCCCCCGCTCCGGAAGGATTCGTGCTGGCCGTCGCGGGCGGGCCGGAGGCCGCCGGGTGCCGTCTGGAGGTGCTCACGCTGCCGCCGCCCGCAGCACCGCCGGATCACGGCGCGGCTTGCCCGTCGCGGTCCGCGGAAAGCGGGGCAGCACATACCAGCGGCTCGGAAGCTTGAAGGACGCGAGCCGGTCGGCGAGTTCCTGCTGTACCCGGGCCAGCGGGACCTCGGGAGCCAGGGTCACATAGGCGTCGATCGCGTCCTGGTGGAGCACGACGGCCTCCGTCACGCCGTCGAGCCCGGCCAGGGTCTCCTCGACCTCGGTCAGATCCACCTTCAGCCCGCGGATCGACACCTGGGAGTCGAGCCGTCCCAGGATCGTCACCAGCCCCGTCGCGGGGTCGATCTCCCCGGCGTCCAGGGTGTGCAGCCAGCCGTCCGACCAGCGGTCCGGCGAGGTGTCGCCGAGGTAGGGCGAGCGGGGCAGCGCGACGAGCAGTTCGCCGTTCTCGGCCCGGAGCCGGACGCCGGGGACGGCGGTGCCGACCGACGGGTGGTGCTTCCCGGAGAGGTCCATGGTGATCATGCCGGTTTCGGTCATGCCGTAGCACTGGCTGAGCGGTACCCCGTAGCGCTCGGTGAAGGCCCGCGCGACCTTCGCCGGGGTGCGGCCGCCCGCCGTCATCATCCGTACCAGACGCGGAAGTTGGGGCGGTCGTTCGACCGAGGCAAGCAGGGCCACCTGGGCGGGCACCCCGAGCAGTGTGGTGGGCACCGGGGCGTCGGCGACCGTGGCGAGGATGCCGCGCACCGAGGTCCGCGCCGGCAGGACGATCCGCGCCCCGGCATGCAGGCCGTGCAGCAGACCGCCGACCAGGCCCCAGGTGTGCGAGAGCGAACCGAGCACCATCAATTGCTCGCCGGATTGCGGCATTCCGTCGAGCCGGGAATACCTTTGCAATTCCGTGACGAGATCCCCGGCCGTCCTGCCGATCATCTTTGACGGGCCGGTCGAACCGGAACTCAGCTGGACCAGCGCGTGATCCGAGCGGGCCGGCCCGCCCTCGGGGCGCCGGGTGAATTGCGGGGTCACCCGGTGGAAACCGCGCAGGGCGCTGGCCGCTTCCGGGGCCGAGACGAGCAGCTGCGGATTCGTGTGGGTGACGGCCCGGTCCGTCTCCGCCTCGGTCAGCCGGTGGTCCAGGAGGATCACCTGGGCACCGAGCCGCCACCCGGCGAGCAGCAGCGCCACGTACTCCAGCGAGGGCGCAAGCTGCAGCGCGAGGGTGCCTCCCGGACGTAACCCCTCGTTCTCCAGCTGCTTCTGACGGTCTCTCACTCCTGCGCGAAGGGTCTGCCGGTCGGTCCCGTCGCCGAGCACGAGGCAGATGTCGTGCGCTGGCCCGTGCAACAGCACGTCGTCGACCCAGTCGGTGTGCGGCGTCCGGGAGCCCGCGGTCGCACCGGATCGTCCGGCCGCCTGCCCAGTGATCATCGATGCTCCAGAATTCCGAAGAGCTGAGAATGAACGCCGGTCCCCCCCGGATCGGCCTCGGTACCGCCTCAAACTAGCCTTCGGGGCAGGGACATTCAATGGCGATCGGATGTCACCAAAGAGGTATGCCGACAACGAGGTGCGCCGGGATATCGTGACCTGGACTGGAGGTTGCCAGCGCCGCAGGGCCCGGACGTCAAAGGGGCCGGTGCTCCCTCATTTTTCTTTCCTGATTTCCTGCACCTTGACGCCTGTTACGCAATTCGGCGCGGATCCGATGGCCTGGGGGAAACACCGCATGCGCACGCTGATCGTGGACAACTACGACTCGTTCACCTACAACCTGGCGCACTATGTCGCCGAGGTGACGGGCGACGAGCCGACCGTCGTGCAGAACGACGACCCCGCCTGGCGGCTGAAGCATGTGGCGGAGTTCGACAACGTCATCATCTCGCCGGGTCCCGGTACCCCCGAGGCCGAGACCGACCTGGGGATCTGCGCGGACATCATCCGGCACGGCGCGGTCCCGCTGCTCGGTGTCTGCCTCGGCCACGAGGCCCTGGCGCACCTGAACGGCGGCCGCGTCACGCTCGCCCCCGAGGAGCGCCACGGCCGGCTCTCCGGCGTCCACCACATGGGCCAGGGCCTGTTCGCCGGCCTGCCCTCGCCGTTCGAGGTGGTGCGCTACCACTCCCTGGCGGTCTCGGCGCTGAGTGACGACCTGGAGGCCACCGCCTGGGCGTCCGACGGCGTCCTGATGGGGCTGCGCCACCGGCACCGGCCGCAGTGGGGAGTGCAGTTCCACCCGGAGTCGATCTGCACCGAGCACGGGCACGAGCTGCTCGCGAACTTCTTCCGGCTGGCGGAGCGGCACACCGGCGGGCCGGGCCGCGCCGCCCTACCGGTGGTGGCCGACAAGCGCACCGCCACCGGCGGCGGGCAGCCGGCGCGGCCGCCCCGGCAGCTGCGGGTCCACGCCGAGCAGCTGCCCACCCGCTGGAACCCGGAGATCGTGTTCGACGCGCTGTTCCGCGGCACCGAGCACGCCTTCTGGCTGGACAGCAGCCGGCCCGACGGGGAGCTCGGCCGCTTCTCCGTCCTCGGCGACGCGCGCGGCCCGCTCGCCCGGGTCGCCCTGGCCGACGTCGAGCAGTGCACCGTCACGGTCCGCGGGTCCGACGGCACCGAGGCCGTGCACCACTCCCCGTTCCTGGACTGGCTCGACCAGGACCTGCGCGGCATCGAGACCGACCTGCCGGACCTCCCCTGCGACTTCGCCCTCGGCTGGGTCGGCTACCTCGGCTACGAGCTCAAGGCGGAGTGCGGCGCGGACCCCGCGCACCTCTCCCCCGACCCCGACGCGGCGCTGATCTTCGCCGACCGCGCGGTGGTCTTCGACCACGCCACCGCCACCACCCATCTGCTGGCCCTGGCGCCGGCGGACGACCCGGACGCGGCCCGTGACTGGCTCACCGCGACCGCCGGGCGGCTGGCGTCCCTGGCCGGCCAGGAGGCGGAGCGGGAGCACCTGCCCGTCGGGGTCAGCATCCCCGTCGAGCTGCGGCACTCCGCCGACCACTACCGCGCCCTGATCGGCGCCTGCCATCAGGCCATCCATGTGGGCGAGTCGTACGAGGTGTGCCTCACCAACATGATCGAGGCCAAGGGGGCGGTGGACCCCTGGGCCGGCTACCGCTACCTGCGCCGGACGAGTCCGACCCCGTTCTCCGCACTGCTGCGCTTCGACCGGCTCTCGGTGCTGAGCACCTCACCCGAGCGGTTCTTGCGCGTGGGCCGGGACGGGTTGGCCGAGTCCAAGCCGATCAAGGGCACCCGGCCCCGCGGCGCCACCCCGGACGAGGACCGGATGCTCGTCGAGGACCTGCGGGCGAGCGAGAAGGACCGTGCGGAGAACCTGATGATCGTCGACCTGGTCCGCAACGACCTGGCGCGCTGCGCGGAGGCCGGCTCGGTCGAGGTGCCCACGATCTTCGACGTGGAGAGCTACGCCTCCGTCCACCAGCTCGTGAGCACCGTCCGCGCCCGCCTGCGTGCGGACCGGACGGCCGTCGACTGCGTGCGTGCCGCCTTCCCGGGCGGGTCGATGACCGGTGCCCCCAAGGTCCGCACCATGCAGATCATCGATCAGCTCGAAGAGGGGCCGCGCGGCGTCTACTCCGGAGCCATCGGCTACTTCTCGCTCTCCGGGGCCGCGGATCTGAGCATCGCCATCCGTACCGCCGTGGTCACCGCGGACCGGGTGCGGTACGGCGTCGGCGGCGCGATCACCGCCCTGTCCGACCCGGCGGAGGAGTTCGAGGAGACCGCGGTGAAGGCGACTCCGCTGCTCGGGCTGCTCGGTACGACGTTCCCGGGCCGGCTGACCGAGGACCGGGCCGCCCAGTGAACACCGCCACCGAGGCGCCGCGCCCGGCGCCCACGCTGCTGGCCGCCGACTCATGGCTGGTGGAGGACGGCCGCGCCCGGGAACTGCACCGGCACCGGGACCGCTTCACCGCGTCCGTGGCCGCGGCCGGGGGCCCGACCGCGGCCGACGTGGACGCCTTCTGGGAGCGGGAGCTGCGCCGGGTGCCCGCGTCGGGCGACTGGTTCCCCCGGGCGGAACTCACCCAGGAGGGCTCCCACGCCCCCCGTCTGGGCTTCCGGGTGCGCCCCGCGCCCCAGCGGACCGACGAGGTGCGGCTGTGGGTGTCCGGGCGCCCGGACCCCCGCGGCGTGCCCCGCCGCAAGGGCCCCGATCTGACCGTTCTGGGCACGCTGCGGGCCGAGGCCATCGGGGCGGGCGCAAGCGAGGCCCTGCTGACCACCCCGGACGGGCTGCTGCTCGAAGGGGCGACCACCAGCCTGCTGTGGTGGGAGGACGCCACCCTGTGCACGGTCGATCCGGACCTGCCCACCCTGCCGGGGGTGACCCGGGACTGGGTGCTGGACCGGGCCGCGGCGCTGAACGTCCCGGTCCGGCGGCGGCGTTGCCGGCTGCCGGACCTGGCGGGCCGCGAGGTGTGGTGCGTCAACGCGCTGCACGGCATCCGGCCGGTGACCGCCTGGGTGGGCGCCGGCCGGCTGCCCGCCCCCGGGCCGGCACCCCGGTCCGGGTCGTGGCGGGCCGCCTGGGCCGCCGCCGCGCAGCCCCTCCCCCACACCCTCGATCGGGGCCACTGATGGCAGCGGACCGTCCCGCGGCGGGGCACATCCACCCGCCCACCGAGATCTACGAGGTCAGTCGTGCCAAGATCCGCGAATTCGCCGAGGCCGTGGGCGCGGACAGCCCCGCGCACAGCGACCCGGCCGCCGCGCGGGACCTGGGCCATGCCGACGTGATCGCGCCCGCCACGTTCCCCTTCCTGGTGGTGCACCGCGCGAGCAGCCGGGTGCTGAGCGGCCCCGAATGGGGGCTGGCGGACGCCTCGTTGGTGCACACCGCCCAGCGGATCGTGCCGACCCGGCCGGTGCGCGCGGGCGACCGGCTCGCGGTGACCCTCCATGTGGAATCCGTCCGGCGCCTGGCGGGGCGGGACGTGGTGCGGATGCGGGGTGAGGTGCACACGGACGGCGGGGAGCACGTCGTGGACACCTTCATGACGTTCACGGCCGGCGGCCCGGACGAGAAGGAGACCGGCCGATGACCGCGGGCCGCGACTACGACTCCGTGGCGGTGGGCACCGTGCTCGGGCCGCTGACCGTCCCCGTCACCCGGACCGACCTGGTCCGGTACGCGGGCGCCGCCGGGGACTTCAACCCGCTGCATTTCAGCGACCGTTCGGCACAACAGGCCGGATTTCCCTCGGCCCTCGCGCACGGCATGCTGACCATGGCGCTCGCCGCGCGGCTGGTCACCGGCTGGAGCGGGGACCCGGCCGCACTGTGCGACGTCGCCGTGCGCTTCACCCGGCCGGTGCCGGTCCCCGACGACGGCGTCGGGGCCCGCCTGGACATCCGGGGCACGGTGACGGCGAAGCTCGACGGGCGCCGGGTGCGGGTCGCCCTCGACGTCCGCTGCGACGACGTGAAGGTGCTGGGTTCGGCCCAGGCCGTCGTCCAACTCACCTGACCTGCCACCACCCGCCGTTCGGCCGGCGGACGTCCTGTTCTCCGACCGACGGGGCTCCGGCACCTCGCGCGCGACGACGCACGCACCGGAGTCCCCTCCTCGCCACCGCGCCACCCGCCCCGCACCCGCGCGCCGGGACACCACCCCACGCCCGCCGCCCGGAGCAGCGAGACGGTTCCCGCCCCGGCGGCACCACCCGACACCCGCCGGCGCGGCCCTCTCCGAGGCGGGCGCCGGACGCCGCCTGCCGCGTCCGGCGCCGCCTCCCCTCATCCACCACGCACGGGAGACACCGATGGAAGACACCCTGCTCGGCATCCGGCAGAAACCCGCCCTGCAGCAGCCGCATTGGAACCACCTGGAACAGCTCGCCCAGGTACGGCGGGAGCTCGCCACCCGGCCTCCGCTGGTGGGCGCCGCGGAGGTACGCGCGCTGCGTGCCGCCCTGGCCGAGGTGGCCCTCGGCCGGGCACAGCTCGTCCAGGCCGGCGACTGCGCCGAGGACCCGGAGGAGAGCACCGCGCGGGACGTGCACCGCAAGGCCGCCCTGATGGATCTGCTCGCCGGCACGATGAAGATGGCCGCACACCGGCCCGTCGTCCGGGTCGGCCGGCTCGCCGGCCAGTTCGCCAAGCCGCGGTCGCGGGCCACGGAGACCGTGGACGGCGTGGAACTGCCCGTCTACCGCGGCCACATGGTCAACGGCCCGGAGGCCGACCCGGCCGCCCGCCGGCCCGATCCGCTGCGGATGCTGACCGGCTACATGGCCGCCAACGAGATCATGGGGCATCTGGGGTGGCAGCGCCCCGCGGGGGCGGTCCCGGAGGCCCCCGTGTGGACCAGCCACGAGGCGCTGCTCCTGGACTACGAGCTTCCGCAGCTGCGCCCGTGCGACGACGGCGGCCTGTTGCTGGCCTCCACCCATTTCCCCTGGATCGGCGAGCGCACCCGCCAGGTGGACGGCGCCCATGTCGCCCTGCTGTCCGAGGTCGTCAACCCCGTCGCGTGCAAGGTGGGGCCCGCGATGGCGGCGGAGGAACTACTGGCGCTGTGCGAGGTCCTCGACCCGGACCGGGAGCCGGGCCGGCTGACCCTGATCGCCCGGATGGGCGCCGATACCGTCGCGGACCGGCTGCCGCGGCTGGTACAGGCCGTGCTGCGCGCGGGCCACCCCGTCATCTGGGTCAGCGACCCGATGCACGGCAACACCGTCTCCGCGCCCTGCGGCCGGAAGACGCGTCATGTCCGGACCGTCGTCCACGAGGTGCGGGCCTTTCAGCGCGCGGTGGAGTCCGCGGGCGGTGTCGCGGGCGGACTCCACCTCGAAGCCACCCCCGACGAGGTCACCGAGTGCGTGGCGGACCCGGCCGGGGCGGACCGGGTCGGCGAGGCCTACACGAGCCTCTGCGATCCGCGACTGAACCCCGCGCAGGCCGTCTCCGTGGTCGCGGCCTGGCAGGGCTGAGGTCAGCGGCGTTTCCTGCGCCGGTGGCCGGGCCGGCGCCGACGGGGTGACGGGTTCCGCGCGAGGGGAATCCGTCCGGTCGGCGCCGCCCCGGCAGACGGGCGGGCGGAGTCGGACCCGTGCCCGGCGGGCGGGCGGAGTCGGACTCGTGCCCGGCAGGCGGGCGACGTCAGATCTTACGGCCGCAGATCGCCACGGCGTCCGGTCCGAGCAGCACCCGCTGTGTGGGCTCGAAGCCCGCCTCGGTGAACCACTGTTCGTACTCCTTGGGCGTGTACACCATGCCCTCCCCGGAGGCGATGGTGTGGAAGTACGCCGAGAGATAGGCGGAGCGCTCCGGGCCGGTCTCCTCGTCGTTCTGGTAGGGGGTCACCACGAACAGGCCACCGCCCACCGGGAGTTGACGGGCAGCCCGGGCCAGCAGGTCCCGGATGCGGTCGGCCGACCAGATTTCGAGGAAGTGGGCGAAGAGCACCGCGTCGGGTCCGGACGGGAACTCCTCGTGAAAGGCATCGAGGCTGACCGCGTCCACCCGGTCGGCCAGACCCATGTCCTCGACCTTCTCCTCCGCGAGAGCCGCGATCGAGGGCAGATCCCCGATCGTGATCCGCAGGTGCGGCCACTTCCTCGCCAGATTCGCCGCGTTGATGGCGGTGCCGCCGCCCACGTCGAGCAGATGCCGATGGCCCGACAGATCGATCCGCTCCGCGATCTCCTCGGCGACCAGCTGGCTCACCGAGCCCATCATGGTGTGGAAGGCCGATTCCAGCTCCGGATTCTCGGCGAGCCGCCCGTAGAGCGTCGGCGCCGTTCCCGGAATTTCCCGTTGCAGACCGACATTCGAGTCCTGGTCGAGCGCTTCGGCGAACCAGCCGATGGCCCGGTAAATACCCTGGCTCTCCCACGGAATATATGCCGCCGGTGCCTGGTCGAGGTTTTCCGCGAGGGGGCGGGTGAGCGCGGTGTTGTGGTATCCGTCACCGTCCTTGTGCAGAAGTCCGGTGGCGGTGCAGCCGAGCAGCAGGATACGGGCGGGCTGCTCGTTCAGCCCCAGCCGCAGCGCGATGTCCTTGACCGTCAGCCCCGGATCCCTTTCGAGGATCTCAAAGAGGCCGAAGCGAAAGGCGGCGCTCAAGAACTGGAAGTGGTAGTGGGCCTTGATATAGGGCCGAAGTGCCGTCGAGGCGGATGCGTCGGCTCGTTGCATTGTCGAACTCCTGGGAAGCCGGCGGAAGTCGTGGCTCGGTCACACGACACGGGCAGGGAAACGTCTGGCGGAGTGCCATCTCTCCGGGCGCCGGGCGCGGTGGAGCTCGTGAACAGGCGCGGGACGGGCGGCCGGCATCGCGTGCCACGGCATGCGGCCCCGCACGTCCTAACGACACGTCAAGCCGGGAAAGAAGGCATCGGAGGGCGCCGCGGGCCCGTATACCGGTGCCGTGACGGCCGCACGGAACCGCGAACTGCGGCTCGGTCGCCCTCACTTATTCCTCCGGTGGCAGAGCACGGATACGCGACGACTTCCCGCCTACGGGAATTCCGGCACCGGCTGACTGACGACCAGCCCCGAAGGCAAGAACGGACGAACGACGGCTGCCGATGTTTTCAGGAAGCCCGCGAAAGCCCGTGGCGTGGCACCGGCACACTTCTCCGCCGATGCCGCCCCCCTTCACCCTGCCAGAGCGCCGGCTAGGTGATTCCCCATATGCGGGTCGCCATAGGGCACTTGAAGAAACGCGCGTTGCTTTTATTCGCTCTTTACCCGGCCGGAATGCTGCTCCGGTGAAGCGGATTTCCTCCCGGACGGCGGCAGAGAATACCGGGTGACCGGACTGTCCTGGAGCCGGGAGACCGCCGTGAACCGCCAGGAGTCGCCGGGTGAGCCGCCCCGGGCGGCTGCTGCAAAAGCGCCCACGGCACGCTCCGACGTCGGTACCTGACGGCACACTTTGACGGCCCCTCAGTCGGACGGCTCGGACACCCGGCTCTCCGGACGCCGCGGCCCTCAGCGCGCCAGGCGGCCCAGGAGTGACGCGGCGGCGGCGATGCCCAGTGCGGCGGCGGCCGTCAGGACGGTGAAGTCCAGGGCCAGATGGGCGTGGGTGCCCAGGAGGAGGCCGCGGAGGGCATCGACCTGGTAGCTCAGCGGGTTGATCTTGCTGACGGTCTGGAGCCAGCCGGGCATGACCGACACCGGGTAGAGGGCGTTGGAGGCGAAGAACAGCGGCATGGTGATGGCCTGGCCGATGCCCATCAGCCGGTCGCGGGTGAGCACGATCCCGGCGATCGACATGGACAGGCAGGAGAAGAAGGCCGAGCCGAGGACCACGGCGACGGCGACGGCGAGCAGCCGCAGCGGATTCCAGGTCATGGCCACACCGAGCAGTGCGGCGAACACGATCACCACGACGGCCTGGATCAGCGCCTTGACCCCGGCGGCAAAGGACTTGCCGGCGATCAGGGCGGCCCGCGGGGTCGGCGTGACCAGCAGTTTGGTGAGGATGCCGGCGTCCCGCTCCCAGATGATCATGATGCCGTAGAAGATCGCGATGAACATGGCCGACTGGGCGATGATGCCGGGCGCCAGGAAGTCGATGTACGGGGTGCCACCGGTCGGGATGGCCTTGATGCGGGTGAAGGTCTCACCGAAGATCAGGAGCCAGAGGGCGGGCTGGACCGCGCGGGTGTACAGCTCGGTCCGGTCGTGGCGCAGCTTCTGCAGCTCGACCACGCACATCGCGACGACCCTGGCAGGCAGCACCTGCCAGCCGGCGCGGGCTCGCGGTGGGACCAGCAGCAGGTCCAGCCGGCCGGCGCCGGTGGCCGGCTCAGCCGACGCGGTGTGCGGTGCGGCGGGTGCTTCGGACATCGCGGAAGTCTCCAGACTGCTCGTCGAGGCCGCTGCCGGCGACGTCCCGGAAGACGTCCTCCAGGGTCGGTGCGGCATCGGATGAGCGCGAGGGGGCCGCTGAGGGAGAGACGGCGGAGGCCGGAGAAGCGGCCGGTGCGGGGGTAGGGGTAGGGGTGCCCGGAGCGGTCGGCGGGGCCGCTGTCCGGGCCGCGCGGCGGCGGGCGCTCAGGGCCGCCCGGAGCTCGTCCGGTGTGCCGAGGGCGCGGATCCGGCCGTGGTGCATCAGCGCGACGCGGTCGCAGTACTGATCGGCCTCGTCCATGTAGTGCGTGGTCACCAGGACGGTCATGCCGGTGGCGGCCCGTACCGCGTTGATGTGTTCCCAGACGCTGGTGCGGGCGATCGGGTCGAGGCCGATCGTCGGCTCGTCGAGCATCAGCAGACGGGGCGCGCTGACCAGCGCCTGGGCGAGTTCGAGGCGGCGGACCATACCGCCGGAGTACGTGTTGGCGAGCCGGCCCGCCGCATCGGTGAGGCCGACCGCCGCCAGCGCCTGGGCGACACGTGCCGCCCGCTCACGGCGCGGGACGTCGAAGACCCGGGCGAAGAGCGCGACGTTCTCGCGGCCGGTCAGCCCGGCGTCCGCGGACAGCTGCTGCGGCACGTACCCCAGCAGCCGGCGCACCGCCATCCGCTCCTTGGCCGCGTCGTGCCCGAAGACCCGCACCATGCCGGCCGGGACGGACAGCAGGGTGGTGATGCAGCGGATCGCGGTGGTCTTGCCCGCGCCGTTCGGCCCGAGCAGCCCGAAGACCTCGCCGGGGCGGACGGACAGGTCGACACCGTCCACGGCCCTGGTCTCACCGAAGGCATAGCGCAGACCACGGCAGGTGACCGCGTCGGGAGCGGACGCGGACCCGGCGTCCGGGGCCGGGGCCGGGGCACGGTGCGCGGTGGCGTCCGGGGCCGGGGCACGGTGCGCGAACGGCGCGCGGCCCGGCCCGGCCGCACCCGGCAGCCGCCCCGGCCGTCCCTCGTCGTCGCTGGTCATGTGCCCTCCGCTTCCTCGTGCAGGTGGTGGGCGAGGAGTCGCAGCGCCGGGAGGGCCGCGGCCAGCGCCGCCCGGTCGGCCTCCGGCAGGCGCGCGAGCTGCTCGCTCACCAGGGCGCTGCGGCGGGTCTCCCAGTCACGCAGCCGCGACCGGGCCTCGGGGGTGGGGTAGAGCAGGGCCGAGCGGCGGTCGTCGGGGGCGGTCTCCCGGCGCAGGAACCCGGCCCGGCTGAGCTGATTGACCAGGGTGGAGACCGAATTCCCGGCGAGACAGAGCTCCCTGGCCGCGGCCGACACCCGTATGCCGGGCCGCTCCGCGACCAGCCGCAGCAGCTCCACCTCGGCGCCGCGCAGCGGTGGGACGGTCAGCCCGGCCCGCAGCCGGCGCCGGATCAGCCGCTGGACACCGGCCAGCACCTCGGCGAGCGAGTCGGGGAACTCCCCTGCAGCCATGCCCCAATTTTAGCTCTGAGTGCGAGGTAGTGACCGAGGCGCACGCGGGACGGGGCCTCGAACGGCTCCAACGGCCCGAACGGCCCATCCGGCACCCCGTCTGCCACCCCGGACCCCCGTGACCTGCCCGGACGGACGGCGCGCCACCCCGTCGGGCGTCCGCGGACGGGTGGCGGCCGGCGGCCGTGGCAGGGCGCGACGCCACCCCGGCCGGAGACGCCGGACCGCCCTGGCGGACGCGACGCCGCCGGCGGAAGAAGATCACTCACCGCCGGCGCGGCCGGGCCCCCGGACGCCCAGGTGACCGGCGACAGACACCCAGGTGACCGGCGCACGGCTGCCATGGCAGCGCGAAATCCGCGGGATCGGCACACAACTGCCGCCCGCGCCAACGGCCTTGACAGCCCCTGGTGGGCGGAGAAGCCTGGTTCTTCCGGCGGTTGCCGGACGTCGGGGGATACCGGGGGAATCGGGGGACTCATGAGGACGAACACGCCTGTGCGCGCGACGGACGGCACACCATCGACGACACCGTCGGACAGGCCCGGGAGACCGGCGCACGACCCGGACCGCAGCACACCCGCACCGCTGCCGCGACAGGGCCGCCCGCTGCGCACGACGCGCCGCGCGGCGAGCCTCGCCGCGGCGGCCCTCGCTCTCTCGCTGCCGCTGTCGGCCTGTTCCTCGGACGGCGCGGGCGGGGCCTCGGCGGCCGACAGCTCGACCGGCTCGGCCCCGTCCCCCAGCCCGACACCGACCGTCGACCGGGCCGCCTACCGCCACACGCTGACCGGCGCCCTCGGACCGCTCAACAGCGCACTGCGCGCGGTGGACCGCGCCGGCGAGGGCAGCGCGCTGAACACCGCGCTGAACACCGCGTCGTCCCGTGCGGATGCGGCCGCGGACACCCTGCAGATGACCGCGACGCCGGACGACGCCTCACCCGGAAACAGCCAACTCGTCTCCGCGCTACGGGCGTTGGGGCAGGACCTCAAGAGCGCCGGCGGCGACGGCGGACGCTGTGCCACCTCACCCCGCGTCGCACTCGGCAGGGCGCAGAGCCCGCAGAGCGTCCAGGCCGCCGGGCGTGCGCTCACCGCACTCGGCTACGACACGTCGCTGCAGCTGCCGCGTACGCAACCGGCCCAGCACCGGCGGCTCGCCAACGGCGCCCTCGTCCGCGACGGCAGCCGGAGCGGCCTGGGGCGGCTGACCGTCAAGAACGGCACCGCCCACGACGCGGTGGTGACCCTGACCCGTGCGAAGCACACGGCGTTCTCCCTGTATGTGCGCCACGGGTCGAACGCGACCGTACGGAGCGTCAACAGCGGCTCGTACACGGTGTACTTCACCACCGGCGAGGACTGGAACGGCCCGAAGAGCTCCTTCACCCGCGAGTGCAGCTTCGAGAAGTTCGACGACCACGCGCGCTTCAAGACGGTCCGGGTGACCGGCGGGACGCAGTACACGGTGCTGACCTTCACCCTGAACAAGGTCTTCGGCGGCAATGCGCGCACGAGCACGGTGCCGCCGGCCGAATTCCCGTCGTAGCGGCGGAAGAGGAGGCCGTGGGTGCACCGTCGCCGGGCCCGCCCGCGGGCAGTTGCGGGCAGCACTCGGCGGCCGGTGTCGCGCCACGGCTAGCGTCTGTCGTTTGGATCAGGCCGGATCAGGGAGCGGGGTCTGGTGCGTGCAGCTGCAAGGCGGAGGAGGGAGTCGACGCGGAGCGGTTGGGGCCTCCCCTGCTCGAGCGAAGCCGAGAGCTTGGGGAAGAGTGACGACAACGCCGCAGATGTGCGTGCCAGACCCGCGAGCCCGGCCTGATCCAAACGACAGGCCCTAGGTATCGTGGCGCCGTGTGGGCGACAGCACGGTGTGGACTCTGGCGATCGCGGCGGTGACCGGCGGCACGGCGGTGCTCGCCAGCTGGGTCACCGGCCGCGGCAGCACCCAGGCCGCCAGGATCCAGGCCGAGACCGCGGCCCGTTCCCAGCGGGCCGAGCGGCTGCGGGAGAGCCGGCGCACGGCCTACCTGGATCTCATCGAACAGACCCACCGCATGGGCGAGTTGTTCTGGGAGATCTCCGCCGCCCTGCGGCTGCCCGGTTCCCCGGACCGCACGGCCGCCCTCCGCGAGCTGCGGGACCGGGAGGTCGCCGAGTACGTCACGATCCGGCGCTGCGCGCGCGTGGTCGAACTGGAGGGCCCGCCCGCGGCGGCCGCCGCGGCGCTCGCCCTCCAGCAGGCAACCCGCCCCTTCTATGCGGCCATGACGGCGGATCTGTCCGACGACGCCGACGGCCGCCACGACTTCGATGCCGCCTTCCGCCCGTTCTGGGCGGCGATGGAGAACTTCGTGGAGGCGGCGCGCGTCGCCCATCAGCAGGAGTGAGCAACTGGCTCCTGGGCGAGTTGGCCGGACTCCAACGCCTCAACAAGAGCAGGAGGGAAAGACGTTCGACCAGGGACGCCGGGCTCCGGTGGCGTCACGCTGAGCAGCGGGGCTGCACATCCCCCGTCCCCCCGAAACCGGCCTGGAGAGCCGCGACAATGGCTTCGGAGCGGTGGGAGACGCCCAGCTTCCCCATGACGTTGGCGACGTAGTTGCGCACTGTCTTGTCGCTCAGGAAGAGGCGGTCCGCGATTTGCCGGTTGCTGGCGCCGGACGCAATCAGTTCGACGACATCCAGCTCCCGCGGGGTCAGATGCCCCACGGTGCGGGCCGTCTCCGCCACGTGGCAGTCCCCGGCCGACGGCCGCCGCTCGTAGTCGGCCACGACCTGGTCCACGAGCGGCTTGCTGACCACGACCCCGCCCGCCGCGACGATATGGATCGCGTGCAGGATCTCGTCCACGGCGGCGGTCTTCAGGACATAGCCGCGGGCTCCGGCGGCGAGCGCCGAGATGAGGCGGGCACCGTCCGCACGTGCCCCCACCAAGAGCACTCGGGCACAGCCTTCTTCGCCGTAGGCGTTCTTGATGAGTTCGCTTTCCGTCATCTCCGGAAGGTCGCCGTCGACGATGACGACATCCGGTACGGCGCTTCCGCCGACCGAGGCCCAGCCTTCGTCCAAGGAGTCGGCCTCACCGACGAGTTCGATGTCCGCACTGTTCAGAATCGAGGTACGAAGCCCGATCCGGAAGAATGGGTGACTGTCTATCACCAGCACACGGACGGGGCATAACTCACCAGATGCTCGCTTCACTACGGACAACATGCATTCCCCCATTCACGACGCATTCACGACGCATTTATGCCAGAGCGTGCGACCTTGACAAGGACGACCAGGTCACGCGGTGGAGGGGACAGTTTATCCGCAGCCCGCAAGAGGCACCCGAGGTAATGGATCAGAATGCGCCAAGCCATCCGGAATGCGGGAAGGAAAAGAACCGTCGGACAGGAGCGGGGTGCTGCCGTCGAAGCACCCCGCTGGGAAGTTTCCTTTTTTACGATTCAGGCGCGCAGAAGGCGCGGGGGCGGGCACATTGCTTCCGCCCCCGCGCACACGCCGCGGATCAGTCCGTCAGTCTGTCGTACAGCACATAGGTGTTGCCGTCCTGATCGGCGAACTCACCCATCCACGAGCCCCAGGACTGTTCGGCCGGAAATTCGGTGAAGCGCACACCCCGCGCGATCAGTTCCTCGGCGGTGGCGCGCACGTCGGTGCTGCCGAACTGGATGCCGGTGTCCACGCCCGCGCGATGCTCGTCATCGGCGGGCCGCAGGCTTAAGGACAGGCTGTCGCCGGGAGGGGCGACGGTCACCCAGCGGTCCTTTTCCCCGAAGGGGTGGTCGGCGCGCTTTTCCATCCCGAGGGACTCGGTGTAGAAGCTGATCGCCGACTCGACATCGGTGACATAGACCTTCACCGACTGCGTGCGTTCCAGTGCCATCGTCGTGCTCCAAAAAGTGCGAAGGGGGCAGGTATGGATTGTGGGTGCGGGTGGTGGATTCCGGTGGTGGGCCGCCGGCCTAGGCAGGCGCCGGGTCGGTCGGCTCGTCCGCGGCGGCCGGCGGGCGGACCTTCAGCAGACTCAGCAGCAACGCGACGGCGGCGAACGCCGCTCCGGCCGGGCCCAGCCAGGACGGCAGGTCGAGGTCCAGCAGTCGGGCACCGACCACGGAGCCGACGGCGGTCCCGGCGTAGATCGCCGCCTCCACCCAGCCCAGCGCCACCGCGGGGGCGTCCGGCACGAGCGACATGAGCCGGTGCTGCTGCGGGACCGTGACCAGCCACCCCGAGGCGGACCAGACCGGGACCAGTACCACCATGGCGAGCAGACTGTGCCGGCCGAACAGCATCAGCGCCGCGATCAGGCCGTTGATCAGCAACCCGACACGCAGCACCGCCAGCGGCCGGAACCGGTCCGTGAGCCGGCCGGCCAGCGCGTTGCCGGCCACCCCCGCGACGCCGTAGAGCAGAAGCAGCAGGGGGAACTGGGCCTCGGTGACGCCGGGCGAGGACGCGGCCGGCAGATAGGTGTAGATCGTGAAGATCGCCGCCAGTTGGCCGACCGTGACGCCGAGCACCGGCAGCATCCCGGGACGGGCCAGCACCGCGAACCGTGCCTTGGCCTTGGCGCCGCCCAGGGGCTGAGCCGGCACCCGCGCCGCGCCCGCGCAGGCCACCAGCCCGAACACGGCGACCAGCCAGAGGGTGGCGCGCCACCCGAGCCAGTCACCGACGAGCGCGCCGAGCGGCGCGCCGAGCACGGTGGACACGGTCAGGCCGCCGGTGACCATCGCCAGGGCACGCCCCCGTCGCTCGGGGCTCACCATGCCGCTCGCCGCCGCGCCCGCGGTGGCGATGTAGGTCGCCGCGCCGGCCGCCGCGATGACGCGTCCCGCCGCCACGACCGCCAAGGCGGGGCCCACCGCCTGCAGCACCATGCCGACGGTGAACACCAGCTGGGACAGCACCAGGATGCGCCGCTGGCCCCAGCCCGCGGTCAGTGCCGTCAGCAGGGGTGCCGCGATCGCGTAGCTGACCGCGAACACCGTCACCAACAGCCCGGCCGACGGGACCGAGGTATGCAGATCACGTGCAATCGAAGGCAGCAGCCCGGCGATGACGAACGCATCCGTCCCGATGGCGAACGTGCCCACGGCGAGTAGTAACGGCGCGCCGCCGAGGCGCGCCGACTGCTCCGCGACCGCCGTGTCACTTCGATCACGGAGTCGACTTTCGGATGACAAAAGGATGCCTCTCTCTCCATGAGTGGGGTCTTGGGGAGGGTCTTCTCCTGAGTGGGGATCAGGACGGATCGGTTATACCTGGGTCGTCGGGCCGACCACGATCTGCGAATAGTTCACATGGCTTGGTTGGCACGTCGTGAAGGCGACGGCCTCCGCGATGTCCTCGGGAGCAAGTACGGGCATGCTGCGGGTGAGGCCCGTCAGGAGTTCGTACGACTCCGGATGTGTGATGTGTTCTGTCAACTCGGTTTTGACCAGGCCTGGTTCGATATTCGTGACGCGTACCTGCCGAGGTCCGAGCTCGGTGCGCAGCGTGTGCGAGAGGTGAGTGACGGCTGCTTTGGTCGCGCAGTACACCGCGAAATTCGGGAAACCCCGGTGCGCGGCATCGGACGAGATGTTGACCAAATCGGCCTGGTCACCGCCCTCAGCTGCGGCAATCAGATCCGGCACGAAGGCCCGGACGACCCGGAGCGCGCCGGCGAGGTTGAGGTCGATCATCCGGGACCACTCGTCCTCCTGGCCCTCGGTGACCGGCGAGGGCAGCATGACGCCGGCGTTGTTCACCACCAGGTCCACCCGCCCCAGGTCGGCCGCGATCCGTTCGGCGGCACCGGCCACCGAGTCCGGATCGGTCAGGTCGGCCACGGCCACGACGGCCCGGCCCCCGTCCGCGGCGATCTGCCCGGCCAGGGCGGCCAGTTGCTCCTCCCGCCGGGCGAGGAGCGCCACGCGCGCTCCCCGCCCGGCGAGCAGGCGGGCGGTGGCCGCGCCGATTCCCGAGGAGGCGCCGGTGACGACGGCGGTGCGTCCCCGTAACGGGAGAGTGTTGTCGGTCTTGGGCTGCGCCACGGTGATCCTCCTGAGGTCGGGCGCCGGGTGAGGGCGAGGCGTTGTGCAACTACGCGGCGATGGCCGGTAGTTGGTACTCGTGGATGTCGGGGAGATTGCGGTGCCGGTCGGCGTAGTCGATGCCGTAGCCGGCGACCCAGGTGGCGGACGGCACCTCGAATCCGACATAGCGGGGTACCGGCCGGTTCTCGATCCGGTCTTCCTTGTGCATCCGCATGAGCACACAGCTCTCGACGGACGCCGGGCCGAAAGCCGCGAGGTGGTCGCGCAGCCAGGCCAGGGTCAGCCCGGAGTCGATCAGATCCTCGACGAGCAGCACATGCCGGCCGCACAGATCGGCGTCCAGATCGACACCCTTGCGCCGGACCTCCCCGGCGACCGCACCGTCCGCGTACGTGGACAGTCGTATCCACTCCAGCGACACCGGGAGCCGGACGGCCCGCGCGAGGTCCGCCGCGAACATCGCGCCGCCTTTGAGCACCCCGATGAGGGTCAGCTCCTTGCCGGCGTAGTCACGGGTGATGTGCGCGCCCAGCTCCTGCACCCGGGAGCGGATCTGGGCCGAGGTGAACAGGACGTCACCGAGTTTGCCGTCGGTCTTCATGTGGTCTCTCCAAGTCGGTCGGGCCCGGCGGGGTGGGACCACTGTTCCCGTCGGTCGGCCGGCACGGGGACCGACGGGAGCCGGCCCAGTATCCGGCGCACCTCGGCGTAAGGGACCCGCAGATCACCTCCGACGTAGTCGACGGTGGCGTGTGCGCGAAGAGGTGCGGTCGCGTTGACGGCGACGGTGTGCCGGGCGACCTGGAACAGCGGCAGGTCGGAGTGGGAATCGCCGTAGGCGACGACCGCCTCCCCCACCCCGTGGCGCTGTTGCAGCGCCGCGCACAGCCGCGGTTTGTCGGCCGGCGTCAGGATGCCGTCCTCCGCCAGGGGCCGGCGAAACGGCGGGGGCGGGAACACGGAGGCGAAGACCTCCATGCCCCACCCCGCGAAGTGCCGCGCGAAGAAGTCCGGCGACATGGTGATCAGCACGGCGTGCTCACCGCGTTCCGCGATGTCGCACAGCACCTCGCGGATGCCGGTGAGTTTGGGAGCCGCGTCGAACACCTCGGCCACCACCTCGGCGGTCAGCTCCGGCATGAGTTCCAGCAGGGCACGGGCGAAGTCCACGGTGCTCCCGCCGGCCGCGAAGGACGCCTCCAGGTCGTGCAGCCGGCGCTCACAGCCGAGGTGCCGGGCGAGCTCCAGGGATGCCGTGGTACCGGGGAGCAACGTGCCGTCCATGTCGAAGACGTGGAGTACGGACATCCGTCATTCCCCGACCCGGCCCAGGCGGTACGCGTGGCAGTCCGAGGGCTGTGCACCGGCGCGCACCGCGAGCAGTTGACGGCTGGCGGGGAACAGCTCCGCGGGCAGGGCGTCCGCGGCGAACCACTCCCACCGGCTGAAGTTGTGCGGCTCGGTGACGACCGGGCGCCGGTCGCCGGCGTCCGCCCGGACTCCCGCGGTCAGCCAGGCCGTGCCGTGCACGTCCCCCCGCAGCAGGGCGAACGGGGCGAACCGCTGCGGGGCGAGGTCGATCCCGGTCTCCTCCTGGAGCTCCCGGCGGGCCGCCCGGTCGAACGACTCCCCGGGCTCCACCCGGCCGCCGGGCAGGCACCACGACTCGGGCTCGCCGGCCTTGATGCGTCTGCCCAGCAGGATGTCCCCGGCGGTGTTGCACACCACCACCCCGACTCCGAGCTTCGGCCCCACGTCGCTAGGCACCGACCGTCTCCTTGCTCACATCGAGTTCGTGCACCAGCGCGCTCGCCGCGTACCAGCCGCTGATCATCGCGGCGACGATGCCCCGGAACAGCCCGCAGGCGTCACCGGCCACGTACATCGGCCACTCGGCCATCCGCAGATCGCCGTTGACCTTCGGGTACCAGCCGACGCCCTCCAGGGTCGGGCCGATCAGCTCGGTGCGCGCGCCCGCGATGTCGGGGAACTTCTCCCCGAGCCGTTCGAGGCCCTCCCTCATCAGGGCGCTGACCTCCACGCCGTAGGCGCGGTGCAGCGCCTCGGACGCCTCGGGGCGGCCGCTGAGGAATTCCTGCAGCGGCACCCGGAACCACGAGGTGGAATCCGCCAGGGCCGCCTCGATGTGCGGCATGGCGCGCCGGGCGATGTCCTCGTCCAGGACCCGGGTGTTGAAACCTATGTTGGACCGGCCGCTCGGGGGGCAGTCCGCCCGACCGGACACCGTCCACAGGCCCGAGGTCTCGGTCAGGACGGCCTCGCCCTGCCGGCAGGCGCAGAAGGTGCGCCACTCGACGGCGCCGTCCTCGCGACGCAGCCGCAGCTTGGGATCGAGCTGCTTCATCCCGGCGAAGAACGACTCCTCGGCGGGCTGCTCGATGCGGAAGCCGACCTCCAGCCGGCGCCAGGAACGCTCCCGCACCCGGTCGACGAGGCCCAGCGGGCCGAACCGGCCGGTGGCCACGAGCACCCGTCGCGCGCGGATCCGCTGGTCCCCGTCGGGGCCGGCCAGGTCCACCAGGAAGGTGCCCTCGCGGTGGTGGTACGCCAGGTCGGCGACCCGGGTACGGGGCAGGACGTCGACCTCCAGTTTGTCCACGAGCCCCTGGGTCAGCTCCAGCCGTGCCGGCAAGGAGAGGTAGTCGCTCGGATATTCCTTGAGCACCCACTCCCCCGAGCCGATGGAGTAGGCACTCGGGTCGTCCGGGAACGGCGGGGTGTCGAGGCCGGCCGCGCCCAGGACCTCACACGTCCAGTCGAAGCCGGCCCGCAGATCCGGGTAGCGGCGTAAGGACCACAGCTCGCTGGCGGAGGGGAAGAAGGAGAACTTTCCGTCGGAGAACAGGCCGGCGCCGCCGTATCCCTGGCTCATGTCCTCGGGCGCGTCCCGGTCGCGGTCGGTCACCGGTTTTCCGGCGTCCACCACGAGGGTCGAATAGCGTTCCGCGCTCAGGCGGTTCGCGGCCGCCAGCCCCGCCGGACCGGCCCCGACGACGAGTATGTCGACGGCGATCTCGCCATTTCCCTGGCCATTCTCCGGGAGGGGCGTACCTGAAGTGCTGTGTGCGGGCATTGCGATGACCTCTTTCAGACGTAGTAGGCGCGGCTTTGTACCGCTGCCGGGGCCGAGCGGAAGGTGAACACGGATGCCGGTTCGGCGTCCTCCAGCATTTCCTGCATGTCCGTGCTCATCGGATGGTTGCTCTCACCGAAGGTGAGCCGGACCCGGTCGGCCCGGCCGGGGCCGAGAAGATGGACATTCAGCGGGGAGAGGATGTTCCAGCGGGCGCCGATCGGCACTCCGTCGACCACTCCGTACTCCGTGACCGGGGAGAAGCTGGCCGGAATCGGGGTGAGGCCGCTCAGGTCGACGACGCAGGTGAAGAGGGCGGCTTCGGCGTCCTCGGGGTCGTGGCACCGGAACATCCAGGTCTCCGGACCCGGGGCGTTCGGCGTGGGAAGTTCCGTGGTGAAGGTGGTGCGGAATTTCGGCTCACCGAAGAGGGTTTCCCCGGCCGCGATGGCGAGTTCGTTGTCGCACGGTACGTGCAGCCGGAAGTTCCCCAGGTGCCGGCTCTGCTCGTCACCCAGCGCATACTGCTCGAAGGTGACGTCGGGCACCTGGCCGCGGCGGGAATCGGGGTGGCAGATGACGTTGTACTCCACCTCCTGCGTGATCGAGGCACCCTGCCGGAACTGCCCCACGTAGAGCTGGTAGTTGAAGGAGACGCAGGCGGCTCCGTCGAAAGCGGCCGCCGTGAAGCCGGTGCCTTCCAGGCGCTTCGCACAGCGGTCGTAGTCCACCAGGTAGTTCACCCCGCAGTTCAGCAGGGCACTGTAATAAAAGGGCAGGGAGAGACCTTCGGGTATCTCCGGGAACGGCGTGGTCATGACGATGCTGCTCCTTGACTCGGGGAGGGCCGCAAAGGACCCGGGAAACGGCCGCGGGGCTGCGGCGATTCAGATCAGAGCGACCGGATGATTTCGTCGGCCGTGCGATAGGCCATGGCAGCCATGGTCAGCGTCGGATTGGCCGCGCCCATGGTGGGCATGGAGCCGCAGCCGACGATGAAGAGATTCGGGTGGTCCCAGGACCGCTGCCGGTCGTCCACCACGGAATTGTGCTTGCTGGTGCCCATGATGTGCGTTCCCGCGCCATGCCCGGCACCGAAATATGTGAACTCCTCGGCACCGTGGCGCACATGCGTGGGAAGCGCCGAGTTCACTTCGGAGTGGTCCTCCGCACCGACGGCGTCAAAAATCCACCGGGCGAGCTCACGGGCCTCCGACATTCCGGCACGGACATAGTCGTCCACGTCGTAGTGGATGACCGGGCGGAAGTTGCCCATTTGGTCGCGGTGGGCCGGATCGATGGTGACCCGGTTGGACTCGCTCGGCATCTGGTCGAGCATGAACTGGAGCTGGAACTGCCGCGGCAGATCACGCGCCAGCCGGGCGCGCAGATCGCGGCCGAACAGCCCGAGTTCGTCCATCAGCGGCGCCAGATGACCGGCGGGTGCGCCGGAGGACCAGGCCCATCCCCAGTTGCCGATCTCCACCCGGTAGCCGGCGCGGTTCGCGCGGGCCGGCCCGGTGCGGAACACCTCGATGCCGGAGGTGACGCCCGGCCCGCGGAAGGCCCCGACCGGATCGGCGGCGAGCGCTCGGGTGATCAGGGTGGGGTGGTCCATGAGGTTCTTGCCGACCAGCCCGCTGGAGCTCTCGATGCCCGATGCCAGCAGCACCTTGGCGTTCTCGATGGCGTGCGCGGCGAGCACCACGATGTCCGCGGTGACCAGGTGGGTGGTGTGCTCCGGCGAGCCGGAGTCCTGATAGCGCTGGTACTTCACCCCGCTGATCCGGCCCGAGGCGGGGTCGACCAGCAGCTCGCTCACCACTGCCCGGGTCAGCACGGTGGTGCGCGACAGGTCCGCCGTGTCCAGCGTCTTCAGGGCCGTGTACTTCGCCTGGCTCGGGCAGATCGGCATACAGCTGGCGCTGCCCACACACCGCAGCCCGTGCTCCGGATCGCCCGCCGCGCCCACCGGGCGGTAGCCACGCCCCCCGTCGTAGGCGGGGTTGGGCACGCTGTTGCGCGCCTGCGGCATGGAGCGGACCTGGAGGGTGTACTCCTGTCCGCCGAGGCTGAGCGCCTTGCCGTTCAGCTGCCGTGCCATGACCCGGTCGAGGTGGCTGGGCGGGATGCGGTACATCGGATAGGCGTAGTCCTCGGGGAACCACATACCGCCGTACGCCTGCTCACCGGCGTTGGCCGACACGCCCATTTCCCGCTCGGCACGCGCGTAATACGGCACCAACTCGTCATAGCCGATCGGCCAGTCCAGGCCCTGGCCGAACAGCGTTCTGGTCCGGAAGTCCTCGGGCGGCATCCGCAGACAGGTGCCGAGCCAGTACATCGAGGCACCGCCCTGGACCCGCGCGTAGTCACTGGCGTACGGCCGCGGCCCGCGCTGGACGAAGTACCCGGGAGCACCGTGGGGACCGGCGGCGAGGTCGCCGACATCGGGGTAGGGCGCGTTCGGATTGCGGCGATAGGCCGAGTTGAGGGTCTTCACGGGCGCGCTGTGGAAGGCGCGTACCGCGTCCCGGTAGCCGTCCGTCGTGCTCGCTTCGTTCGTGCCGGCTTCCAGCACCAGCACGCGTTTGTGGTGCGCGCCCAGGGCCTTGGCCAGGATCGCGCCGTTGATGCCGCTCCCGACGATGACCACGTCGTGGTGGTCCGCCCGCGCGTTTCCGGCAACGCTGCTCACAGTGTCCTCCATGGTCATGCGCTCCACTCGTGCTGCGGAGCGCGGGCCCAGCTGCCGAAACCCGGTGCCTGGGCGCCTCGGGGCGGCGCTCCCGCGGTACGCCAGATGAGGCTTCGGGCGTAGGAGTCCGGGGCCGGGACGAAGGTCGCGTCGGCGCTGCGCCGCTCGCTGCCGTACCGCTCGTGCCAGGCGTCCGGCAGCGCCTGCCAGATGCCGACGTACCAGAGCCGGACGAGATTGCGGGCCGGCGGCCCGTGTTCGGGGTCGCCCATCACCTGGCGGTCGAGCGCTTCGTGGAGCAGCTCGGGGTCCGCCTCGGCGGTCTGTTCCGCGGCGGTGAACCGGCCGAGCAGCCGGCCGACGGCCTCGCCGCCGGCCCGGTCGACCATGACCCAGTGGTAGGCCTCGGCGAGTCCGGTGCCGGTCAGGTCGCTCTCGGTGAATCCGGTGAGAGCGGAGGACAGGCGCAGAAAGGTCGGGTCCATCGTGTGCATCGGCTGATCACGCCCTCCGGCTGAGGTGACGGGCCAGCCTGCGGGCCATCGCCACCATGGTCAGGGTCGGGTTCCAGGAGCCGCCCGTGGGGAACACGGCGGAGGTGGAGAGGTAGACGTTGTCGACGGCGTGCAGCCTGCCGGTGAGGTCGGTGACCGACTCCTGGGCGTCGTGGCCCATCCACAACGTTCCGCACTCGTGCATCAGGAACGTCTGGCGGTGCTCGACCGGCCCCTTCGTGGTCCAGCGCCGTTCGCCCGGCGACCAGAACTCCACCGGCGCGCCCTGCGCGAGCGTGCCGACGAGTTCCGTCATGGCGTCGTCCATGGCGTCCCACATCCGGGCGTCCTCGGCATCCAGATGGGTGGTGACCACGGTCCCGCCGGATTCGTCGAGCCGGACCCGGCCCGGCGCCCGCGGACCGCGCTCGCCCGCGACCTCACCGATGCCGTGCATGAACAGCACCACATGGTCGTCGTCACAGAGCTGCTGGAGCGCGTCGGCACGGAAGATGTCCGGCACCAGCCGGTAGATGTCCTCGACGTCCCGCGCGCTGTCGGACGTGGCGCTGGCATTGATGTCGATGTGGAACTGCCGCGTCTTGGTGGCACCGTCGAGGTAGAAGGCCGCGGCCTGGTAGCTGCTCGGCAGACCGGGGAAGGCCGCCCGCGGCACCCGGCAGGTGAACCACGTCCCCACATGTCCGTTGAGGTTGCGTCCGGCGAGCGGGACACGGGAGCCGGGGAACGACGAGAGGACCACCTTGGTCGTCTCGACGGTGCCGTGGGCCAGTACCACCGCGGCGTCTTCGAGGCCGTGCAGGGTGCCCTGGGTGGTCTCGGCCGCCGTGGCCCGCCCGTTCTCCTCGTACAGCCGCAGCACCTCGCACTCGGTCACCACCGTGAGCCGCTCGGGATACCGCCGCAGCAGATCCAGCAGCATCGGCACCGGGCTGAAGCGCCGATAGCCGGCCGAGGAGGCGCCCGGGCCGGCGGCCAGCGGCGCGTCCAGGCCCTGCGGGGTGTCCGGGACGCTCAGGTCCGCGATGGTGCCGAGGCCCTGGAAGAGCCGCTCGCCGGCCTGCCGGTGCAAGGAGGTGGCCTCGTGCCCGCAGAACGCCCCGGAGCGCACGCCGAGCAGCTCGCGGGCCCCTTCCCACTCGTCCTCCAGACCGGCGACGACCTCGTCCGGCCAGTCCCGCAGGTGCTCCGGGCGGGGCTGCGGCGTCCAGGTGCTCCAGAACAGCGCCCGGCCACCGACGTACGGGACCTGCGGGGCCAGGGACAGATCGCCCTCCACCCGCCACGGCGAGGCCTGCGCACGGTTGATGAGGGAGTGATACGTGGACGGCAGATTCTGCACATGGTCGGGCAGCAGGAAGGGCCCCTGCTCCAGCACGAGAACCCGCGCCCCGGGGTCGCGGGCGAGCAGTTCGGACGCCATGACCGTGCCCACCAGACCACCACCGACGACGAGGTGGTCGAAGGAGCCGCGGTCGACGTCCTCAAGCGTCGAGAAGCAGTAGCTCTCCAGCCGTGGAGAGCCAGGTGAATCGCGCCGTGCTGACATCAAGAGGTGCTCCATGAAAGTGAGAAGGGGTTCCCGTCGCGGTCATGACGGGATCTCCGGCCGGCGGCGACCGGAGAGGAAGAGTCCTGGGTGCCGTGCGCGGCAGCGGCGCGGGCACGGGAGGGGCAGGGGGACCTGCGAGGGCAGGGGGAACCTGGGTGACGGGGACAGCGGATCCGGCGGCTCCGGATCAGCTGCCGTCTCCCGGCCGGCTGCCGTCTCCCGGTCAGCTGCCGTCGTCGAAGAGGCCGGTCACGGACGTGTCGTCGGCAACCGCCTGGATGGCCTGCGCCAGCAGGGGTGCGATGGAGAGCACCGTGAGGGCGTCGAAGTACTTCCCGTCCGGGATGGGCATCGTGTCGGTGAGCACCACTTCGCGTGCACCGCAGCCGGCCAGGCGTTCCGCGGCCGGGCCCGACAGCACCCCGTGCGTGGCGGCGACCACCACGTCCCGCGCTCCCGCGTCGAGGAGCCGGCGCACCGCCTCCGCGATGGTGCCGCCGGTGTCGATCATGTCGTCGATCACCACGCACAGCTGCCCGCGCACGTCGCCGACGACCCGGTTGGCGACCACCTCGTTGGGCCTGAGCGGGTCCCTGGTCTTGTGGACGAAGGCCATAGGGGTTCCCCCCAGGGCCTGCGCCCACTTCTCCGCCAGCTTGGTGCGCCCGGAGTCCGGGGAGACCACGGTGGGGCGCTCGGCGCCGTACTTCTGCCGCACATGCCCGGCCAGCAGCGGCAACGCCCACAGGTGGTCGACCGGTCCGTCGAAGAAGCCCTGGATCTGTGCCGCGTGGAGGTCGACGGTCATGATGCGGTCGGCGCCGGCGGTCTTGAACAGATCGGCGACCAGCCGGGCGGAGACGGGTTCGCGTCCGCGGTGCTTCTTGTCCTGCCGGGCGTACGGGTAGCAGGGCGCGACCACGGTGATGCGCCGGGCGCTGGCCCGCTTCAGCGCGTCGACCGTGATCAGCTGCTCCATCAGCCAGTCGTTGACCGCTCCGCAGTGGCTCTGCAGCACGAACGCATCGCAGCCGCGCACCGACTCATCGACACGTACATAAATCTCCCCGCTGGCGAAGTCGTACGACGACTGCGGCGCCACGGCAACATCCAGATGCTTCGCCACATCGTCCGCCAGCCGCGGATGCGCTCGTCCGCTCAGCAGAACCAGCCTCTTCGCAGCCGCCCCCGGCACCGCGCCCGTCATCCCCGTCACCTCTCTGTCCCGCGGCCCGCCTGCCGGCACGCCGTGAGCGAGAGCCTCACATGCCCATATGCCCTGGGCACCATGGTCAGTTGTCCCGAATCGCCGCCCCGTCACCGAGGCGGCCCGGCCGGGCGCGGGGCCCTCGCGCCCGGGCAGCGTCGGGGCACTCGCGCCCGGGCCGATCCGGGCTCTCGAAGCTGCCCCGTCCGCCTTCCCCGCTAGGCCGCACCGACACCTACGGGCTCACCGACGTCATACGGCCCCAGCGCGAGCAGGGCGACATCGTCGTGGAAGACCCGGGTGTGGCGTGGCAGGTCGGTGTTGAGGAAGTCGATGACGTCGACGGGGCCGGGTGCGGGCCGGCCGGCGAAGCGGTCGCGCAGGCGGTCGAGGAGCGGGTAGAAGGCTCCGGTCCGGTCGCGGGCCTCGATCAGGCCGTCGGTGCACAGGAGCAGGACGTCTCCCCGGCTGAACGGGTGGGTGTAGGAGACGGGGTCCTCGTCGTCGAGGTCGCCCAGGCCGAGCGGGAGGGCGGGCGGTCCGGTGAGGGCCGTCACCTCACCGCGGGAGATCAGCACCGGCTCGATGTGCCCGTGGTTGACGATGGTCACCCGCTGGGCGACGGCGTCGTACTCGACCAGGGCGGCGGTGACGAACAGCTCGTCGTCGGGGCGCTCTTCGGCCTCACGGGCCAGGCACCGCTCCATCCGGGCCGCGACCGCCAGCAGGTCCACCTGGTCGTAGGCGGCCTCGCGGAAGCTGCCGAGGAGGTCGGCGACCGTACGTACGGCCTGCAGGCCCTTGCCGCGGACATCGCCGATGAGGGCGCGCTCCCCGGCCGGGGTGGCACGGATGTCGAAGAGGTCGCCGCCGACCATGGTGCCGACCTCCCCGGACCGGTAGAGACCGGCCGCGAGCACCTGCCCGACCCGGTGCGGCACCGGCCGCAGCAGGGTACGCATCAGCGCCTCGGCCACCGAACGGGCGCGGACCAGCTGCTGCTCCTGGCGCCGGCGGTGAGCGGCCAGCGCCACCCCGAGGAGGCCGACCATGCCGGTGGCGATGTAGGCGGCGACATGGTGGTTCTCCCACAACTGGTGGACGTTGTGGCCCGTGCAGCACGGGGTCCCGGCCAGCACGCCCTCCAGCACCACCGCGAAGACCGTGATCGCCGCGACCGCGACCGGACCGAGGGTGTACGCGGCGGTCACCGGCAGCGCGATGAGCAGGAAACTCACCGCCCATGGCGTGGGGGTCACAAATTCCAGCAGCAGCACCCACACGACATAGGCCAGCGGCAGCCAGCGCATCCACGCGGGCGGCCGCGGCACCTCGAAGCCGCTGTGGTCGACGACCGTGAGCTGTCCGCCCGTACGGCCCCGGCCCGCCCGGCGATCACGACCGATCCGCTCGAAGATCCACTGCCCCGACCTGTCCACACGGGCTCCCCACACGACCGTGATCAAGAATCCCAAGCCTGTCCCGGCCGGAGAGCCCCTACCGGCCATTAGGCCGCTTGACGGCATGTCATATGTCGTCAGGGGGCGGGCAACAGGCAGGAAGCGCAGCACGCCCGCCGGCGCCGTTCCGTGTCATCTGCGCGGACGCTCGGCGGGGCCCGGCCGCTAGGATCGAACGGTGATGCAGAGCGCAACTCTGGCCGGGGCCTTCGACGAGCTGGCCGACAGCTACGATCACCGGCACCACGAGGAGATCGCGCGGGCCCTGATCGCGTGGGTGGCGCCTGGTGCGGCCGACGCGGTCGCCGACGTGGCGTGCGGGGCGGGAGCCGTCGCCCGGCAGCTCGCGCGGAGCCGGCCCGAGACCGCGCCCCCCGTCCTGGCCGTCGATCTGTCTCCCGGGATGGTCGCGGTGGGCCGGGCCCGTGCCGCCGGCCTGGAACGTGCGACGGCGATCGACTGGCGGGTCGCCGATGCGGTGCCGCTGCCGGTTGCCGATCGCTCTCTCGACGTCGTGCTCTGCGCGTCCTCGCTGCACTTCCTGGGGCGCCGGGCGCCGGCCGACTGGCGGCGCGCCCTGCGGCCGGGGGGCCGGGTGGGTTTCACGCTGCCCCTGGCCACGCACTTCCGGCCGTCGGAACGCTTCTCGGGTCACCTCGCCCGTGATGTGCCGCTGCCCCACACCGCGCGGGAGGCGAGTGTCTGGGCGGCGGAGTGCGGATTCACCGACGCCGCATCCCGCGTTCTCGTCCTTGGTACGCGTCGTGTGGTGGTGACCTCCGCCAGGGAACCCGGCGGTCGGTAAGTGAGGCGGTGAGCCACGGCGTCCGCCAGAACGCCCGCGGCCCCGCGTGCGTCGGTTACGGCGGATCAGGGGGCGAGGGGGCGGGCCTCGCGGAGCGAGGGTGAGGACCGGCCGGGCGGTCCAGATAGGTCGTCCGGCGGTCGTCCCAGGAACGCCGGAGAGGGTCCCGCACCGCCCGTGCGCACAGCCCGGCCGGGGTGAACACGGCGAAGTACAGCGCGGCCAGGCCCAAGTGCCGCAGCCGGTCAGTCCATCGGGATCGCGGCACGCCAGTCGACCTCCTCCCGCCACTCGGGCTGGTCGCGTTTGTCCAGCAGGAAGTCGCCGAGGACCAGCAGATCGATCCGGGTGCGCATGAAGCAGGCGTACGCCTCGTCGACGTCGCGCACGATCGGCTCCCCGCGCACGTTGAACGAGGTGTTCACCAGCACCGGGCAGCCCGTGCGGTCCCGGAAAGCGGTGAGCAGCGCGTGGAAGCGCGCGTTGTGCTCGGCCGACACGGTCTGCACGCGGGCCGAGCCGTCGACATGGGTGACCGCCGGGATCGTCGAGCGCGGCACCCGCAGCAGGTCCAGGCCCGTCGCCCCGTCCGCCGGGGCCCCGCACTCCCGTCGCTGTGCCGCGGCGACCTGCGCGGTCAGCAGCATGTACGGGCTCTCCTGGGCCAGGTCGAACCAGTCCTTGGCGTCCTCGGCCAGCACCGCGGGCGCGAACGGGCGGAAGGATTCGCGGAACTTGGTCTTGAGGTTGAGGGTGGACTGCATGGCGGGATCGCGCGGGTCGGCGAGGATGGAGCGATTGCCCAGTGCCCGTGGCCCGAACTCCATCCGTCCCTGGAACCAGCCGACCACCCGTCCCTGCGCGAGCTCCGCCGCGACACGCTCCACCATGTCCCGCTCCGGCAGGCGCACGGCGGGGTAGCCGCCACGGGTCAGGAACTCCTCGGTCTCCCGGTCGGAGCAAGCGGGGCCGAGCAGCGCCCCCGCCATCGCGTCCGTGCCGCGCCCCACGTGCGGGCGGGGCGCTCCCCGGCGGTGCGACTCGGCCAGCGCCGCGCCGAGCGCCCCGCCCGCGTCCCCGGCTGCCGGCTGGATCCACAGCTCGTCGCAGACCCCGTCGGCCAGGATCCGGCCGTTGGCCACGCAGTTGAGGGCCACACCGCCGGCCAGGCACAGCCGTCGCTCCCCGGTGCGGTCCAGCGCCGTCCGGGCCAGCCGGAGCATCACCTCCTCGGTCACCTGCTGCACGGAGGCCGCAAGGTCGAACTCCCGCTCGGTGAGCGGGCCTTCCGGTGTCCGGCGCGGCCCGTCGAACAGCTCCTCGAAGGCCCGGCCGACCATGGTCTGCCCGTACTGGAAGGTGAAGTGACGCAGATCCAGGCGGAACGAGCCGTCCGGCTTGACGTCGATCAGCCGCTCCCGGATGAGCGGCGCGTAGCGCGGCGTCCCGTAGGGCGCCAGGCCCATCAGCTTGTACTCGCCCGAGTCGACCTTGAAGCCGCAGAAGTACGTGAACGCCGAGTACAGCATGCCGAGGGAGTGCGGAAAGCGCAGTTCGGCGAGTGGGACCAGCTCGGTGCCGCGGCCGTGCCACAGCGTCGTCGTGGCCCACTCCCCCACGCCGTCGACGCACAGCACCGCGGCCGACGGGTACGGGCTCGGGAAGAACGCCGACGCGGCGTGCGAGGCGTGGTGCCGGTGTGCCACCACCGGGGGCAACGGCTGTCCGGGGGCCAGGGCGCGCAGCCGCGCCCGTACGTCGTCCAGGGCCCGCCGCTTCCAGCCGGCCCACTGCCCGAAGGCCCGGCGGAACACCGGCAGGCCGTGCGGGGCGGTGGCCAGCCAGGTCGCCAGCACCCGGCGGAACTTCAGCGCCGGGTCCTCGTAGAACGCCACGGCCGCCAGCTCGTCGAGGCGCAGCCCGGCCTCGCGCAGGCAGCAGGCGACGGCGTGCGAGGGGAAGCCGGGGTCGTGGCGGCGCCGGGTGAACCGCTCCTCCTGCGCCGCCGCCAGCGGGGTGCCGCCGGCCACCACGGCTGCCGCGCTGTCGTGGTAATACGCGGAGATGCCCAGGACCGGGCCGTCCGGCCCGCCGGGGCCCGAGCGGTCGGCGCGCGCGCCGCCCATGCCGGTCCGCATGTCAGAACAGGGGGTAGACGGACGCGTCGTCCTCGGGCTGCGGCCGCAGCCGGGACGGCGGCGCGGGCGGGCCGGCGGGCCGGTCCGGCGGGGTGTCGGGGGCGGGCCCCTGGCGGCCCCGGTGCCGCAGCCAGGAGGCGAGGCGGCGGACCGCCGACGCGGGCGCCGCGCTGCTGTCATCGGGCATGGCGGCGCTCCTCACACCAGGTCCAGGCGGTCCGCCAGCTGCCGGGCCACCAGGTCGTATCCCAGATCGGTGCAGTGCACCCGGTCGATGAACAGCCAGTCCTGAGGCCCGGCGGCCTCGGCCAGCGCCACGTTGAGGTCCAGGAACGGCACGTCGAGCCGGGCGCATCCGGCGGCCAGCCGGTCCGCGTAGGCGCGGCCCACCGCCATGGTGGAGATGTCGTTGTGGAACCGGCGGAAGTTGGACACCTCGTCCAGCTCCTCGAAGAGCAGCTTCTCGCGGGGCAGCGGTTCCTCGCGCACCCAGGGCGCGAGCGGCTGGAGCGCGAAGACCAGCCGGGCGCCCAGGCCGTCCGCGAGCAGCTTCCAGGCGCCGAGGTGACGGATCGTCAATTCTGTCGCGTGCGCGACACGTTGGTCCGGGGGCGGTACGACGTCGGGGGCGGGCCCGCAGTCGAAGAAGGCACCGTGCCGGCCCTGCTTCTCCTCGGGCAGCCGGCTGAGCACCAGATTGTTGACCCCGGAGAGCAGCACGATGTCCTCGACCGGCGGGAGTTCGTGCTGGAACAGGGTGAACAGCAGGAGTTCCTGGGCCGAGTTGTGGCTCTGCCCGGCGATGTTCAGCCAGGGCAGCCGGGGCGCGTGGGCGTTCCACAGCCGCGCCGTGATCGTGGCCGCGTCACCGGTGGCACCCACGCCGAAGACCGCGGAACTGCCCGCGAGTACCCGCACCGGGCCGTCGGGACGATCGTCGCCGACCGTCGCCCGGAGCCCGCCGGGGCCCGGGGTGACCCGGAAGCCGTGCCGGTCGGTGGTGGAGACGGGGGTCTTCTCGTTGCCGTACTGGAAGTACCCCAGATAGGGCTGGTCCTCCAGGACGAAGGTGTAGTGCTCCATGTGCGGAGTGAACTCGGCGCGGGGTGACGTCATCGTGAAGGGGCTCCCGTCGGTGCGCGGTGCGTGGCTGTCGTGCCTTCCGTGGTGACCGGCCGTCCTGCCGTGCGCGGTGGGCCCGTGGGGCACGCCGGTGCGCGGTGGGCGGCCTGCGCTCAGGGGGCCGGGGCCGGGGGCGGCGGCTCGGGCAGGGAGCCGGGGCGGTCCTCGCGGATCAGGTCGGCGTTGATGGCCATGCCCGCCAGCCCTCCGCTGGCAGCGGCCATCGCGGCCTGCTGCATGTTCCGGCCGAGGTCTCCGGCCACGTACAGCCGGGGCAGGCCGGTGCGGCCGCGCTCGTCGGTCTGCACGGACTCCAGGTCCGGGGCCTGCAGCCAGGGGCGCAGCGGGGCCACCCGGGGCTCGGTGTCCAGGTGGAGGAAGAGCGCCCCGTAGCTCGCGGACCGGCCGTCCTCGAAGACGACCTCGACACCCTCGGGATGCGACTTCACCTCGCCGACCCTGTCGTGGACGACGGGCACGCCGGCCGCGGTGAGCCGGCCCAGCTCGTCCTGGGGCAGCTCGCGCCGGTCGGTGAGGTAGGTGATGCGGTCGGACCACACCGTCAGGGTCGCGGCCAGGCACTCGCTGGGCACGCTCCCTCCGTACACGGCGAAGCTGCGGTCGCGCACCTCCCAGGCGTGGCAGTACGGACACTCCAGGACGGTCTTGCCCCACAGGTCGGCCAGGCCCGGGACCGGCGGCAGCACCGAACGCACACCGGCCGCGTACAGCAGGGTGCGGGCCCGGAAGGTGCCGGACTCCTTGGTGGTGACCACCACGTGGTCGCCGTCGCGCTCGGCCGACACCACCTCGTCGTCACGGAACGTCACGTCGTACGCGGCGAGTTGGGCGCGGGAGCGGGCCCGGAAGTCCGCGATCGTCGCCCCGTCGTTGGTGAGGACGTTGTGCATGACGCCCGCTGCCATGTTGCGGGCGTCGCCCGAGTCGATCAGCAGCACTCGGCGACGCGAACGTCCCAGGTAGAGCGCCCCGTTGAGGCCGGCCGGGCCGCCTCCGACGATCACTGTGTCGTAGAGCTGTGTGTCCAATGGTCATCCCTTGTCGAGAAGGTCACTGTGCGGAGGCGGATCGGTGGGCGGCGCACCGGAAGACAGGGGTGGGGCGGAGGGCGCCGGGAGTGCGTCGCCGGGCGAGTGGTCCTCGCGCAGGGGCGCGAGCAACAACAGCGCGCCCACGGCCAGGAGCGTCCCGCACACCACGAACACCGCGGGCACGGACAGGGCTTCGGCGAGCAGTCCGCCGAGTGTCGCGCCGACCGGCATGGTGCCCCACGAGCACAGCCGGGACACGCTCATCACCCGGCCCTGGAGGTCCTCCGGCGTGAGCCGCTGGCGCAGCGACATCACGGGGATGTTCCAGCCCATCATGAAGACGCCGTTGGCGGCGAGCGCCAGCGCGGCCAGGACCGGATGGCGGCCCAGGCCCAGCGCGGCGTACGCGGCCCCGGAGGCCACCAGGGACCAGCGGGCCAGCCGTACGGTGGGCAGCCGGTCGGCGGCCCGGGGCGCCAGCCAGCTGCCGGCGACGGCGCCCAGCGACCCGACGGCGAGCAGCAGTCCGTACCCGGCCGCGCTCAGCCCCAAAGTGCCCTTGCTCAGCAGCACCAGCATCGAGAAGGTCGCCGAGAACACCAGGCCGTACAGGGCGCTCGCGGCGAGGGTGAGCCGCAGGGTGCGATGGCCGAGGACGAAGCCGAGCCCGCCCCGGATGTCGCGCAGCACCCCGCCGCGCGCCCCGCCCGGTGCCGCCTCGCCCGGTGCCGCCCCGCCCGGTGCCGCCTCGCGGCGGGTGCGGGCGAGCGGGGCGAGGCCGAACAGCAGCAGCGCGGCCAGCGCGTACAGCACCCCGCCGGTGGCCAGCGCCGCGGCGGCGGTCAGGCCCACCAGCAGGCCCGCCACGGGCGGTCCGGCCGTTTCGTTGAGCACGATCTGCGCTGCCATCAGCCGTCCGTTGGCGCGCTCCAGGTGCCGCTCGTCGACCAGGCGCGGCAGCATCGCGGGGGCCGCGGTGTCGGCGAGGGTCTCGGCGATGCCCAGCAGGAACGCCAGCGCGTACAGGAGGGCCAGCGGGCGGTTGTCGGCGAGCACCAGGGCCGCGCCGAGCAGCGCCGCCGCGCGGACCAGGTTGCTGCCCAGCACGATCCGGCGCCGGTCCACCCGGTCCACCAGGACGCCCGCGGGGAGCGCGAACAGCAGCCAGGGCAGCATGTTGACGGTGGTCAGCCCGGCGACCGCCGCCGGGTCGGAGTGGTGCGCGACCACCAGCAGCGGCAGCAGCGTACGGGTGATGCCGTCGCCCGCGTTGGAGGCGGCCGTCGAGGCCCACAGCCAGCGGAACGGGCGGCCCAGGTCCGCCCGGCGGACCGGGCGGGCCCCGGACGGGGCGGTGCTAGCCAACAATGCTCCCCTCGTGCCACGCACGCAGGCCCAGCAACCGCTCGCCCAGTTCGGTCAGCGTCGCCGGCCCGTACAGTTCGGCCTCGTCCTTGCGCACCCCGCCCTGCGGCGGATGCGGCGGGATCCGGTCCCGCCAGAACCGCACCCGGGCCTCGCGGAGGTCGGCGTTCTCCTCCCAGGCGGGCGCCATGGTCAGGTACTGGGCCATGCGCACCCGGGCCTCGGAGACGTTGGGGTGCACCCCGTGCGGCAGAAGGCTGTTGAAGATGATCAGGTCGCCGGGGGCGACCTCCGGCGTGGTGATCGAGTAGCCGGTGATGTCCGGCGTGAACGGGTCGCGGTCGGCGGGCCGACCGCTCACCCACTTCTCCCACTCGGTGAAGATCTCCGGCACGCACTGGAAGCCGCCGATCTCCTCGTCGCCGTGGGTCAGCGAGAGCACCGCCTGGCAGCTCACCTGGAGCGGCTCGGCGGAGGTGTCCACGTCCCAGTGGATGAACCCGTCGAAGGCGCGCGGTCCCCGGTTGGGCGGGTTGACGTTGGCGAAGTCGATGGTGACCCACAGGTCGGTGCGGTCCCAGATGTCGGCGAAGGCCCCGTGGACCCGCGGGTTCTGCCGGATGTCCCACTGGGCCTGGTGGTTGTACATCTCCACCAGCCCGCTGTGGCCCGGCAGCCGGTCGTTGCCGGTGTGCGGCGAGGCCCAGGTCGAGGGGTCCTCGGGGCGCATGTCGAGGAAGGAGTACAGACCTTCGGTGAGGGCGGCGACCGTCTCCGGCGGCACCGCCTGACGGACGATCACATAGCCTTGGGTGATCCACTGTTGCCAGTCCGCGGGGGACAGGACGCGCAGCGGTTCGGTCTTGTGGATGTCTCGCAGTGGAATGGCGGCCACGGGCACTCTCCAGGGACACGACGCCTGCACATGATCGGGTGGGACGGGCCGGCCTCGACATCGCCGTTTCGGCCATTTTTCGCCCGTCCGGAGATATCGGGGGAAAGGGGTACGGGGCGCTGGACGGGGGCGGGGATCACTCGACGATCAGGCGGCGTTCGGGCAGCACCACGGCGTCCAGCTCGGTATCGGTGAGCAACTCCAGTGCCTCGTCGAGGTGGTTGAGGAGGGGGCGTCCGCCCCCGTTGGCGCTGGTGTTGATGAGCACGGGCAACTCCGTGCGGGCGGCCACCGCGTGGCACAGCCGGTGCAGCAGGGGATGGGCGTCGGGCCGTACGGTCTGGAGGCGGGCCGTACCGTCGATGTGCCGCGCCTCGGCGAGCTGCCGGGCCCCCTCGGGCCGCACCCGCACCGCGAACAGCATGGTCTCGGTGTGGTCCAGGGGCCCGGTGAAGTACTGGTCGGCCACCTCCTCCGGGCAGATCGGCGCGACCGGCCGGAACCACTCCCGGTGCTTGATCGTCTGGGAGACGTACCGGCGGGCGCCGCTCCAGTGGGCCGAGACCAGCAGGGAACGGTGGCCCAGCGCCCGCGGTCCGGTCTCCAGGCCGCCCTCCAGCCAGGCCACACACCGCCGGTCGGCCAGCAGGTCGGCGACGGCCTGGACGAACTCCTCGTCGCCGGCCGGGCGGTGCAGGGACAGCCCGAGGCCGCCCAGTCGCCGTCTCAGGCCGTCGACCTGGGCCGCGTCGTCGCCGTCCGCCGTGTCCAGGCCCGCCAGCGGCGGTCCGGCGTAGGCCAGCGACGCCCATCCCGAGCGGCCCAGCAGGGCCGGGCGGTCGGCCGGGTCGGCGACGGCCAGCGCCGCGCCCAGCGCGATCCCCGAATCGTCGCAGCAGGTCGGGATGGACACCCGGGTGAACTGGGCGCATTCGGCGAGGCGGCTGTTGGCGGTGATGTTGAGCGCGCAGCCGCCCGCGTAACAGAGCGTCGCATAGCTGGGGAAGCGCCGGCTGAGGCCGGCGACCAGCGACGTCAGGTCCCGCTCCACGGCGTTCTGCAAGGTGGCCGCCAGGTCCCGGCAGATGCGCGCGTCCGGGGAGGTCCCGACCGGGGTGCTTCGCCCGTCCACGGTGCGGATCTCGTCGGGGAAGACCGAGCCGAAGGAGTGCACGACGTCGTCGTCGGAGGAGTCGGCCAGGCCCGCGTCCAGATACCCGCCGCTGTGCGGGTCGTACTCCCACCAGGTGTCGGCGTAGCGCAGCGCGGTGCCGGTCAGCCGGTCCTCGTCGAGCTGCTCGTACAGGTCCGGCGAGGCGCGCCGGGTGGACTGCGGGACGAGCATGGCGCGCAGCACCGGCAGCAGGGCGGCATCGGTCTCCCCGGTGGCCGTCAGCCCGAGCAGCTTGCCGGTGTCGAACTGGCTGCCGTGGACGCGCCGGGCAAGCGCCTCGTAGACCAGACCGAAGCGCGGGCCGGTGCGGTTGGTGAACGACATCACGGGGGTGAGCTGGTCGCCGTCGCCGAGGCAGACCATGCCGCACTCGGCGTAGTTGCCCGTTCCGTCCAGGGCCAGCACCAGGGCCTTGCGGGCCCCGGAGGTGTAGTACGCGAGGGCGGCGTGTGCGTAATGGTGGCGAACCGCGGTCAGGGTGATGTCGCCGAACCCCTTGGCCAGCGGCCAGTCCAGGGGTTTGATCACCCGGGTCACCGCGTCGGCGAGGCCGGTGCCGCCGGTGGCCGTCCAGCGGGCGTCCTCGTTGACGAGCTCCACCAGCGCCGGGGGCAGCACCTGGCACACCGGCGTGTACCAGTCGGCCACCGCGATCCCGGTCACCGGGCTCGCCGCCCGCTCCCGTAGCTCCGCCAGCCACTCGGCGGCGGCCTGCGGGAAGTCGCCGTTGCCGCCGCACACATGGCGCAGCCCCAGGCGGCGCTCGGCCTCGATGACGCGGTAGCCGCCCGCCTCGGTGAGCGCGACACCCGCGTCGTGGCCGAAGTGCATCCCCATCATTGCCATGGAAACCAGTCACCCTTCCTCGGCCCGGACCGGAGTGGTGGGGCCGGGTCGTGGATCGGCGGCCCGCCTCGCGCGGAGGCGGGCCGTTGCGGAGATCGTCGGAGCCCGGCTCAGGACAGCGTGGCGAGGCTCTGGGCGTGATGACGCTCCAGGAGGCCCTGCACCACCTCTCGCATGTAGGCGCAGTAGCCGGGCGACATCACCTGGATCGAGCCGTTCTCCTCCTCCAGCGCTCCGGCGGAGCCGCCCGAGCAGGTGCCCTGGAGCTCACAGCCCTGGCAGCCCGGGCCGTTGGTGTAGGCCCGCATGCCGTAGTCCTGGTAGGCGGGCGAGGAGAAGATGCCACGCCAGTCGTCGATGGTGCCCAGCTTGCGGGCGGTGGCCTTGCAGGCGAAGACACTGCCGTTGGGCTCGATGGAGAGCTGACGGCCGACCGCCGGACAGGTCTTGTAGTCGGCCTGCTCGGCCCACTTGGCCTCATCGATGATCATCTGGAAGGTCTGGTACCAGTAGCCGCTGAGCTGCACGCCGCGCTCACGTCCGTAGTCGACGGCGGCCAGCAGCCGCTGCGCCACGTCGTGCGGGCTGTGCTGCTGGAAGAACTCCTTGGCCTGGAAGGACACGATGACGTCCAGGGATTCCAGACCGGCCTCGGCGACGAAGTCGATGAGCGGGGTGCCCCACTTGTCCCACGTGTACTGGGAGAGCACCGAGGTGATGCTGACCGGGACGCCCGCGGCCTTCATGTCGAGGATCGCCTTGCGGACCACGGCCCACGAGGTGCGCTGCTGCTGCCCGCCGCGGAACTCGCCGGTCTCCGGGACCAGGTAGTCGATGGAGACGGTGGTGTCGACGCGGTGCTCGGCGAGCGCCGCCAGCAGCTCGTCGTCGATGCGGGAGCCGTTGCTGGTCAGGTCGTAGGAGAGGGTGACCCCGTCGTGGCTGTCGCCGAAGGTGCGCAGTACGTGCAGGATGGTGCCCCGCGCCAGGGTGGGCTCGCCGCCGAAGAACGACACCGTCAGATGGCCGCCGCCGTTGGCCTTGCGCAGCTCGATGGCCTCCTTGACGGTCTTCTCGGCCACCTCGCGCGACATGTGCATCGAGGGGTTGCGGACCTCGTCCGCGCCGTGGTTCCAGTCGCCCTTGGCGAACGTGGGGCCCGAGTCCTGACGGGTGGGGCCCGCGACCTCACGCGTGCGGCGCAGTTCGACCAGAACCGGGCCGGGTTTCACCGACTCGCCGGAGGTGTTGCGCTCCTCGACGCCGCCGTCGAAGTTGTACGCGAAGCAGCCCTGGCAGGAGAAGTTGCAGGCGTTGGTGAGCACGAGCTGGATGGAGGAGTGGAACACGCCGCTGCCGAGTGCGCTCTGCCGGCTCTCCAGCAGCCCGTCGATCTCCGCGGCCTCGTCGTGCCCCGCCTCGACGAGGAACCGGGCCTCGACGAGGTCGCGCAGTGAGTCGTCGTCGACCCGCTCCCGCAGTCGCTCCCAGCTGATGCCCTGGGAGGCCTCCGTGAGAAGGTCGACGATGTCCCGGTCGATCAGCCGCGCATTTCCGAAGAGCGAATGAAAAGCCATGGTCCGCTCGTCGCCCTCATAGGAATCGAGCCGGCCTCCGAACGACGTGAAATCCCGGTTGCCCGCGGCACGCAGGGTGCGGACGTAGCGCGAGGACTGATACATCGAATTCTGCATGGCTGAAGACTTCTCCCTGCGTCTCACGACTTCCGACGCAACGTACGGAGCGTCCCTGGGGGCGCGGCACACGGCACTGCGTCGGTGAAAAGGGCCCCGGGCGCGGAGCCGTGGGACGCGGACCGGTCCCGGCCCTCGGCCCGGCCCGCGCGACAGACCGGGGCCCGGCCGGTGGGCGGGGCCCCGGGGAACCTCAGCCCTTAGGCCGACGCACACTCGTTCCGCTGCTCAGCGGGGGCCGAGACGACCTCCGCCTGCTTGTGGGCGGGCGTGATGGTCGGGGCGTTGCCCTTGTCCGGCGAGACGAACGCGCACGGACGGGACGACGCGGTGACCGCGGGGCGGGCGACCTTCTTGACTTCGGCCATATGGCCTCCTCAGTAGGTGCGACACAACGCGTACCACTGAAGCAGAAGGAAACAACCCTCAATAAGTCTTCAACCGGACACAGTTGGAAAAGCACGTCACTCCGGGGCATATCAAGGGGAATTGATCCTTCACCATGCGCCACGTGCCACGCTGTCTGCCGATTTGCCCGCACACCCCGCGCGATCGGGCGCGGCCGCCACACCGCTGGGCACCCTTCGCATGCCCTCACACGGGGTGAATTCCGGCCAGGAGCGGGGTGACGGCGAGGGAGTTCCAAGGCCGTGCGTTACCCCTCCGCAACGGCCTCCAGCGGGCTCAGGGCGGCGGCCCGGCGGGCCGGGACGGCGGCGGCCGGCACGCCGATCGCGAGGGAGAGCAGGCACACGAGGAGCAGCGTCCCCCAGGGCAGCGCCAGGGAGTACTGCGGCATCGCGGCGTTGGCCAGCGAGCCGACCGCCCAGGCGCCGAACAGGCCGCCCGCCAGGCCGAGTAGCGTGCCGAACGCGGCGACGGTCACCGCCTCCAGGCGGACCATCCGCCGGATGCCGGAGCGGTCCATGCCGAGGGCCCGCAGGGCGCCGATCTCTCGGGTGCGTTCGGCGACCGACATGGCCAGGGTGTTGACGATGCCGAGCGCGCTGATCGCGACGCCGACGGCGAGCATCCCGTACATCACGTTCAGCAGGTCGCCCAGGGTGCCGGCGGCCTGGGTGACGAGTTGCTCGCGGTCCTGCACCGTGATCAGCGGGCTGTTGCTCACGGCGGTGCGCAGCTGCTTCTCGACGGTCGTCGGGACCGCGCCGCCGTCGGTGCGGACCAGGATGCGCTGGACGGAGCCGGGCTTGAAGGCGTTCTTGGCCACGTCGCTGCGGACGCCCAGCGCGTCCTTGGCGATGGGGTTGTCCTGGTAGACGCCCACGACGGTGTACTTCGTGAACTGCTGCTTGGGGTCCGTGCCGACGTTGCCGACGTTGAGCTCGCTGCCCGTGGTCACGCCGTTTTTCTGGGCGAGGGTGCGGGAGACGGCGATCCGGCCCGGCCCGAGATCCTTTGCGGAGCCGCTGACGAAGTCGAGCTTCATGGTGTCGTTCACGGTGTCGGGGTCGACGCCGGAGATGCTCTGGACGCTGCCGCCGATGGTCGCGGTGGTGTCCGAGACGGCGGTCGCGGTCCGCACGCCGGAGGTCTCGCCCACCCGATGTACGGCGGCCGATTCGATGGCGGTGGTGGGGGTGCCGGTGCTGATCACGTAGTCGGCGCCGAGCCCGGCCGCGGCCTGGCTGTCGAGGGCCTGCGCGGTGGAGTTGCCGATGACGGCGAGCCCGGCGATGAGGCCGGTGCTGATCATCAAAGTGGCGGCGGTGGCGGCGGTGCGCCTCGGGTCGCGGAGCGCGTTCTGCTGGGCGAGATGGCCGGTGATCCCGAAGCGGCCGGTCAGCCGTCCGGTCAGCCGGATCACCGGGGAGGCGAGGATCGGCGCGAGGACGATCAGGGCGGCGACGAGGACGGCGCAACCGACCATCGCGTTCTGCAGGTTCGTCTCCGAGGCGTCCTTCGCTCCCGAGAGCGACACCAGCACACCGGCGCCGAGGACGAGGAGAGCAAGGCCCGCCACGCCGCGGATCCGGGACCGCTTGGCGGAGGGCGGTTGTTCCGTCGTGCGCATCGCCTCGATGGGCGCGACCTTCGCGGCCTTGCGGGACGGCAGCCACGCGGCGAGCACGGTGACGCCCACGCCCACGCCGAGCGCCGCCGCGACCGAGCGCGGGCCGATCACCAGAGGCCCTTGGGGCAGCGTGTTCCCGTCGGTGCTCAGGATGTCGGGCAGCACCGAGGCGATGCCGAGGCCGAGCAGGAAGCCGGCCCCCGATGCGACGAGGCCGACCAAGAGGGCCTCCAGGAGCACGGAGCGGGACACCTGGCGGCGCGTGGCGCCGATCGCCCGCAGCAGCGCGATCTCCCGGGTGCGCCGGGTGACGAGCATCGTGAAGGTGTTGATGATGAGGAAGGAGCCGATGAACAGCGAGATCCCGGCGAAGACCAGCGGCAGCTTCGTGTAGCCCCGGGTCTGGGTGTTGACGAGGATGGCCTGCTGGTCGGCGAGGGCAGCGCCGGTGGTGGCCTCGGCGCGGTCGGTCGGGAGCACGTCGGTGACCCGCTGGGCGAGCTCGGACGGGGCGGTGCCGGGTGCGGCGGACAGATCGATGCTGCTGTAGTGGCCCGGGGAGGCGAACAGCTTCTGGGCGGTTGCCTTGTCGAACAGGGCGAGCGTGCCGGCGGCGGTCACCCGGGTGTCCTTCGTGGTGACGATGCCGACGAGCCGCTTGGTCATGACCGGGCCGTCGATGGCCAGGGTGACCTTGTCGCCGAGGCGGAAGCCGCCGGCGGCGGCGGTGGTGCCGTCCACGGCGAGTTCGCCGCTGTTCCTCGGGGCGCGGCCCTCGGCCAGCGGGTAGCGGCTGTCCTTGCCGTCCGTGCCGGGTAGGTAGGCGTCGGCCAGGTTCGCCCCCTGCTTGACCCGTAGCGGGGTGTTGTCGGCCGCATTCATGGTGACCACGCCGTCGGCCGACGGCCGGACGGCGGCGACACCGGACACGGCGGCCAATTTCCGTGCGAGCGCGTCGTCGAGCGCGCTGGTCTGCTGGTGTGGGGTGGCCCCCGGCGGGGGTTCCTTCGCGGTCACGGTGACCGCGATGTCGGCGTAGTTCTTCGACATGGCATCGCGAGAGGCGGCGGCGGTGGAGTCTGCGAAGACGAGGGTGCCGCTGACGAACGCGGCCCCCAGACAGACGGCAAGGAGCGTCATGAGCTGACGGGCCTTGTGCGCCAGGAGGTTGCGCAGGGCTGTTTTCAGCATGGGGGCTTCCTGGGACGTGGGCTCGGTGGATACGAGCGGTGGGCCGGGTCGGTGCTGGGGCGCGGGCGGCTCAGCTGGTGTAGGAGAGGGCGCCCAGGCTCTTCATCAGGTCCAGGACCCGGCCCGGGGTGGGGTGTGTGATCTCGTCGACCGGGCGGCCGTCGGAGAGGAAGACCACGCGGTCGGCGTAGCCGGCGGCGACCGGGTCGTGGGTGACCATGACCACGGTCTGGCCGAGTTCGCGCACCGAGTCGCGCAGGAAGCCCAGGACGTCGGCCCCGGCGCGGGAGTCGAGGTTTCCGGTGGGCTCGTCGCCGAAGATGATCGCGGGGCGGGAGGCCAGGGCGCGGGCGACCGCGACGCGCTGCTGCTGCCCACCGGACAGCTGCGCGGGCCGGTGACCGAGGCGCTGGGAGAGTCCGACCATGGCGACCACGCGGTCCAGCCACTGCTGGTCGGGGTGGCGTCCGGCGAGGGCCAGCGGCAGCGTGATGTTCTCCAGCGCGGTCAGCGTCGGCAGCAGGTTGAACGCCTGGAAGATGAAGCCGATCCGGTCGCGGCGCAGCGCGGTCAGCTGCCGGTCGCTCAGCGTGCTCAGTTCGGTGGTGCCGACGCGCACCGAGCCGGAGCTGGGCGAGTCGAGCCCGGCGGCACAGTGCATCAGCGTGGACTTGCCGCAGCCGGAAGGACCCATGATCGCGGTGAACTCGCCCTCCCGGAAGTCGATGCTGACATGGTCCAGGGCTACGACACGGGTGTCGCCGCTGCCGTAGACCTTCGACAGGTCGAAGGTGGCGGCTGCGATCCCGGGCACCGCGTGCTGCGCGCGCGAGGCGAAGGGGGTGGCGGACATGGGGGACTCCTCTTCGGGTGCGGAAGGGCGCACGTCGAAGGGTGTCCGGGAAACGTATCGGGGCCTGAGCCGCCGTGTATCGGCGACCGCGCCGCTTTGTAGCAGTTCCGTAGGGCCGGCGCGGGGCGGAGACGTGTTCTGTAGCAGCAGGTCCGTGGGCGCCGGGCCGTCATGCCGACGCGGCGGTTCCTAGGCGCCGGATGGTGGGGCCGGCAGGCGCAGGGTGGCGACGGCGCCGCCGTCCGGGGCGTTCTCCAGGTGCAGCTCGGCGCCGAGGAGCCGGGCCTGGCCCAGGGCGATGGTCAGGCCCAGGCCGTGGCCCGTTCCGCGCTCCGTCGCACCCGTCTGGAACCGGCGGGGACCGTGGAGCAGCACGTCTGCCGGGAAGCCGGGGCCGTGGTCGCGCACGACGACCGTACGGCCGCCCTCGACGGTGACCTCCACCGGGGACCCTCCGTGCCGGTGGGCGTTGACGACGAGGTTGCTGACGATCCGCTCCAGACGGCGCGGGTCGGTCTCCACGGTCCGATCGGCTTCCGTCCCGGCGACGGTGACCTCGACGCGGAGACCGGTGCGTGCCACGGCCTCGGAGACGACGGCGCCGAGCGGCACCCGGGCAGGGACCGGCCGCTCGGCCCCGGCGTCCAGTCGGGAGATCTCCAGCAGGTCCTCCACCAGGCCACGCAGATCCCGCACCCGGGCCCGCAGCAGATCCTCCGTCTCACCGGCCGGCAGCAGGTCGGCGGCGGCCAGCAGACCGCCGACGGGGGTGCGCAGCTCATGGGCCACGTCCGCGGTGAACTGCCGCTCGGTGCGGAGCAGTTGGCTGAGACCGTCGGCCATACGATCGACGGTGGCGGCGATCTCGGCCACCTCGTCGCGGCCCTTGGTGGGCCCGGTGCGGGCGTCCAGGTCCCCGGCGGAGATCCGGCCTGCGGTCTCGGAGACCCGCCGCAGCCTGCGGGCCAGCAACCCGGCCCCGTAGACCGTCAGCGGCACGGCCGCCGCGAGCGCGACCAGCGAGGCCGCCGCCATGGTCACGTCGAGTTGGCGCAGAGTGTGCAGCTCCGGACTCATGTTGACCTGCACCGCCAGCACCCGGCTGCCCGGGCCGTCGACCCGCTGGGCGGCCCAGAAGCTGGGGCCCGCATTCCCCTCGACACGCCCGTCGTAAGCCGTGTGCCGCTTGCCGTCGACGGGGTGCCGCAGCACGAGGGGCAGCCCGGCCGGATCCAGCTCGGCTCCGTCCGCGAGGGTTTTGGTGCGCCGGTAGGTGTCCATGGCCGAGTACAGCCCGTTGAACGCCTGCGCTTCGGCCCGGTAGCGGATGTCGTCCGCGGTCCACACGTGCACCAGCACACCCACCGCCGCCACGACCAGGAAGGCGGTGACCGCGGCCAGCGCGGCGATCTTCCAGCGCAGGGACGACAGGTCCGGCCTCGGCCGCCGGAACACACGCACCGCCCTCAGCGCCTGAGCTTGTAGCCGAAGCCGCGGACCGTTTCGATCCGCTCCCGCCCCAGCTTCCGGCGCAGCCGCTGCACGCACAGGTCCACGACCCGGCTGTCGCCGTCCCAGCCGTACTCCCACACGTTGCGCAGCAGGGTGTGCCGCTCCAGTACGACGCCCGGGTGGGCGGCGAACTCCAGGAGCAGCTTCAGCTCGGTCGGGGTCAGCGCCACCGGGCTTCCGGAGACGAACACCTCCATGCCGGCGGTGTCGATGCGCAGGTCCCCGAACACCAGCACCTCCCCCTCGGGCGGCGGCCCCTCGTCCGCGGCCCGCTCGGGTCCCGGGGCGGGCGCGTAGGTCGCCCGCCGCAGCAGCGAGCGGATGCGCGCCACCAGCACGTACGTGTCCACGGGCTTGACCACGTAGTCGTCCGCCCCGGCCTCCAGACCGGCGACGACATCGAGCCCGTCGCCGCGCGCGGACATCATCAAGACCGGCACCAAGCTGGTCTCCCGGACCCTGCGGCACAGGCCGATCCCGTCCAGACCGGGCAGCATCACGTCCAGGATCAGCAGGTCGAAGCTTTCGTCGCGGAAGAGCTCAAGGCCCGTGAGACCGTCGGCCGCGGCCGTCATCTCGTAGCCGTAACGCTCCAAGGCGACGGCGAAGGACCGTCGCATCAGGTCGTCGTCCTCCACCAGCAACACGCGGACAGGTCGCGACGAGGCCCCGGCCGGGGCGGGCGAGGACACGAGCGGCTCACTCCTGTTCGGACGATTCAGGTGAGGTATCAGTCCCGAATGTACGCACGCGCAGCCCTACGCACGCGCAGCCGACGACCTGAACGAAAGGGTAAGGCAGACACCGGACGCGGCAACCGCGCCGCACTACGGACACGCATCGCGCCCCTCGCATCGTGTCGTCGACCGCGCCGAAGACGCGCCCGCTCGACGAGAGCGACGTCGCCACCATGCCGGTGCCCCCGACCGCGGGGTCGGGGGCACCGGCGCGTCACCAGGGCAGGTGACGCACTGGCCGACAGGCCGTCAGAAGTCGTACGGCTTCTTGGTGTTCCAGTTCAGCACGTCGGCCTCGTTCCAGCTGAACTGCGGCTTCTCGCCCTTGAGGGAGACGGAGTAGAAGGGGCCGTCGTGACCGTCCGCGCCGCGCAGCGCGAGGGCGAACGACTGCGCCGTGTGGTGCTTCGAGCCGTAGTCGAAGAGGTTCACCGCGCTGTATACCGTGCCGCCGGGCCGGAGCGTGAGGTGCTGGTCGCCGCCCGGGTTGTCCTTCTTCGAGTGCGGCAGTGCGGCGCCGTCGACGTCGCCGAGCTTCACGGCCGGGTACGAGGTGACCCAGCACGGCTTGGTGCCCTTGTTCGACGCGGTGACCAGCAGGTGGTCGCCCTGCTGCCCGGCGAACCGGTGCACCGCGGTGAGCAGCATCTCGTCGCCGCGGCACTGCTGGGCGCCGGCCGTTGTGCCCCCGCTCGCGACCTCGTCCGTCCCACCCGAGGCGGTCGTCGGGCGTGCGCCCGCCGTGGAGTGACCGCCGATGTCGACCTGCTCCGCGCCACCCTTGCCGTCCCCGTGGGACGCGGACCGGCTCTGCGCGGTACCGGCGGCGTTGTCGCCGCCGGCCGCCTTCGAGCCGCCGTCGGCGCCGCCGCAGGCGGTCAGGCCCAGCGCCAGCGCGGCGGTGACGGCGGCTAAGGTGGCGGTACGCATCCGGGAAGTACGCATGACGGGATCCCCCTGTTTCGTGCTTTCGTGCGGGAGTTGGCTTTGGCCGTTCCCGCGGTGTGCACCCCACTCTTCCCGGCGCCACTGACGTTCCGGAAACGCCTCACTCACGTCCCGCAAACACACCGCGCGAACGGGTGAGGCCGAGCAGTCCCACGACCATGGCGGCCTCGTCGCCCCCGTCGTGGGACTTTGGTTGCTGCACGTCGCGACGAAGGATGATGTCGTCGACGCGAGGGGCTGCTTAACGTGGCTGCGTGACAGGTGTGGAAGGTATGGAGCGTGCACAGCGCGCTCGGCAGGCGCCCACGGTAAGGGTGCGTACGGGGTTGCGGCGGCTGGCCGAACCGGGCAGGGCTCTCTTCGGTCCCGGGATGTGGCCGCCCCGGCGCATCGTGCTGGAATCGCTGCTGAGTGTGGTCCTGGCGACGCTTGTGGCGGGAACCGAGGCCTTGCGCGACGGGGGCGCGGTACGGATCGTCGCCGTCGCACTGGCCGCCGGACTGCTGTTGCCGCTGCGCCGGGTGCTGCCCGGGACCGTCCTGCTGGTGGCCGTCGCGGCCTCGTTCCCGTTCGGCGGTTTCGCGCTGCTGGTGCCCGTCGCCAGCTGGTCCGGCGGGCGCCGGATCGACGGGGTGGGCAGGGCGACCGCCACCTTCGCCCTCGCGTACGTCCTCGACTTCGGCCTGGACCTCTCGCAGGAGTTGCCCCGCGTCTCGCCGGCGGTCCTGGTCATAGTCGCCATGGTGACCCTGGTCGCGACCATCGTGCCCGGCCTCGCCGGCCGCTACTGGTCGCAGCGCCGCACGCTGCTGGACACCCTGCGCGAGTACAACGCCCAACTGCTGCGCGAGCGCGCGATGATCGCCGGACAGGCCCGGATGCGCGAACGCCAGCGCATCGCACAGGACATGCACGACAGCCTCGGCCATCAGCTCGCCCTCATCTCGGTGCACACCGGCGCGCTGGAGGTGGACCGCGAGCTGACCGGACGACAGCGGGAAGCCGTGGGGGTGCTGCGGGAAGCGTCGGTGGGCGCGATGCACGAGCTGCGCGAGGTGGTGGGGCTGCTGCGGGACGGCACCCCCGTCCCCGGGGACGGGGCAACTCCCCCGGCTGTCGCAAGCGGCGCCCCCACCCCGCCTGCTCTGGAGGCCATGGGAGAGGAGGACGCCAAGGCCCCGTCGCGCGGGGTGGCAGGCATAGAGCGCTTGGTGGAGGCGTCCCGGAGCGCGGGTACGGCCGTGGAGCTGCGGCGCTCGGGCGAGGTGCGTCCGCTCGCCCCGACCGCCGGTCACGCGGCGTACCGGATAGCTCAGGAGGGCCTGACCAACGCCCACAAGCACGCCCCGGGCGCCTCGATCACCATTGAACTGCGCTATGAGCCGGACTCGTTGGTCGTGGAGGTCGCGAACGGCCCCGTGCCCGAGACCGCGGACGACGGCCGGAGTGTGGTGAGCGGCGGCCAGGGGCTGACCGGGCTCCGGGAGCGGGCCCGGCTCGTCGGCGGCATGGTGCATGTGGGCTCCACGGCGGACGGCGGCTTCCGGCTGGCGGGGGTGCTGCCGTACACCGCGCCGGAGCCCGGTGCCACCAGCTCCTCGCCCGGCGACGAGACGGCGACATTCGTTGACCCCACGGGCGACTTTCGGCAGCAGCTCGCGACGGGTTCGCTCGGCGAAGCTGATCCGGTCATTGACGGGAACGGATCGCCGAAGGAGCTGGCCCGGGCCATGAGCACGCAGAAGAGAAGCAGCGGTACAGCCATCGGTTGCGGGGTGGCGGCACTGCTCGCCGTGCTGCTGGTGGCCGGCCTCCTCGTCGGTGCGGCCTTCCTCACGACCGAGCTGAACAAGGCCATGATCGACCCGAAGGAGTACGCGGCGGTGACGGTGGGCCGGTCCGAGACCGCGGTGCGCAAGCAGCTGCCCGATGGCTCCGCCATCATGACCGATGGCCTGGACAAGGGGGCACCGCCGGTGCCCGAGGGCGCGAAGTGCCTCAGCCTGAATTCCTCGGAGCTCGGCAGCAGCTGGGAAAAGGAGCCGGTTTTCCGGTTCTGCTTCAAGGACGGCAAGTTGATCGAAAAGAAGTCCTTCGAGGTCACGTCGTAAGGGCGCAACGCTCGCCGTGCGGTCCGGGCGGGTGGCGCCATCGGGGATGATGGTGAGCGGCCGCAGCCATGACCGTTCAAGAGGGCACAGGAGACTCGTGATCAAGGTTCTCGTCACGGATGACGAGCCGCTCATTCGGGCGGGCATCAGGATGATCCTCACCTCGGCCGACGACATCGACGTCGTCGCGGAGGCGGCGAACGGCCGCGAGGCGATCGAACTGGCCCGCGCCCAGCGGGTGGACGTCGTACTTCTCGACATCCGGATGCCGGTCATGGACGGGCTGACGGCCCTCGCCGAACTCCGCCGGACCGCCCCCGATGCGCGGGTGCTGATCCTCACCACCTTCGGGGAGCAGCAGAACGTGCTGCGCGCCCTGGCCGAGGGCAGTGCGGGCTTTCTGCTCAAGGACTCGGCGCCCGCGGAGCTGATGCGCGCGGTACGGGCCGCCGCGGCCGGGGACGCCTACCTGTCGCCGGGCGCCACCCGTCATGTCGTGGACTCGCTGGCGTCCGGCCAGAGCGCGCGCCGCGCCGAGCAGGCCCGCCGTCGGCTGGAGACCTTGTCGGGCCGCGAGCGGGAGGTCCTGGCACTGCTGGGCGAGGGCCTGTCCAATGCGGACGCCGGCCAGCGGATCCATATGAGCGAGGCCACGGTCAAAACGTATGTGAGCCGCATCCTCGCCAAGCTGGGCTGCGAAAACCGGGTACAGGCCGCACTCCTGGCACGAGACGCCGGCCTGGGCACCTGAGCAAGGCTCCCCGGGGCCCGCGAACGAGTCCCCGATGATGGCGTGACCGCGTGACCGAGGGGGCGAGCCCCCTCGGCGGCGGGTCCGCCGTCGTTAGGCATCAGCCGCAGCGAGAGGCGGCCCAAGCGTGTCGAGGTCTCGATTCCCTTGCGGGTGCGTCGGGCAGGGGTAGGAGGGGCCGGGGGCCCGGCCCCTCCTACCCGGCTCTGTTACGGCCAGCCCTGCTTCACCTCGGCGGGCGCAGTGTTCCAGCTCTTGGGTATGAACGTGATGACGTAGGTTCCGCGGTCGAAGTCCGCGTACCCCGCAGACCAGTTCCGGAACTTGCTCTCGTAGACGTTCATGGGCCCCATGCCGCCGTTGGGCGCGTGATAGTGGTTGGCGTGGGTCCATATGGTTTTGTCGGCATCCGCTTCTGCCTGAGCCCCGAACCAGCCGTAGTCGAAATTGACCCAACTTTCGCCGGGCTTGGCGGGACTGCGCGGAATATTCCTGTCCTTCGACATGTCCACCAGCCCTGTGCCCTGGTCGGGGCGGAATGCATCCGGGTCGCCGTACTTCCTCTTGTCGGAGGAGCCCCGCTGGTCCTGCCCGCTCCAGAAGTGCTTCGAGTAGACCACCGCCTTCATCTTGGATGGGTCATAGTTGCCTCCATCCCTTTCCCTGAAGGACGGCGTATCCCTCAACGCCGAGTAAAAGTTCGAACCGCTGCCCTCGTAGAGCAGAGCGTCATTTTTGTTCGTGAGCTCCGTCTTGAGGTTGTCGATGTAAGCCCCCTCGTTGTGCGCACTTTCCAGGGCCTTGTTCATGACGGACGCCACCTCACGCGCCCGCTTGAAACCCTTCCCCTCGTCGAAACTGTCCTTGGCGATGCGCCCCTCGAACTCCGCCTGCGTCTCACCGGGTCGTGGCCTGCTGTTTTCCAGATCGTTCTTGTACTTGTTCTCGTCGAAGTACGCGAACGCCAATTTGTTCGTCGGGTAAGGGCCAGAATTGACCCAGGTGACGCCGACGCAGCCGTAGGACAGCTCTTCTCGCTGCTCTTCGGTCATTTGCTGTTGCCTGCCGTCGCGGTGACTGTAGACCTGCTGCCACTTGCGTATGTAGTTGTTGATGACCGTAGTGGCCCTACCTCCGTTGGCCCGGTACGCGTCAGGCATCCTGTTGAGCGGCTCGGCGGGAGGGGTCACCCTGTCGTCGACGGCGCCGGGGGCCCGGAACAGCCCACTGACGCTCGGCGGCAATTCCACCAGAGAATTGCCGGGTTGACCCGCGGCCAGAGCCCTTTTGTTCAGTGCGTTGATGTTCTTGACGTCTTCCGCCGTCAGACCGTGCGTTTCGGCGTAGGAGCCCTCCCTTTCCCCGTCGCCGCCGCTGGCGGCATGGCTGACCGATGGCATGACTCCAGCGGTGCATATCACCGCACTCACAGTGGCGATGGCGAGTAAACTCCGACGCTTGTACATGAAAATCACTAACTCCCTTGTTGTGGAATCTCGTGAAACAGGGCATGCAAGCGAACGACGCAATGAGGGGTTTGCGGTAAGCAACCGCTCCGGACCTCAGCCGCGCCGGCCTGGGTCGCTGCGCCGGCGACTGGAAGGAGCGCCGCCGCGAGACGGAAGGAGATGCGGCAAAGGCGGGAGACGGCGGTGGCGGTACGGTCGTCGCCGGTCATGACCTGGTGGCCGGCGGACCGCCCGGGTCGGGCGGCACCGGTGCCTCGCCACCTCAGCATCGCCGCCGAGGCGACGACGCGGGGCCGGACCGGGGGGCGTCGCCGTACCGGACCTCGACGCGCAGGTGGGAGCGCACGAAGTCGGAGTCGACCAGGTGGACCTGGCTGGGACGGCCGACAGCGGCGGTCGTCGGGGCGACGGGGGTCGAGGCGGCGGCCTGGGCTCCCTGGGCGAGGGGCAGGGCGGGGCCGCGGTCACGGCGGCGCCGGGGAGGGCGCGGAAAGCGGTTGGGCGTATCACGCATCGCCTCCTGGATGAGTGATCAGGTTGATACGGGCAGTGATCATGTCCCCGCGCCAACTCCCCGGCAACGTCGCGGTCCTAAAATCGGCCAATCTGTCACGTAGGGCATATCTGGCCATGCATCCGAGCCGCCCGTGGGGATGCGATGCGGCAGCGTTTCCCCTGCTCCTGGACCTCCAACGCGGTGAAGCCGTGTATGCACTGGCGATCGAAATCCGGCGCCGACCTTTTCCCCTCGCCCGCCACGGAACGGACGACCAGAGCCCCGCACAAGCCGGCACGGCAGGAGCTCCGCAAACAGCAGCTCGGCCGGCTTCAGGCTCTCTACCGTGATGTGCTCGCGCAGGATTCGCGTCCGTGACGGATGCCCCGGTACGACGCGCGTGTCGTCTGAACGCAACTCCCGCAGCGCCATGCGCACATCGACCGGCGGGAACGCGGTCGACCGTGTGCGGAGAGAGCAACAGTGGCCGGCCGTGAGCGCCTTACGTGCTCTTGCGGTTGTTCCCGCCGGTCCGATGCCACTGAGCATCCACGAACTGGACGGCGAAGTCAGATCCTCCGTACTGGCTCGCGCAGACCAGGTCACAGGCTTGCCCGTGGCGGCAACTGGGCGGATTCTCGCTGCTGGCGCGCCGATGCAGTATGATCATGATGTCGCTTCGGCCCACAGGTCGGAGTCGCGCGTCTGTGGTCCAAGGAAAGACGCCCACCAGCCGGTGGGAAATGCAGGTGCAAGGCCTGCCGGGCGCTCCACCAAGGGCCCTTCCCTCTACGGGAAGGGCCCTTTTGTACGCACGGCGGGGCTCGCTCGGCCTGGCCGAGAAGAGCAAGACTCGGACCTCACATCGGTGCCGGCTCCTTGGGCTGCGCCTCTCCTCCCCCGCTGCAGACGGTAGGCACACTGGTCCCTGCGCTCGGGAATCGTGTACCGGATCCTCCGCCGTCGCAGGTAACTCCCTTTTCAGCGCGAGCTGTACGGCCTACCGCCGCACACGTGGTCGGGGCGTGTCCGCGGGTGTCCGCCGGCCGGGCGCGGGACACGGATTCGGCCCAGGACCGGGATCAGTTGCGAGCCACCTCCCAACTGCCCGGCTCCTGGAACATCTCCTGCCCCGCCACCCGGCCCGCCTCCCTCCACGAGATCGCGCACCGAACTGGTCTGCCTGGAGCAGACAGCACCCAGCCCAACGCTGCACTACCGAAGAAGAACCAGCTCAGGTCACGAACCTCGGCTGGAGTACTAGCCCACCGGTACATCCTTGCCGGTCAGCTGCGCCCGAATGCCGTTCTTCGACACGGAGATGTCCCGCAGCCGAATCTCGCTCGGCAGGTTGTCCGGCAGCTGCGCGGAGAACTCCATCTGTTGCGCGACCTTCGGCTCCCGGAGCTTCTGTAGGCCCTGGACGAGCGAGGGATCGATGCCGGTGGGCTTGAGCAGCGACGGATGGTCCACGACCGTGTCCAGCACGCTGCCCCTCATCATCTGCTGCGGAAGGACGTGCTTCCCGGTCGCCTGTTGCAGCTCACCCTCGTCCATCTTTTCGGCGACGGGTGCGGTCAGCTGCAAGCCACCGCCCTTGCCCGGTACGTACGTGAGCAGGCCGGGCACCACCACGCGCGTGTCCTGCACGGTCATGCGCAGGCCGCGCTCCCCGGTGCGCTGCAACTGCGCACGCCCCCGGATCTGGGCCTGCTTGTCGCCCACCGGCAGGTCGCCACCGGCCAGCACCGTGTTCTTCTCGGGGCCCGGCATCAAGTGCACCTGCGACGCGCCGACTTCGCGGTTCAGGTCCTTGAAGTCCAGCAGGACGTCACCGCGCACCCGGCTCAGCACCGCACCCTTGACCGAGGACGGCAGGCTGCCGACGATCCCGATGTCGTCCACCGTCCCCTTCACCTGAGCGACGGAGACCGGCCCGGCGTCGACATCGGGAACGTTGACCTCGACGTGGTCGATGTTGCCCGCGAGCACCTGCCCGATGAACGGAAAGCTGTCGATGTGCACCTCGGGCTCCGCGCGCAGCTTCAGCGCCTTCTGCACCTGCTGCGCCGCCAGGTTCTCCGCGTAGAGCACGGCCCACCGGTCACCGAGCGCAAGAAATGCAAGCACGATGGCCAGCGCGACGACCACCTTCGCGGTCCTCCGCACGATCCGACGAGGCTTGCGCCCGGCCCGCGGGTGCTCGTTCTCGTCGCCGGTGCTCGTGTGGTCAGTGCCTGCGTCGGCTGCGGTGGTGCCGACGGCAGCGCCGGCGCCCGAGTCGGTGCCGTTGTCGGTGACGGCGGTGTCACCGGCGGTGTTGCTGCCGGTGCCCGTACCGGAGTCGGCGCCGGCGGTGTTGCCCTGGGTCGACGAGTCGTCCGGCTCTTCACCGCCCTGAGCCGACGGCCCGTCCGGGCCCTGGTTGTCCGAGGCCGGGTCGTCCTGGGCAGCCCGGCTCGCCGGTACCCGCGCCTTGGAGTCTGCGGAAGGTTCGTTGGAGAGCATCGCCACCATGCGACCACAGCCCAGCCACTCGAACCAAGTAGCGCACAGTGTTCGAGGCCTGGCCTGCAACTTCTCTCCACATACGCGCAGTTAGACATACTGGGCGGCCTGCCGCTCACCAGTGCTGAGTGCCGCGTTCAGGAGACGAGCAGGACCGTCTCGATGCGGCGTGCTTCTGCCGCAAGCCTCCACCGTCACACCGTTCCACCGATTGACCGCCGCCTTGCTCGCCGCTGCCCTTCGCCGCGGTCGTCCCTCGCCCCGCACGCAGCCGCTGTGCCGACAGCAGCCGTACCCGGTCGGCCCGGCGGTGTCGGCGCTTTATGCTCGCGGTGCGGGGAACCGGAAGCTGACCACCTTCGGAGGCGAACGACCATGTCGGAACAGCGTGTTGTCCTGGTGACGGGCGGGGGAACGGGAATCGGGGCCGCCACCGCCCGGCTGCTGCGCGCCGCCGGGCACCAGGTCGTGATCTCCGGGCGGCGGCCCGAGCCACTGCGCCGGGTGGCCGAGGAGACCGGAGCGCTGGCCCACCCTTCCGACGCTGCCGACCCCGAGGCCGTGCGCGAGCTCGTCGAGGCGACGGTGACTGCCTACGGGAGACTCGACGGTGTGGTGCTCAACGCCGGAATCGGGCGGGGCGGCGCGGTCGGCGACACCGCGGTCGAGGACTGGGAAGAGCTGATACGGACCAACCTCACCGGCCCGTTCCTGCTGCTGCGTGCCGCACTGCCGCATCTGCTGGCGGCCCGCGGCGCGGTGGTCACGGTCGCCTCGGTCGCCGCGCTCCGCAACAGCGTCGGCAACGCCGCCTATGCGACGTCCAAGGCGGGTCTGCTCCACCTCTGCCGCTCCCTCGCCGTCGACTACGGGCCGCAGGGGCTGCGGGCCAACGCGGTGTGCCCGGGCTGGGTGCGTACGGAGATGGCCGACCAGCGGATGGCGCGGTTCGCGGCGGAGGCGGGGCTGGCGGGCGGTGCCGAGGCGGCATACGAGGAGGCGAACCGGCTGACTCCCGCCGGGCGTCCGGGCGATCCGGAGGAGGTCGCCGAGGCGATCGACTGGCTGCTGTCGCCCGCCGCGTCCTACGTCAACGGAGCCGTCCTCACCGTCGACGGCGGAGTGACCACGGTCGGCGTTGGGGGTGCCGCTTTCGACCACCGGATCGAGCCGCGCACCCCGCGCCCTTAGCGGGCTCCCGGACAGGCCCGTTCCACACAGACCGCCTCTGTCACCGCCGCTTCCGCGGCGGACTTGGTCGAGTCCCGCTCCCTGGATGGGACTCAGATCCCAACGAATGAAGCTCTCGAGGCGGCGCAGAAGTGGGTCGGCCCCGGCTATTCCGAAACCGTGAAGGGTAGCGGGCGGTATGACTCCAGGGACGGCACGCGCGTTGCCAGGCTGGGCGAACGGGATATCAAAGCGCAGCGCGGCGGTGCTCCGCACATGAATTCCGCCCCCGGCGGCAAGGCCGACGCAGAGCAGGTCAAGCACCGTACGCCGCGCAGCATGCGGTACGTGGCCTGGTCGAGACCACGCTGGAGCAAGCCCGCGGTCTTCGCTGACAGACCGCCGGGGAGCCTCTCTGACTTCGATGGCCGCCAGCCTGGAGGAAGTGACGTGAATCAGGTGTGCCAGCCACTCGGATGACCTGACACCCCGTCCGCGCCACGAGACAGCGCAGAGCACCCGTTCCCATCACGGGGGAACCGTCCACTCGACCCGGTGCAGGTAGGCAAACAGGTCGAGCGAACCGCCCGCCCGCAGGTCAAGAGCCCTTGACCACCCGATCCAGCACGACAGCACACTCCACATGATGCGTCACCGGAATCGCATCGGCTGAGCTGATATTGGGAGAAGAGCAGGTCAGACCGGCTTTTCAGGCCAGCGTGCGCGTCGGCTGGCTGGAGCGTCATATGAGCGTCACGGGCCGACAGGGCCGACACTCTCGACCGAGCCTCGCCACCTACCCCGCGATCCTGACACAACAGCACCGTCGCCTATACCGGTCGCGGCATGCGCCGTGGGGAGCCCAGGATTTTCGTCGTCACCGATTCGATGAATGCGGCAGCCTCGATCTCTGTGATCTTGACATGGTCGACTTCGTTGTGACCGAGGTCGTACAGCTTGAGGTACTCGGTCGGCTCCCAGCGGAGATGCCGGGTGAAGGCTTCGTCATGCGTCTGGTCTTCGTCGATGCGACGCCGGACGATCCCGCGCGGGTTGTGCCGGGGGTAACCCTCGCTGACCTTCGCGTAGTAGGTGATCTGACCTTCGGCGTCGAGTGCGTCGAGTGTGGCTGGAGCGAGCGTGAGGAAGGGCGTGGCGGAAGCGTTATTCTCCACGTTGCCGAGCCGGATCATCACGCCGTTGAGGTCGAGATACTCCTCGAGGAAGTAGCCACCGCCCCGTTCGTACATAAGGAGGAGCGGTTCGTAGGGGTCCGGCAGATCGACAGGCAAGCCCTCACGGGCGTCACGCAGCGCCGCCCACCGGATAGCAGCTCGGCAGGTCCGCTTCAGCGAAGTCGGGGCGAGCCCGGCCAGGGCCTCTTCCACCTCGGCGGCGACGTCGGGGGCGTCTGGAGCTCCGCATCGACGTGCTCCGCGATGTCGAAGAAGGGCCAGGACTGTTCCGCCCCATAAGCACGCGCCCAAAGAGCCGCTCTTCGCAAGTTTTCGCGCATGAGCAGAGCACGCGAATTGGCGTGATCGGATGCCGCGAAATCGTCGGCCCAGTCAATGGCACGCAGCCGCTCCAACACCCTGCGTGAAGAGTTCTCGATCACTTCAGGTTCTCCCCATCGGCTCACAGTCCCTGCACAACACCCTGCACGAAGTCATCGATGTTGGGCAGGTCTGCGGCGAGTATCCGTCTTGAGGTGCCGGAGGCTGAGCTTGGCAGGAGCACAGGAGACGCCAATGGGATGTTCACCTTCACCAGAACCTGGAGTTCTGGCAGCGCAACGACGCTGGGTATGCCGGTCGATTGCTCATGCCACGTGCAGTGCAACTCTGGCGAGTTACTGGGGATCGTACTTGGAGCAGCAATGTGCGAGGCCCGGGTATGCAACACCATCTGGTTGGCTGACTGCGGGGTTTGATGAGCCCGGTTCGTCAGGTCAACGAGAAGTGTCAGCCAGGACCACCTCATTGTCCCCGATGCACACCCAGCCGGCTCCCTTCACCTCTTCTCGGAGGTTGGAAGCCGGTCCGTCGGCTCCCGGCCCAGGTCTTGGCTGAACACCTCGTCGTGCCCCTCGCCGCCCGGCAGCAGGTGGCGCCTAAGGAGGGATCCTGACCTTCACCCGTAGCGTAGAAAGAGATGCGCCCCTTGGCCGTCCAGGGCATCGAGAACGTCACTGCAAAGTGCGACGAGGGGAGTACTGCCGAGGTTGTGTTGTAGACCCTTGGGCCGGAGTCAGACGCCGGTCAGATCGACGCTGCCACCGTTGTCGTACACGAAGTCTCCCCGTTTGCAGAAGAGCACACCAGCGGCTCGTAGAGGTCGGGGAGATCAGCAAGCCCCGCCTGATCCTGGACGCGGAGTTGCGCCATGCGGACAGCGCCCGCACAGGTGCTCCCCAGAAGTCCGCCCGGAACTGTACTCAGGAATTCGTCGAGTTCCGCGGCGAGTTACGGGGAGAGTCGGAATCCCGGATCAATGTGCTCCGTCACATCGAAGAAGGGCCACTTGTCCTCTGCAGAGTATGCGTGAGCCCACAGCGCTGCCCGCCTCAGATACTCCCGCATCAGATGACGACGCGACATCACGTGCCCCTTCACGTAGCCCCAATCACCGATCCACTCCACACCGCGGAGTCGGTTCAACATGACCGACAACGGCGATTCGGTCACTTCAGGTCAATTCCCTTCGAGCGCAGCTCCTCGAAGAGAGCCTAGATCACTCCTCATCCAGAGCATTAAGACCCTCCTCATCCAGATCGAGCGGAACCCGCTCCAACGCCTGTTCGATACCGCCCTTGGGGATGGCGGCGGTATCGACCTCGATGTGGCCAGCGCCATCCAGATTGAATGTCCCGCCCCGTTCATACATCTGCACAAGCGGCTCGAAAGGAGAAGGAAGATCCGCGAGATCCGTGGAAATGTCCGACAGCACAGCGAAATTGAGGGCCCACTCGACAGTCTCAAGGATCACTGGCTGCTGCAGGCCGATCTTGTCGGCAATAACCTTCACAATGTCGGCCTCGATCCGTGCTTCGGGATTGATGTGGCCTGCGATGTCGAAGAACGGCCACTCGTCGCACCTCATCTCCCGGGCCCACAGAGCAGATCGCCGCATGAACTCTCGCATGAGTGCCACACGCGAACGGGTCCGATCGAACGAACCGACCCAGTCAACTCGTTCGAACCTCTTGGCAAGAGCTAGCGCCGAAGCCGTCCTCATGGCTTGTTCCTCCGGATGTACTGAATAAGGTCCTCCAAGTTTGACAGATCAGGCAAGACCTCGAACGGAGGCGGATCCATACCCAGCTTCCGCCATGCCACATAGGGGTTGCTATGTGTCTCGTGCGGCGAGACCTCGTGCGCACCGTAGTGTTCCCGCGTAAACCAGTTGACTCCGTCGGAGTCATAGTTCATGGCCCTGTATGGCATGCCTTCGGCCATGAGAACGCTCTCGACACCTTCATGAATCATTAGTCTCCTGAAGGCGACTCGGCCCGCTTCGTCGAGCTCCCCCCGCTCAGCCCTCTGCCAGAGATCAGCGACATGCGCCATGGGCGCCACACGTCCGTTCCGGACCTGTCCCGGCCCGACGGGGAAGTCTTGGTGCACCGTAAAGAAGAGGTGCTGCTTCACCCGGTCCAGTACATCCTTGGCGATGCCCGTGTTCTCGGCGATCGGTACCGTGTCACCCTCATTGGCGCGGATTGCGTCGTATGCCTCACCAGCCTTGGGCTGCGGCTCGTCGACGTACGGCACCTTATCCGAGGCGTAGTGCTCGGGGGCCACCGTCACCACGTCGGATCCATCTGCCAGGCCGTGCCCTCCACCGGTGCCGATGGGGCCGTCGCCCTGGTGCGGGATGGACGGGCCGCCGCCGGAGCCGTGGCCGCTGCTGCTCGTGCCGCCCGTTTCGGTGGGGTGGCCGGCTGCGCCCGTGGAGTTGTCCAGCCCCCCGGTGTCCGGGGTATGGGGGGTGCTCCCGCCACCGCCGGGTGTGTGGTTGTTGGTGGGCATGTTGTCGGCCGTGCCGCCGATGGGGTGGGTGCCCCCGCTGTCGCCCGGGCCGGTGCGGCTGTGACCCGCGTTATCGCCAGCGTGGGCCGCGTCGGAGATGTCCGACCCGACGCGTGTGGCCTCGTCGCCCCGTCCGCCAACGCCGGTCAGGACCCGCTGATCCTGACGGACCGGCGTCTCGATCCGCGGGTTGTCCGCGCCCGTGGCAGGTTGGGCGGGCTTGCCCTTGGGGGCGTCGTCGGCGTGCTGGAGGAGGCTGCCGTCCTTGCTGTAGAGATGGCCGGCTGCGTCCGTGTAGTTCCCGTTGTATGGGTCCCTCACCGTGTTCGGCGGGAGGATGGTCGTGCCCTCGGGCAGCTTGATTCTGCCGTCCGGGAGCTTGATCGCCCCGTCCGGGACGGCGGCGCCCTTGGGGAGTTGCACTGTGCCGTCTGGCATCTTGGTGGCGCCCTCGGGCAGGCTGAAGGCGCCCTCGGAGATCTTGGGGGCCTCGATGTGGCCGGCGTCCTTGAGGTGGGCCATCACGTCGCCGATCTTCGACATGCCCGCGCCCGCGCCCTTGAAGACGTAGGTCATCGGGTCGATGGCGTGGCCCACCTTGCCGGCGATGGACAGGGCCTTGGCCGCCGCTCCGGCCTTGCCCGCACCCGACACGGCGGCGCCGCCGCCGCGGGTGATGATGGCGGTCAGGACGTTGAAGGTGACCGCGCCGGCGGCCCGGGAGCCGTTGGATTCCCACTGGTCCCAGGCCACGAGTGCCTTGCCGGTCTCCTTCATCGCGGTACGCGAATCCCGCAGCCAGGAGGGGAGTTTGTCGCCCGGTATCGCGAAGTAGGCGGGGCCCACGATGGGCAACATGGTGATCGTGATTCCGGTCGAGAGCTTGGCGAGACCGGTCCATGCTTTGCCGGCGGCGTCCCAGCCGTCGACGCCGATCAGGGTGCCCAGGCCCTTGATGGTGCCCCAGGCGCCGTCGACGATGACGCCCTTGCCGAAGTCGTAGGCGTGCTCCCACACCTGCCACCAGGGAACGGATTCCTCGACCGCGTCGCCCCAGGGCAGGCTCTTGGACTGCTTGAGGGCTTCGGCGTCGTAGCCGTACCCCTTCGGGTGGGAGCCGTCGATCGTGTGGAGCGCGTGTCCGCCGACCAGTCCGACGATCTTGGCATGGCAGTCGCGTTCGGCTTCCTGGAACGCCGCCCATACCTCGGCGATCTTGTTGCGGCGGTTGTTGTTCTCCTCGACGAGATCGCCGTCCTCGCTCCAGTCGTCCTCGGCGGCGTCCTTGTCGCGGAAGTCGGCGGCGTCCTGCTTGAGCTGCTTCAGCTGGCGGACCAGCGGAGTGATCTCGCGGGCGTAGGTGCCCAGAGCCCGGGCGATGACATGCATGTCGTCACTCAGGTCGTGTGCCTTGTCGGCTACCGGTTTGGTGACGCCGAACAGCTGCTCCGCTTCGGGCGCCTTGTAGTAGGCAGCCAGTCCGGCGAAGGACTTGTGGACGTCCGAGCCGGCGGTTTCGACCTTGGAGCCGCCGCGGGACAGCGCCTTCACCTTGGTTTCGAGAACGTCCAGGTCGCCGGTGAAGACCGGTACCTCGGCCGGGTCGACCGGCACGTTGCTCACTTCTTCTTCCCCCCGAAGTCCTTGAGGGCGTCCACCCGCACGGCCCGGGCGGCGTTCTGGGCGTTCTTGGCCGCCTCCAGGTCGCCCTCGACGTACTCATTGGTGGCTTTGGCCGCGCCCAGGACGGCTGCCTGGCACCGATCGGCCATCGCCTTGAGGTCCGGCTTGCGCTTTTTCACGTACTCGGCCAGCGCGGCGGCGACCGGGCCTGTTGCCGACTGCGGCAACAGGGCGGGGGCCACCGGTCCAATCGGCTTGTACCCCGACGCCACCAGCCCGCCCGGCACTGTTTTGGCCTGCGAGCCCGGCACGGCCGTGCCCGCCGCCTGAGCCGCCTCCTGGACGTCCGCAAGCAGTGTGGTGAGCGCCTTCCCCAGGTCTTCGGCATGGGTGCCGACGACCTTCAACTGGCCCTGCACTCCCTGCGGCTGAATGTCCCATGACGCCATGAACGCCCCCCGTACATCTATCTGTTGCACCGCCTCCACGATCCGCGTGGCGCCGCCCCCTACGGCCGACAGCCCGTCGGCGCACTGCGAAGGGCTGCTTCTCCTCCGGTGCGCCGGGCCGGCTCAGCCGATGTTGTCGACCGCTGCCTTCGCGCGCGCGAGCGTCTGGTGCGCGGTCCCGTCGTTCTTCTCCAACGTCGTCTTGAGCAACTGGATGATGCTCTTGACCTCCTGCGAAGCACGGTTCCAGCGCAGTTCCTTGCCGTGGTATTCGTCCGCGACACCGTCCGCCGCGAAATCCGACATCGCCGCCTTCACCTGCGCGTCACGCGCCGCGATCACCTGCTCCAGGCGCGCGATCACCGCCTGGATGTTGCCCTGGGCCTCCGCCGATGTGGCCGTGTCGTACGAACGACGGTCGCTGCCAGCAGCCATCACAATCACTCCCCCTGAGATTTGAAGTACTTTCGCCGCAATCAAGCGGTCAGCGGCCCGAGAAGCGGGCCGCGTCGAAGTTCGCCGCCGACATCTGCGACCGCGCGTTGTCAGCCTGCTCCTGGTCGCCCGAGCTGAATGCCGAGTCCATGCCCGACTGGCCGCCCACAATCGCGGCAAGCGCACTGTTCAACGCCGCCGAGATCTCGTCCGCGCGCGACTTGAACGAGTCGAACGCCACCTTGCCCGACCCGTTGAACTTGCCCTCCAGCGGCTGTGCTGCCTGCACGAGTTGGCGGATCAACGTGCCCAGTTCCGTACTCGACCCCTGTGACTGCGACCTCAGGGTCGAGAGCGTCTGCGCCCCCATGTCGAACTTCATCGAGCCCCCCACACTTGACGATCATATGTACGGTCATGCCTATCAACTGGGGCATCACCGGTGCAATCCACAAACCCGATGCTATGGGCAAGGTGTGACAACGGCTCAAAATCACCAGGCGCCCACCGGCCGGTGCCCGCCGTGTGCTTGGTTCGGAGGCCCCAGGCCCGGCCCGGTCCAATCGGCCCGGTGCTCTCACGCGCCTTTCAGATGACGCATCAGGCGCTCGAAGTCCTGCCAGCCCGACAGGTCCGACGGGTCCCCCGGCAGCGGGTAGTACAGCGCGGGGCGGGTCTTCGGGCCGAGGGGGACAGGCGACTGCGACAGCGGGGTGCGCCTGGCGCGGTCGTCGGGCAGCTGGCGGACCTCCTCCGCGCCGAGCACGAAGGCCAGTGGCACACCAGGCCCTTCGAAGCGGTGCGGCACCGCCAGATCGCGGCGGGCTTTGCGGACCTGAACGAGCATCGACTGGAGGCGGTGGCGGGTGGCGAGCTGCTCCGCGGCCCCGGACAGGGCATCCACCGGCAGCTTCTCGTCGGGTCCGTAGCCGAAGGCGAGCGTGACGTGCTCCTCCACACCCGCCTGCGTACGGCTGATCCGTACCGTGGCGAGTCCGGGTCGGCCCGGACTGCCGACCACCACGACCCAGGTCGGCTCCGGCGCCCTCTCGTAGGCGATGTCGGTGATCTGGCGCGGCGACCAGGGGAGGTTGGCTGGTTCCGCGGTACCCCACCCGGCCGGAGGCTCACCGGTGAGTTCGCGCCATATCGACTCCAGCGCGCCGCCGAGTACCAGACGGTTGTCCGCGGGGTGGACCATGCGGAACGTCACGGCCAGCTGACGCTCGCCGGTGGCCGCGGCCTCCTGGTAGGAGGCGGCCACGGGGGTGCGCGGATCTTCAGCGGTCGCGTCGGCCGCCGCCATCGGCGCGAACATCCCTTCCTGCCAGCGCAGTACGGCTCCGGACAGCCCGTCGTAGTAACCGTCCTTCTCGTCCCGCACGACCCAGCGTGACGGCCAGTTGCCGAGGCTGTCGCGTACGGCCGGGGAGAGCGTGGTTCCCGCCGGGCTGACGATCTGGAGGCCCAGCTCGGCCTGCGCGGCGGTCCGGAACGCGTCCGAGAGCCAGGCCGTCATGGCGACCACCGGGCGGTCCTGGATGACGACGGCGACCTTGTCGGTGAGGACGTCGACGGCGGGCTGCGCGGCGGCGGGCGTGGGCGCGACGCTCACGTCTTCGGTTTCCACCACGGCCAGGGATCGCGCGGCCTCAGGCGGCCAGGCGGAGCCGTCGGCCAGGGTGGCCAGCCGGGCCGCGAAGGTGCCCGCGAGGCGCTCGGCGTCTTCGACACCGGTCGTGGCGCGAGCCTCCGTCCACCAGTACGGGACCGGCGGCGGGGTGGCTCCGAGCAGCCGCTCGGCCTCGCCGGGAACCTGAACGAGCAGCGGTGCCTCGACGGAGACGAACGGTCGGCCCTCGCGGTCGCAGAGTCGCATGACGGCGCCCTCGCCCGCCGCGTCCACGAGCTTGTCGGGGCCTCCGGAGAGCAGGCCCGCGAGCATGGTCCACGGGTCGGGCATGCGCTGAGTGAGGGCGATGACGTCCTTGGTCATGTGGTCGTCCGGTCCTTCGTCGTTCGTGGCATCGATGCCGTACGTCTCTTGGCCCGCGGGTGCGGGAGGGCTGCCCGGTGTGTCACTCGGAGGAGTGCACGGTCTGGATCAGGCGGTTGGTCTGGCCCCTGCGGATGAGCACACCGCGGCCCGCCGGCTGCTGGGAGGCGTACACGCCGGGGAACAGCTGGCCCTCGCTACGGTCCCCCGCCATGAGGAGTGCTGAGGATCCCGACTCGCGCAGGCCCTGCACCAGCGGCTCGTAGATGCCGCGTGAGGCGCCTGCGACGCGGCGGGTCAGGACGAAGTGGAGGCCGATGTCCGCGGCGGACGGGATGTACGGCAGGAACGGGGACAGCGGTTCCTGGCCGGCGGTGGTGAGCACGTCGTAGTCGTCGACGAGGACCACGATCCGCGGGCCGCCGCCCCAGCTGCCGGGTTCCAGGTCTTCAAGGCGCGCGTTGTCATCAGGTAGCCGCTTGTCCAGTTCGGTGGCGATACCGGCGGCGAGGCCCGCACACAGCTTGGCGTTGTACGCGTAGCCGCCGTTGAACTCTTCGGGGATCGCACCGCGCAGAGTGCGCCTGGGATCCATGATCGCGAAGACCAGCTCGTCCTCGCTGTAGCGCTCGATGAGCCCGGAGGCGATGGTCTTCAGCAGATTCGTCTTGCCGCACTCGCTGTCGCCCATGATCAGCAGGTGCTGGTCATGCTGGAACAGGTCGAGCATCACGGGCTGGAGCGCCGTTTGGTCCAGGCCGATGGGCACCCGCTCGGGTTCGGCGACCGGACCTGGCAGGAGTTTGGGCTGAAGGATGTGCGGCAGCACCCGTACCGGCTGGGCTACCTCGCCGCTCCAGGTGGCGCGGATCGTCCGGGCCGCTCGCTCCAGGACCGCTCCCATGTCCGCGGTGTCGGCGAGTGAGTCCGTACGGGGAAGTGCGACCTGTGCGAAGAGTTTGCCGTCGGTCAGGACACGGCCGGGCTCGTCGGGCGAGAGTGTCGCGGCGAGCTTGTGGTCGATGCTGGACTCGCCTGGGTCGTTCAGCCGCAGCTCGACGCGGGTACCGAAGTTCGACTGGGTGGCGATGCGTACGTCGTTCCAGCGGAGCATGCCGGCGACGACGTGGATGCCGTAACCGCTGCCGCGTTTGAGGATGTCGGCGATGTCGTCGTCCAGGTCCTCGAAGTCGTCGCGCAGTGCGCCGAAGCCGTCGATGACGAGCACGATCTCGGCTGATGCCAGCTGGGGCAGCCGGCCTGTTGCGTGTAGGTCGCGCAGCTGCTCGACGGAGTCGATGCCGTGCTCGCGGAAGAGATCCTCCCTGGCCGCGAGCATGTTCCGTACTTCTTCGACGGTGCGGGCCGCGCGTTCGCGGTCGGCGCGGCCCGCGATGCCGCCGACGTGCGGCAGGCCCGACAGGGCCGCCAGGCCGCCGCCGACCAGGTCGAGGCCATAGATGCCGACCTCCTGCGGGGTGTGGGTCAGCGCGAGCGAGAGGGCAAAGGTGCGCAGGAGCGTGGTCTTGCCGGACTGCGGGCCGCCGATGACGGCGGCATGGCCGCCCGCCACAGTGAGGTCCAGGTACCACTGGCCCTGCCACTGCTTGGCCGGGTCGTCGAGTAGGCCGAGCGGTACCTGGAGCGGGCCGCGCCTCTTGGAGAGCTGCACACCGCGCGGGCCGACGTCCAGCGGTCCGGCGACCGTGTCCAGGGCGATTGCGTCGGGCAGCGGGGGCAGCCAGATGCGGCGCACCGAGCCGGCGGCGTTCGCCAGCTGCTCGACCACGACGCCGAGTTCGGTCGGTCCGGTTTCGCGGCGCCGCACCGTCGGATCCTGCGCGCTCGCATCCTCAGCACCGGCCGTGGCGTTGAAGGTTTCGTAGGGGAAGACGAGGGGCCCGGTGTCCTCTTCCTCCCAGCGCTGCGCGGGGCCGCGGTAGGCGCCCGAGACGTAGCTCGCCTTGAAACGGTCGTAGTGGCTGGTGTCGACCTTGAGGTAGCCGAATCCGGGCAGCGGCGGGAGGTGGAAGGCGTCCGTGGTGTCCAGGACCGTGCGGGATTCGTCGGCGGAGAAGGTACGCAGGCCGAGCCGGTAGGAGAGGTAGGTGTCCAGGCCCTTGAGGTTGCCGCCCTCGATGCGCTGGCTGGACAGCAGCAAGTGGACCCCGATGGAGCGGCCGATGCGGCCGATGGACAGGAACAGGTCGATGAAGTCCGGCTTGGCGGTGAGCAGTTCACCGAACTCGTCGATGACGACGAAGAGGTGCGGCAGTGGGTCCAGGTCGGGCCGCCGGCTCGCACGCAGCGCCGCGTAGTCACCGATGTCGGCGACGTTGCCCGCGTCCTTGAGGACCTGCTGACGGCGCTTGACCTCGCCAGCGAGCGAGGCGTGGACGCGCTCGACGAGGCCGGCCTGGTTCTCCAGGTTGGTGATGACACCGGCGACGTGCGGCAGGGTCGCGAATGGCGCGAAGGTCGCACCGCCCTTGTAGTCGACGAGGACCAGGGCGAGGTCCTCGGGTGGGTGGGTGGCCACCAGGGCGAGGACGAGGGTACGCAGGAGTTCCGACTTCCCGGAGCCGGTGGCGCCGACGCACAGGCCGTGCGGGCCCATGCCGAGCTCCGAGGACTCCTTCAGGTCCAACAGCACCGGCTCGTGGGAGTCGTTGATGCCGATCGGTACCCGCAGGAAGGCCCGTTCACCGCGCGGCGCCCACAGCCGCGACACGTCCAACTGCGCCAGGTCGTCGATGCCCAGCAGGCCGGCGAAGTCGACGGGCCCGGTCAGGGGAGCGTCGACGAGCGACTCGGCGGACAGCCGCAGCGGTGCCAGCATCCGGGCCAGGCCCTCAGCGAACGGGATGCCGACCTCGTCCACGGTGCCGTGGGCGCTGACCGGCTCCTGCTCGCGCAGGTCCTCGATGAGCACCTGATCGCCATCGACGGTGATCCGCACACCGACATGTCCCGGCTCCTGCACCCGCTGTTCGATCAGGTGCAGGACGGTGACGCCCATCTCCATCAGGCCGACCGCCTCGTCGGGACGCGGCAGGTCGACGGCGTCCTGGCCGTGCCCGTCGGCGACGACGAGCAGCCGGGACGTCATGGACAGGGCATCGTTGCCGGACAGGCCGCGCCGTACCTCGGCCGCATACGAGGCGCGGCGGCGCAGTTCGGGACCGAGCAGCCGGGCGAGCTGGGGAGCGGAGGGGGCAATACGGCGAGCGGCGACGGGGCCGTCGTACTGCTCGGTGTCGAGCAGATGCGGCATCCACTTGGCCCACTCCCAGTCGGCGACCCGGTCCCCGGGCACCGCGAGCGCCATCACCACATCGTCGGGGGCGTGCAGGGCAGCGGCCTGGACGAGTAGGGCGCGCGCGACGCGCACGCAGTCCTCGCGGGCACCGATGACGCTGACATTGCCGACGCGGTCGAGCGGGACGGTGAGGGGGAGTTCGGTGCCGGTGCGGAAGCGGGCCATGAGCGCCGACGCCTCGTTGAGCATGAAGCGGTCGGGCGGGGTGAGGACCGACGAGCCCTGCTGAGCTATCTGCAGATCGCGGACGGGCATCTCGCCGGTACCGACACGCACGCGCAGGAAGTCGGCGTCGACGCGGCGGCGCTCCCAGAGGCGAGCCGGATCGCGCACGATGTCGTAGAGGGCGGACGGCGGTGGGTTGAGGACCTCTGCACGCTCGCGCCGTCGGCGCTCCTCGGCGGAGAGTTCGTCGCGCAGGTCCTCCAGATAGGCGAGGAACGCCTCGCGCTGAGTGCGCCGGGTGCGCTGGGCCTTGCCGCGCTGCGAGAAGACGAGCGCGACGGAGCCGATGACGGTGACGACGAGGATGATGGCGCCGAGCCCGGCGAACTGGCTGTTGCGCACGACCGTCATCATCACCACTGACGACATGACGCCGGCGACCGGCAGCAGCGACATCGCAATGTTTCCCGCCTTCCCCTCGGGGAGGTTGGGCGGGGCCTCGATGATGCGCGCCTCGGAGGCGGCCGGGGGCCTGATGGTCCGGGCCGGGCGGTGGATCAGTCGGGTACTCATCGTCGTCCGTCATTCACGGTCGGGCTCGGCATCTGGATCAGTGCCGCTTCTGGGAGAGGTGGAAGACGTCCGCGGCGAGGCGGGCGGCCGCTTGCCTGGTCGGGTGAGCGAGCAATTCGGTATGGACCGGGCCGCCGGCCGCCAAGTTCCGGTCGTACGGCAGGACCTGAACGCTTGCCCCGGTGGACCTGATCCGCTCGACGGCCTCGCCGAGGTCGAGTCCCGGGTGGGGCACCAATTCGGTGAGCACGACAACCGTGCCGGCGATTACGTGCCGGGGCAGCCCCTGCATCCACTGGAGCACCGAGTAGGTACTGGTGAGGCCTTCCGGCGTGGCGGGTGTGGTCAGAACTCGGCCGTGGGCGGCGGCGAGTGCGACCCGGGCGACTTCCGCGGGCAGCGTCTCGCAGTCGATGACCATCACACCGAAGTAGCGGCGCAGCGCGACCACTGCCTGCTCATACGCCCGACTGTCCAGCATCACGCCGATCTGGCCCTGGCTCGCGGGCAGCAGCCAGGCGTTGTCGGGGAGCTGGACGAGATATCCGGTGACGTCGAGCAGCGACATGTCCGGCTTCACGATGTCCGCGATCTCGCTGGTGGTCCAGCGCAGCGACTCGGCGCCGAGCCGCACCGGCAGCGAACCGAGTGCCGGGTCCGCCTCCAGGAAGAGGACCGGATCGTGCCGGTAGTGCGCGTACGTGATGCCGAGCAGCGCGGCGACGGTGGACTTGCCGGATCCGCCCCGGATGGAGGTGACGGCGATCTGCCGGCCGGTCGTCACGGGCCGCTGGAGCATCTCGGCGGTACGGGTGATCTCGGCGACCTCGCGAGCGGCCGACGAAGAGAGCGTGCGGCGCACTGCGCGTGCGGCACGGGCGGCGAGGGACTCGCCGTACTGCGGCTTGCGTCGTACCGCGTCCGCCAGCTCTTTGGCCACCACGGGCAGGGAACCGGGGGCGCTGTGGGGCTGGGGGCCCGGGGCGTACGCGGCCGGGGCCTGCTGCTCCTGTCGCTGGTACTGGTAGCCGGCCTGTCCGGGCGCACCACCTTCATGCGCGGCGTCCGGCGCCTGGGCACTCAGTGCAGCAGAGCCCGGACCCGGCGCGGAAGCACCGTACGCCTGCCCGCCGGCGCCCTGCGGACCCTGCTGCTGGGCACCGCCTCTCAGGTCGCGCAGCACCTCACCCTGCCAGCCGTCTCCGTTCGGCATGCCTCCCCTTCTCCCCCAACCTGCTGCCCCGCACGGAGCGGTCTGCACATCGACTCAGAACTGTCAGAACTGGTTGAGCAGCTGCCCATACACACCGAACACACCGAAGGTGAGCGGAAAGAGCCCCACCATGCCGACGGATTCGACCAGATCGGCCATGCGCCGCAGTCGCACCTGCACATGCTCGGGCACCTGCACCGCCAGAACGAGCAGCGGCAGCACCGCAGCCACACACAGCACGGCGAGCGGCCCACCACCCCCTGCATGCTCCATCCACCACACCACGAGGCGCACCACGAGGCACGAAGCGGCAGCGAAGAGCGCAACGACCTCGGCGACCAGCGGGAAAGCCCGCGTCCTCGACACGAGCACCACGACGACGAGCGATGCCAGCAACACGGTCCATACGGACGGCTTCGCGGCCAGGGTGAGCAGCCAGCCGGCAGAGGTCGCCGAGACCGCGGTGACGGTCGTCGAGAGGGCAAGGCCGCGGTGCGTCGCCGCGAGCGCGGTGCCCACCTGGTGACGGCTGACGGAGACGCCACCCGAGCGACGGTCGTCGAGCGCGGTGAGCCCCGACGCCATCAGGGCCAGCCGCGGCAGCACACCGAGCAACACCAGAGAGAAGACGGCCATGACGGCACCGAGCCGGGCCGGATCCCCCTGAACGGCAGCGACCGCCTCCCACACAACAACGATCGTGGCAGTGGTCACGGCACCAACGAGCCCGCCCTTGCCCAGCGGCGAGAAGAAACCGAGGAACACAAGCGTCACGACCAGCGCGCCCGCCACGGCGGCCAGCCGCGCGGTACCCGGCCAGCCGTACGCGTCGGCAGCTGTCCACGCGGTGAGAACGCCAAGCCCGCCGGAGGCGACCAGCAGCGCGGTCGCCAGCCCCCGGTTCCCCCGTCCGACCTTGGCGACAAGCGCACCGGCCGCCAGAAGCGCCAGCGCGACGGCCGAAAGAGCCCCGACCAGGGCACCGAGCGCGAACTCACGCCGGGCCAGCAGCGCGGCGATCACCGCGAAGACGACGGTCGCCACGCCCGCGCCGGCCCGGCGCGCGGCGGGACGCCAGCGCCAAGCCCGCAGGTCGAGGTCGCCGGCCACCTGGTCGGTGACGTCGTGCACTACAGGGGCGGGCGGCGCGGAGTGGGTACTGACGAGCCGGAGCACGGCACCGTCGGCAATCCCGGCCGACGCCAGCGTGCTGTCGTGCGGCAGGACGGAGCCGTCGGACGTCATCAACTGCCGGGTCATCGGGCGCGATGCGGGCCGCTCATCCAGCAACTGCAGAACATCCGGGAGCAGTTGCCCAATAGGCGTATCGGACAGCAGGACGATGTCGGCCCGGCGTCGCTCACCGACCAAGGTCACTCGGCTCAGTTGCCCCTGGGAAGTCGTTGCTCTGCTCACCACTTACGGGAACCTATCATCGGGCGTTGACGAACTATCGGGCCAACTGGGCGCGCTTGCGACTCTCATCTCCGCCTGGCCCCACATCGGCGAGCCCCTCTCCCGTCACCGGCAGCTCTTCGCACGACTCCCAGGATTGCTGCAAAACTGTCCGAATCCGATCCGAACTGTGGACTTCCAGGATTTCGCCGACCTCGTCGGCCGCTCGTACTGCTGCACCTGACGCTGCTGCTTCTCCTGCTCTGCCTTCTGCTGCGCCAGCGTGTGCTGAAGGAACGACCACCCGACACACCCCGCACACAGGACAGCCGTGATAGCGATCCCCGCGAACACCTTCCCGAGCCGCTCATCAGCAGTACGCCGCCCCCGCTGCGCTCCGAACAGCAGCGCATCGCGCATCCTGCGCCGCCGTACTGCCACCGACTCCAGCAGCTGACTGTCGTAATCCCGCGCCATTTCCTCGTCCGTCGCCTCAGTTGTGCGTCGCCTCAGTCACGAAGGTCATCGACTGGAACCGCGGCTGCTCTGCCTGCGTGATTCGAACCCCATTAGATTGCCCCTGCAACATAGAGCATGGGTAGTTGGCAGTACACGCCAACGTCGTCGGGAGGGCATGAGCGGATCGGCCCTTTCGGATGCCAGTGGCACCGCAACGCAATACCGAGACTGCGGTACGGGGACCTCTGCTGAGGCACGCCTTCGCTGCGTGAAACCGGGGCGGGCCAACAGCGCCCGTGTAGTTGGCCTCATGGCAACCAGGGTCGACGTCACTCGCCATGACGCCCACAGTGCACATCATGCGCACGGGAAACCGCAGGTCAGACACAAATTTCCGCCCGCTGCAGTGCCCTGACGCACTCCACATGATGCGCCCCAGAGAGCGATTTGAGAGAGGGAGCACTCGGCGTAACCAAAGCTCAGAGCTACCTGCCATCAACGTGAAGAGGCACCATGCGTCGGAGGAGCGTCACCAGTGCCGACGTACGCGGGGGTTGCCCAGCTCCGAGTGCCTGATCCACGTCCTGTTCTAGGATGACGATAACCATCTCAGCGGCCCGACGGGCTTCCGCTCCACGTCTGTGGAACTGAAGGACATGCCCCCACCCGCGCGAGCCACTTCGTGCTGCCTGGGGGCAATGTCCTTGCTGTTCCGTGAGTCCGCGGCGTCGTTGGCCACTCGCACGCACGTCGAAGGCCGGTTGGCGCAGCTTCTTACCGAGAATTTTCTGCACAAGCACCGTCACCGGCCCCAGCCGACGGAGGTGCGCTCCTGGGAGCGCAGCATCCCCGCGCTGACCAACGCGCTGATCGAAGCCGGGCTCGGTGAAGTCGAGATGCTGCTGGAGTACGGGCTGCCCCTGACCAGCAAGCGCGCGGACGTGATATTGGCCGGCGTTCATCCGAGCACCGGAGCGCCCTCGTACGTGGTGGTCGAGCTGAAACAGTGGAGCGAGGCCTACCCGGCGGAGGACGATCCGCTGCTGTGCCGCATAGACGCCTACCCGGATCCGGTCCTCAACCCGATCGAGCAGGTGCGCGGCTACTGCGACTACCTGGTCTCGTTCAATGGAGCGTTGGAACGGATCCCGGAGTCGGTCGCAGGGGTCGCCTACTTGCACAACGCGACCGACTTCGGGGTGACGGGGCTCCGCGCCGTCACTGAGGACGATCGGGGTCGGATGTTCACCGGTGACCAGCGCGGTGCCTTCCTCGGCTACCTGCGTTCCAAGCTGGCGGCGAAGCCGGGGGCCAAGGCAGCCGATGCCCTGCTGCAGGGCAAGGCCCGGCCGTCCCGGCAACTGATGACCGTTGCCGCCGAAGAGGTACGCAATCGGGAGCAGTTCGTCCTGCTGGACGAACAGCGGCTCGCCTACGAAACGGTCATGTCGGCGGTCCGACAGGCCCGACGGTCCAACCGCAAGCAGGTCGTCGTCGTGGCCGGCGGCCCGGGCTCCGGCAAGAGCGTGATCGCCCTCTCCCTGTTGGGCGACCTCTACCGGCGCGGGGTGCCCACCCTGCACGCCACCGGTTCACAGTCGTTCACCAAGACGATGCGCAAGGTCGCCGGTGCTCGCAAGCCCGAGGTCCAGCGGCTCTTCCGATATTTCAACAGCTTCATGGAGGCCGAACCGAACGACCTAGACGTGCTGGTCTGCGACGAAGCGCACCGGCTCCGCAAGACCTCCGCCAACCGCTACACCAAGGCGGCTCTGCGGACCGGCCGGCCACAGGTGGCAGAGCTGATGGACGCCGCTCGGGTTCCGGTGTTCCTGCTGGACCAGCACCAGGTGGTGCGTCCGGGCGAGATGGGAACCGTGGAACAGATCCAGGCGGCTGCGGTCGAACAGGATCTGGACTGCACGGTAGTGAGGCTCGACAGCCAATTCCGATGCGGTGGCAGCGACGCCTACCTGCAATGGGTGATCGACCTGCTGGGACTCGAAGGCAATGCACCCACCGTGTGGGAGCCGGACGGCAAGGTGCGACTTCTGACCGCCGACAGCCCGCAGGAGCTGGAGGACCTCCTGGCCGCCCGACGGGCCCAGGGCTACAGCGCGCGCTTGTCCGCGGGCTACTGCTGGAAGTGGACGACGAAGATCACTTCGCGCATGCACTCTCTGCCCAGCGATGTGGTCATCGGCGACTGGGCCAGACCGTGGAACCTCTACGGCGACCGCGCCCTGCTCGGCGCCCCACCGGCGCCCCTCTGGGCCACCGACCCCGCCGGGTTCGGACAGATCGGGTGCGTCTACACCGCACAGGGCTTCGAGTACGACTGGTCCGGCGTGATCATGGGTCCGGACCTCGTCTGGCGTACGGACCGATGGATGGTGGACCGCAGCGCCTCCAAGGACCCGTCCTTCACCAAAGCCACCCCGGACAAGGACGTCGACCGCCTCGTCCGCAACACCTACAAGGTGCTGCTGACCCGGGGGATGATCGGCACGATCGTCTACTCGACGGACCCGGAAACCCGCGAGAAGCTCCGCTCACTGATCCCTTCAGCGCTCTAGGGCGTGTCTCTCCGATCTCCGTGGATCAGCCTGCGTCGTCTGGTGCCGTGCATCGCAAGGCGGAGCGTCTCCCGCGGACTGGGTGTCCGTGGGTGATGCGACAACGCGGCGTGGGGTTACCCCCAGCGTTAGTTGGGGGGGGAGTGCGGTGCCAGGCGTCGCAGGCCCACGGAGATCGGAGAGACACCCCCTAGCCCCCGACAGCGCCCGAAGTCATGCCTACACGGTCCAGACGCTCCACCGCGAAATCCACACCCTCGGAGCCGACTCACGAGATAGCATGATCGCGCTGCGCACCTTCCCGGAGGGTACGAGGCTGCGGTTCCTGAGTTCGCTCCAATGAGCTGCGGGTGACGAATGGTTGTGCCCGTCGTGTGGTGACACGCGACGCGAGCGTGGATGCCCGGTAGGGCGTCCCCCTGCCATTCCGATCTCACTGCTTTGGAGTGGTCATGACCTCGGTCGAGTACAAGCCTGCGCGTCGTGAAAGGATCCGCGCGATCCTGATCGAGATCGCTGTCACAGTCGTCTCCAACCTTCTGGTGACGGCCCTGGTGGCGGTTGCAAGTCTGCTCTTCTAGCGCAGACCGGTGGCGGGCCCGGTGAGCCCGCCACCTACTCGTGCAACAGCGCTACTCAGAACAGCCGTAGATCAGGTGCGGGCGACCCCGCACCCTTACGACCTCTTCCCTTGCCCCGCCCTCGGCCCGGCCGAGGGAGATGCGGCATACGCGCTTCCACCGGCAAGTTCTCCCAGGTGGGACGCAATCCGTGGATCTCGGCCTTGCCGACGAGTTCCTTGAGGTAGTCCCGGGTCTCCTTGTCCGTGGAATAGAGGACCGTGGCGCGGCTGGCCCGGGTCAGCAGCACGTGATAGGCGTGCCGGATGAGCCGTGCGAATCCCTCGTCGTCGACACTGCCGGCTTTCACCTTCGGATCGAACGAACCCGGCTCGGCGACCCGCTTGATGCCCGACTCCGCTGTCTTGCGTTCCTTGCCCCGTCGGAACACCCACCCGTCATCGCGGCGCACCATGTCCTCACCCATGATCACACCGCACCAGTCCCATTCCAGCCCCTGCGCCGTGTAGACACAGCCGATCTGACCGAGGCCGTTCTCATGCACCGACCAGATCCTCGACGGCGGCGCCTCGTCCTCGCAGAAGCTTTCACTGTCCGCGTTCCACGGCCGGTACCACTTACCGATGCGGACGTCGGCCTCCAGCCGTCGCTCCTTGCCGAGCGGCTTCGTCCATGGCCAGCAGTAGCCGGCGACCATGCGCGCGGACGCACCGGCGAGTGCTTCCGTACGAATGATCTGTTCGAGCTCCTCCGGGGTGTCCGCCACTTCGATGTGCATCAGTCCGTCCGGTCGCCACTTACCGGGCTCCTCGTCCGCCACTCCGAGCAATGCCCGTACCCAGCGGACGTAGGCGTCACTGCCACCGCATCGGAATTGCTCCCGCAGCTTGTACGGAACGATCCGGGCGCCGTGGCGTTCGGCCGCGTCTCTGATCAGACCAACGGTACCGACCTCGTTCGGTCGCACGGACTGGCCCTCGTCCAGGAAGAAAACCGTCAGGCGGGACGCCGCGAGGAGTTCGTCCACCTGTGGGCCCGTGCCCCAGTCCTCGGGCTTCCAGAATCGGCTGGTCGACCGGTCCCGGAGACGATGCGCCTCGTCGCAGATCAGCACGTCCAAGAGCGGGTCGGGTGGGGTGACGAAGCTACTGAAATAGGTGAACGTCTCCCTGAACTGCTTGTCTCCGTAGCCGACGTGCTCTTGAAGGGCCCCGTTGAAGGCCCGGCTGCCACTGGCGTACTTGACCGTACGGCCTTGGGCCTCCAGTTCCGCCTTGATCTGCAGGCCGATCGCACTCTTCCCCGTTCCCGCGCCACCGGTCACGAGGAAGATCACCCGCCGCTTATCCGGCACCAAAGCGGGGCGCCGGGGGTCCGGCAGGACCTTCGAAGCCGTCTCAAGCACTTGGTCGGCGACCTCCTTCTGCCGCCCGCGCAGGGTGAAGACGGTGTCGGCTCCTCGAGACCAGATCATGGCGTCGAGCAGCGGGGTGTTGCGCAGACCCATGCTCTGCAACATCCTCTCGGCCACGGAGGCCGCGCCTTCCTCGGCAAAGTGCTTCCTGAGATCGGACAGCAGCTGCTCGCGCCGATCACTCGTGTATATGCGGGCGTAGGATCCTGTCGGTGCGTCCACGTCGATCAGGGTCCGTACGGAATCGTCGGTGGCATTGTGCAGGTAGGCGAAACCGCCACATTCGAAGTCGGCCCCCTGGAACGGGCCGCGAGCGCTCGTGAACGCTTCGTAATATGCGCCCAATTGCAGCGCCGGGTGCTTCTTCTCCCCTTTGAGGCCCGGCACGTGCAACAGATCCGCGGTCGCCCGTTCCACCCGGCTCACCGTCGACCAACGCTTCAACTCGACCAACTGCACAGAGGCAACGTGACGCTTTGGATGACGTCCCACCAGAACAACGTCGATAAGGCGGGGGTCACCAGGGCAGATCGCCTCGTCGAGCGTGGCAGCACACTCGACGATCATCTCCACGTTTCCACGTCCCGCCGCGACCAGGTCGTTCGCGAGGCTCACCAGACTCTCCGCCCATGCGGAACGCTCCGACTCCGATGCGTCTGCTCCCCGGAAGTACCGCCACCGGGCCGCAAGGTGCGGCACCATCCGATCACGCGAATCGAGAGTGAGCAGATCCTGCGCCGAAAGTTTCAGCAGGAGCATGGACACGAGGTGGTTCCCCCAGGGCACGAGAGACTCGTGCGGGTGGGGGCATGTCCTGTTCAGGAAGCCCGTCGGGCCGCAATTCGGTTGTGGTGATCTTAGGTAAGGCTCTGCCTGTCGAAAAAGGTCACCACGGCTGTCGGCCGGAACTGCGGTGATAGTGGCTGGATCACGTGGTACGGAGACGGTGGCTGCTCATGTCCGACGCACGTGCCAACAAGCCACAGTGGGCGCCGGCGATCCTGCTCCACACACCACACACCGAGACCAGGCCGTCAGCTGACCCCGAGTCCCGTTCACGCCCCCGGCTGCCGCACCGGCACCGGGGGCTGCGACGCCGGATCCCGGGTGTCACCGAGGTCGAGGTCATTGCCGATGATGACCTTGCCGAACAGCCACATCAGCCGCACCGCGCGCGCTACCCCCAGGGCTACCGCGCCCTCCGCCAGCCAGTGCACTCCGCGCGGATCGTGCTCCGTGGTGTCGAGGACTACAGCGAGGAGGCACAGCCCGGAAACCACCAGTGTCGCGCTGAGAATGCTCATCCAATTCCGCCGGAATTCCGGCCCCTTTTGAGGGTGCGTGCGCAACACCCGCATGCGGGGACCTGTGGCCGCGGCGTACAGGGTCACGGCCGCAGTGATGAAGCTGCCGATGATCGCGACGACGGTCGCCGTCGTCGTATAGACCGCGATCCTCTGCTCTCTGTCGGGCCATCCCAGCACATCGCCCGCGCCCGTGATCCGTACAGTCGCCATGTGCAGACCGACCACTGCGCCTGCGATCACCAGGTCCACCACTGGTCGACCCACCCAGCGCCGCCACAGCCAATTCAGCACGTCGCCCCCAACCTCAGCCCTGAACTGCTGCTCAGGCTAGCGGCCGATACTGACATGCTTCCTGTAGCGCCTGCTCATGCGTACAGGCCGCCGCAAAGATCTCGTCTACGGCGTACCGCAGATCGACCGACCGTCCGTCGGTGAAAGCGAGCGGGACATCGCACTGGGCCGTGATGCGGTGGGCGAGGAAGTCGAGCGGCTCGTACTCAAGGGACTGACGGTGCGGGTCCCGGACTGCGACCCTGCCGGTCACGGACCGGATCACCCCGGACTCGTCCACCCATTCGTCCAGATCTGGCATGAACTGGAGTACGTCGGTACGCAGTTCGGTCGCGGCCCGATTCCTGCGCATCGCGGAGAGCCTGCTGCCACGCTGGGGAACCTTCAGCGAGAGTGTGATGGAAGTGTCCGGGTGCCGTTGACCGAAACTCCGCAGTGAATCAGCAAGGCCGCCGTGGGCGCTCAAGGCACTGACGGTGTCCGCCGGAGCCCCCTCCAACTGCACGGTGAACTCGGTGACCGCCTCGATGCGGTTGAGCTTCTCTCGAGCGCGCGCGTGGATGACCGGCTTGAGCACCACCTCACCCCACGGCAGACCAACGCCGTTCAGCCACTTGGTGATGGCACTCACCCGCGGCGCCGAGAAGCCTCCAGGTAGGACCCCGATGATGTTGGCGTACGGAAGGAAGCAGATCGTCGTCACATGGACGACCTCCTTGCCTGCCGCGACCTGAAGTGCCTCAATCGTTCCGTTGCTCCGGTCAAGCTGGTGCGGCACCTCACCGGTGATCTTGGCGAGTTGCAAATGATCAACAGGGACAGCTGAGTCGATCACCCCGACCAGCTGATCGTCCGCGCTGCGGACCACGCACTCGTACGGCTCCGAGGCCGCGACCCCGTCGAGGAAGCTCCGCCAGTCCTGGTGCTCCATACGCGGCTGACCGCGCTTGGCCTCCACGACCTCGAAGAAGAAAACCGTTCGCTTGCGTACCGTCCGGGCCACGCCCGCCTCCCCCGCCCTCAGGCTCCCGCGTTCTTACATGATCGTAAGTGGATTCGCTGTGGCATGCGGCACAGCGTTCACGGAATGGCTTGATAGCGACGACCGCACTCGCCTTCTTCCCACGGCCCTCGCCGGAATTCCCCACGCCTCCTGCAACACCGCCTCCCACCTGGCAAGATGTCCAGATCAGCAGTCTGACGATAACAAAAAGTCGCGATTCGCCCCATACCGTCAACACCGACACGGACCACGTCGGCGACAGGCGAGTCCGGTGGCGGAAAGGTGCGGTGAACGGCGGTGGCGGCAGCAGGAGGTCAGGCGCCCCCCAAGCCCGGCCAGCACCAGCCGAAGCGCTGGTACCAGACCCGGCCGTCCCCCTTTCCCTGGGAGCAGGCGGCCCTCGACTACATCAAGCAGCGGATGCCGGTGACGGCTCCGCACTATGCCTGGGCAACGTTCTCCTTCACCGCCATGAGCGGCCGCATCAACGAGTGCGACCTGTTCATCGCCACACCCCGTGGCCTCTATCTGGTCGAGTTGAAGGGGCATCCCGGCCGCGTCGTCAACAGCGGGGACACCTGGAGCTTCCACGCCCCCGACCGCCGGGTCCGTACGATCCGCAACCCCCTGCACCTCACCGATCTCAAGTCCAAAGAGCTGAAGGCCCGCCTCCAGGAGGCGGCCCGCGAGCTCTACCCAAGCATGCGCGTTCCCCGAATCGACCCGCTCGTGTTCCTGTCCGACCCGCTGCTCCAGAGCGAGTTGGACACGGTGCAGCGGACTCATGTGTACGGGCGTGACGGCGCCCAGAGCGGCCTCCCGGGCATCTGGGACGACTTCCTCAACCTGCCGCCGGAGCGAGAGAGCTGGCGGATCAAGGAAGACGTCTTCGCACGGCACCTGCCCGAGCTGATGAAGAAGATCGGGGTGCGGGCATCGACCGCCCACCTCGACTTCGGTGACGGCTGGAGGCTCTCCTCCCGCCCGTTGGACGCGGGACCCACCTGGGAGGACCGGCTCGCCAAGCGCAAGGAGGTGATCCACGAGGAGGGCCGGGTCCGGGTCTATCTCGTGGAGCAGCAGGCGAGCGAAGAGAGGCGTCGCTCCGCCACCCGCGCCGCCGAGCGCGAGTACCAGGTGCTCCAGGGCATCGCCCACCGCGGCATCTCCCAGGCCGTCGCCTTCCGCCAGCACCAGGGCGGCCCCGCGATCCTCTTCCGCCACCGGGAGAGCGACCTGCGGCTGGACAACTACCTTGCTGTGCACGGCCCGAAACTTTCCGAAGCCGTACGCCGCGACATGGTGCGCCAGCTCGCTGAGGCCGTCCGCTACGCCCACCGCCGCTCGCTCTACCACCGCGCACTCGCGGCCCGTTCGGTGTACGTCAGCGCCCGCGAGAACGGTAACGACCCCGTCCTGCGGATCATCGACTGGCAGGCATCGGCCCGCGATTTCGACACCACCTCACTGCGCTCGCTCGGCGAGAGTTCCTTCACCGGAGAGCACATCGAGGACGCCGCCCAGTGCTACCTCGCGCCCGAGACCGACGCCGACTATCCGGACCCGGTGGATCTCGATGTCTTCGGTCTCGGAGCCGTGGCGCACCACATCCTGACCGGAATGCCGCCTGCCGAGACCCGTACCGCCCTGAAGGCGCGACTCGCCGCCGACGGTGGACTGCACCTGTACGCGGTCAGCGACGCCATGGATGCCGGTCTCGACGAGCTGGTGTACGCCGCGACCCGCGCGTCCGTGGACGATCGTCTCGACTCCGCCGACGCCTTTCTCAGGCAGCTCGACGATGCCGAGCAGGCCAGCGCCGCACAGGCGGTCGCCCTGGAGGCCGACCCGCTCACCGCCACCCCCGGCCAGGCTGTCGACGGGGACTGGACCGTCGAGCGGGTGCTCGGTTCGGGTGCGACAGCCCGGGCGCTGTACGTAACGCGTGTCACGGAAGACGAGCGCGGCCGCCGTGTGGAGGAGGAGCGGGTCCTCAAGGTCGCGCTGGACGCGGAGAAGAACGAGCGCCTGGCCTCGGAGGCGGCGGCCCTCCAGCAGATCAGCAGTGGCCGCATCATCAAGCTGCACGAAGGCCCGCGCACAATCGGCGGCCGGACCGTCCTCGCCTTGGAGTACGCCGGTCCTGAGACGCTCGGTCAACGGCTGGCCAGCTACGGGCAGCTGGGCTACGAGGAATTGGCATCATTCGGCGAGGACCTGTTCACCGCCCTCGACGACCTTGCGGCCAGGAGCCTGCGTCACCGCGACCTCAAGCCCGACAACCTCGGGATCAAGGTCCGGGACGACGGTGAGCAGCAGTTGATGCTCTTCGACTTCTCCCTGGCCAATGTCTCCGACCGTGACATCAAGGCCGGCACGCGTGGCTATCTCGATCCCTTCCTCGGGGATGCCCGGCGCCCCATCTACGACGACTACGCGGAGCGGTACGCCGCCGCGGTCGTCCTGCATGAGATGGCTGCCGCCGAGCGCCCCATGTGGGGCAACGGCACGGACGACCCCCAGACGGCCCTCAAGGACGACCTCCCCGTCCTCGCCACGGATGCCTTCGTGGCCGTCCTGAGGCCAGGACTCGAGGAGTTCTTCGAGCGGGCGCTGCACCGTGAAGCGAACCGCCGGTTCGAGTCACTGCGGCAGATGCGGGACGCTTGGCGATCCATATTTGTCGAGGCCGACCGCACCCAGCCACCGCCTGCCTCGGACCCGGTCTCGCTGCTGGGCGGCGCGGGCCGACACGAGGGCCTCTCCGACGACGAAATCCGGGACCTGTACTCGGAGAAGGCGAAGCTCGACACGACGTTGAGGGACGCGGGGCTCACCGAGCGAGCGGCTGCGGTGGCCGAGGAGCTTGGCGCGGTAACGGTCGGCGAGCTGCTGGACGTCCCCTCGCCTCGCTTCCGCGGCAAGCGCGGTATCGGCGCGGTGGTCAAGAAGGAGCTCAACCGGCGGCACCGTCAGTGGACGGCTGCGCTGCGTCCCAAGATGCCCAAGGCCGCCCCTGCTCCAGTACGGCCCGTGGTGCCTGTGGCGGCGGACGACAAGCTCGGGGCCGAGCACGAAGCCAGGCAGGACGTGGAGCACTTGGCCGCGCTCCTCAACCCGGTGCCACCGGGCCGCAAAGACAACAAGCGGCCGCAGGTCGTCGCGGCCTGGCTCGGGCTAGACGGCGAGGCTGAGTTGGGTTCCTGGCCCACCAACCGCCAGGTCGCGGAGACGGTGAAGGTCTCCGAGTTCACCGTCTCGAAGCACCTCAGCGCGGCGATCACGGAGTGGGCCGACGCGGGGTGGATGAACGTCCTGCGCGGTGAATTAGTAGACGCCGTCCGGGACGCGGGCCGCGTGATGACCGCCAGGGAACTGTCCCGGGTTCTGGCCGCGAGCCACGGCTCCGAGAGCGAATCCACGGAGGGCAAGGAGGCCGCCGCGCTCGCGGTCGTACGAGCTGCTGTTGCCGCCGAGACACTCCTCACCGGACGCGACGAGGACCATGAACCGCGGCTCGCGCAGATGCGGCGGCGGGGCCGGCTGATCGTGGCCCTGGAGTCGCTGGACGGCTCCGACGACCCGACGTCCGATGAACTCGCTGCCTACGCGATAGAGCTGGGCGAAGCGGCGGAGAAGATCGCCACCGCCGATCCCCTGCCGGACCGGTCCGGTGCACTCCGCGACCTACGGGCGGTGCGCACACCTGAAGGCATGAACCCGCTGCCGGACGCCCGACTGGTCACGCTGGCTGCGGCAACGTCGTTGGGTGCCGCCGCCTCCCCCCGGCTGGAGCTGTACCCACGCACGCTGGAGCTCTGGCGTGCCCTGCAGATCTCCCAAGCCGCGGCCGGCGTGCGGCGCGAGGTAGGCATCAGCCTGGAGGGACTGCTCTCTCGTCTGCGCTCGCGCTTCCCCGAGATGGCGATGGGCAGGCCCACGTACGTCGAGGTCGAGGACGCGCTGAACAAGGCCGGGTTCCCGCTGACGTACGAGACGGCCGAGGCGCGCTTTAAGCCTCCGGCGCCGGTGTCAGCGGTGGGCAGCAGCAGCTGGCCCACCTCGACGGGCACGGTGACCAGGGCCTCTCGCGCACTGGTGGCTGGCGCCGCCGGGGGGCGCGAGCCATCGGCGCTGCTCGCGGCGAAGCTCAACTCCGCGATACGGGAGGGCGGCTTTCTCGCCCTGAACGTGCACGTCAAGCGGCTGCGGGGCGAGGCCGGCTCGGTTGCAGAAGCGGTCGCGGAGGCGTTCCCGGTGATTCCGGTGAACTTGGCGAGGGTCTTCCTGGAGGAGTTCCGGGCGCTGGCGGCCGAACACGGCACGGACTGGTCGAAGGTGCTGGCTGCGGACACCCGGTACACAAGGAGCAGTGAACTTCCGGGTGGGTTGCGGTCGTTCGTGGTCCGGGTATGGCCGAGGGTCGCGGCGCGGCTGGGAGCAGCCTCTCGGGAGCCCGAGGCGGTGTTGTTCCTTCACACCGCGGGCCTGCTCTCCCACTACTACGAGGCGGGCGGACACGAACTGTTGGTGGAGCTGCAACGCGAGGCCCGCAAGCCTGGTGGGCGACCGCACGGGCTGTGGCTGCTCGCGCCGTCGCACAACCCGCAGGGGGGACCGCAGTTGGACGGGCTCACGGTGGAGGTAACCGGTGGCGACGCGGAACGCGTGGTACTGACCGAGGACTTCCTCAAGAACTTGGCTGCACATCGAGAGGGTTTGGCACTGTGAGCGCGCGCAATGGTGGGCAGGACGGCTTACTGAGAGACCTCCGCAAGCAGGTCACGCTCCTGGAGGACGACCTGCGGGCGCGGAGCGAGTCGGTGGAGGAGTACCGAGACCGGCTCACGGACGAGTACACGCGGGCATACGCGGCGGACCGTACAGCGGCGACGTACGAGTCGTGGCGGGACGAGCGGGTCACTCAGGTCGCAGCGGCATGGGTGCTCGGTTGCGTCTTCGTACGCTTCTGCGAGGACAACGGGTTGATCGAGCGCGCGTGGCTGGCGGGTGTCGGTGAGCGTCTGAAGGACGCGGAGGACCACGATGCGGCATTCTTCGCGGCGAACCCGGAGAAGAACGACCGCGACTGGATCGTTGCGGCGTTCGACCACCTGGCGGGAACCAACCCGACGGTGGCCGGGCTCTTCGACCGTGGACACAATCCCTTATGGGAGATCGCTCCTTCGTACGAGGCGGCGACGGCGCTTCTGAAGTTCTGGCGGCGGGTTGATTCCGACGGTGAGCTCATCCACTCATTCGTGGACAGCGACTTGGACACGCGCTTCCTGGGCGACCTGTACCAGGACTTGAGCGAGCACGCTCGGAAGACATACGCGCTGCTCCAGACCCCAGCGTTCGTGGAGGAGTTCATCCTCGACCTGACGCTGGAGCCGGCGGTTGAGGAGTTTGGCCTGGAGCCGGTCGTCAAGATTCGCGAGCACGGAGTCTATCGAGAACTCCCAGCGGGTTTGCGGACGATCGATCCAGCATGTGGTTCGGGTCACTTCCTGCTGGGACTCTTCGAGCGGCTACTGGCGAAGTGGCGGAACGAGGACAAGAGCGCGGACGAGTGGACACTGATCCGGAGGGCCTTGAACGCAGTGCACGGCTGCGACAAGAACCCCTTCGCAGTGTCGATCGCTCGGTTCCGACTATTGATCGCTGCGCTGAAGGCGGCGGATGCGGGGCGGTTTGATACTGCGCCTGGGTTTCCGATCAACGTAGTGGTAGGCGACTCTCTGATCCACGGACGCGGTGCGCCGAAGCGGGAGTCGGAGACCATGTTCTCCCTGTCTGGGGAAAACCTCGAAAACTTCTTCTACCGTCCCGAGGACATCGGTGAATACGCAGAACGTTGCGACCTAATGACGCGCGACACGTATCACGTTGTCGTGGGAAATCCACCGTACATCACAGTCAAAGACAAGCAGGAGAACCTCAACTACCGGGTTTACGAGTCCTGCTCAGGAAAGTACGCGTTGTCGGTGCCATTCGCTGAGCGACTTTTCCAGCTAGCGGTGCGAACTTCAGGATCGAATCGGGACGCGGGTTACGTAGGGCAGATCACCGCGAACTCATTCATGAAACGCGAGTTCGGCAAGAAGTTGATCGAAGACTTCTTCCGATTGAAGGTCCACTTGACGCACGTCATCGATACGTCGGGGGCTTATATACCTGGACATGGGACACCGACGGCTATTCTGGCGGGGCGGAATTACGTACCGCGCCCAGACGAGCCCATTCGGGCGGTGCTGGGTGTACGGGGTGAGCCGACGCAGCCCGAGGAAGCCGCCGAGGGCCTTGTGTGGACCGCGATTACCAAACAAGTCAACACTCCAGGCACCGAATCAGACTGGGTGGGCGTTACCGACCTACCCCGAGCCGATCTAGCTCAATTTCCGTGGAGTTTGAGCGGAGGCGGGTCTGCCGAATTGTTGGCTTCCCTGGAGAGCCAACCTTCAAGATGCAATTCAAAAGTATCGACAGTAGGCCGGACCACGCATACTGGGCTAGATCTCGCCTTCTACCTTCCACAACAGGCAACTAGAACGCGTGGATTGAGAAACGGCAGTGTCCCCGTGATCGCAGGTGAGGACATTCGGGACTTCATCGTGAAAACACCGAACTGGGCACTCTTCCCCTATGACGAGCATGGTGATCCGCGAGAGCTGGAACTGCACGAATATCGCTATCTATGGCCGAACCGAACAGCTTTGCGCGGGCGCCTAGATTTCGGCGAGACACCCGAGGAGCGCGGGTTGCGCTGGTTCGACCACAGCATGTTCTTCGCTAGGCGTTATCGATCACCTCTTTCAGTGGGATTCCCCTTCGTCGCAACCCACAACCATTTCACGCTGGATCGCGGCGGAAAAGTCTTCAACCGAACCGGGCCAGCAATCAAGCTGCCGGATGAGTCAAGCGAAGACGAGCACTTGATGCTCCTCGGAGTACTCAACTCGTCGACAGCCTGCTTCTGGCTCAAGCAGGTCAGCCAATCCAAAGGCAACGGCGGCATCGGTGGTGGCATCTCAGACGAGCTGTGGGAGCACCGGTTCGAGTTCACTGGAACCAAACTTCAGGAATTCCCCCTCCCCACCCAACTCCCCCTTCCCCTCGGCCGCACACTCGACGCCCTCGCCCAGGAACTCGCCGCCCAAGAGCCCTCCACCGTCTGCACCGCCATCGAGCCGCCCACCCGGGCCCGCCTCGACTCCGCTCGAGACGCCTGGACCCGTACCCGCCAGCGCATGATCGCGCTCCAGGAGGAGCTGGACTGGGAGGTCTATCACTCCTACGGGCTGCTCACCGACGCAGAGAAGGCTCGCCTCACCGCCCCCTCCCCCGCACCCACGACCATCCCCCAAGTGAATCTCGGGGAGCGGGCGTTCGAGATCGTGCTCGCGCGCAAGCAGGCCGCCGGGGAGATCGAGACCGCCTGGTTCGACCGGCACGGCTCCACCCCCGTCACCGAGATCCCCGCCCACTGGCCCAACTGGTACCAGGACATCGTCCAGGCCCGCATCGACACCATCACCTCCCGCCGCGACATCGCCCTCATCGAGCGCCCCGAGTGCAAGCGGCGCTGGGCCACCGACCCTTGGGAGAAGCGCGAGAAGGCCGCACTTCGTACCTGGTTACTCGACCGGTGCGAGGACAAATCCCTCTGGTTCCACGTCCTCAACGACTTCGAGCAGCCCCGCACCCTCACCGTCGGCCAGCTCACTGACGAGCTCGAGAACCAACCAGACGCCAAGGCGATCCTCAACACCGCTTCCCTCTACGCCACCCACCTCGGCAAGCCGAACCTCTCCCTCACCCATGTCGTTCAGGACGTGATCGACGCCGAGCACGTCCCGTACCTCGCCGCGTACCGCTACAAGGACACCGGCCTGCGCAAGCGCGCGCAGTGGGAGGACGTCTGGGAGCAGCAGCGCGAGGAGGACCGGACCGGCGAACGGCTAAACATCCCCGTACCGCCGAAGTACACCTCCGCGGACTTCGTGAAGCAGTCCTACTGGTCGAACCGCGGGAAGCTGGACGTGCCCAAGGAGCGGTTCGTCTCCTACCCGGACGCGAGTCCCGGCTCCGATCCGACCCTCCTCCTCGGCTGGGCCGGCTGGGACCAGCGTGACCAGGCCACCGCTCTGCTGAACATCGTCAGCGAGCGCCGCAAGCAGCAGGACTGGTCAGGCGAGCAGCTCGTACCACTGCTCGCCGGGATCAACGAACTGATGCCGTGGCTGCGGCAGTGGTTCGGCGAAGTGGACGACGAGTGGGGCGAGGAGTCCGCCGCCGAGGAGTTCCAGAGCTTCCTGGACGGCGAGTTGGCTCGCGAACAGCTCACCCCGGCGGCACTCACCGAATGGCGTCCGGCGAAGAAGACCCGGGCACGCAAGACAACAGCAACGACAAAGACGGCCAAGAAGAAGGCGGCGGAAGACGATGAGTAGCGGCAACGGCGACCTCTACCTCCGGGACGTACTCGACCTGCCCGAGTCCGTACTCGCCGGGTCGTTCAAGGTCGAGCTCTCCGGTGGCTTCGACGCGACCGCCGACCGCGTACGCGAGTACGTGGTCACCCCGCAGCTGGAGCAGTCCCTCCGCAGGGCGCTCAAGATCGTTGAGGCGTCCGTACGGGCGGGGTCGTCCGACGCCGCGTACCTGCACGGATCGTTCGGCTCCGGTAAGAGCCACTTCATGACCGTGCTCCACGCGATCCTCTCCAACAACCCGGCCGCCCGCACCAAGCCGACGCTCCAGCCGATCATTGCCGACCATGACGCGTGGCTGCGGGACCGGAAGTTCCTGATGGTCCCGTTCCACCTCGTCGGTGCGACCGACCTGGATTCCGCGATCCTCGGCGGATACGTCCGCACAGTGCAGCGCTTGCACGCGGACGCACCCGTGCCGCCGGTCTACCGGGCGGACGCTATGTTCGAAGACGCGCGCCGCCAGCGGGAGTTCTTCTCCGATGACGCGGAGTTCGTCCGCTGGCTCGGCAATCCCTCGCTGCCGAAGGACTTGAGCACCGCCCCGCAGGAGGACACCGATGACGAGGGCGACCTGGTGAACCTCGATGTCAAGGAGGCACCGGAGGTCTGGACGCCGGCGCTCCTCGACGAGGCCTTCGCCGCCGCACCCGGCGAGAAGGTTCGCAACTGGCTCGCGTCCGCGCTGATTTCCGGCCCGTACTCCTCGTACTCGCTGAGTGCGATCGGTGCGAAGAACGCCTTCCTGCCGCTGGAAAACGGCCTCGACATCATCAGCCAGCATGCCAAGTCCCTCGGCTACGACGGGCTGATTCTCTTCCTCGACGAGCTGATTCTCTGGCTCCAGGCGCATCTGCGTGAGCGGACCTTCGTCAATGACGAGGTGAACAAGCTCGTCAAGCTGATCGAGTCAGGTACGGGGGACCGTGCGCTGCCGGTCATCTCGTTCATCTCCCGCCAGCGTGACCTCTCCGAGCTGATCGGCTCGGATGCGGTCGGCGCCGATGCCAAGAACCTGGAACAGCAGGTCAAGTACCTGGCGGGCCGCATCGACCCGATCAACCTGGAGGACCGCAACCTCCCGGAGATCATCAAGGAGCGGGTCCTCAAGCCGAAGGACGACGCCGCCAGGGCCGCGCTCGAAGCCGCCTTCGCCCGGGTCGAGACCTCCAATCAGTCGGTGCGGGACGTGCTGCTCGACGCCAACGGTGCCACCCACGCGGACTGGGCCGACTTCAAGGCGCTGTACCCGGTTTCGCCCGTCCTTCTTAACGTCCTGGTCGCGCTCTCCGGTGCGCTCCAGCGCGAGCGCACCGGTCTCAAGCTGCTCCAGCAGATGCTCTACAAGCGGCGTGAGGACATGAAGGTCGGTGAGCTGATCCCGCTGGGTGACCTGTGGGACGTTCTGGCCGAGGGAATGGGCGAGGCGTTCACCGACCGGCTGCGCAGCGAGGCCGACGCGGCAACTCGCTTCCACGGCAAGGTCAAGGATCACCTCCTCCAGAAGTACGGTTCGGCGGATAACGCCAAGTACAAGGCCGACGACCGCTTCATCAAGACGATGCTGCTCGCCTACCTCGCGCCCGAGGTGCCTGCTCTCACTCGCCTCACCGGGCCACGCCTCGCCGCCCTGAACCACGGATCGATCCGCTCCCGCACCGGGCAGGAGGACCGGATCGTGGTCAAGCGGATGCAGGAGCTTCAGGCGGAGTTCCCCGGTGAGCTGCGCAGTGACGGCAACGACGCGGACCCGGTCTTCACGCTGCATCTGTCCGATCTGGACGTGGAACCGATCCTGGACAGTGTCGGCGAGAAGGACACGCACGGCGCCCGCAAGCGGTGGGTGCAGGAATGGCTGTGGCGAGAGCTGGGCGTCGTCGACAACGGTGGCTTCGTCGCCGATCGCGAGATCGTCTGGCACGGCACGCGACGCATTGCCGAGTTCGTCTTCGAGAATGTGAGCGATCCCCAGGTCCTGCCCGACGCGCAGTTCGAGCCGTCCTCGCCGGACCGGATCCGGTTCATCATCGACTACCCCTTCGACGAAAGCGAAGACGGCCAGCCCAGCGCGGACGAGAACCGGGTCTTTCGCCTGCAGCGGGAGAAGCCTGATGCGGCGACCATCGTCTGGCTGCCGTCCTTCCTCTCGGCCCAGCGAGGCACCCAGCTCGGCCGGCTCCTGAAGGTCAACTACCTGCTTGGCAGGGACCGTTTGAAGGACTTCGCGACCCACCTGTCGTCCGATGACCAGGTGCGGGTCAGGCATCAGTTGGAGGCGCAGCGCGAGACGCTCGTCTCGCAGCTGGGCCAGGTACTGCACCAGGCGTATGGAATCGCCAAGGCCAACGAGACCGACCTCGGCGCCCAGGTGACCGAGGGCAAGCACGTCCACTCGTTGTACGCCGGGCACACTCCGCAGCTCCAGGGCGGCGGCCTCTTCGAGTACAACCTGCTGAAGCTCGCCGACGGGTTGCTGGACACGCTGTACCCCAAGCACCCGAACTTCGACCGTCAGGAGAGCCGCAAGCCGGTCACTGCCGCGAAGTTCAAGAAGGCATACGGCTGGATCGCCAGGGCCATGGACGATGGTTCACGCCGGGCCGTGGTCGACGGCGGTGACATCACGGACGTGGCGCGGATCGTGCATGCGCTGGAGTTGGGTGAGGTGCACGACGGACCTCTGAACGTCTCCACGGACTGGCGCCGGCACATCGACCAGCAGGCGGGCAAGCACGGAGCCAAGGGCGACTTCTCGGTCGAGGACATCCGCATCTGGATCGCCGAGCTCGGCTGGACGGGCCTCGACAAGCTGGTCTCCAACCTGGTGATCGCCACGTACGCACTGCTGTCGGACCGCTCCTGGATCTACAACGGGCAGGCGGAAGAGGCCCCCGCGCTGGACCAGATCGGCCCCGGCTGGGCACTGCGGGCCCAGGAGCGACCCAGCGAGGACGAGTTCACGGCAGCCCACACCCGGGCCGCGGCACTGTTCGGCACGAGTGTCCCGCAGATGCTGTTCGCCCGGAACGTCAACGCACTTGCCACGGACGTTCACGCGAAAGCGGCGGAGCGAGAGGCCGCTGTCAGCGGGGTGCGGCGGGCACTGTCCCAGTTCAGGACCGCACTCGGTTTCAGTGGCGAGGCCCTCAGCGCACGCGAGCAGTCGGTGCGCGACGCGGCCGACCTGCTGGCTCGGATCAAGCAGAACCCGGAGCCGACTCCGCTTACCCGTGACCTTGCCGCGGCCACGTATGCGAGCACTGATGTCGTACTGGCCAAAACCATGTCCTCGGCGCAGCGCGTGCTGGATGCTCTGGAGAGCACCGACTGGGACCTCATCGAGAGTCTTCGGCAGTACACCGAGCGCGGAGACGATCTCGCTGACCGGTCCAGGCTGCTCCTCGACGAAATCGCGAAGACAGCGGCAGCCGACGAGTTCGACAGCGAGCTCGCCCCGGTGCTGCGCAGTGCGCGCAGTCAGGCCGTGTCGATGATCAACGAGGCGGCGCGCCGCAGCGTCGTGGCGCCCGTCACGCCCACGCCGCCCCCGCCCGTCGTGCCCACGCCGCCCCCGCCCGTGGAGCCGGTGGTGGTTTCCCCCCCTGCCAAGACGAGCGACGAGGACGTCGAGGTTTTCGAACAGCCGAAGCCGACGCCCAGTACCCCGGTCGCTCCGGTTGCCCCTCGCCGTACGCGTCGGGTCTCGACGGGGTCCACGAGTGCGCTGGAGACCGCGCTCAGTCAGGCCCTCAACGCGATACAGGACGAGATCCGCGACTACGCGGCCGCACACCCCGGTGCCGAGATCGAAATCCAGTGGCGGGTACCCCACGCCGACCAGGGCGATGACGTGCCGGCGCACGGCGGCGAGGCCTGATGGGAGCCACGGTGCCCGAACTCGACCAGCGGGTCATCACCGGACTTCTGACCACACGGCTGGCCCATACCAAGGGTCGACGGCTGGTGCTGGTCCACGGTAAGTACGTGGTAGGCGGGCCACAGGAGTTCACCGTGCCGGTCGGCGAAAGTGAACGCCGCAAGGTCCGGGTCGTGCACACCACTTCGGTGCTCGGCATCACCGACGCCTGGCAGGCTCATCTGGGTACCGAGGGTTCGGACCTGCTGGTGGTCACCACCGATGTGTCCGGTGATCGGATCAGTCTCGACCTGGTGGGCGAGATGGTGCGCTCGCAGATCATCGCCGTCGACGAGGCCGACATCGTCAAGCAGCTCTTCGGAGCCGCCGACCTCGACCCTCGTATGCGGCGCGACCCATGGCTCTGGTTGCCCAGCGCACTGATCACCGCCGAGCCGGACGGCGGCTGGCCCCAGCGTGGGGCCGTGCTCACCCTGGACGCGGCAATGCGCGCCCTTGTCGGGGTGCGGCTCGGGCTCGAGGGCATCATCGAGGGCGAGGCATCGGTGGATGTCGACGCGCTGCTGGCCTGGTCCCGTGCTCCCGGCGGCCCACAGCGTTTCGCGGCGTTGCCAGAAGCCGAACAGCAGGGCATCGCCGAGTGGCTGGCGCAGAACGCGGGCGAGGCTGCCCCAGTGCTACTGCGACTCGCGCTCAGCGGCTGCGGGCCCGAGGCCACTGCGCTGGGTGTGCTGGCTTCCGTCATGAACGGGGACGCGGCATCGGCCGATGCGGCCGTCGCTCTGGGCTCCGTCTTCGGCATGGGTTCACGCCCGCCCGAACTGCGCGCCTATGCACGGGCTGTTGAGGGCACGCTCACCCGATGGATCGGTGAGACGACGGGGCGGGGGGCGCAGAGCGAGGAGGCACGGCAGCGGGTTCTCGACGTAGTGCGCCAGGCCGATCAACTGGCCAGGGAGGCCCATCTCTCCGCTGCGCTCGCCGACAATCCTTTCCTCCCCTCAGGTTTCGAGGCTCGGCTGCGTCGGCTGGCCGAGGCTCTGGCCGGAGAGCCCCAAGCAGCGCAGACGGCCTGGGAACACGTACAAGAGCATCACCTTGCCGCTGTTCTCTATGCGCAGCGGATCGAGCTGGCGCGCATGGCCGTACGGCTGAAGCACTGGCTGGACGCGCCGGAGCCGGTCGTGTCCTCGGTCGACCAGGCCGTGCACGCACACGTCGCCGACTGGGGGTGGGTGGACCGAGCGCTGACACATCTGTGCGTGGGAGACGCCGACGCCGAGCCCGTTCTGGTTCATGCGTACCGGACTGTGCACGACGCGGCGCGGCGACGACGAGCGACGCTGGACGAAGCCTTCGCGGCCGAGCTGGGGCCGTGGGCGCAGCACGCCAGTACGGCGCAGCCCGGTGGGACGCTGCTCATCGAGGAGGTACTGGAGAAGATCGCCGTGAAGCTGGCGGCGAAGCGCCCGCCGCTGGTCCTCGTACTGGACGGGATGAGCAGCGCGGTCGCGGCGCAGCTCGGTGAAGAGCTGACCGGTGCGGGCCGGTGGAGCGAGCTGTCCGGTGACGGGCGGCGGGCGGCTGCGGTCGCCATGATCCCGTCGGTGACTGTCGTCAGTCGGGCCACCTTGCTGTGCGGACGCCCGGTATCGGGCGGGCAGAGTGTGGAGAAGGAGGGATTCGTCGATTTTTGGAAGCAGCACCGGCGTGCGGCCGCTCTCTTCCACCCGAGCGAGATCGCCGGTCCTGCGGGACAGTTGCTCGACCAGCGGCTGGTCGAGGCTGTCGCATCGGATGCCGTGGTCGGTGTCGTGCTGAACACCATAGACGAATGCCTCGACCATGGGCAGCAAAGCTCGCTGGCCGACTGGTCGGTGAACCGGGTGAAACACCTCGCCGAACTCCTCAACTCCGCGCGGGGGCAGGGGCGTCCAGTAGTACTGGTATCCGATCACGGACATGTACTGGACCGGACGAGGAAGGACGCAGGGCCAGTGACGGCCGAGGGTGTGGAGTCGGCCCGCTGGCGTACGGGGACGGTTGCCGGTGAGGGAGAGACCGCGCTTGCAGGCCCCCGCGTGCTGGAGAACGGCGGTCGGATCATTGCCCCCTGGTCGGAGGAGGTCCGCTACACCCCGCGTAAGGCCGGCTACCACGGTGGCGCCGCACTCGCCGAGATGACGGTGCCGGTACTGGTCCTGACTCCGTCGATCGACCTCGCACCCGACGGATGGGCCGAGCTACCGCGAGAGTCAGTCCAGCCACCATGGTGGGAGGCGCAAATCGCCCCGGCACCGCTAAAGACCCAAAGCACCACGAAGCCCGCACGGAAGGCACCCCCCGCCAAGCCGAAGGCACGGCCGCAGGAGGGTGAGCTCTTCGCCGACGACGCGGTCGAAACGCCCCTGACCAGGTCCGCACGCATCGAGCCGCCGGCCCTGGTCACGCTCGGCCGTCAGGTCGTGGACACCAAGCTGTACGAACATCAGGGGAAGTTCGTGCGCAGGGTCCCCGACCGCAAGGTGGTGGCAGCTGTCATCGACGCACTCGACGCATCGGGCGGCACACTCTCACTCGCAGCAGTCGCTGGTGCCGCCGTCGCTTCGGGGGGCCGCACCAACACCCGCCCGGAAGGCTTCGTCACGGTACTGACCCGGCTTCTGAACATCGAAGGCTACGAAGTCATCAGCCTGATCGACTCCCGGACCCGGGTCCGGCTCAACCGCGACACACTGCGCGAGCAGTTCGAACTGCCCAGGGAGAACGCATGAGCGGCGCATCCGTCAGCGCGGCCCGCCGCCGCGAGGTCATCGACGCGCTGCGGCGCGGGACCGTGCCACAGTCGGGTCTCGACCTCTTCGCTGTCGGGCTGGACCGTTTCGCGCCCGCGCTGGACGAGCGGATCGCCACGATCGCGACGGGCAGTGCGGCCTTCCATGCCATTCGCGGCGAGTACGGGTCCGGCAAGACCTTCTTCGCCCGTTGGCTCGCCGAACGTGCGAAGCGGGCGGGGCTCGCCACCGCCGAGATTCAGATCTCGGAGACGGAGACACCACTGCACAAGCTGGAGACCGTCTACCGACGGCTCACCGAGCGGCTGACCACTGCGACCGAACCTGCCAGCGCCCTGCGCTCGGTGATCGATGGTTGGTTCTACACCCTCGAAGAGGAGGTTACCGAGGCGCAACCCGAACTCGCTGAAGACAGTGAGGCGTTGGAGTCTGCGGTCGAAGCGCTGCTTGAGGAGCGGCTCCGTGGCGTCGCCCAGACCACTCCCGCCTTCTCCGCCGCCCTGCGCGGCTATCGCAAAGCCACGCTCGATGGGGACGCGGCCACCGCCGAAGCCGTCATCGCCTGGCTAGGCGGCCAGAAGTCGGTCGCCGCCTCCGCGCGCCGTACTGCGGGGGTGCGTGGAGATCTCGACCACTTCGCGGCACTGGGCTTCCTTCAGGGGCTGCTCACGGTCCTGAAGGACTGCGGGCATCCCGGACTCCTGCTGGTCCTCGATGAGATCGAGACCTTGCAACGAGTGCGGGGAGACGTGCGCGAGAAGGGGCTCAACGCCCTACGACAGCTCCTTGATGAAATCGACGCGGGCCGCTTTCCCGGGCTCTTCCTGGTCATCACTGGCACACCTGCCTTCTACGAGGGACAGCAGGGGGTTCAACGCCTGCCTCCACTGGCCCAGCGGCTGGCAACCGACTTCTCCACCGATCCGCGCTTCGACTCACCGCGGGCAGTTCAGCTGCGACTTACCGGTTTCAATCTCCCTCGGCTGGGCGAACTGGGTCGTGCCGTACGCGACTTGTATGCGGGATCGGCCCGGAACCCTGAGCGTATCGCTGCCCTTGTCGACGATACGTACGTGGCGGAGTTGGCCACTGCCATGACGGGAAGGCTCGGCGGGCGGGCCGGCATCGCACCGAGGCTCTTCCTGCGCAAACTCGTCGCAGACGTATTGGACCGGGTGGACGAGTTTGACGACTTCGACCCGCGCAAGCACTACGCGCTGACCGTCAGCAGCGACGAGCTGAGCGAAGTCGAGCGCAACGCCGCGGCGGACAGCGCCGACGAGATCGAGCTGGAGCTGCCGTGACAGGTGCACCCGAACCGCTGGACCGGCTGCACCCCGGGGTCGTACACCACATCGTCAACACCCTGGGGTGGTCTGGTCTTCGTCCGCTCCAAGAAGAGGCAATCGAACCGCTGCTGGACGGTGCGGATGCAGTACTTCTCGCACCGACGGCGGGCGGCAAGACCGAAGCGGCGTCCTTCCCTCTGCTGTCCAGGATGGCCGCGGAGAACTGGACAGGGACCTCAGTCCTCTACGTATGCCCGCTCAAGGCGCTGCTCAACAACCTCCTGGCCCGTCTGGAGACTTACTCCTCATGGCTGGGCCGGACCGCGGCACTGTGGCACGGGGACGTCTCGCAGCCACGACGCAAGCGGATCCTGCGGGATCGGCCGGACATCCTGCTGACTACGCCAGAATCGCTGGAGGCGATGCTGGTCAGCGCCAATGTCGACCATCGGGCCTTTTTCTCCGGGCTGCGGACCATTGTCGTCGACGAGGTGCATGCCTTCGCCGGTGACGACCGGGGCTGGCATCTGCTGACCGTGCTCGAGCGGCTCGAACGAGTCGTCGGTCGGTCAGTACAGCGGGTCGGGCTCTCCGCGACGGTGGGCAATCCTGAACAGCTGCTCACCTGGTTGCAGGGCTCGGGGCGCGACAAACGCACGGCTTACGTTGTTGCCCCGCATCTGCGCGAGGAGAATCCGGTCCTGCCACCCCCCGGCGAAATCCAGCTCGACTATGTGGGATGCCTGGAGAATGCGGCGACGGTGATCACCTCCCTGCATCGCGGCGAGAAGAGGCTGGTGTTCTGCGAATCGCGTCGGCAGGTCGAGATGCTCGGCGAGAGCCTGCGGGCCAAGGGTGTGACCACATTCCTCTCGCATGCGTCTCTCTCAATGGATGAGCGGAGGCGGGCGGAAGAGGCATTCGCCGATGCACGAGACTGTGTGATCGTCTCCACCAGCACACTGGAACTCGGCATCGACGTGGGCGACTTGGATCGCGTCATCCAGATTGACGCACCCAGCACCGTGGCCTCCTTCCTCCAGCGGCTCGGTCGTACCGGCCGGCGCCCGGGTTCCACTCGCAATTGTCTGTTCCTTGCCACCAACGAGGACGGTCTGCTCGGCGCAGCAGCCCTGCTTCTGCTGTGGTCACGTGGCTGGGTCGAGCCCGTAGTGGCCCCACCGGAACCCCGGCACATCGTCGCCCAGCAGGTGCTGGCTCTCTGCCTGCAGGAACACCGGGTCGGAGACCGGCTCTGGCAGGAGTGGTGGGGCGGACTCGGCCCCTTCGGTCCCTCCGCCGAACCCATCGTGCGCCATCTGATCGACGAGGGGTTCCTGGAGCGGGACGGCGGAATACTGTTCATCGGCCCTGAGGCCGAACGCCGCTTCGGTTACCGGCACTTCATCGATCTCACCGCGGTCTTCACTGCCGCACCGGAGTTCACTGTGCTGGCGGGCCGCAGCGAGATCGGCACCACCAACCCCGCACTGCTGACGGAGGAAGTTGTCGGACCTAGGCGACTGCTCCTCGCCGGACGGAGCTGGCAGGTGACCTACATCGACTGGTCCCGGCGGCGGTGCTTCGTCGAGCCGGTCGAGGGCGGCGGCAAGGCGCGGTGGGGCGGGGTCGGCTCCGGCCGTTCCGCCTCGTACGAGCTGACCCGCTCCGCTCGGGAGGTCCTGCTCGGCACCGATCCGCCAGTCGCTTTGACCCGCCGGGCTGAAGCCGCCCTCGCTCAGGCTCGCGACAACAGTGCGGAGTCGGTGCACGCTGCCGGGACAATTGTTACCCGCGGGGGTCGGGACACGAACGTGCGCTGGTGGACCTGGGCCGGCTATCGGGCCAACGTCACCCTGGCTGCCACGCTTTCGGGCATTGCCGACCCTCTCCAGCGCCCTACAGACACCTACATCCGGCTCCGCGAAGACTTGACTCTGGACGAGTGGAATCGAGCCAAGGCGGCGGCAATTGGTCAGCTCTGCCTCCCCGCCGTTGACACTCGCGCCATCCATGGGCTCAAGTTCAGCGCCGCGCTCCCTCAGCGGCTTGCGGAGGCGACACTCGCCGCGCGTCTCGCGGATCTCGATGGCGCATCGGCTGCACTTAAAGAAGCCTCGAGGTTCGTGTCCCCTGGCGATTGAGCGGCCCCTTGGTAGGACAGCACCGGTGGTGAGGCGTTCGAGGGCGTCGGCGTTGGGGAAGATCTGGACGAGGACGAGGCGGCGCTTGACTCCCCATAGAGTTCCAGCCATCACAGACTCGCCGGACGAGCTCTCGGCAGCACGCCACCGATCGAAGACGGGCGGGGCCGACAGGACCGCCGCCCGCAACCGGACCGTCTCCAGCGAGCCGGTAGCCACGCCAACACCTCTACCGAGCCGCAACTCCGGTCCTCGCAAGAGGAAGAAGACCGTCACGGAGCAGCTCCTGGAAGAACTCGCCGAGGATGGCGGCCGGATCGTAAAACGGGAAGCCAGCGGCCGAGAGACCGAGAAGTGGCCGATCCGCGTCGCCGCTGCCCGGAGATCAGCAAAGATCCCGAAGGCCAAAGAGCTGCACGGCGGCTGGTGCCGTGACGGCTACGAGATCCGGCTGGTCGACACACCCGCCTGGCGCTGGCCACGCTGTCACCCACTCCTGTGCCCTCAGGGCTCGCAAAACCGCATCCAGTCGTCAAAGCCCTGCAGGGTCTTCCTCGGCCCATGGGGCTGACCAAGTCCGTGCAGAACCGGGCTTTCCGGCTCATCCACGCCCTGCTCCTCGCAACACAAAGGGCGGGGCACACCGCCGCAATCGGCACAGCGAATGCGGCACAGCCACCGCATCGTCGGCGAGGCGGCCCACCTCACTTCATCATCGCCGCGCAGGGGCAGAAGATGCGAATTCCTCGTCCTGCAGGAACAGAACCGGATCGAGCACGTCCCCACGAGCAAGGAACTTGCAGACGCCGAGAAGTACTCCTGGGTCAAGACCCCTCGCTACGACTACTCCCCAGCTGACCGCTTGAGAATCTGTGTCAGCGGTGGGGTGTCGCACCGGCCTGGCGAGTGGGCCGACACGGCGGCACGCCGTCTTGAGGACCAGCTTGCCGAGATCGTGCAGGAGGTCGGCTTGCGCGGACAGGCAGCCGAACGCAAGCGCTGGCTGACCTGAAGGATGCACAACAGAAGCGCTTGCGGTGGGAAGCCGCTAAGCGGCAGGCCACGACCGAATACGCAGAGGCATACCGCGTCCGCCACCTCGCGGCGCAACATGTGGCGTGGAGGCGCGCAGCGAGCCTCGTCGAGTACGTCGGCGCGCTCCGACTTGATGCAGAGAGTCGGCCGCCCGGGCCGGCCAGGGACGAAGCCGAGGCTTGGATCGCGTGGGCCGAGAGCCGCGTGAAACGCCTGAATCCGCTCGACGGTTCACCGTTGCTCCCGGAAATCCCCGAGCCCCGCGCCGAGGACCTCCAGCCGTGCATGCACGGCTGGAGCCCCCACGGACCGACCTGTTGAGCGCACTCCCTATCGGACTCCCGGACCCGCCAGACCGCGAAACCGTAGCGTGTCTGGCACCGTAATCAGCGATGACGAAATTCGACTGATATTCGCCAAGTTTCCGTAAGGACAGGGCTCGGGAACTGCCTCGCCCGCCTCACGTGGCCTGCGTGATCGACCAAGTGACGCCCCGTCAGTACGTGCTTCGCGGGCGTCGAATATGCGTCAAGATACCGCCCGCCACGCCCACCGCACATAACGCGCACGAGAAAAGCCGCAGCTCAGACGCCCTTACCCGCCTTCTCCAGCACCACAACGCACTCCACATGATGCGTAACCGGAAACAAATCAAACGCCCGCATCCGCCGCGGCGCATACCCCGCCTCCGCGAAGTACTTGAGGTCGCGGGCGAGGGCGGCCGGGTCGCAGGCTACGTAGGCGATGCGGCGGGGGGTGAGGGAGGCGAGGTGGGTGACGGTTTGTTTGCCGGCGCCGGCGCGGGGTGGGTCGAGGACGACGAGGTCGACGTCGGTGATGCCGGTGCGGGGCAGGATCGATTCGACCTTGCCGTGTTCGATGCGTACGCGGTCGAGGTCGGCGAGGTTGTGGCGGGCGTCCTCGACGGCGCGCTTGCCGGATTCGATGCCGAGGACCGCGCCCTTGTCGCCGACGCGTTCGGCGAGGGCACCGGCGAAGAGGCCGACACCGCAGTACAGGTCGAGGGCCATGTCGCCCTTCTTGGGCATCAGGCCCTGCATGACGGCCTCGACGAGGAGGTCGGCGGCCTTCGGGTGGACCTGCCAGAAGCCGCCGTTGCCGACCCGCCAGGTGCGGCCGGCGGCGCGTTCGCGGACGAAGGGGCGGCCGTGGACGCGGTGTACGCCGCCGTCCTTCTCCCCGACCCTCATGACCGAGACCGGCTTGTCGAGTTCGACGATCGGGAGGCGGCCGCCGGGGCGGGGGGTGAGGATGACCTGGCGGTCGTGGGAGCCGGTGGCGGCGATGGCCTCGACGGTGGCGATCTGGGGCCAGTCGCGCTTCTCGATGCCGAGTTCCGAGACGCCGGGGGCGGCGATCATGCAGTGGGTGATCGGCTCGATGTCGTGCGAGCGGTGCTTGCGCAGGCCCGCGTGGCCGTCGGCGTCGACGGCGTACTGGACGCGGGTGCGCCAGGCCGGTACCTCGCCCTTGGCGACCTTGTCGCCGGGGGCCGGCTCGACGGTGCCGTCCCAGCCGGCCGCCTCGGGGGTCAGCCCGGCCAGCCGCATCAGCTGTTCGGCCACCACGTCGCCCTTGAGACGTCGCTGGGCACCCGGCTTGGCATGCTGCCAGTCGCAGCCGCCGCAGCGGCCGGGGCCGGAGAAGGGGCAGGGGGCCTCGACCCTGTCCTTGGACGCGTCGAGGACCGAGACGGCGTCGGCGCGCAGGAAGCGGGCGCCCTCTTCGCCGTCGGTGACGCGCGCGATGACGCGTTCGCCGGGGAGGGCGTGGCGTACGAAGAGGACCTGGCCCTCGTCGGTGCGGGCGATGCAGTGGCCGCCGTGTGCGACCGGGCCGACCTCGACCTCGTACTCCTCGCCGACCAGCGACTTCTTCGGTTCTGCCTGCATGGCGGGAGGGCTCCTGAGGTGGGGTGGTGCCGGGGCGGTACGGCGGGACGCCGACCGTCAAGTCTACGGCCCGGCATGTGGTGCCCCGGGCCCGCGCCCCGTCGTGGCCACCGTGCCGGCCGGACCGGCGCCGTGACGCCGGTCCGGGCGGCCGCTACTTCTTGGTGGCCGCCTTGTCCTTCTTCGGCTGGGTGACCGGACCGCGGCGGACGGCACCCGGAGCGTTCCAGTCCGCGCGCTTGCGGGCGCGCAGCTTGGCGGCCTCGGAGGAGTCCAGCTGCCAGGGCACGGAGGTGACCATGACGCCCGGGGTGAACAGGAGGCGGCCCTTGAGGCGGAGGGCGGACTGGTTGTGGAGGAGGTGTTCGTACCAGTGGCCGACGACGTACTCGGGGATGTAGACGGAGACGGCGTCGCGCGGGCTCTCCCGGCGCAGGGACTTGACGTAGTCGATGATGGGGCGCGTGATCTCGCGGTAGGGCGAGGCCAGGACCTTCAGCGGGACCTCGATGCCGCGGCGCTCCCACTCCTCGCGCAGGGCCTTGGTGTCGGCCTGGTCGACGTCCACGCTGACCGCTTCGAGGCTGTCGGAGCGCATCAGCTTGGCGTAGTTCAGGGCGCGCAGGGTGGGCTTGTGCACCTTGGAGACCAGGACGAGGGAGTGCACCCGGGAGGGGCGGACCACGTCGTCGTCGGGGGTTTCCTCGGCGGCGATCTCGTCGGCGACCCGGTCGTAGTGGCGGCGGATCGCGGACATCGTCACAAAGAAGATGAACATGCCGAGCAGCGCGACCCAGGCGCCGTGGGTGAACTTCGTCAGGAGGACGACGACGAGGACCAGGCCCGTGAAGAAGGCGCCGAAGGCGTTGATGGCGCGCGAGCGGTGCATCCGGCGGCGCTTGGCCGGGTCGGTCTCGGTCAGCAGATGGCGGTTCCAGTGACGGACCATGCCGGTCTGGCTGAGCGTGAAGGAGACGAAGACGCCGACGATGTAGAGCTGGATGAGCCGGGTGGAGTCCGCGCCGTAGAGGTAGACGAGGACCGCGGCGGCGCCGGCCAGCAGGACGATGCCGTTGGAGAACGCCAGCCGGTCGCCGCGGGTGTGCAGCTGGCGCGGCAGATAGCGGTCCTGGGCGAGGATCGAGCCGAGCAGCGGGAAGCCGTTGTAGGCGGTGTTGGCGGCGAGGAAGAGCACCAGTGCGGTGGCGGCGGCGAGGATGACGAAGAGGAAGCTGCCCTTGCCGAAGACCGCCTCGGCCACCTGCGAGATGACCGGGTTCTGGGTGTAGCCGGAGCCGAGCGGCTTGCCGTGAAGGAGCAGGTCGGTGGCCGGGTTCTCGGCCATCCTGACGTTGGTGGCCATGGCCAGGGCGATGATGCCGCAGAACATGGTGACGGCCAGCCCGCCCATGAGGGCCAGGGTGGTCGCGGCGTTCTTGGACTTCGGCTTGCGGAAGGCCGGCACGCCGTTGGAGATGGCCTCGACACCGGTGAGCGCGGCACATCCGGAGGAGAAGGCGCGCAGCATCAGGAAGATCAGGGCGAAGCCGGCCAGGCCGCCCTGTTCGGCGTGGATGGTGTAGTCGGCGGTGGGGGCCTTCATCGTGTCGCCCATGCCCACGGCACGGATGACGCCCCAGGCGATCATGATGAAGACGCCGGCCACGAAGACGTACGTCGGGATCGCGAAGAGCTTGCCCGACTCCTTGACGCCCCGCAGGTTCATCAGCGTCAGCAGCACGATGACGGCGATCGCGCAGAGCGTCTTGTGCTCGACGACGAACGGGATCGCGGAGCCCAGGTTCTCGATACCGGAGGCGATGGAGACCGCGACGGTCAGCACGTAGTCGACGAGCAGTGCGCTGGCGACCGTGAGTCCCGCCCTGGGGCCGAGGTTGGTGGTGGCGACCTCGTAGTCGCCGCCGCCGCTCGGGTAGGCGTGCACGTTCTGCCGGTACGACGCGACGACGGTGAACATCAGCACCACGACCGCGACCGCGATCCACGGGCTGAAGCTGTACGCAGACACACCCGCGACGGACAGGACGAGGAGCACCTCGCCGGGCGCATAGGCCACCGAGGAGAGCGGGTCGGAGGCGAAGACGGGGAGTGCGATGCGCTTGGGAAGGAGGGTCTCCCCGAGCCTGTCGCTGCGCAGTGCGCGCCCGATCAAGATCCGTTTGGGCACGTCGGTCAGTTTGGACACGCAGAGGATGCTAAGCCTTCGTCAAGGTCCGCGCCCACCCGCTCCCCGCACCGACGTGCGCAGCGCGCCGGGCGGGGCGCATCCGGCCTGCTGAGGGGCGCCCCGCGGACCAGTTCTCGCACAGGATCCGCACGTCGCGCGCACGGCGCCAACGCGGCGGTGCGGCCTGTGGCGTTCGTCACGCACCATCGGTGCCCGTCACAGGAACGGCGGGGGGCGTCACGGAGTGATCGCGCCGGTGACGGGGCGCGATGCGGGGGTCACGGTGAGATCCCGCGGCGGGCGGGCAGCGGGCGGCGGCCGGCGGGCCGAAAGGGGGCCGGG
>NZ_SDIF01000089.1 GCF_004122735.1 Streptomyces sioyaensis | reverse complement strand
GGACGGGGTTACGGGGGTGGTGCCGTGGCGTCGTCGGGGGGCGGTGCGGTGTCCGGGCGGACGACGGCCACCCGGTAGCCCTCCCCCGTTGCCCGTACGTCCACCCATGCGCCGTGGGGGTGGCCGCAGCGGCGTTCGCAGCCGGACCAGTGGACGGGCAGGCCGTCCGGTACGGCGGTGGGGGGAGCGCCGGGGACGCGGGCGCCCGCGGCGACGGCGGCCGCGGCGTCGGTGCGGACGTCGGTGAGCGACTTGGCACAGCCGGGGCGGCCGGTGCAGGCGCCGAGGCGGTGCCAGGGGGAGTCCGGGTCGGTGATCAGTCCGGCGGCCGCCAGCGCGGACAGCCGGGCGGCGGCCGAGCCGGCCGGCAGCCCGGGGAGGACGATGCCGCGCCAGGGGGTCAGCCGCAGCGCGCCGCGGCCGTCGTCGGCGGCGACGGCGGTCAGCAGTTGCCACTGGGCGAGAGTCAGCCGGCCCAGCGGTGCCAGGACGCAGAGCGACGCCGTGCCGTCGGGGCCGTCGACGATCCCGGGGGCCGCGGAGTGGGGGGACGGCGGGGAGGCGGGTGTCGGCGCCTGCGTCACATATGTGGTGGTGATGCCGGTTTCGTGCAGGTGTGCCGCCACCTCCCGGGCCGTCAGCGGCTGTTCGGCGGGCAGTTCACGGACCCGCCAGGCGCCGCTGCCGCGCGCCGCCGCGGCGGTCAGGAAGGCCTCGGCGGCGCCGAGCGCGGCCCGCGGGGCGTCCGGGCCGGCGATCCGCAGCGCCGCCGGATCGTCGCCGACCCGCAGCAGCGCGGTGCCCCCGGACCCGGCGGGCGCCGCGGCCCGGTCCGCTTCTGCGACCAAGCTCACATCCCCGCCGAGCGTCGCCACGTCACCCCGGCCGTCGTCCAGGACGAAGAGGAAGCGGCCCGACAGCGCGCTCGCCTGCTCGCTCGCACAGAGCAGTTCGTCCAGCTCACGGGCCCATCGGCGCACATCGGCAGGGGTGTTGCGGTCCAGTCCGGCCAGAGGGGAGGCGAGGATGTTGCGGACGCGTTCGTGGCGCGCGGAGGGCAGGAGTCCGGCGTCGCGCAGCAGGGCGGCCAGCTCGGCGCCGCAGCCGTCGGGCAGGCCGCGGAGCTCTACGTTGCCGCGTGACGTCAGGGAGAGGTGGCCGTCGCCGAGCCGGCCCGCGGCGGTGGCCAGCGCCTGTGCCTGATGGGCCGTCAAGTCACCTGCGGGCAGCCGTACTCGGGCGAGATTCCCGTCGGCGGCGGAGTGCAGCCGCAGCGCTCCCGGGCAGGCGTCACCGCGGTCCCGTATGGGCGGTTCGGCCCCTTGGGGGCGTATCGAGGGGGAGGGCGGCATGGCGGCGAGCATACCTACGACGGCGCACGCCGGAACCGGCCCCGGACCACCCTCACCCCCGCCCGGGACCGGCCGTCGCAAAGGCCCGCTTACCTCCCCCGGGTCCAGCCCTTACTATGCAGGTCGGTGGGTCGGCTGATCCGCCGGACGCCAGCGACGGCGTGGGGTCGTGGACCCCAGGGAGGAAGCCCGGTGCGAATCCGGCGCGGTCCCGCCACTGTGAACCCGGCAGGTGCCGGGTGAGTCAGGAACTCCCGCCGTCCCTACGACCACCCGGGGCGCGGACACCCCGAGGAAGGCCTGCGCTCGCATGCTTCTGCTGCTGTCGACCTCCGACACCGATCTGCTCAGCGCCCGCGCGGCCACGGGCCCGGTGCCGTACCGGCTCGCCAACCCCGCCCGCCTGGACGTCGACGGGCTGCCGGCCCTGCTGGAGGGCGTGGACCTCGTCGTCGTACGCCTCCTGGGCGGCATCCGCGCCTGGCAGGAGGGCCTGGACCTGCTGCTCGCCGAGGACCAGCACCGGCCCGTCGTCGTGCTCACCGGTGAACAGGCCCCCGACGCTCAGCTCATGGAGCAGTCCACGGTCCCGGTCGGCATCGCGGCCGAGGCGCACGCCTACCTCGCGCACGGCGGCCCCGCCAACCTCGACCAGCTCGCCCGCTTCCTCTCCGACACGGTGCTGCTGACCGGCCACGGCTTCGAGCCGCCGGCGCCCGCCCCGTCCTGGGGGCCGCTGGAGTGGGAGTCCCGCAACGACAGCGGCCCGCTGATCGCGGTGCTCTACTACCGCGCCCACCACATGAGCGGCAACACCGGCTTCGTCCGCACCCTGTGCGAGCAGATCGAGGCGGCCGGCGGCCGTGCCCGCCCGCTCTTCGTCGCCTCCCTGCGCGCCCCCGAGCCGGAGCTGATCGAGGCCTTGGGGGCCGCCGACGCCTTGGTCACCACGGTCCTCGCCGCGGGCGGCAGCAAGCCGGCGGACGCCTCGGCCGGCGGGGACGACGAGGCCTGGGACGCCGGTGCGCTGGCCGCGCTCGACGTCCCGATCCTCCAGGCCCTGTGCCTGACCGGGCCGCGCAGCGCCTGGGAGGAGAACGACGAGGGCCTCTCGCCCCTGGACGCCGCCTCGCAGATCGCGGTCCCCGAGTTCGACGGCCGGCTGATCACCGTCCCGTTCTCCTTCAAGGAGGTCGACGAGGACGGGCTGCCGGTGTACGTGGCCGACCCCGAGCGCGCGGCCCGGGTCGCCGGGATCGCCGTCCGCCATGCCCGGCTGCGCCATGTCCCGGCCGCCGAGAAGCGCCTCGCGCTGGTGCTGTCCGCGTACCCGACCAAGCACTCCCGGATCGGCAACGCGGTCGGCCTGGACACCCCGGCCAGCGCCGTCGCGCTGCTGCGCCGGCTGCGGGCCGACGGCTACGACTTCGGCACCGAAGAGGTCCCCGGTCTGGAATCCGGCGACGGCGACGAGCTGATCTACGCCCTCATCGAGGCCGGCGGCCACGACCAGGAGTGGCTCACCGAGGAGCAGCTCGCCCGCAACCCGGTCCGGATCCCGGCCGCCGACTACCGGCGCTGGTACGCCACCCTCCCGCAGGAGCTGCGCGACTCCGTCGAGCAGCACTGGGGCCCGCCGCCCGGGGAGATGTTCGTCGACCGCAGCCGCAACCCCGAGGGCGACATCGTGCTGGCCGCCCTGCGCCGCGGCAATCTGCTCATCCTCATCCAGCCGCCGCGCGGCTTCGGCGAGAACCCGATCGCGATCTACCACGACCCCGATCTGCCGCCCTCGCACCACTACTTGGCCGCCTACCGCTGGATCGCGGCCTCCGCCGCCGACGGCGGATTCGGCGCACACGCCATGGTCCACCTGGGCAAGCACGGCAACCTGGAGTGGCTGCCCGGCAAGAACGCCGGGCTGTCCGCCGCCTGCGGCCCGGACGCCGCCCTCGGCGACCTCCCCCTCGTCTACCCCTTCCTGGTCAACGACCCCGGCGAGGGCACCCAGGCCAAGCGCCGGGTCCACGCCACCCTCGTCGACCACCTCGTCCCGCCGATGGCCCGCGCCGAGTCCTACGGCGACATCGCGCGCCTGGAGCAGCTGCTCGACGAGTACGCGGCGATCTCCGCCATGGACCCGGCCAAGCTGCCCGCGATCCGCGCCCAGATCTGGACGCTGATCCAGGCCGCCAAGCTCGACCACGACCTGGGCATGGACGAACGCCCCGACGACGAGGGCTTCGACGACTTCCTGCTGCACGTCGACGGCTGGCTGTGCGAGGTCAAGGACGCTCAGATCCGCGACGGACTGCACGTCCTGGGCGGCGCGCCGACCGGTGAGGCGCGGGTGAACCTCGTGCTGTCGATCCTGCGCGCCCGGCAGATCTGGGGCGGCAGGTCCGCGCTGCCCGGTCTGCGCGAGGCGCTCGGCCTGGACGAGTCCGCGGCCACCCGGACGACCGCCGACGCGGCCGAGGACACCGCCCGCGGCCTGGCGCAGGCGATGGAGGACGCGGACTGGGACCCGGCGGCGGTGGCCGGGGTCGCCGCGGGCCATCCGTCCGCGGTCGCCGACATCCTCGACTTCGCCGCCCGCCAGGTCGTGCCGCGCCTGGCCGCCACCACCGATGAGATCGACCACGCGGTGCACGCGCTGAACGGCGGTTTCGTGCCGGCCGGTCCCTCCGGCTCCCCGCTGCGCGGCCTGGTCAACGTCCTGCCGACGGGCCGCAACTTCTACTCCGTCGACCCGAAGGCCGTGCCCTCCCGTCTCGCCTGGGAGACCGGCCAGGCTCTCGCCGACTCCCTGCTGGAGCGCTACCGGAGCGACAACGGCGACTGGCCGCAGTCGGTCGGCCTGTCCCTGTGGGGCACCAGCGCGATGCGCACCAGCGGCGACGACGTGGCCGAGGCCCTCGCGCTGCTGGGTGTCCGCCCCGTCTGGGACGACGCCTCGCGCCGGGTCAACGGCCTGGAGCCGATCCCGCTCGCCGAGCTGGGCCGTCCCCGCGTCGACGTCACGCTGCGCATCTCCGGCTTCTTCCGCGACGCCTTCCCGCACGTCATCGGCCTCCTCGACGACGCGGTACGGCTCGTCGCCGGTCTGGACGAGCCCGCGGAGTCCAACTTCGTCCGCGCCCACGCGCAGGCCGACCTGGCCGCGCACGGCGACGAGCGGCGCGCCACCACCCGCATCTTCGGCTCCCGCCCGGGGACGTACGGCGCGGGCCTGCTCCAGCTGATCGACTCCCGCGACTGGCGCACCGACGCCGACCTCGCCGAGGTGTACACCGTCTGGGGCGGCTACGCCTACGGCCGCGGCCTCGAAGGCCGCCCGGCCCGGGAGGAGATGGAGACCGCCTACAAGCGCATCGCGGTCGCCGCCAAGAACACCGACACCCGCGAGCACGACATCGCGGACTCCGACGACTACTTCCAGTACCACGGCGGGATGGTCGCCACCGTCAAGGCGCTCAAGGGCAAGGCGCCCGAGGCGTACATCGGTGACTCGACCCGGCCCGAGACGGTCCGCACCCGCACCCTGGTCGAAGAGACCTCGCGGGTGTTCCGCGCCCGGGTGGTCAACCCCCGCTGGATCGAGGCGATGCGCCGCCACGGCTACAAGGGCGCCTTCGAACTCGCCGCCACCGTGGACTACTTGTTCGGCTACGACGCCACCACGGGCGTGGTCGCCGACTGGATGTACGACAAGCTCGCACAGGCCTACGTCCTGGACCCGGAGAACCGCGCGTTCCTCCAGGAGGCCAACCCCTGGGCCCTGCACGGCATCGCCGAACGTCTCCTGGAGGCCGAGTCCCGCGGCATGTGGGAGAAGCCGGACGCCGAGACGCTGGCGGCGCTGCGGGAGGCCTTCCTGGAGACCGAAGGGGAGCTGGAGGGCGAGGACTGACCCGGGCGCGGGGATCGACCCGGGCGCGGAGCCGCCCCGGCCGGGGGGCCGGGGCGTCCCCGTACCCCGGGCGGCTCCGCCCGGTCGCCCGGCCCAACAGCCCGGTATTCAGGCCGACTTCGCGGTGATGTCCCCGTTGCTGGTGGTCAGGTCCAGGTGGTAGCGCCCCGCCGGGTCCTGGACGACGCCGAGGTGCTTGTCGCCGTTGCTGGTGTCCGCGGACACGCGGTAGCGGGCCTTCGGCACCGTCACCGTGATGCTGCCGTTGGACGTCTTCGCCCGGACGCTCTGCGCGGTGGCCGGGGTGAGGTCGATCGCCCCGTTGGAGGTCTCGGCCGCGATCTCCCGGCCGGACAGCCCGCGTCCGGTGATCGCGCCGTCGGTCGTCGTGGCGTCGACCGGGCCGGTCACGCCGTCCAGGTCGATCTCCCCGGAGCTGGTGGTCACCTGCACCGCGCCGACGCGGGTCAGCTCCAGTGCCCCGTCCGCGGTCTCCCCGCGCACCGGGAGGCCCGCCGGCACCTGCACCGTGTAGTCCACCGTGCAGCGCTCGCCGCAGCCGCCGAGCACCAGCACCCCGTCCTCGATCCGGTGGGTGGCGCCCTGTGGCCGGTCGCCGTGGTACGTCACCGAGCGGTGGACCGACACCGTGCCGCCGCCCTTGCCGCCGTGGACGGTGAGGCCCCCCGAGGTGTTGTCCAGCCGGATGGACGTGATCTTCTTCGAGACCTCGGCGTCGTCCCGGAAGGTCTTGCCGGGCACCAGTCCGCAGGCGCTGACGCCGCACATCCCGATGCCGGCCGTCGCGACGACGACGGTGAAGCGGACCCGCATGCGCATGAATTCCCCCGGAAGTGGTCGGTAGTTGGTCCGGCGGGCGGTGTGCCCGCCGAGTGCCCGAGGTGAGGCTAGGGCGGCCCGGCACGGCCCCACCATGGGGAAAACCCCCTGATCATGGTGCGGATCGCCCCAGGTGATGACCCTGGCCTCGCCCCGGGTATCGCCCCAGGTGCGGCCGGTGGTTGCCGGTGCGACGATTTGTGTGGGGGTGGTTCATGTGCTGCTTGGGGGGCGTACGAGGAGGCTTCCGGTGACCGGCACGAAGACATGGAACGCCGAGATCAGCATCACCGAGGACAACAGCGAGGTCCGGGCCGAGGCCCGGCTGCGGGGCAAGGAGGGCGGGCAGCTGGTCGGCCAGGGGTCGGCGCGCTGCAATCCCGCCGATGAGAACGTCCCCGACATCGGAGACGAGCTGGCGGTGGCACGGGCGATGTCCGACCTCAGCCACCAGCTGTTGCAGCGGGCCGCACACGACATCGAGGTGCACACGTCCCGCCCGGTGGAGCGGCTGCGCGTCTGACGGACGACGGCGACGCACCCGGTGCGGCGCCCGGCGGCCCCGGACCGTAAATGCGGCCGGGGTCCGGCCGGACGCCCACTACTCCTGCGCCCGGAAATCCGGCCGGACGCCCACTACTCCTGCGCCCGGAAATCCGGCCCGATCGTCAGCGTCACCGCGCCCGGGGCCGCCTGAGCCGACTCCGTGGCCTTGGCCCCCGGGAGGCGGGCGGCGAGCACCTCGCTCTGGATCTTGAGCGCGGCCGGGTACGTGACGGTGGTCTTGTCCGCCGACGGGGCGTTGCCGGTGGCGATGACCGTGAAGCCGAGCTTGCGCAGCTGGTCGGCGGCGGAGGCGGCCCGGCCGGGGATGCCGGTGCCGTTGAGGACGCGGACCTGCACGGAGTGGGCGGTCACCGGGTTCTTGGCGGCCTCGGCGAGCTTCTTCTTCCCGGCGGCGCCGAGCTCCCGGTCGTGCGCGATGTCGCTGAACAGCTGGGAAGCCTGGGGGTATTGCCAGATCACATTGGCCTTGTCGGTGGGGACGTCCGCCTCGCGGTAGTAGTTGGGGACGGTCACGAAGGTGAGCCGGTCGGAGGGGATGTCCTTGACGGTCGAGGCCAGGTCGTAGAGCGGCTTGATGCCGGCCAGGGCCTTGTCGGTGGTGAGGGACTTGGTGGCCGAGTCCAGGAAGTCGTAGAGCTCGCCGGGGCTGGTGAGCTTTTCCTGCGCCTTGGCGCCCAGGGCCTTCATGAATTCCTGCTGGCGGCCGATCCGGCCGAGGTCGGAGCCGTCGCCGACGCTGTAGCGGGTGCGGACGTAGCCCAGCGCCTTCTCGTCCCGGACGGTCTGGCAGCCCGCCTCCAGGTCCAGATGGGCCTTCTTGTCGTGGATGGCGTGCTTGGGGCAGACCTCTATGCCGCCCAGCGCGTTGACCATGCCCTTGAAGCCCTGGAAGTCGACCGAGGTGAAGTGGTCGATGCGCAGTCCGGTGTTCTTCTCGACGGTCTTGATGGTGCAGGCCGCGGCCTTGGTGATGTCGCCGGAGTCCCCGCCGATCGAGAACGCCTCGTTGATCTTGAAGTGGTGCGGGGACGACTGTGAGCCGTTGCCGCGGGTGCAGGCGGGGATCTGCACCCAGGAGTCCCGGGGGAAGGACAGCGCGGTGGCCCACTTCCGGTTGGCCGCGATGTGCACGAGCATCAGCGTGTCCGACTGCATGGTCGTCAGGCCCCGGCCGTATTTGGCATTGGCGCCGGCCCGGCTGTCCGAGCCGACGACCAGGATGTTCTTGGAGCCGGGGCTGAGGTTGACCGGCCGGGCACCGTCGATGCCGATGTCCGCGCCGTGGATGTTGCTGTCCAGGTGCTGATAGACCCACGCCCCGACGCCGGCGGTGCCGAGCACCAGCACGCCGAGCACGCCGCCGGTCCAGACGACGATGCGGCCGCGGCGGGTCATCCGTACCTTGTCCGGCCGGCCCGCCTTCCGGGAGCCGGCGCGGGAGCCGCCGGCCGAACCGGCCGGCCTGCGGCGCGAGGAGGCGCCGGACGCACGGGAGTTGCCGGGCCCGCGGGAGCCGTCACCGGCGGCAGGGGGCGAGCCGGGGGCGACGTCGGTGCCCCGCCGGGCCGTCTGCTGGTGCCTCTGCCTGTCATGCACGCCGGTGGCCCTTCTGGTCCTTCTGATGCTGCTGATGCGGGTGATGCCGTACGGGGGAGGGGGCGCTCGCGGCGGCCGGACGGGCCGGCGGGGCCGGCAGGGACGAAGGGTTCAGAGGCCGGTGCTGGGCAGGAGCAGGATCGACTCGGGGTCGTAACGCAGCCACTGCGGGCACGCACCGCCGGGCAGGGTCCGCAGCCGGCACCACAACTCGCCCGCCCCGTCCGTCCACCAGGCGTTGATCCGGCCCAATGTCCATCTGCCGTCCGGGTATTGGACCTCCACCGGCTGATAGACCCATCGCACCTCCGCCTCTGGAGGCGGGCAGTCCCAGGTCAGGAGTCCGCACCTCGTCGCCATCTCCCCCTTTGGACGCGCCTGTTGCGCAGTGCGCGCATACTCTACCGGGAAGTTCTACAGACGTGTAGAAGTTGCCGGGTACGGGGCGGCTCACCGCGCGGTGCGCCGTGCCTGCCCGGTACGGGTCAAGGGTCAGTGTGCACTCAGAGCGGCGTTGCCGCCTTCAGAACAACGAACAGCGCGACGGCTGCGTTGAGCGCACACAGCGCGGAGGCGGCGGTGCCGGCCGCGGCGACCAGGGCCGCCAGGCCCGCCGGGGTCAGCGCCGGCGGCCAGGGGCGAGGCGGCGGCACGGGCCCGAGCAGCGCCGCCACCCGGCGCGGCACCGGCCCCGGTTCGGGCCCGGCGAAGTGCGCCAGCTCCGGGTGCGGTGCGGGCCGCGCGACCAGCGCCGCCCGGCCCACCGCCCGGGCGGTCAGCCGCCGGTCGCCCACCACCTGCGCGGCCTCCTCGTCCGCCCAGCGCTCGGTGGCGAAGGCGACCGCCGAACGCAGCGGCAGCAGCAGCGGGTTGACACAGCCGGCCAGGCGGACGACGAGCAGCGCACGGTGGTGACGGCAGGTCAGATGGGCGCGCTCATGGGCGAACAGCGCGCGAACCTCGTCGTCGTCCAGGCTGTGCAGCATCCCGCGGGAGACCGCGATCCGGCCGGGCCTGGCGGGGCGCCCGGGCCGGGCGGGGGTGCCGGGCACGGCGTAGGCGTACGGATCGTCGTCCGGCAGCACCGCGGGGTCGGCGCCGGCCGGCAGCGCGTCCAGTGCGTGGTGGACGCGGGCCCGGACGCGGTGGTGCCGGCGCAGCGTGCTCCCGCACACGGTGAGCGCCGCGGTCAGCAGGGGGATCGCGGTGGTGCCGGCGACCTCGGCGAACGGGACCGCGGCCCGCACCTCCGGGTCCGACCAGCCGTCGGGCAGCGGATTGCCGGGCAGCTGGGCGGTGCCGACCACCACCAGCAGTCCCAGGCACAGGGTGCTGCACAGCCCGAGGACCGCGGCGAGCAGGGTCAGCAGCCGGGTGGTGGCCCGCGGATGGAGATGCTGTTCCGCGAGCCGGGCGATCGGCAGTGCGGTGAGCGGCAGGACGAGCGGCAGGAACACGAAGACGCCCACCGGTCAGCCTCCGCGTGCTTCGTCCGAGGGGTGGTGCCGGGTGGGTCCGGGGGCCGCGCCGGGTCCCGCGGGAGCGGCCGGGGCGTCGTCCGGGACGGGGGTCTGAGCTGCGGCGGCCTGCGTCGCGGCGGGGGTCCGGGCCGCGCCGGGGGCCCCTTCCGCGGCGCGGTCGAGGAGGGTGCGCAGCAGCTGCTCGTCCTGCGCGGAGAGGGTGGAGACGAAGCTGGTCAGGACGGCGTCCCGGTCCGGTTCGCCGTCCAGGACGCGGCGCATCCGCAGGGCGGCGAGTCCGGCCTCGTCGGCGGCCGGGCTCCAGAGGTAGGAGCGCCCGGACCGCTCGCGGGTGACGGCCTGCTTGGCGTGCAGCCGGGACAGGATCGTCATCACGGTCGTGTACGCGAGGTCGCCGCCGAGCCGTTCCTGCACCCAGGCGGCACCGGCGGGGCCCGGCGCACGGTGCAGCGCGGCCAGCACCTGGGCCTCCAGCTGGCCCTGCCCGCGCCGGCGGGCGCGCTCGCGTCCGCCGCTGCCGCACTCCTCCGGTCCCGGCGCTGCCCGGCCGGGGTCCCCCGCACCGCCCGGCGGCCTTCCGAAGGACTTCCCGCCCATGCCGTCGCCTCCCGTCGCGCCGGACGTCCCGAGGGCCGGGACACCGCGGCATCCTACTGAGCGGCCGGATCCGGCCACCGGCGCCGCCCGGCCCGGAGCCCGCCGCGGCCGACCCCCTCAGCGTACTTCTACACCCCTGTAGATGGTGCGGGACACCGGACTCCGGACTGCGCACTCCGGACCGACCGGCATGCAGGCCGTACGTGGCGATACGCGCAGGCCGTATACGGCGATACCTGCCCAGAGCTGTCCATAGAGCCCGTACGGGGATGCACTACGCCCACTCGGGGTACCGTGAAAGCACCGGACCACCGAGGGATGCCGCGGGAGACCGAGGTATTCGGTGAGGTGAGCACCCATGCAGACGCTGTGGACCGTGGTCGTGCTGCTGGCGCTGGTCGCGCTGGGAGCGCTGTTCCTCGCCCGGCTCAATGCACAGAACATCGGGCGGATGCCCCACCACCGGTACGCGGACTGGAAACGGTCGAGGCGGCTGCGGAAACAGCAGCGGCAGGGCGGTGCCCCTCCTCCCGGAGCGCACATGGCCGGCCCACCGCCTCCCTCCGGCAAGGCGGGAAGCGACCTGTGACGTCCACCGCCCGCGGTCTCCCGCCGGCTCGGGACTACGACGGGACCTCGCCGTTCCCCGACAGCGGCGCCGAGTCCCCACCGAGCAGCGGCCGCAGGATGTACGTCGCGGTGACCGGCATCATCGTCGTCGCCCCCTTCGTCGGGCTGGCCGTCGGCATCCCCCTCCTGTGGGGCAGCGTCGTCCACCTCACCGACCTCGTCCTCCTGGCGGTCTTCTACGTCATCAGCGGTCTGGGCGTCACCGTCGGCTTCCACCGCGGCCTGACCCACGGCAGCTATACGGCCGCCCCCGCGCTGCGCGTCGCGCTCGCCCTCGCCGGCTCGCTCAGCTTCCAGGGCGATGTCATCGACTGGGTCGCCACCCACCGGCGCCATCACGCCTACACCGACCGCCCCGGCGATCCGCACTCGCCGTACCGCTACGGCACCAGCCTGCGCGGTCAGCTGCGCGGACTGGTGCACTCGCACATCGGCTGGCTGTTCGGCGACGACCCCACCTCACACCGCCGCTTCGCGCCCGATCTGCTCGCCGACCCCGGGATCCGGGCGGTGGACCGGGCGTTCCCCGTGCTGTGCCTGCTCACCCTCGGCCTGCCCTTCGCGCTCGGCTGGGCGCTCGGCGGCACCTGGGTCACCGCGCTGACCGCCCTGCTGTGGGCGGGGTTCATCCGGATCGCGCTGCTGCACCATGTGACCTGGAGCGTCAATTCGCTCTGCCACGTCATCGGTGAGCGGCCGTTCCGCACCCGCCGCCACGACCGGGCGACCAATCTGTGGCCGCTGGCCCTGCTGTCGTTCGGCGAGAGCTGGCACAACCTGCACCACGCCGACCCGACCTGCGCCCGGCACGGCGTCGACCGCGGACAGCTCGACGTGTCCGCCGCCGTCATCCGGCTCTTCGAGCGCCTCGGCTGGGTCCGGGACGTGCGCTGGCCCGACCCGGCACGGATGGCGGCCCGCCGCATCGGGAGCACCACATGACCGTCGCCGCCGGAGACCAACCCCACCCGGCCCCGCACCGGCACCACGCACCCCCGCCCGTCGCCCGCCTGACCTTCGCCCCGCACACCGATACGGTGCGGCGCATCGACGGTGTCTGGTGGCCGCACTCGGCCGACCTGCTGGCCGAACTTCCCGAGCTGCTGACCGCGTTGCCCTTCGACTGGCCCCGCATCACCCACGCCACGGTGAACGGCAAGGCCTGGCCCGCGCTCCCCGCCCACATCCTCGTCGAGGGCCATGTGGTCCGCCTCCGCAGAACCGTCGGCCGTCCCGGTCCGGACACCGTCTGCCTGGTCTCGATGGGCCACGGACGCTGGGACCTGCTGATCATCCCGCCCGGCATCCCCGAGCCGACGGGCGTGCGGATGATGGCGCAGATGGCGCGTACCGGCGAGCTGACACCGGCCTGAGCCGGGCCATACTCCAGGGATCCGCCCGGCGCACCCGCCGGCACCTCGGCCGGCGCCGCGAAGCGGCCGAAACCCCGCCCGGCCGGGGCCCGTGACCTGCTGCCCCTCGCCCTCCGACGGCCGTGGCTACTGCGTACGGGTGGTGTTCATCGGAAGAACGCCGATCCGGGGGCGTCGGTCCGTGAATCCTCCCATTGCGTACTCATCATAAGAAAACGCAACAGAAGCGACGCCATCCGAGCGGTGCACCCGGAAGCGACGCCACTGGAGCGATGCACCACAGGCACGAACGGAAGCAGACGCAACGGATCTCTCGGGGAGATCCTGACCGAAAGTGAGGGGCCATGGCTGCGACCAAGGTCATGAAGTTCTGGGCGGTGTGTCTTGCCGTGCTCGGCAAGCTGCTGGCATCACTGGGTGTCTCCGCGGCCGCCTCGGCGGCACGCCGGGACGCCGCACTGTACGAGCGGACCCTGGGCAACGAGAGCGCGGGCACCGAAGCCCCGGGCGCCGAGGTCCCTAAGGCGGTGGGCTGCGGCGCACCGGACCGGGGTCCAGGAGCGGGGTCGCCGTCCGTGCCCGCTCCGCGCGGTGTGCCGCTGTACGGCCAGGTCGGCTCCGCCCGGAGGTTCCGGCGGCCCGAGCTGCCGCCGACGATCAAGCAGCGCATCCTTGCCGAGGCACACGGCACCTCACCCGGCATGCGCAGCCGCCGTACGTACACCGCCGCACCGCTGACGGCCGACGACTGCGCCGATCAGGACGGGACCGCAACGGCCACCGCCACCACCCCCGCGAACGCTGCCGATGCCGACGCGCGCGGCGCTGTCATCCCGGCGGCCCGCAATCGTGCGCACACCGCCGGCGTCATCTGAACCCGGCGACAGTCGATCTTTGACCTGAGATTTCACCGGCTCGGACAGTCCTGACGGTTCTGACGGCTCTGCTCTGACGGCTCTGACGCCCTGACAAGGGCGGACGAGGGACGGACGAGGGACGGGCTGTGGACGGACCAGGCATGTGACAGCTCCGCGCCGAGGAGCGGTCCGGCAGTGGATCCCGATGCGGGATCCCGTAGCGGAACCGGACGGCGAACCAGCAGAGCAAGCGACGCAGAGGCAGAAGCAGAGGCAGAGGTAGAGGCAGAAACTGACGCAGACACAGACGCAGACGTGTTCCACGTGAAACATCCGCGGACGCTGATCCAGCCGGAACAGCCGGTCCGCAGGCAGACCTGAACTACCCGTACCACGCTCGGAGTTCTACGGCCCAGCCCTCTCGTGGCGCCGGTCCCGGACCCTCTCCCAGCTCCAGCCCGAGAACCGCACGCAGCGCATGCGTAGCGGGATTTCCGTGGGTGGTGAGCGGAAAGCGGTCGACGGTATGACCGCGCAGGGCCGTGCGGAACCCGCCCGTGCGCGATGAGCCGCCGCCGTCGTCGTGTGACGCGGCCGTGCTCTCGACGCACGCGTGCGCTGTCCGCGTGCGACGCTCCGGCTGCCCGCCTGCCGCCCGCCGTACCGGTCCGTGCGCGGCCACCCGGGTGAAACACGTGCATGTCGCGCTCCTTCAGCACGCCAAAAACCGTGGTGCCGGGTGTGTTGGTGCGTGCCCACCGGTCGTGGCGAGTCACTCCGCCACGGCGTTGTCGGAGCACAGCGGAGGAAACCGTCATGCCCTCGCACCTTGCCAAACGGTCCGTCGAAACGCTGCTGTCCGTGCTGCTGGCCATGCTGGGCGTCCTCGGCCTCGCCGGCCGGGGCGTCGCGGCGCCCAGCGCGACCACCGGTCCACCGGCGCCCGACTGGGAGCGCATCGCCGCCTGCGAGAGCAGCGGCCGCTGGCACATCAACACCGGCAACGGCTACCACGGCGGGCTGCAGATCGACCTCCCCACCTGGCGCGCGTACGGCGGCGAGCGCTTCGCCCCGCGTGCCGACCTCGCCACCCGCGCCCAGCAGATCGCCGTCGGCGAGCGCATCGTCCGCGACCGCGGCCTGTCGGCCTGGCCGAACTGTGCCCGGGTGACCTCGGGCGACGACCGCTCCGACGGCGGCTCGGCCACCGCCGGCCAGGAATCCGCCCCGTCCGCGCGGGCCCGCCAACGAGCCACCCCGGCCCGCAGCCTCAGGTCCGTCGCCGGCCCCGCGGCACCCAGCTACGTGGTGCGCCCCGGGGACTGTCTTTCCGTCATCGCCGCACGCACCCACACGCCGGGCGGCACCAAGGCGCTGTACGACCTGAACAAGGACACCCTCGCGCAGGGCCCGGACCTCATCTATCCGGACCAGCGGCTGTGGTTGCCGGTCTGACGGCGACGACCCGGCGTCCGTCGGCGCGCCGTCCCAAAGGGCCGTCACGGTGAATCCGGTGATCGGTCAGAGTGAATGCGCGGGACGGGCCGTTGCTCACGCTTGGTGGACGGGGCAACGGCCGGTAGCAAGACCGCGGGGTACCAACCGCGAGGTGCAGGAGCACACAGTGAAGAACATGGCACGGGTGAATTTCGTGATTGCGGGAGCGTGCGGTCTGCTCCTGGCCGCCGGCGGGGCGTCGCCCGCACTGGCATGGGACGGGCCGTTCGACGACGGGGGCGGCGTGTTCAACAGCGACACGTTCGCCAACTTCCACGCCGGGTTCAACTGCTCGCACCGCGCCAGGATCTGCATCAACGGGCCGCTGAACAGCGGAAACGTCCGGAACTCGCAGAACGTCCACCTGTCCGGCAACCAGAGCAACAGCGGTAGCCCGACCAACGTCAACGGCAACACCAACGACGACGCGGGCGGCACGACCGGAGCCGAGAACAAGACCAGCAACAACCAGCAGCACATCGGCCACGGCGGCAAGCAGCGACTGTGATCCGACGCTGATCCGCCACACCCTCCGGCCCCGGCTCGTCCGGGGCCGGAGTCGTGTCCGCCGGGCCGGGCGCCGGCGAGCTTGTGGGGCCGGAAACGGCGATCGCCCGGCGGAGGCCGCCGGGCGATCGCGGGTCGGCCCGCGAGGACCGCGGGCCGTGACCGGGCCGGGGCCCGGTCCGGGTCAGTGCAGCTTGAGGATGCGCTGGAGGTTGTTGCCGCTGTCCTTCGACGCGCCGGTGACGCTGTCGCCGCTGTTGGTGGACCCGTTGGTGTTTTTGAGATTGCCGCTGTTGTTGGGATTGCCGTGGTTGAGGAAGTTGCCGCTGTTCATGCTGTTGCCGCTGTGTACCGGCCCGTTGATGCAGGGGTGCGGTGAACGGAACACCGGCGACCTGTAGTTGAAGTCTGCGAGGCGGTTGTTGCAGATCACTCCGGAGATCATGCCGGCCACGGTGCCGACGTCGGCGCCTGCCACGGCCGACAGCAGGGACTCACCCGGAACGGACACGGCCTGGGCGACCCCGCCGCCGAGCATCACCAGTCCGCATGCCCCGACGATGCTCCCTGCCTGCGCAATTCTTCTCACGTCGCTCCTCGCCTCCGCGTCCGTCCGATGCCAGACGTATCGTCCTGCCGTTGCCGTCCCGCACCGTCGTTCAACCCGCGGGGAACAAAACGCTCGGCGGCCACAATCAGCCGGGTGGCCCAACACGTGAGGCGTGGTCCGACGGCCGTCCGGCGGCGCGCTCAGAGGACGAGCCGCTCCGGCATGGGCTGCTCCACGCCGTCCAGCTCCAGCGTGCACCGGGGCATGGAGGGGACGAGATGCGGCTGGCGCAGCAGGACCCGGAAGGGGTGGACCGGCTCCTCGGGGAGTTCGCCCCTCAGGACGTTCATCCCGGCGCTGTGTTCCTTCTGGTAGGCGACCACCTTGCCGTCGACCAGGAGCTCGACCTCTCCGGCCCGGCCGGGCCCGACGTTCACGGTGATCGAGTGGTCACCCTGGTCCAGGTGGAAGTGGTGGCTGGGCCCCATGTCGCACCTCCCGTGGTGATGTGCCGGCGGACGGGGCAGCCGTCCGCACGGCCGGTCATGCCTTCGTCTTTCCAGCGTAGGACGTGTGCCGGGAAGACACGCCCTGGGTTCCGCGCGCGACAATGGTGACGTGAGGCCGGGCGGTCGCTTCCCGGAGCGCAGGCCGACGAGGCCTGCCCCGCGGGGGCCGGGCGCCGGGCCGTCAGGAGACGACGATGAACGGCTCGGTCCGGGTGGGACGTGTGGTCGGGGTCCCGCTGCGCATGCACTGGAGCGTGCCGCTGCTGGTGGGCCTGTTCGCGTACGGACTCGGCCGGCAGGGCCTGCCCGTCTGGACGCCGGGGCGCTCGGACGCCGTCTACGCCCTCGCCGGAGTCGTCGGGGCCGCGCTGCTCATGGGCAGCCTGCTGCTGCACGAAACGGCGCATGCCGCGGTCGCCCTGCGGAAGAAGATCTCCGTCGAGGACGTGACGCTGTGGGCGCTGGGCGGCACCACCCGGATGGGGCGGCCGCAGAGCGCGGCGGCGGCCTTCGCGGTGGCGGTCAGCGGGCCGCTCACCAGCCTGGTCATCGGCGGCATCGCGCTCGGCGCCGGATTCGGGCTGCACGGGCTGTCCGGCTGGGCGGTGCCCTCGGTCGTCCTGGCGTGGCTGGGCTGGGCGAACCTCTTCCTGGGCGTCTTCAACCTGCTGCCGGCCGTGCCGCTGGACGGCGGCAGGGTGGTGCAGGCCGTGCTGTGGTGGCGCACCGGGGACCGGGACCGCGCGGATCTGGCGGCGTCCCGCGGCGGCCAGATCATGGGGCTGCTGCTGGTGGCCGCCGGCTGGATCTCCGTGCTGCGGGGCGCGCCGGGCGGGCTGTGGATCGTCTTCGTCGGCCTGTTCATCATGGTCGTCGCCGGGGCGGAACGGCGCCGCGCCGCGCTGCACACCTCGCTGCGCGGGGTACGTGTGTCCGAGGCGATGTCCAGCCCGGTGACGACCGGCGCCGACTGGCTGACCGTCCAGCGCTTCATCGACGAGGTCGCCGTGCACTCCCGTCACTCCGCGCTGCCGCTGGTCGACTTCGACGGCCGCCCCAGCGGCGTCGTGCAGCTGCGCCGGCTGGCGTCGGTCCCGGCCGCGAGCCGGGAGAGCCTGCGGGTGCGGGAGGTGGCGATCCCGCTGTCCCAGTGCGCGGTCGCCGCTCCGGACGAGCCGCTGAGCACGGCGCTCGACCGGATCAGCCTGCGGACCGGGGCGCGCATCCTCGTCGTGGAGGACGGGCGGCTGGTGGGCATCGCCACCGGCAAGGACGTCTCCCGGCTGATGCAGCGCTCCACCCTGAGCGGCAAGGACACCCGCTGACCGGCCGGTTCCGGCGCGGCGCGCGCGGGGCCGGGCGGCGGCGCGACAATGGGGAGACGGCACGCCACGGGCCCGCCGTGGCGGAGCACCGGAGTCGGGACGCGTCCATGCAGTACGTCACCGTGACCGCGCTGAGCCACACCGGACTGGTCCGCGAGCACAATGAGGACAGCCTGGTGGCCGGCCCCTGGACGCTCTGCGGCACGGTGACCGAGAACCCGCAGACCCTGGTGTTCCCGCTCGGCACCCCGCTGGTCGTCGCGGTCGCCGACGGCATCGGCGGGCAGCCGGCCGGCGAGGTGGCCAGCGCCCTGACCGTGCGGCAACTGGCCGCGTTCGGGCCGTCACTGGACAGCGAGGAGGCCGTCCGTGACGCCCTGAACCTCTGCAACCACGCGGTGTACGCGGCCGCCGACCGGGACCCGGAGCTGCGCACCATGGGCACCACCGTCGCCGGCGCCGTCGTCCGGGACGATGCGGTGCTGGTGTTCAACGTCGGCGACAGCCGGGTGCTGGACGCGACCGCGGACGACCTGTGCCAGGTGAGCGTGGACGACAGCCCCGCGCCGGCGCCGGGCCGGACCACCACCTCGCTCGTCACCCAGGCGATTGGCGGGGCGCGGGAGTTCAGCCCCGTCGTCCCGCACGTCGCGACCGCGCCGCTCGCCGCGGGCGCCCGTTATCTGGTGTGCACCGACGGCCTGACCGACCATGTCCCCCAGGACGAGGTCGAGGAGCTGCTGCGGTTGCACAGCGGCGGCCGGGCCGCCTTCGAACTGTGGAAGTCCGCCATCGAGGCGGGCGGGCCCGACAACATCACGCTGGCGCTGATCGGCATCGGCGAGTAGCGCGGCCGCGGAGCGCCGCCACCGCGCGGGCCCGTCCGCCGCGCCATGGACCCGCCCTCGCACGGACGGGCGACGTGCCCGGCCGGGTGTGCCGCCGCGGCCCCCGCTCCGCTCTAGGTTGGCCGGATGAGCGCGGCAGGGAGCACCGTCCGGGGAAGCGTGCTCCTGGGCGCGCTGGGGTCCGTCCTGCTGGGGGCCGGCGCCTGGGCGGCCGGGGCGCTGCCGCCGGGGGTGCCGGACGGGGTGTGGGGGCGGCGCGGGGAGTCGGTCACCTGGGTGTGCGTGGCCGCCTCCTGTGCCGGGCTGGTGCTGCTGGTCACCGCCTGGTGGCAGCTGGGCAGCCGGCTCGCGTCCGGTGCGGGGGTCGGGCGGTGGCAGCTGCGGGCGGCGCTGTGGTGCTGGGCGCTGCCGCTGGTGCCGGGCCCGCTGGTGGGCAGCAGCGACGCCTACAGCTATCTCGCCCAGGGCGCGTTGGCGGGCCGCGGCCTGGATGTGTACGCGCTGGGCCCGGCGGCGCTGGGCGGTCCGCTCGCGGCCAACGTCCCGGGGATGTGGCACCGGTCGCCGGCCCCGTACGGACCGCTGTCCGTCGCGGCGGCCCGCGCCGTGGTGGCGGTCACCGGAGAACAGCACGTGGTGGCCGCGGTGCTGGGGCTGCGGCTGGTGGCGCTGGCCGGAGTGGGCCTGATGGTGTGGGCCCTGGGGCGGCTGGCGGACACCTCGGGCCCGGGGGCGGCCGGCGCGCTGTGGGCCGGGGCGCTCAACCCGCTGGTGCTGCTGCATCTGGTGGGCGGGGCGCACAACGACGCGCTGATGCTCGGGCTGGTGCTGGCCGGGCTGCTGGCGTTCCGCCGCGGGCGCTGGTGTCTGGGGACCGTCGTCCTGACCGCGGCGGTGCTGGTGAAGGCCCCCGCCGCGGTGGCGCTGCTGTGCGCGGCCGCGGTGACCGTGGCCGGGCGGGACGGGCCCCGGCAGCGGTGGCGGCAGGCGGCGCGGCTCGCCGGGGTGGCGGCCGCGGCGCTGGTGGCGGGGGTGGCGGTGTGCGGCCAGGGGTGGGGATGGCTGTGGACCCTGCGGACGCCCGCCGCGGTGCACACCCTGCTGTCCCTGAGCACCGACGCCGGCCATCTGCTGGGGTGGCTCGCCGAGGGGCTCGGGTGGGGCACGGCGGGCGGGGCGATGACGGCCGCGCGGCTGGCCGGACTCCTGGGGGGCCTGGCCGCGGTGGGCTACTGGGTGTGGCGCGCCCCGCACGCCGGTGCCGAACGGGCCGCGGGCGCCGGGCTGTTGGCGCTGGTGGTCGCCGCACCGGCGGCGCAGCCCTGGTACGTGCTGTGGGCGGTGGTGCCGCTGGCGGCGGCCGACTGGCGGCGGCTGGCGCGGCCCGGCGCGAAGGCGGCAGTGGTGGCGCTCACGCTGGTGGTGATGCCCTCGGGGCAGGGCCCCACCTGGGCGAGCGGATGCGCGGCCGCGGTCGGGGCGGGGCTGGCGCTGGCCGTGGTGGCGACCGGACTCAGGGTGCGGCCGGTGCCGGCGCCGGCCGCCGTCCTCCCGGACGCAGCAGCCAAAGTGCGCCGGTGAGCGCGCCCAGGGGGATCTCCAGCAGATGTGTGAACGCGGCGAAGAGCAGCATCGCCGAGGCCACCGCGGCGGGGGCGCCACCGAGGGCGACGAGCGCGACGGCGGCGGCGCACTCGGTGACGCCGATCCCGCCGGGGGTCACCGCGATCTGGGTCAGCAGCCGGCTGGCGGCGAACACCGCGAGCGCGTCCGCCACCCTCGTACGGGCGCCCGCCGCCTGCAGACAGACCAGGAACAGCACGCCCTGCGCCGCCAGCGTGGCGGCCATCGCGCACACCAACTGCGGCCAGGACCGGCGCAGCACGTCCCGGCCGGCGCGCACGCCGGCCGCCAGGCGCCGGGCGTGCGCGGTGATCCGGCGCCGCGGCGCGCCGGCCGGTGCGCCCGGCCGGCGGACCCGGGACGCCCGGCGGCGTACGGCCGGCCGGACGGCGGCGCACGCCGCGGGCAGCACGAGGACCACCGCGCCGGCGGCCGCTGCCCAGCCGATGCCGGGCACCGCGGTCCGGGCCAGCAGCAGTGCGCCCACCGCGGACAGGAACAGCCGGGCGGCCACGTTGCACACCCCGGTGAGCGCCACGCACACCGCCACGGCGCGCGGCGGGTGCCCCCAGCGCCGCGCCATGGCGTAGGTGACCGCGACCCCGGCACCGCCGCCGAGCGGCAGCAGATTGCTGACGGCGCTGCCGGTGCAGTGCACCACCAGCGCCTGACGCTGCGTCAGCCCGGGGAGCGCGGCGGTGAGGACGTAGGTGTAGCTCCACAGCGCGGCCGCCGCCGAGGCGCACATCAGCGCCAGCTCGGGCCCGCTGAGGTGCCCGAACTGGGCCCGGACGGCGGCCCAGTCGGTGCCCGCCGCCTTCGGTACGGCCAGCGCCAGCAGCACCAGGCCGGCGGCGGAGGAGAGCAGGCCCAGCAGCCGCACGGCGAGCGCCGGCAGGCGTACGGCCCGCCGCCTCATCGGCGCGCTGCCGTCGCCAGGGTGCCCGCCAGTGTGGCCAGCGGGTCGCGCAGGACGGGCCCGGCGGGCAGCCCCCGCTGGATGTACCACTCGGTGCCCAGCACCTGGCGGAAGGCCGGTCCGGGCAGCCGGCCCAGGGCGGCCAGGGTGCGTTCGGAGTCACCGCCCTGCGCCTGGCTGAGGTGCGCGGCGAGGCTGGCGCGCTTGGCCCGCCAGTACCGCTTGACCGGTACCCGGTGGGTGATGTCGGCGCGGGCGCCGTACGCCTGCCGGAAGGAGTCCCGGTCGAACTGGGGCGGGAAGCGGTGGACCCAGGAGGCCGCCCGCAGCCCGCGCAGCAGCAGGGTCCGGTCGACGGTGGCCTCCAGGACCACCGGGGTGCCCGCCAGTTGGGCGGCGCGGTAGCCGACGTGGTGCACCTGTACGTGGTCCGGATGGCCGTAGCCGCCGGCCGGGTCGTAGACGGTCAGCAGGTCGGCGCCCTCCTCGGTGAGCAGTGCGGCCAGCCGGCCGGCCGCTTCGTCGACGTCGGCCGAGGCGAACGGCTGCGCGCCGCCGGGGGCGGGGGCCTCGGGGGTGCCGGAGTGCCCGGAATCGGCGTAGCCGAGGAAGGCGACGCGCGCGCACCCCAGGATCCGGGCGGAGGCGTGGGCCTCCGCGCGGCGCACCCCGCCCAGACCGCTGTCCCGCAGGGCGGTTGAGGTCAGGCCGCGTTCGCCCGCCGTGGCCAGGACCAGCACCACGCGGTGGCCCCGGCGGGCCAGGCCCGCCATGGTGCCGGCGGTCAGCAGTGCCTCGTCGTCCGGATGGGCGTGGAAGAACAAACACGTATGTCGCACGAAGCATGATGTACCACCCCATACTGGTGGACTTCACGCCAGATTTCGGAAGTGCAGCCATGATCCTTCACATTTCAGACTGCTTTGCGCCGCGGACAGGAGGTATCGAAATCCAGGTCGCCGCCTTGGCCGCCGCGCAGCACCGGGCGGGTCAGGCCACCGAGGTCGCCACCGCGACGCCGGCCGCTTCGGGGGACCCGGAGGCACCGTGGCCGTTTCCCGTGCACAGGATCACCGCGCGGCTGCCCGGGCAGCTGCCCGTTCACCCCAGGGCGGGACAGGCGATCGACCGGCTGTTGACGAGGCGTCACCCACGGGTGGTGCATGTGCACCTGGGCGCGGCCTCCCCGTTCGCCTGGGCGGCGCTGGCCTGCGCGCGGCGGCGGGGCATCCCGGCCGTGGCCACCATCCACAGCATGTGGGATCCCGTGGTGCGGTGCATGTACCGCCTGCTGAGCCGGACCGGGCACGGCCCCGCCGCTCCGGTCGTCGTGACGACGGTGAGCCGATCGGCGGCCCGGCTGGTCCGCCAGGCGCTCCCGGACCTCGCCCCGCGGGTCATTCCCAACGGGATCGACGCCGCGTGGTGGCGCACCCGCGCCGAGGTGGAGCGGCAGGACGGCCGGGTGCACGTGGTCGCCGTCGGCCGGCTCGTCCCGCGCAAGGAACCCATGGAGCTGCTGGCGGCGCTGCACTCCGCACACACCCGGATGTCCCGGCAGGGCACGGCGCTGCGCGCCACCTTCGCCGGTGCCGGACCGAGCCTCCGGCCGATACAGCGCTATCTGCGCCGCCACCACATGGACGGCTGGATCCGCCTGGTGGGCCGTCTGCAGCCCCGGGAGGTCCGGGATCTGCTGTCCGAGGCGGACCTGTTCGTCAACGCGTCCTGCCGGGAGTCCTTCGGGATCGCCGCCCTGGAGGCGCGCACCAGCGGGCTCCCGGTCCTCGCCCGGGAGCACACCGGTGTCGCCGACTTCGTACGGCACAACCGTGAGGGCGCCCTGTGCGGTCACTCGGCCTTCGCGCTCGCCGACGAGGTGCTCTGGCTGGCCCGTACGCCGGGGGCACGGCGCAGCCTGGCGGCACACAACTGGGAGACCGAGCCGGTGCACTGCACCTGGCCGGTGGTCACCGACGCTTTCGCCCACGCCTACGACGACGTCGCCCGCTGACGCGCCGAGCTGCCCCCTACGCCCGGCGGCCGCCGGGGAGCGCGGCCACCGCAACGGCCGGAAGGTTTTCATGCACCGGGTTCTCGACCGCTGTCACCGCACGCTCTTCGCCGCGCTCTCCCTCATCGGCGTCCGCGGCCAGGAACGGCTGCTGCACTGGTACTTCGACTGGTGGCACCGGCGGCCGGACCCGTGGGGGCTGGCCGTGGACGAGTACGAGCAGTTCAAGTACGCGACGACACTGGAGCAGCTTCCCGCCCGCCACTACGGGCGGATCCTGGACGTGGGGTGCAGCGAGGGCGCCTTCACCCACCGCCTCGCGGCGGCCTATCCGCACGCCGACGTCACCGGTGCGGACATCTCCGAACGGGCCCTCGCCCGGGCCCGCACGCCCGTCCCCGGCCCCGCCCCCCGGTTCGTGCGCCTGAACATCGTCACCGCGCCGCCGGCGGACCGCTTCGACCTCGTCTTCTGCGCCGAGCTGCTGTATTACCTGGGCCGGCCCCGGCAACTGCGGCGGGCCTGCGCCCATCTGACCGCGGCCGTGGCGCCCGGCGGGCTGCTGGTCCTGGTGCACCCGTGGCCGGAGGCCCGCAGATTCTGTGCGTACATCGAGGCGGCCGCGGACGTGCGCCGCGTCACCGAGCACGTGGAGCGGGGCACCGGCCGGCCCTTCGCGGTCAGCGTCTACGAGGCGGCCGCGACGGCGGGCCGGCATGCGGCGGGCCACCGTGCGGCGGGCCGCCTCGCACGGCCCGGCCGGCAGACGGGCCGGGGAGCGTGAGCCGCGCGGTCCGCCTCCCTCCCGGCGGGGCGGGCGAGGCGCGTACGGCACCGGGCCGGCGCCGTATCGAGGCGGCGCGGAACCTGCTCGCCCGCCGTCCGGGCGCGGTGCTGCTGCTGTCCGCCACGGCGCTGCTGCTGCTGATGTGGCTCCCGGCGTGCCTGCGCACGGGCATGGTGGACCTGCGGGTCTACCGGGCCGCGGCCCCGCATCTGGCCACCGGCGATCTCTACGCCTTCCGCCTGCGGCTGCCCGGCTCCCACATGTTCCCGCTGCCGTTCACCTATCCGCCCTTCGCCGCACTGCTCTTCCTCCCGCTCGGCCGGGTCGTCTGGCCGGTGGCGAGCGGCGTGTGGACCGCGGCCTCGATGGCGGCGCTGTGCGGGCTGGTCCACTGCTGTCTGCGGCTGGCCGACCCGGACGCTCCCGCCGCCCGGTACCGCCGCCGGGTGCTGCTGTGGAGCGCCGTCCTGCTGTGGACCGAACCGGTCGCCGTCACGCTCGCGTTCGGGCAGATCAATCTGCTGCTGGCGGCGCTGGTCGGCTACGCGGTCCGGCGGCGTACCGCGGCGACGGCGGGGCTCGGCACCGGCCTCGCCGCGGGCATCAAGCTGGTCCCCGCGGTCACCGGCCTCTACTTCCTGGCACACCGGCGCTGGTCGGCGGTGTGGTGGTCGGCCGCGGTGTTCCTCGCCACGGTCGCGGCCGGCTGGTGGGCGGCCCCGCGGACCGCCACCGACTTCTGGCTCCATACGGTGGGCGAGGCCGCACGCGTCGGGCCGGTCGGCTCGGTGCTGAACCAGTCGCTGCGCGGGGCCCTGTCGCGCACGCTCGGCCATGACGTCGGCTGGTCCGCCCCCTGGTGGGCCTGCGCCGTCCCGGCGGCGCTGCTGGCGCTGACGGCCGTGGTGCGCACGGCCCGCCGCGGCGACCGGCTCGGCGCGCTGCTCGCCGTCCAGTTCTCCGGCCTGCTGCTGTGCCCCGTCTCCTGGTGCCATCACTGGGTCTGGGCCGTCGCGGCCGTGCTGTGGCTGGTCCACGCCCCGCGCCGGACACCCGCGCACACCGCGGCCCTGCTGTCCTGGTGCACCGTCCTCGCCGGGTATCCCATCCACTGGCTGGAGCTGGCCCAGCCGGACATCACGCAGTTCGGCCGGCCCTGGTACCTCGCCACGCTCGGCTGGTGCTATCCCGTCTGTGCGGTGCTCACCCTCGTCGCGCTGTGCGCGGGCGCCGGCGGCTACGCGCGCAGGCGGATGCCCTTGACGGCGTTGTCGAAGTCCGGCCGGTACTGGTTCCACCGGTCGTCCGGCGCGGAGAGGTAGATGACGTACTGGGTGCCGTCCGTGCCGCTGAACGCCAGCTCCACCGCCCGGTAGCCGCGTTGCCGGCCCTGGAAGGTGAACTCCCAGTACCCCGCGGGCCGTCCGCGGAAGGTCGTGGTGTCCATCCGTACCCGCTCATAGCCCGGGTTGTCCCGGCGGGTCTGGGCCTCCTCGGTCTCCCGCCAGTGCCGGACCGGATCGGACCCGGCGAATTCCGCGATGTTGATCCGCAGGCCCACCAGCTTGGTCGGGTCCACGTAGGCGACCTCACCGCCGGGCGGGTCCTGGCGGGTCCAGCCGTTCCGTACGGGGAGGGAGAAGCCCGTGCCCGGCTTTTCGAGGTGGTAGCCCGCGGGCAACGGCGGCGGGGAGGGGCTGGGGCTCGCCGGGCGGCTCCCGGCCCCGGACGGCCGGCCGGCCGTGTGGCCGGCACCGAGCTGGGGCCACAGCAGCACCCCGCCCGTCGCACAGGCGGCGGCCGCCACCGCCGCGGCACCCCACAGCACCGCGCGCCGGCCGCGGCTGCGCTTCCGGGCCGGGACGGGGTCCTGGGTGCGGTGCGGCCGGGTGGCCGGCTCGGCGGACGGCTGGGTGTCGTCGGTCCGGGAGGACGGCTGGGTGTGGTCGGTCCAGGAGGACGGCTGGGTGTCGTCGGTCCGGGCGGGCGCGGCACCGGTGGCCGGCGCGGCACCGGTGTCCGACGCGCCGGCCGCCTGACCGAGGAGGCGCTCGGCCTCGTGTGCGGCCATGCGCTCCCCGGGGTCCTTCACCAGCAGGCCCTCGATCACCGGGGCCAGTCCGCCGGCGTTGCGCGGCGGGTCGTGGGCCTCGACGACCGTGGCGTAGGCCATCTCGATCGCGGTGTCCCGCCGGAACGGGGGACGGCCCTCGACGGCTTCGTACAGCGTGGCGCCAAGGGACCACAGGTCGCAGGCCGGCCCGGGCTCGGCGGTCCCGCTCCGCAGGCGCTCCGGCGCGAGGTACGGGATCGACCCGACCAGCTCACCGGTCCTGGTCAGGGAGGGCGTGCCGGACTGCACGGCGATCCCGAAGTCGGTGAGGACGATCCGCCCCGCGCTCCCGAGCAGCACATTGGCGGGCTTGACGTCCCGGTGCAGCACCCCGGCGTCGTGCGCGGCGCGCAGTGCGGCGGCCATCCCGCAGCCGATCCGGGCCGCTTCACCGGGCGGCAGCGCACCGTCGCGCTTCAGCAGATCGCCCAGCGTGACCGAGGGGATGTACTCCATGACGATGCACGGCAGACCCCCGTCGTCGACGACGTCGTGCACCACGATCACATTGGGGTGGGTGATCCGGGCGGCGCTGCGGGCCTCGCGGCGGGTGCGCTCGTGCAGCGTGCGCACCTCGTCGTCGTCGAGGTGGGGCGGTACATGCAGTTTCTTCACGGCGACCTGCCGGCCGAGCACCTCGTCCTCGGCCCGCCACACCGTCCCCATGCCGCCGCGGCCCACGCGCTCCACGAGCCGGTACCGGTCGGCCACGAGTCGTCCCAGATCGGGCACCGCGGGTCTCCTTCACCGCACCGGAACAGATTGCGGCACACCATAGCTCGTACACACGAACGAGTCGCGGGGCGGGGCTCCCGGGTGCGGGCGGCCAGGGCGACACCCGCCGTGCACCGGCTCCCCGCTCCCGGGGACGAGGCGTGTCCGGCGGGCATCGAAGCGCGCGGGGGACCGAGCGGGGGAGCGGGCCGGGCGCGCGGGCCCGGGGCGGAACCCGCCCGCGCTCAGGGGCGTCTTCCGGCGTGTCGGCGTCGGCGGTCCGTGGAGGAAACCGGGTGGAGAACAGAATATTGGGGCAGCGCTACGAGCTGGTGGAGCAGCTCGGCCACGGCGGGATGGGAACGGTGTACCGCGCCCACGACCACCGGTTGCGCCGTACCGTCGCCGTCAAGACCCTCTCCGCCGAACTGGCGCTGCAGCCCGAGTTCCTCTCCCGCTTCCAGCGCGAGGCGCATGCCGCCGCCGCGCTCAACCACCCCGGCGTCGCCACCGTGCACGATGTCGGCGAGGACGCTTCCGGCGGCGCCGCCGAGCCCTATCTGGTCATGGAATACGTGGAGGGCACGACCCTCAGCCACGTCCTCAAGGGCGGGGCGCTGCCGCCCGCGCAGGCGGTCGACGTCGTGGGGCAGGTGCTGGAGGCGCTGGAGCACAGCCACCGGCATGCCATCGTGCACCGGGACATCAAACCCGCGAACGTCATGCTCGCCGGTACCGGCAAGATCAAGGTCGTCGACTTCGGTATCGCCAAGGCCCTCAGCGAGGTGGCCACCCGGCTGACCGGCACGGGCGTGGCGGTCGGCACGCCCGCCTATCTGGCCCCGGAGCAGATCAAGGGCGGCGACACGGACCACCGTACGGACCTCTACGCCGTGGGCGCTCTGCTGTACGAGCTGCTGACCGGGCGTCCCCCGTACACCGGCGATTCCCCGTTCTCCGTCATGCACCAGCATCTGACCGCGGACCCGGTGCCGCCCTCACGGCTCCGCCCCGAACTGCCGCCCGCCCTGGACGCGGTGATCGTCCGGGCGCTGCACAAGGACCGGGAGGACCGTTTCGCCGATGCCGCCGCGATGCGTACGGCACTGAGCGCGGCGGCCCGGACCACCCCGCCGCCCGCCGTCCCGACACCCACCGCACGCGATCCCCGGGCCGGCGCGGTGGCTCCCGCGGCGGTCGCCTCCCCCGCGCCCCCGGGCGAGGGGCCGGCGCCGCGGCCCGCACGCCGGCGGCCGGGCCGGGTGGTGTTCCGGCCGACGGCCGAGGGGGCGGTCGCGCTGCTCGGCTGTCTGCTGTCGCTGGTGATTTCCCGGTCCGACGTGATCGAGGGCAGCGCGTTCTCCCGGGTCGCCCTGCTCGCCGCGGTGTCGGGGGGCGTGCTGCTGCTGTGGTCGGCGCGGCTGGCGTGCGCGGTGGCCTGGGGCCCGGTGGCGGAGGCCGTGGCGGTGTTCTCCGAACTCGCCCGCGGCTCCATCGGCTGGGACACCCACTACGTCATCCTCGCGCTGATGCTGGGTGTGGTGGCCGCGCTGTGCCTGGCCGCCGGCTACCGGGACGAGCGGGCGGGCGGATTCGCGCTGGTGGCCTTCTGGTTCACCGCCCTGACCGCCCTCTGGTTCTTCCTCGACGACCTGCGCAAGATCGGGGTCTTCTACGTCCTGCTGCTGAGCGTCCCGCTCGCCATCGGCGCCCAGGTCCTCAAGTCCCGCACCCGCCCGCCGTCCCCGTAGCCGGCGGCCAGGCAC
>NZ_SDIF01000088.1 GCF_004122735.1 Streptomyces sioyaensis | reverse complement strand
CTCGCCCCGTCCCCGCCCACGGGCCCGCCCTCGTCCGTCGCGCGGCCGCTAGTAGAGCCGGCAGCCGCAGAACGGCCGGTCGGAAAGCGGGCGTTGGACAGCGAGGTGCCCGAAACGGTCGTACGGATCACCATCGACCGGGTCGACGTGCGTACCGTCGCCCCGTCGAGCGCGGAGCGGCCCGGCCCCCGGCGGCTGCCCCGCCTGAGCCTCGACGCGTACCTCTCGGGGAGGCGGTCGTGAGCGACTGCCGGTCCGTGGCGGCGGCGACGGAGACCCTGCGTGCGCTGCTCCAGGACGCCGTGAGCGGTACGGTTCCCGACGCCGTGGTGACGGCCGACGCGCCCCGCGAGGCCGCCGACGAGCCGACCGCTGCCGAGCTGAACGTGTTCCTCTACCGGACGACCGTCGACGGCGCCTGGCGGAACACCGACCCCGTGGGTGCCCGGCCCGGTGAGACCCACCGTCCGCCACTGCCCCTGGTCCTGCACTATCTGCTCAGCTGCCGCGCGCCCGCCGACGCCGCGGCCACCGTCCCTCAACTCCTGCTCGGCGCGGCCGTGTCGGCCCTGCACGACCGGCCCGTCCTGCCGCCCGACGAGCTGAGGGCAGCGGCCGGTTTCAGCGACCTGCACCAGCAGCCGGAACCGGTGCGGATCACCCCGGCCGTCATGAGCACAGAGGAGCTGACGCGGCTGTGGCGGGCGCTGGGCATGGGCGGCCGGCTCACGGTCGCCTATGAGGCGCGGATCGTTCTGATCGACAGCACGGTGCCGGGCCGGACCCCGCTGCCCGTGCTGCGCCGCGGGAAACTCGACCGTGGCCCCGAGGCCGCCGCGTCGGTCGCGGCCCCCTGGCCCGCCCTCCATGCCGTCCGCCCAGCGGTCGCCGCCCCGAACACCGAACTGGAGCTGACCTGTAGTGGCCTCGACGCCGCGGCGGTGAGCGTCCGCCTGACGCACCCCGTGCTCGGCGGGCCCGTGGAGTTGCCGGCGCGGGTGACCGGTGCCGGGACCGTACGTGCCGTGCTCGGCAAGGATCACGGCGCGGGCCGCTGGCAGGTCGTCCTGGTCCTCACCGCCGCCGACGGCAGCCAACGCACCACCGGCTCCCGGTCGGTGGACGTCGCCCCGCGCCTCACCGGCCGGCTGCCGTTGGCCACCGCTCGGGACGCCGGCGGCGCGGTGGAACTCACGGTGGAGTGCGCGCCCCGGGTCCATCCCGGGCAGCGCGTCGAGCTGCTCGTGGGCGATCTGCCCGTGCCCGCCGAACTCTTCACCGAGCCCACCGGGACGCTGCGGTTCCGGTTGGCCCGGGGCGCTCCCGGGCGGTACGCGCTCCGCTTGCGCGTCGACGGGGTGGACAGCCCGCTCGTCGACGCCCTGGCCGAGCGGTTCGACGCGGACACGGCGGTGGTGATCACGTGAGCGCGCCCCGCGTCGAGCTGCGCATCCGACGGCTGGTGCTGCACACCGCGAACGGTCCGGCGCAGGCCGCGGCGGTGCGCGCGGCCCTGGAGGCGGAACTCGCCGAGCTGATCTCGCATGCGCCCGTGGACGGGCCGCGCGACCGGCAGGTCCACCGCGCCACCGCGAGGGCCGAGGCGGACCCCGCCGCCCTGGGCCGCCGCATCGCCCACGCCGTCCACCACGCCCTGTACTCCGGCGAGTCGGGAGATCCGCGACGGGCACCGGGAGAGCCGCGTCGGCAACCGGGAGAGCCGCGATGAGGACACGACCGACAGCAGGTGATCGAGCAGCATGACCACCCCCGCGCCGCACCGCGGCGGATTCGTGTTCCTCGACCCCGAGCGGGGACAGGTACTGCGGGTCGTGCCCTTCCAGTACAACCCCGACCAGCTCACCCGCACACTTCGGCCGCAGGGCATCGGTGACGACCCCGGGGACCGGCTGGAGGCGCTGCGGCTGCACGGCCCGCCCCGGGAGACCTTCCACATCGACGCGGAATTCGACGCGGCCGACCAGTGGGCCTCGACGGCCGGTCCCGAACCACCCGCGGACACCGGTCTGTTCGGGGCGCTGTCGGCCCTGGAGCTGGCGATCTGCCCCACGAGCGACCAGCTCACGCAGCAGCACGAGCTGGCCTCCCGGGGCCTGCTGGAGATCGCGCCGGTGGAGGCCCCGCTGCCGGTGCTGGTGCTCGGCCCGCGCCGGGTCCTGCCGGTGCGGATCATGGACATCGCCGTGACCGAGGAGGCCTACGACGGGCAGTTGAACCCGGTCCGGGCCCGGGTGTCGCTGACGGTGCGGGTGCTCACCGTCGACGATGTCGGTTTCGCCCACAAGGCGGGCGGGCTGTACCTGCGCTACCAGCAGGGCAGGGAGCGGTTCGCGGCACTGGTCGGCTACGGCCCCGGAGCGGTCGGCTACCCGGGCGGGTGAACGGCGCGCGATGACCCCGAGGAGGACAACATGTTCGAGCCCAGCAGCAGGTACCACGGGATTCCCACGACGGTGCACACCCTCCCGGACGGCCGGCGGGTCAGCCACCTGCGGCGCCGGTTCCTGCCGCAGCCGGAGGAGCTGGCAGCCGTCGGCGTGCACGTCGTGGCGGCCGGGGACCGGCTCGACCGGATCGCGGCCCATCACTACGGTGACCCGGAACAGTTCTGGCGGATCGCCGACGCCGGCCGGGCCCTGTGGCCGGCGTCGTTGACGGCGGTGCCGGGCCGGCGGTTGCGCCTCACCCTGCCCGCCGGCGTGCCGGGAGGCCGCGCCTCCGACGGAACCGGGCGGCCATGACGTCCAGTCTGCATCTGATGCTGCTCACCGGTGACACGGTGCCCGAGCCCGCCCCCGCCGCGCTCATGGACGCCCTGCACCATGTGCGGGTCACTTCCGCCTCCGGCGTGACGAACGGCTTCCAGCTGACCTTGGCCGTGAGCCCCCGGTCTCCGCTGCGGCAGGCGGTGATGCCCGGCGGAGCACTCGGGGTGAAGAAGCGCGTCGTCGTGGCCGTGGTCCTCGCGGGCCGCTGCCAGGTGCTCATGGACGGGGTGATCACCCGTCAGGAGGTGCACGCGGGGCAGGCGCCCGGCTCGTCGTTCCTCACGGTCACCGGCGAGGACCTGTCGCTGCTGATGGACCTTCAGCACGTACGGCGCGCCTATCCCGGGCTGCCGCCCCACCTGCGGGCGGTGACGGTGTGCGCCCGGTACGCGCAGTACGGGATCACCCCGCTGGCCGTGCCGCCGGTCCTCACCGACCAGCCCGACCCGGCGGTGGCGATCCCCGTGCAGGTGGCGACCGACCTGGCCTACCTCCGCGCGACGGCCGCCGACGTGGGACACGTCTTCCACCTCGAACCGGGGCCGGAGCCGGGGCTCAGCACCGCCTACTGGGGCCCGCAGAAACGCCAGGGTGACGCGCAGCCGGCCCTCACCACGGACTGCGGCGCCGCGGACAACGTCGAGGAGCTGAGCTTCGCCTTCGACGGTCTGTCCGCCACGCGGTACGTCACCCACCATGTGGACCCCGGCTCGCGGGACGTCTCGGAGGTCGTCCCGCCCGAACCACAGGTGCTGCGCCGGAATCTGGCCGCGCAGCCGGCCCCGGCCCTGTGCGAGCGGCCGCTGACCGGCCAGACCGGGCGGTCCCTCACCCAGGCCCGGCTGGCCGGGCTGGGCCGGGAGGTGTCCGGCGACCCGGTCACCGCCCAGGGGACGCTGGACGTGCTGCGCTACGGCCATGTGCTCAGCGCCCACCACCTCGTGGGCGTGCGCGGGGCCGGGCCCGCCTACGACGGGAGCTACCTCGTGCGCGGTGTCACCCACGACCTCACCAGGAGCACGTACCGGCAGCACTTCACCCTGGCGCGCGACGGCCTGGTCTCCGACACCCAGGTGGTGAGCCCATGACCGTGGAGACGGTGCGGCAGTGGCAGGGCCTGTACCAGGGCGTCGTGGTCTCCGCCGTGGACGAGTCAAGGGCGGGACTGCTGCAGGTCCGGGTCCCGGAGGTGCTGGGTGAGGACGTCTGCGTGTGGGCGGCTCCGCTGACCCCGCTGGCCGGGCCGGACTGCGGCATGTACGTGGTGCCGCCGGCCGGGGCGGGGGTGTGGGTGCAATTCCTCGACGGGGACCCCGACCGGCCGGTGTGGGTGGGTTTCTGGCGGGGCGGGCCCGGGGATGTGCCGTCGGCCGCCCAGTCGGCGGATCCGGGCACGCCGCAGATCGTCCTCGCCACTCCCTCCCAGAGCGCCCTGGTCATCAGCGACCAGCGCGGACCCGCGGGCGGGATCAGACTGCAACTGGACGGCAAGAACGGGCCGTTCATCCACATCAGCAAAATGTCCATCGAGATTTCCTGCGGCGGGCCCGAAGGAGCCAGCATCAAGCTCGCGGGCAACCAGGTCATCATCAACGGCGGCGCTCTGATGGTGCAGTGAGGAAGAGCGAGGAAACCGATGCCCGGACTGCTGCTTCACTACGGCGCCACCATGATGTGCGCCCATCCCCCCGGCAACGTCACCATCCCGGCGCCTTCCCAGCAGCGGGTTCTGGTGGGCTCGTTGCCCGTCGCGACCGCCTCCGACACGTTTCTGGTGGCCGGGTGCTCGTTCCCGGCCACGTCGCTGGGGGCTCCGCCCTGTACCAGCGTCACCTGGCTCCAGACCGCCGGCCGGGTCTTCGTGCAGGGCGTGCCCGTCCTGCTCCAACCGACGCCGGCGCCGAGCCTCGCCCCGGCGCTGGGCGTCGGCACGCCGCCGCCCAACCCTCCGATGGTGATGGCCCTGCAGTACAGGGTCTCGGGGATGTGACCGCATGGACATCGGCTTCCCGTACCGCGTCGACAGCCGCGGCCGCACCGCACACGTCGAGCACGACGGACACGTACGCGACATGGTCAAGCAGGTGCTCTTCACCACCCCCGGGGAGCGGGTCAACCGCCCTGACTTCGGCTGCGGGCTGCTCGACCTGGTCTTCGCCGGGAACAGCCCGGAACTGGCGGCGACCGTGGAGATGACGGCCCAGTCCGCCCTCCAGCGCTGGCTCGGCGACCTGCTCACGGTGGAGTCCCTGACGGTCAGCAGCGAGGACTCCGCCCTGGTCGTGCACGTCACCTACGCCCTGACGGCCACCGGGGAGCGCGGCAGCCTGACGGTCCGCGAAGGGACGCCGGCATGACCGTCACGAGCGAGCCCGGCGGCCCGCGGGGCGGGGACCGCGGCGGCGCGACGGCGTACGAGGAGGTCGCCGGGATCGAGCAGGTGCGGGTGGACGCCGGGCGGCGCACGCTGACCGTCACCTTCTCCGGCACCCTCCCGGCCCGCCTGGACCGCCACAGCTTCCGGGTCGAGGGCGGGCAGCGGGTCACCGAGATCCGCATCCTGCGCGTCGTACGGCACACCTCGGCGGAGGCGGGCGGCAGTCCGGCGAACCGTCTGACGTTGACGCTGGACCGGCCGGGAGACGAGTCCACCTACCGGCTGCGCGCCCTCGGCAGCGGCTTCCGTCGCGGCCGCGACCGGGCCGCTTTCCGCTTCCACCCCACCGACCGCGGGCCGGCCCCCGCACCGTCCCCCGAGCCGGCGCCTCGCCCCTCCGCCTGGCCCGCCCCGGCCATCGACTATCTGGCCAAGGACTTCGCGAGCTTCCGGCGCCTGCTGCTGGAACGGCTCGCGCTCACGCTGCCGAAGTGGACCGAGCGGCGGGCGCCCGATGTCTGGGTCACCCTGGTGGAACTCCTGGCGTACGTCGGGGACCAACTCAGCTACCAGCAGGACGCCGTGGCCACCGAGGCCTACCTCGACACCGCGCGGCTGCGCACCTCGGTGCGGCGCCACGCCCGCCTCGTCGGCTACCCCATGCACGAGGGCTGCGCGGCCCGTGCGGTCGTCTGCGTACAGACCGACGCCGCGGTGCCGGTGCGGACCGCCGACCTCGCCTTCACGGCGTTCCCGGTGGACGGCACCCCGGAGACGGCCGGGCCGGTGCTGCCCCTGGACCTGCTGGTCACCAGCCGGCGCCCGGTGTACCGGCCGATGGAGCGCCGGGAGATGGTGCTGCGCCCGGAGCACAACCGCATCCCGCTGGTCCCGGGCAGCCGGGCGGAGACGCACCTGCCGGCCGGTGCGACCCGCGCCGGCCTGCTGGACGGTGACGGCACGGAACGCGCCCTGCGGTTGGTCCCCGGTGACCTGCTCGTCCTGGAGGAGGTGGCCGGTTCCGGAGGCGACCGCGGCGTCGGGCCCGGTTCCGGAGGCGACCGCGGCATCGGCCCCGACCCCGCCCGGCGGCAGGCCGTCCGGCTCACCCGCGTCACACCGGACGTCGATCCGGCCTCCGGCACGCTGCTCGTCGACGTGGAGTGGGCCGACGAGGACGCGCTCACCTTTCCGCTGCGCGTCGGCCCGGCCGACGGCCCCGGCCGCCCGCGCCCCACCGCCGTCGCCTGCGGCAACGCCCTCCTGGTCGAGCAGGGCATCGAGAACACCTGGCTGTCCGGCGGTGGCGGGGAGGAAATCATCCAAGTGCCCGGGCCGGCCGAGGGGCAGGACGCCGCCCCGGCGCCCGGCGACGCCGTCGGGCCGGATGCCGCCGTATCGTCCCGCGACGCCGACGGCGGTCCGCGCACGGCCGCGGCCGCCCGCCGTGCCCGCCCCTTCGTGACGACCCTGAGCGGCCGCCACGTCACCTGGTCGCCGCCCCATCCCCGGCCCGCGGACCTCGCCGCCGCACAGGCCCGGCAGCTGACGGGCCTGGCCACCCGAGCCCGGAACCGGCTGCGCGATCTCCACCACTCGGTGACCGCGCTGTCCGACGAGGACCGGGATTTTCTCGACGTCCTGTTCGGGGAGCGGCAGTTGCGCGGCCTGTCCGACGACGATCCCGGCAGGGTCCTCGGACGACTGCTGTCCCGTTTCGACGAGTTGCTCGAACCGAAGCTGCGCCGCCTGGACGCCCTGGACCGGCGCGCCCGGTCCGGATACGTGCTCGACCCCGAGGACACCGGCTGGGAACTGGCCCAGACCTGGGGCCGGGCCGCCGCATGGGCGGTCCACCCGGACAATCCCGCCCTGCACGGCTCGGTGCGCGGCGCCCTGCGGCCCGACCCCCGCGAGGCCGTGCCCGCGCTGCGCCTGCACCCGCCGAAGGACGGGGTCGACGGGGACGACGCCGGGCCGCCCTGGACACCCCGGCGGGACCTCCTCGCGAGCGGACCGTGCGACCGTCATGTGGTCGGCGAGACCGACGACGACGGAGTGCTCGCGCTCCGATTCGGCGACGGCCGCAGCGGAGCCGCGCCCCGCCCGGGTACGCGGCTGTGCGCCGAGTACCGCATCGGCAACGGGCAGGAGGGCAACATCGGTGCGGAGGCCGTCAACCGGATCGCCTCCCGGGTCCCCGGTGCCCTGGAACACGTCACCGGGGTGCGCAACCCGCTGCCCGCCACCGGCGGAACCGACCCGGAACCGGTCGCCGAGGCACGGCTCGCCGCCCCCCGCGAACCGTTCCGCGGGCTGCTGCGCGCCGTCACCGCGGAGGACTACGCCACCCTGGCGGCCGGCCGCTCCGACGTGCAGCGGGCCGCCGCCACGCTGCGCTGGAACGGCAGTTGGTACGAGGCCGAGGTGGCGGTGGACCCCCTCGGGGCCCCCGATCCGTCGCCCCGCCTCCTGGAGGAGGTGCGCGCCTCCCTGCACCGCTTCCGCCGCATCGGGCACGACGTGGTGACGCGTCCCGCCGTGCAGGTGCCGCTAGACGTTGCCCTCGACGTGCTGGTCGGCCCGCACTCCATCGCCGATCACGTGCGCGCGGAGCTGCTGCGCCGGCTGCTGCCGGGGCGCGGGCCCGACGGCGGCCCGGGATTCTTCGATCCCGACGCGCTGACGTTCGGCACCCCGGTCCGGGCCGGCGCACTGATCGCCCTGTGCATGAGCGTGCCCGGTGTCCGCAACGCCGAAGTGACCCGGCTGCGCCGGCTCCATGCGCCGGGCGAGGGCACGGCGGCCGGCGTGGACGTGCCGCCGACGGGGGAGCTGAGACTGCGCCCGCTGGAGATCGCCCGGCTCGATGCCGACGCCGCCCACCCGGAGAACGGGCGCCTCGTGCTGCGTGTGAGAGGAGGACGATGACCGGCTCCCCCGAGGGCCACGGCCCCCGTACCGACGGCCGGGACCCCCGTACCGCTCCGGTGTGGAACCGGCCCGGGCTGCCCGCGCTGCGGTACCGCGTGGGCACGTACGAAACGTTCCTCGACGCGATGCTCGCCCGGCTGCCCCGGGCGGGAAACACCGCCCTGGCCGGACTCACCACCCGTGAACCGGACGACCCCTCCCTCGCGTTGCTGGACGCCTTCGCCGTACTCGCCGACGTGCTGACCTTCTATCAGGAACGGATCGCCGACGAGGGCTACCTGCGCACCGCCACCGAACAGGCCTCGCTCGTGCGGCTGGGACGCCTGGTCGGCCACCGGCAGCGGCCCTCCCTCGCCGCGTCCACCCACCTCGCCTACACCCTCGATGCGGGCGCCCGGACGGTCGTCCCGGCGGGGTCCCGGGTCACCAGCCGGCCGGCCCCCGGCGGCCTGCCGCAGACCTACGAGACCAGCGAGGACCTCGTCGCCCGCGCCGAATGGAACCGGCTTCCCGTACGCACCACCCGGCCGCCGTCCCTGACCGCTGACGTCGCCGCCCGTATGCCGTCCCTCGACATCGCCGGGGTCCAGCACACCCTGCGCCCCGGCGACCGGCTGCTGTTCACGTACGACGACCCGCGCCTGAACCTGACCCGCCTGGTGGACAGCGCCCGGCCCGACCCCGCGCACGGGCGGACCACCGTGCTGCTGAAGGTGCCCGACGCGCCCCGGCAGCTGCGCAACGCGGTCGAGGCGCTGCGCGAGGACGGGGAGGAGGCCGCGGCCCGGCTGCCGTCGGGAGGTCCGCTGGAGGACCTGCTCCAGCTGATGCGGGAAGTGCGGCACCGGGCCAAGGAGTTGCGCGACCCGGACGCCCTGGCCGCTTCGCTCGACCGCAAGCTCCGCGCGCTGCGGGAGTGGCCGGCCGGTGCGCCCCGGCCTCCCGAGGCCGAGGCGCTGATCGAACGGGCGGCCGTACGGATCGCCACGATCAAGTCCGCCGCCCGGCAGATCGCCGAGCCAACGGCCGGCGCCGCCCCGGCTCCGCCCGACGGCTCGGCCGAGCGCGCGGCCCTGCTGCAGGACCACGCCGGCGCCGGCCGGCACATCCTGCATGCCCTCGATCCCCTGCTGCACGCGATCGGGCGGCACCACGCCCCCGCGGGTGGGACCGCCGGCGTGGCCGACGTCCTCGGCGCGGGGTCCGACGCGCTCCCCCGGCTGCTGGCCGACGGCGGCACCGACGTGAGCGCTTCCCTGGGCCGCGCGCTCGGCGTCGTCTCGGTGTCGACCGCCCCGCCGCCCGGCGTGTGGTGCTTCCGCGTGAAGGCCACGCCGATGGGCGCCACCCTTCCCGACGACGCGCGCGTGCGGCGGCTGCTGCACGCGGCCGCGCCGCACGCGGCGGAGGCGACCGAACAGCTCTCCGGTGACGTGCTGCTGCTCGACTCCGTCTACGACGAGATCCTGCCGGGCAGTTGGATCGCCGTCCGGCGGGCGGACGACTCCCCCACCCGCGTGCTGAAGGTCACCGAGGTCGCCCAACTCGCCGTCGCCGACGAGCAGTACGCCCTGCGCGTGACCCGGCTGCGCCTGGACCGGCCCTGGACCGACAACACCGGGGACATCACGGCCCGCCGCGCCACCACGGTGTGGGCCGCCGGTCAACCGCTGGTCCCGGCGCCCTCGCCCGACCCGTCCGCCGTTGCGGGCGACACGATCCGGCTCGACGGGGTCCACGAGGGACTGACGCCCGGCCGGCCGCTGATCGTGGCCGGGGAACGCACCGACATCGCCGTCGAGGACGCCTCGGCGGGCGGCCGGAGCACGGGGGTGCCGGGCGCCGAACTCGCGGTGCTCGTGGGCGTGCGGCACGGCTTCGACGGAACGCCCTTCGACGACCGCGTCAGCACGACGCTCCTGCTGGACGCGCCGCTGACGCACGCCTACCGGCGCGACACGCTCGTCGTCCACGGCAACGTGGTCCCGGCGACGGCCGGGGAGACGTGCGAGGAGGTCCTCGGCAGCGGGGACGCCGGCCGAGCCGGGCAGGTCTTCCCGTTGCGGCGGGGCCCGCTTGCCTGGATGCCGTCGGCGACGCCCGACGGGGGCCGGGAGGCGCTCACCGTCCTGGTCGACGACGTGGTGTGGCGGGCGTCCGCCGACCTCGCCGACGAGGAGCCGGCCGCCCGGGCGTACCAGCTGCGCGCGGGCGTGGACGGCGCGGCGGCCGTCGAGTTCGGTGACGGCCGCCGCGGCGCGCGGCTGCCCACCGGCAGGGAGAATGTGACGGCCCGTTACCGGGTCGGGGGCGGCAGCGCGGGAAATGTCGCGGCCGGGCAGATCAACCAGCTGGTCGACCGGCCGTTGGGGGTCAACGGGGTCACCAACCCGCTGCCCGCCGCCGGTGGCGCGGACGCCGACGGAGCCGACGAGCTGCGGCGGCCGCTCCTCGTGCGGCCGGCCGCGCTCGACCGGTTGGTGTCCGTACGCGACCACGAGGACTTCGCCCGGGCGTTCGCCGGGGTCGACAAGGCCGTGGCGCGCCGGTGCGCGGCCGACTCCCGCCCCGTCGTGCACGTCACCATCGCCGCCGCCTCGCCGGACGCCACTTCGCCGGACGCCGCCGCACCGCTGCTGACGGCCCTGCGCACGGCCATGGCCCGGTGCGGTGACCCCGCTCTGGCAGTTCGGGTCGAGCACTGCGAACGGGTACGGCTGGTGCTGGCGCTCGGTGTCCGTACGGCACCCGGGCACCGCCCGAACAAGGTGGAGCAGCGGGTCCGGGACGCGCTGACGGCCGCCCTGGGCTTCGCGGCGGCGGAACTGGCCGAACCGGCCTTCCTCAGCACCGCCGTGGCCGCCGCGCAGGCGGCGCCCGGCGTCGACTTCGTCACCGTGGACGCCTTCGGAGGGTTTCCGGAGAGCACCGAGGCATGCGAGATCGTCCGGTTCGCCGGCCGTCCCTCGGTGGCCACGTGCGTCCCGGCCCTCCCTGCCGGGTACCGCGCGGTGCGCGACGCGCCACCGGAGGCCGCGCGATCCGTGCTGCGGCCCGCCCAACTCGCGCTGCTGGACCCGGCCGTGCCCGAGACCCTGGTCCTGCGGAGGATCCCATGACACCCGACGAGTGGTACGAGCTGCTGCCCGCGCTGCACCGCAGACTCGACGCGGAGGGCGGCCGCCGCCTGTACGCGCTGCTGGACGTCATCGCCGAGCAGGCGGATGTCGTCCGGGCGGACATCGAGCGCCTCTACGACAACTGGTTCATCGAGACGTGTGACGACTGGGCCGTCCTCTACCTCTGCGATCTCGTCGGCTACCAGGTGCTGCCGGGGGCCACCGCCGTTCCCCGGCGCGACGTCGCGGAGACCGTGGTCAACCGCCGCCGCAAGGGCACGCTCGCCCTGCTGGAGGACTTGGCGGCAGGCGTGGCGGACTGGCCCGCGCGCGCCGTCGAATACCGCCGGCTGCTCAGCATCACCCAGCCGGTGCGCCGCTACGCGTCGAACAGCCGGGTCGACCGGCGCCGGCTCGGCCAGGGCGGCCTGGTGAACGTGCGCCGGGTCGACGCCCTGGACCGTCTGGGCGGCCCCTTCGACGAACTGGCGCACACGGTGGAGGTGGCAGGCACCGGGTCCGGCCGGCGTCCGGGCAGGTACGGACTCGGCGGGGTCGGGCTGCACGTGTGGCGGTCGCGGACGTACGCGGTGACCCGGGCCCCGGCGTTCTGCCTGGATGCGGACCGGGGCTGTTACGCCTTCCACGTACTGGGAATCGACACCCGTCTGGTCACCAGGCCCGTGCCCGAGCCGTCGCCCTGCCACACCGCGGACGAGACCAACGTGCCGGCGCCGATCCGGCGCCGGGCGCTGGCCGAGCGGCTCTGCGACTACTACGGGCCGGGCAAGAGCCTGTGCCTGTGGACCGGACCGGAGGAGCGCCGCGAGCCGGTGGCGCTGGACCGGATCGTGGCCGCCGACCTGTCGGACTGGCACTACCGCCCCGGAGCGGGCCGGGCGGCCGTCGATCCCGTCCTCGGCCGTCTCGTCCTGCCGCCCGGAGACAGAACGGACGGCCGGGTGTGGGTGAGCTACCACCACTCCTTCGTCGGCGATCTCGGCGGCGGCGAGTACGCCCGGCCGGACTCCGCCCCGACCGGTGCGGAGGTCCACTACCGGGTCGGCACGGGGCGGGACCACGGGACGATCGGCGAGGCGCTCGCACGCTGGCGCGCGGAGAAACGCGCCCACCCCGGCAAGGCCGCAGCGGTCATCGAGGTCTTCGGCAACGGCGTCACCGAGGATCTGACGGACGTCCTCCTCGACCGGGGTGATCGCCTCACCCTCCGGGCCGTGGACGGGGTCCGCCCGGTCATCAGGCTGGGCACCCCTTTCCACGACGACACACGGAACCTGCGGATCACGGGCACCGGCAGTGGTTCCGGCACCGACCCACTGCCGCGGATCGTCCTGGACGGCTTCCTGGTCACCGGCGGAGGCATCCAGGTCCAAGGGCCGGTGGGACGGCTCCTCGTGCGGCACTGCACTCTCGTTCCCGGCCGTCAACTCGGCCCGGGGTGCGTCCCGTTGGCGTCCGGGATGCCGAGCCTGGAGATCGTCGACAGCCCGGTCCGTACCGAGGTGCACCGCAGCGTCCTCGGCACGATCGCGGTGGCGAGCCCGGACGGCACGGACGAACCGCACCCCGTCGTGCTGTACGACAGCGTGCTGGACGCGACCCACCGGGACGTGGCGGCGCTGCGGGGCGCCGACGACGGCCCCGCACCGGTCCGCCTCACGGCGTGCCGGACCACGGTCATCGGAACGGTGCACGTTCAGGCGGTGGAGGTGCTGGACAACTGCCTGCTGGACGGGGAGGTCCGGGTCGCCCGCACGGCCGAGGGCGCGGTGCGGTTCTGCTGGCTGCCGCCCGGCTCACGCACACCGGCCCGGTCGCACTGCCAGCCCGAGCAGTCCGGCGACCCCGCGCGCGTGGTCCTGCGCTTCGCCGGCCGACGGTACGGAATGCCGCACTACGTCGAGCTCGCGGACGACTGCGCCGAGGAGATCCGCCGGGGAGCGGACGACGGCTCCGAACCCGGCGCGCTGCACCACCTCTTCCGGTCCCAGCGGGAGGACAACCTGCGCACCCGCCTGGCCGAGTACACCCCTGCGGGGTGCGACGCGGCACTGTTCTTCGCCACCTGATCCGCTTGTATCCCTCCCCATTCGGAGCGCACCATGCACGGCGACTTCTCACGCGTCACCTTCGACCCCGCCCAGCGGTTCTCGGCGGTCCTGGCCCAGCAGGGCCGGGTCCAGCTCGACGCCGACATCAACGAACAGGCGGCCATCCTCCAGTACTTCCTGCGCACCCTGGTCGTGGATCTGCTGGGGCCCGCCACGTACCCGCCGGACGAGGACGAGGAGCGCCCCGGCGGGTTCGGCGTGGACGCGTTCGACGGGAAGAACTTCACGCTGGGCTCCGGCCGGATGTACGTCGACGGCATCCTGTGCGAGTGCGACGGCACCGACTACTTGAGCCAACCCCACGACCACCTCGTCCCCGACCGCGACGGCGACCGGCTGCCGCAACAGCCCTTCCTGGCGTACCTGCGGGTGTGGGAGCGGCTGGTCACCGCCGTGGAGGCGCCCCGTATCCGGGAGGTCGCCCTCGGGCCGCACAGTCCGGACACGACCGCGCGGACCCGGGTGGTGTGGCAGGTGTGCTGGCTTCCGCTGGAGGAGGACGGGCAGATGCCCGACATGAAAACCGGCACCCGCTACCTGCGGGACCGCATCAGCAGGACGTTCGAGCCCCGCGGGCTGCTCGCGGCCCGGGCCCGGCGCCCGGAGGACGACGCCTCCCCCAGCTACCTCTCGCCGTCCTCCGGCTACCGGGGGCCCGAGAACCAGCTGTACCGGGTGGAGGTCCATCAGGGCGGGACCGCGGAGACCGCGACCTTCAAGTGGTCCCGGGAGAACGGCTCGGTCACCTTGCCGATCAGGGCGGTGCACGGCCCCTCGGTGGAGCTGGAAACGCTGGGGCGCGACGACAAGCTCGGCATCGAGGCCGGGGGCCGTGTAGAGATCGTCGACGATGCGTCCGTGTACCGGGGCGCGTCGGACCGGCTCGACGAGAGGGCTCCGCGGCTGTACACCGTCCAGGAGATCGACCACGCGGCGAACCAGGTGGTGCTGGACGCCGACCCGGCCGATGACCCGCACCACCCCACGGGTGGACGGGTGCCCGGACTCCACCCGTTCCTGCGGCGCTGGGACCACGGCGCGACCGAGTGGACGAGCGGCGACGACGCCGGGGGCGAACCGACACCGCGCACCCTGCAGGAGGGCGAGTGGCTGCGGCTGGAGGACGGGATCGAGATCCGCTTCGAACCGAGTACCGAGCGGCCCCGCACGTATCGACGCGGCGCCTACTGGCTGATCCCGGCGAGGGTGCTCACGGGTGGCGTGGAGTGGCCCACCGACCAGGACGGGCAGCCGCGACCGCGGCCCCCGCGCGGCGTCGCCTATCACTACGCTCCGCTCGCGGTGGTGCAGCCCTTCGCGGCGGGCGACTACCAGATGGTGGATCTGCGGGTGCCTATTCCACGTCGCCGTTAGGGACAGTCCCTAGGAGGCACGGCTCACCACTCCGATCCCTGCGACGCCATGACGATTATGAAGATCACGAAGCCGATGAAGATCAGGACGGCGATGACGCCCACGGCCACCGGCGTGGTCTTCGCGCTGACCTCGGCACCGGTCGTCAGGTTCAGCAGCTCTTTGACGCGTAGCGTGCCGCGCTTGACCTTGCCGGTCGCCCGCACCCGGTCGCCGTCGCCGACGGAGCCCTCGAAGGACCGCCCCCGCATCTCCACGGGCACCACCCCCACAGAGACGCCCGTCGCGTCCTGCACCTCGATCCGGAAGGTGCATACGACGATGGTGCCGACGTTGTCGGACGTGCCGCCCAGCTCCGTCCGCAGCTGCACCCCTCGCGCCACGCCCTCCACGGTCCCGGGCCACGCATCGCCCTGTCGGTACTCGACACGCTGTTGCCGGGTTTGTTCCCAGCGAGGGGGTTCAGTGGGTTCGGGATCCGTGCGTGGCCATGTCCCGGACGCCCGCTTCGGGGGCCATTCGTCATGGTCAGGCCGGGGCTCATTGCCGCAGCGACTGCACCGCTTACCGGCTTCCTCACTGCCGCAGTTGCCGCACGTCCACGTGTGGTTCGAGTCATTCATAGTCACCGTCGCGCCGGCGGATCGCCGCTCTCCGGTCGCAGGACGACCTGTTGCCGCTCAGGTCTCTTTCCCCCATCATCACGCCGGTTTGCCGCCGCCGCTACAGGAACGCCGTGCCGTCGGGGCCTGCGGCTTCACCGAAGTTGACGCGCACCGACCCCACCCGCCCACGGCCGGAGACCTGGCCCGCGGCGCCCCCGTTCCGTTGGACAGGAACCGCCCACCCTCGGACAATTGAAAGTGTCGGCGAGCAGTGACTCGGCGGCGCCTGTTCCGTCGGCTGGGTAGACCCGCGCCGCGTGAGGAGGCGCCATGACCATCCGTATCGCCACCTTCAACACCGAGAACCTCTTTCAACGGCCCCGTGTTTTCGCCCTGGCCGACGAGGAGAAGCGCCGCAAGATCCTGGAGGACTTCGCGACCCTGGTCTCCCTCCTCGATCACGCGACCTACACGACCGCGAACAAGAAGGCCATCGCCGCGATCCTGGAGAAGTACGACGTTCCCAACGCCCAGTCGAAGACGCGGCCGTTCTTGGTGAACGAGACCCGCGGCGGAGCCAAGCTCTTCTCCGTCAAGCAGGGCGGCGCCCTTGAGATCGTCGCCGAGGGGCGGGCGAAGTGGGTCGGTTGGGCCGAGCTCATCCAGGACGACGTCAACCGCGACAGCGTCCAGAACACCGGCCGGGTGATCGCCGAGGTCGACGCCGATGTGCTGCTCACGGTCGAGGTCGAGGACCGGCTCACCCTGGAGCGCTTCAACGAGCAGGTGCTGGCCGATCACATGGGCCCGAAGAAGCGGTACCCGTTCAACATGCTGATCGACGGCAACGACAGCCGCGGCATCGACGTCGGGCTGTTCAGCCGACGGCCGATCACCGCCATTCGCTCGCACATCTTCGATCCGGACCCCAAAACCGGCCGGCCCGTCTTCAGCCGGGACTGCCCGGAGTTCGAAATCGAGCTCGACGGCGGGAAGCGGCTGTGGATCCTGGGCAACCACTTCAAGAGCAAGGGGTTCGGCAACCCCACCGAGAGCGCCAACAGGCGGAAGGCGCAGGCCAAGCGGGTCACGGAGATCTACGAGGAGGCCCTCAAGCGCTCCGCGCGCGTCGTGGTCGCCGGGGATCTCAACGACACCCCGGACAGCACTCCGCTCCAGACGCTCCTGGACACGGACCTGCATGACGCGATGTCCCACAGCAGCTACACGGGAGCGCCCGGCACGTATGAGACGGGCCAGTCGCTCAAGCAGAAGATCGACTACCTGATGTTCTCGCCGAACCTGTTCACGCGGGTGCAGGCGGTGGACGTCGAGCGGCGCGGGGTCTTCGCGCCCCACACGTTCAAGTCGTTCCCGACCGTGACCTCGAAGGACACCGAGGCGTCCGACCACGGTGCGCTGTACGCGGACCTCGACATCTGAGCCCGCACCGGGCAACGGGCATCGTGCATCCGATAGTTGGCGATGCCCGGGCCCCGCGCGGCTCCCCCGTTCGTTCGAGCGGACTCGGGCCGACGGCCGCCGCGGACGGACCGGCGACACGCCGACGACCCATGGCCCAAGAATGGCGCAAAGTGGCGACCCGCCCCCGAGCGGGCCGCGCGTCCGGAAACGAGCGCTGCGCTTCGCAAACACCCAATGTGACCGTTCCGGATGGCGAAACTCACGATGCCCAAGAGCTTCATTTTCGGCCATGGTGCGACATCCGAAGTGAACCATTCCTGCCGGTCGAGGCGTCACTTACCAGCAGAATTGCAATATCTGACACGCACCGATCGCGGCGACCGCATTCGCTCGAATCCGCTTGCTATGTTTGCGAAGGTGGTCCGGATATGGTGGTACACCGGGGGGAAAGATGGAAGCGCAGCAGACCCATCAACTAGTGGAGCGCCAGGCCGAGTTGGCCGAGCTGTCGGCGTTACTCGCCGAGGCCGGGGCGGGCCGGGGAAGCGTCGCGTTGGTCAGCGGACCAGCGGGCAGTGGGAAAACTCAATTACTCCAAAGCTTCTGCAAACAAGCGGCTGACTCCAGCGCATTCTTACTGACCGCCGTGGCGTCACGAGCAGAATGTGAGCTACCGCTTGGCGTGATGGACCAGCTCTTCAGATGCGAGACACTCCCCCCGGATTTCCGCCGCCGGGTGAACGCACTCCTGGCCGATGAGCTCGCCGCCAATCGCGCGGCGGGCGCCGATCCCGTCATGATGAACCAGCCGAGCATCACGGTGGCGAACGAGCTGCGCTCCCTCCTGCTGGAGCTGAGCGAGCGCGGCCCCGTCGTGGTGAGCATCGATGATCTGCAGTTCGCCGACGGCCCCTCACTCCAGATGCTGCTGTTCCTGCAGCGCCGGATGAAGTCGTCACGCCTGCTGTTGTTGCTCGCCGAGCTCTCAACGGTGCGCTCGCCCCATCCGGTCTTCCACGCCGAGCTGTTCCGGCAGCCGAACTGCCGCAAGATCCGGCTCGACATGCTCACCCGCTCCGGCGCGCACACCATGATCGCGGCACGCCTGGGCCCCGCCAAGGCGCAGGAACTCACCGATCCGTACCACGAGGCCTCGGGCGGAAGTCCACTCTTCCTGTCCGCGCTGCTGGACGACTACCAAGCGATCCACCGCCTCGCCGGACGACTCGAAACCGAGCCCACCGTTTCCCAGCCGGCCTTCCGCAACGCGCTGACGGACTGCCTGTATCTGGCCGAGCCGGCGGCCTTCGACGTGGCACGAGCGGTGGCCACACTGGGCACGGTCGGATCCTCCGTGCTGATCGGCCACATCCTCGGCCTGAACACCGCCACCGTGGAGCACGCGATTGCCTCGCTCACCGCAACCGGGCTGCTCGACGCGGAGGGCTTCCGGCACCCTGCCGCGCGTACGGCCATTCTTGAGGAGATGCCCCCCGAAGCCAGACACGCACTGCACCTGCGGGTCGCGACCGCGCTCCAGAACGAAGGGGCGCCACCGGTCACGGTGGCCGAACAACTCGTCGCGGCGGGCACGGCCCCCGAAGCGTGGATGATCAACGTACTGAGGGACGCGGCGCACGGCGAACTCGCCGCCAGCAGGACCGGAATGGCCTGTGAATACCTCGATCTCGCGCTGAACAACTGCCGCGACAGCCGGCCGCTGGCCGCGCTCACCGCGGACCGCATGCGGATCGAATGGCAGAAGTCACCGCTCAAGGCCATGCGGCATGCGGAGCGATTAAAGGAGGCCTCGCGGGGTGGAGACCTGACCGGCCAGGACACCGGCCTGCTGGCCCGCAGTCTGCTGTGGCACGGCCGCTACCGCGAGGCCCGCGAAACCCTCACCCGCTGGGAGGCGAACGACACCGGGTCCGACCGCGTCGAATCCGAGGAACTGGCAGCCCTCACCGGCTGGATGGCGTACTCGTTTCCCGCGCTGCTGACAGAATCAGCCGGCTCGGCGGCCACTCCGGAGCCGGACGCCTGCCCCGACTCGGCGCGTCCCTTCGGGCGCCAGGCGGTCAGCGTGCTCTTCCGTCTGCTGGCGGACGGCCCCGGCGACGAGGCCGTGGCCAGCGCCGAAGGGATCCTGCACAGCGTCGGCCTGGGCACCGCGACCCTGGAATCGCTGCACGCCGCGCTGCTCACCCTGATCTGTGCCGACCGTCCGGACCGGGCCGCCTCCTGGTGCGAGGAGCTGCTCAAGGAAGCCGAACAGCAGGGAGCGCCGACCTGGCAGGCGGTCTTCGCGGCGATACGCGCCGACGCGGCCTTCCGCCAGGGCGACATGGCCACCGCCGTGAAGCAGGGCGAAGCCGCACTCTCCCAACTTCCCTGCCCTTCCTGGGGTGTGGGCATCGGTGGCCTGTTGGCGAACCTGATCCTCGCCACGACCATGATCGGACAGCACGAGAAGGCGGTGAAGTACATCAGACTGCCGGTACCGGACACCATCTTCGAATCCCGGTACGGCCTCCACTACCTCCACGCGCGCGGGCACTTCCATCTGGCGACGGACCGGCCCGCGGCGGCGCTCACCGACTTCGAGAGCTGCGGCCGGTTGATGACCACCTGGGGACTCGACCTGCCGTCCTTGATCTCTTGGCGCGGTGGCGCCGCGGAGGCCTCCCTGGCCCTTGGACTCAAGAGCAGGGCCAGGACGCTCATCGAGGAGCAGCTGACCCGTCCCGGAACTCAGCAGCCCCGCACCCGAGGGGCGTCACTACGGCTGCTGGCCGCGGCAGGCGACATCGAGGACCGCCCGGCGCTGCTGCAGGAGGCCGTGTCCCTGCTCCAGCCGGACACCGGACGATTCGAACTCGCCCGTGCGCTGGCCGATCTCAGCGCCGCCTACCACGAGTTGGGCGAGCACGACCGGGCGCGCGGGACGGCGGAGCGAGCCGCCGACATGATGACGTCGTGCCACATCCCCGCGCAGTGGGCGCAGCCGCTGCCGGTCGTACGCCCCCCGCACTCCGCGCCGACGGCCGCGTTCGCCGGACCCTCGCGGTCGGCCGGGCCCGACGCCCCGGACGGGCCGCGGAAGGGCCGGAAGCCGGTCGGTGCCGAGGCGCTGAGTGACGCGGAGCGACGCGTCGCCGAACTCGCCGCGCAAGGGGTGCCCAACCGGGCGATCGGCCGGAAGTTCTTCATCACGGTAAGCACCGTCGAGCAGCACCTCACCAGGGTCTACCGCAAGCTGGATGTCAGCCGGCGCAGCGATCTGGCCGCGAAGCTGCACGGCTCCCCGCCGGAGGCCGAGTCCGCCTGAACACCTCCTGGCGACGGCGCCGCTCACGGCCGGCATGAGCCCGTCCTATGGCTCGTAAGCCCGTCCTACGGCTCGTAGATCCATTCCAGATAACGCTCGATCTCGTCAGCCGCGCGCCGCGCGCCCCCCGCGCGGCGCGCCTCCCGCTGGAGTGCACGCACCCGGCACCGGGTGTGCACGTCGCCGAGGAGCGTGCGGAGCGCGTCCACGAGCTGCTCCGGTGCGGCGGCCTCGGGTGGCAGCTGCACGCCGAGGCCGAGTTCCGCCACTCGGTCGGCCACGGCTCGTTCACTGTCGGACCTCGGCACGGCCACCAACGGTGTATTGAAATACAGGGATTCCATGACGCTGTTCAGATCCGGATGGCAGATATAGGCCGCCGCCCAGCGCAGCACCACGGCGCGCGGGGCCCGCACCTGCACTTCGACGTTGGGCGGCAAATCCTCCCACTGCGGCCAGCCCTCCACCTCACCGTCCGTCGTGACCACCAGGTGCACGGGCTGCCCTGCCAGCGCATCCACGACGTTTTGCAGAAACGCCGGGCCCGCGTGGAAGAGCTCGGGGTCGAGCGCGAGAAACACGATGGGCAGCCCGTTCGCGGGCGGCAACCAGCGCTCATCCATACGGCGTTCCGGTATGCACGGCCCGACGAACGCAACCCGGCTGTCGAAGAGATGCCCGTCGGTTTGAAAGGCCCTGGGCAGCAAGGCGATTGACAGGGGTTCGGCTCGTGTATAAAAGTCACCCGCCGATATACCCGGGTGTTCCGACAGAAATCGATCCAACCGTTTGCGGGTGTACTCAGGAAGGCTTCCCCTCCACACCTCGGCACCGGCCTCGCGGGCCGGAGCGTCGTCGGGAACCAGGGCGTCGGCCCAGGCGAAGGAAGGAAAGATCTGCACCGCCGGCCGGTTCCAACGGCAGGTCAGCAACCGTGCGACGATCCGGCTCGACGTCTCGTACAGCACGAGATCCGGAACATCGTCGGCGACATCGGCACAGATCTCTTCCAGGCAGTCGAGGGTGTCTTCCACCCCGGCGGGGTCCACCCTCCCCGTACACTCCCGGGGCTCGGCATGTGAGCCGTAGGCGGGGCACGACCGATGGACCAGAACGTCGACGCCGAGGGCGACGGCCTGCGCGGCGAACTCCTGGGTGGTGAGGTACCTGATCCGGTGATCCCTGCGGTGCAACTCCTGCACAATGGGCAGCATCGATCGGGTTCGCGCCGCGTCCGGCGCACTGACCACAACAATGTCGTATCGAGGCACGGAGGGAGCCTCGGTCATGAATGCGACACCCCCTCGCGGCACCTGCGCGGGATGCCGCTCGTCGTTCCCCGCGGCACCCTGGCGCATTTCCACGGGGATCACTTGATCCGGTATCAGCTCACTGAAGATGAGATCGCGTCCTGTGGTCAGGCGCCGGAGCGTACCACGCATACGGCGCTATGCGAATACAGTCGGCCGACTTCCTCCGGAGCCAGCTCAGTAACGCTCCGGGCCCCGTCGGCGACGGCCGAATGCAGAAGGGAAATCGCACCCCGAAATAAACCTTCATCCCGGTTCTTTAATCTCTTACGTGAGCGAGTCCGCGGTTTACCTGAGGGCGCATTCACTGTAAGGGAATTCACCGGACGCGATAAAGCCCCTTACCACCCCTATGGGGTCGGAATTGTGGAGTTCACGCCACGCAATTCGAGAAGTTGGCCGAGTTGCGTCGGACGCGATCACCACGTCCCCCGGGCCGATGCGCAGTGCGCACGTACGAGAAGCAGGCAACAACCCAAAGCCCCGGTGCGCATGAGGAGCGCGACCGGGGCCGGGGAGTACGGGGGTAGGGGCGTATGGAGGTAGGGGCGTATGGGGTGTCGTACGGGTCAGCCGTCCGTGCGTGCGGCAACCCACTTCTCGACGGCCTCGGCCGTGGCCCCGGCCGAGCTCTCCAGCAGGGTGAAGTGGTTTCCGGGGACCTCGCGCAAGGTGTGCTCGGCCGGCCAGGAAGCACGCCAGTCCGCATCTTCCCCCGGCCTCTCCGACGCTCCCTCGCCGTCGGTCCGCCCGGCGAACGATTCCGTCGGCCGTACGAACAGCAGGGGCGCGGCGACCGGTTGGGGCGCGCACCGGGTGATGAGCGAGCTGTACCGGCCCATCGCGGACAGCCGGGTGGCGGTGAAGGCGCCGAACGCGTCCTCGCGTTCCAGCATCCCCGCCAGCATCTGTGCCCAGAGCCCGTCCGTGTCGGCGGCGTCCTGGTCCTGGTCCTTGGCGGCGGGCAGGTAGGTGTCCAGCAGCACGATCGCGGCAGGCGTCGGCCCCTCCCTCTCCAGGCGACTGGCCGTGGCATGCGCGAACTGGCCGCCCGAGGAGTAGCCGACCAGAATGTAGGGCTCGTCGCCGGCCAACTTCCGTACGCTCCGGGTGAAGTGGTCGACGACGGCGTCCACGGACGCCGGCAGCGACTCGCCGTCCACAAAACCGGGCGAGGTCACCACATGCACATCACGCACGTCACGGAAGTGGGCGGCCAGCCGCGCGTACTGCTGGGCTCCGGCGAGCGCCATCGGCGACGGGAAGCAGATCAGGGCCGGGCCGTGGGGCCCACGGGCCAGGGTGACCGGCTCCCCCACGACGGGGAGTTCGGCCGCGGTACGGAAGGAGGGGCGCAGGTCGGCCACCGCGTTGAGCAGCGCCGTGCCCGCTGCCATTTTCCCTTCCCGGACCGCGGCGCGGAAAAGCCCGCTGAGCGTCTCCCCCTGGGTGCTCAAGTGGCTGGTTGCGAGAGCCGGTGCAGGCGAGCCCGAGGCCTGTGCAGACAGGAGGGAAGCCAGTTCGGCACGCAGGTATGCGGCGAGCCGGACGGGGCTGCCGTGGTCGAATACCGCTGCGGCATGGAGCTCCAGCCCGGTGCTCCGGCTCAGGCTCTTCCGCAGTTCGGTCGCGGAGAGCGAATCGACACCTGCCTCCAGGAATCCGCGCTCCGGATCGACGTCGGCGGCGGAGAGGTGGCCCAGGACCGCCGCGGCGTGCTCCACCACCACTTCGGTCAGCAGCTTCTCCTGTTCCTCCTCCGGGAGCCCGGCCAGCCGTGCGTGCAGCCGCTCCCTGGCTGCCGCGTCCGAGCGCTCCGGAGCTGCCGGCGTTTCGAGCCCGTCGGTGACGGCCCCGCCGAACAGTGCGGGTGAGTCGATCCAGTAGCGGCGGCGCTGGAAGGCGTAGGTCGGAAGGTCCACTTCGCGGGCTCCGCTGCCCGCGTAGAGCCCCTGCCAGTCCACCACGGCCCCGCCGGCGTACAACTGCCCGAGGCCGGTGAGGACCGCCCGTGCCTCGTCCCGCTTCTTACGCATCGTGGGCACCACCGTCACCCGCTCGGCCTCGCCGGGGTCCAGGCACCCTTGCACCATCCCTGACAGCACCCCGTCGGGGCCGATCTCCACGAACCGCGTGACACCGCGCGCGAGGAGGGTCCGTACGGCGTCGGTGAAGCGGACCGCTTCGCGGGCGTGGCCGACCCAGTAGTCGGGGCTGGTCAGCTCGCCTGGTGCGGCAGTGCGGCCGCTGACGTTGGAGACCAGGGGGATGCGGGGCTCGGTGTAGGTGAGGGCTGAGGCCGCGGTGCGGAAGTCGTCGAGCATCGGGGCCATCAGCGGGGAGTGGAAGGCGTGCGAGACCTTGAGGAAGGACGTCTTGCGGCCCTGGGACCGGAGGGTTTCGACGATGGTGTGGACGGTGTTCCGGGCGCCGGAGACGACGGTGGCACGGGGGCCGTTGACGGCGGCGATGGCTGCGTCCTGGGCACCGTCGAGGAGTGCACGGACTTCTTCCTCGGTGGCTTGGAGCGCTGCCATGACCCCGCCGTCGGGCAGGGCCTGCATCAACCGCCCACGGGCCGCCACCAGCGCGCACGCATCCGGCAGCGAGAGCACCCCGGCCACATGAGCCGCCGTGATCTCGCCGATGGAGTGTCCGGCGACCATGTCCGGGCGTACGCCCCAGGACTCGATGAGCCGGAACAGCGCCGTTTCGACTGCGAAGAGGGCGGGTTGCGCATACTCGGTGCGGTCCAGCGGAGTGCGGTCCAGCGGAGTGCTCTCCGTCGATGCGTCATCCTCCGCCCCCTCTTCCGCGAACATCATGTCCTTCAACGGCCGTTGGAGGTGGGCGTCAAGGTGTCCGCAAGCCTCGTCCAGTGCCTGTGCGAACACCGGGAAGGCGTCGTACAGCTCGCGTCCCATCCCGGCCCGCTGTGCGCCCTGTCCGGTGAAGAGGAAGGCGGTCTTGCCGCCGGTGCGGGCCACTGCCCGGACGAGACCGGCGGTCGAAGCGTCGTCGGTCAGGGCGCGCAGCCCGGCCGCCAGCTCCGTACGGTCGCTGCCCGTGATCACCGCACGGTGCTCCAGCTGCGCCCGCGTCGTCGCGAGCGCGAGACCCACATCCGCCAGATCGGGAGCATCCGCACGTTCCAACAAACCCAGCAGGCTTGCCGCCTGGGCCCGCAGGCCCTCCGCGCTCGCGCCGGACACCGGCCACAGCACCGGCACATCGGTCGGCCATGATTCGGTGCCGACGACGGGCTCGGCCGGGGCCGAGGCCGGTGGAGTTTGCGGGGCCTGCTCGATGATGACGTGGGCGTTGGTGCCGCTGATCCCGAAGGACGACACCGCCGCACGCTTCAGCCTCCCGCCCTCCCACCGTCGGGACTCCCTCAGCAGCTCCACCCCACCCGCGGACCAGTCCACCTTCGACGACGGCGCATCCACATGCAGCGTCTTCGGCAACACGCCGTGACGCATCGCCATGACCATCTTGATGATCCCCGCGACACCCGCCGCAGCCTGCGTATGCCCGAGATTCGACTTCACCGACCCCAACCACAGCGGACGCCCCTCCACACGGTCACGCCCGTACGTCGCCAGCAGCGCCTGCGCCTCGATCGGATCACCCAGCACCGTCCCGGTACCGTGCGCCTCCACCACATCGACCTGGTCCGACGACAGCTGCGCATTCGCCAACGCAGCCCGAATCACGCGCTGCTGGGACGGACCGTTCGGCGCAGTGAGACCGTTGCTCGCACCGTCCTGGTTCACGGCAGAGCCCCGAACCACCGCCAGCACACGGTGACCATTGCGCCGCGCATCCGACAAACGCTCCACCACCAGCACACCGACGCCCTCGGAGAACCCGGTGCCGTCCGCTGCCTCGGCGAAGGACTTGCAACGGCCATCACCCGCCAGGCCACGCTGCCGGCTGAAGTCGACGAAGGTCCCCGGTGTCGACATGACGGTGACGCCCGACGCCAGAGCCAGGGAGCATTCCCCGTTGCGCAGTGCCTGGCCCGCCAGATGCAGCGCCACCAGCGACGAGGAGCACGCCGTGTCCACCGTCACCGCCGGCCCCTCGAAACCGAGGGTGTACGCGACGCGGCCGGAGACGACGCTGCCACTGCCGTAGCTGTTGATGTAGTCGTGGTACATCACTCCGGCGAACACGCCGGTCCTGCTGCCACGGAGTGCCGAGGGATCCATCCGCGCGTGCTCCAGAGCCTCCCAGGAGGCCTCCAGCAGCAACCGCTGCTGCGGATCGATGGCCCGGGCGTCGCGCGGCGCCACTCCGAAGAAGCCGGCGTCAAAGTCGGCGGCGTCATGGAGGAATCCGCCGTGGCGCGCATACGACGTTCCGTCATGTTCGGGGTCGGGATCGTAGAGCGCTTCGATGTCCCAGCCCCGGTCCTCCGGGAATTCGGAGATGGCATCGCCGCCCGCGGAGACCAGCCGCCACAGGTCTTCGGGTGACCGGACACCGCCCGGATAGCGGCAGGACATTCCCACGATGGCAAGCGGCTCGCGCAAGGCGCTGGTCAGCTTGCGGTTGTGTTCGCGCAGCCGCTCGGTCTCCTTGAGCGATGTCCTCAGTGCGTCGACGAGTTTCGCCTCGGGGCGCCCGGACTGCGCAGGCCGACCGGCCTGGCCGCCCTGGTTTTCGCTGCTGGGGCGGCCGGAGCCCGCGGCGCGAATCGAGCCGTGGGAGCTGCTGGACGGATGGGGGTGACTGGGCTGGGTCATGGCGGTGTCACTTCTCCCGCGTCATGTCGTGGGCGTCGGGGCTGCCGGCGTCGTGGGGGCGGGGGTTGTGGTGGCGGGGGTCGCCTTCCTCGTCCCGGAATTCCTGGGACTCCGGCACAATCCGGAATTCCCCGAAGTCGTCGTACTCGTAGCCGGAGCCGGGCCCGTAGTCGGAGCCTGGCCCGTAGTCGGAGCCTGGCCCGTAGTCGTCATCGGTCGCCTCGGAATCCGCGAGTGCCATGCTGATCAAGGTTTCGGTGTCCATCGCGTCGATGGAGGACTCTGCTCCGTCCGCTTGCTGCGCCGACGAGGCGTCGGCTTCGATGCCGGCGAGTTCCAGGAGGCTGTCCATCAATCCGGCCTCCCGCAGCCGGGACAACGGAATGGCGGCGAAGGCGCTGCGGATGCGGTCCTCGGCCGAGCCGGTGGCCGTCTCGCTCTCGTCGCCCCCGGTCTGCGGAGCGAGCTCGTCCCACAGATGTCCGGCGACCGCCCGAGTGCTGGGGTAGTCGAAGATCAGCGCGGCGGGGAGACGCAACCCGGTGGCCGCATGGAGGCGGTTGCGTAGCTCCACGGCGGTGAGCGAGTCGAAGCCCAGGTCGTTGAACGACCGGTCGGCATCGACGGCTTCGGCCTCGGCATGGCCGAGTACCGCCACCACCTGTGCGCGGACCAACTCGGTCAGCAGCTCCTTCCGCTCAGCGACGGGTGTGTCCGCCAGGCGGGCACGCAGGCTCTGGGCGTCGCCGTGGGACGGCTGCGGAACGGATTGCGCACTCCGCCGTACCGGCGCGCGTACCAGACCGCGGAAGAGCGGTGGCAGCTCCCCGGCATCGCCCTGCGCCATGGCGCGGACGTCCAGCACGGCCGGTACGAGGAGCGCGTCGGCCGCAGTGCCGCTCCGGGCGTCACCTGCGAGGACCGTGTCGAGCAGCGCCAGCCCCTGCTTGGCGGAGAGTGCACCGGCACCGGAGCGTGCCATCCGCTGCACATCCGCATCGCTGAGCCCGCCGGCCATACCACTCTCGTCCGCCCACATCCCCCAGGCCAGCGAACTCGCCGCCAGGCCGGCGGCCCGGCGCTGCTGCGCCAGCGCGTCCAGGAAGGCGTTGGCAGCGGCGTAGTTGCCCTGCCCTGGTACACCCAGTGCCCCGGCGATGGAGGAGAAGAGGACGAACATGGTCAGGTCGAGGTCGCGGGTCAGCTCGTGCAGGTTCCAGGCCGCGTCGGTCTTCGGCCGGAGCACGGTGTTCATACGCTCCGGGGTCAGCGACCCGATGACGCCGTCGTCCAACGTGCCGGCGACATGCACGACGCCGGTCAGCGGGTGCTCGGCCGAGAGGGACGCCAGCAGTTCCCCCAGTTGCGTACGATCAGCGACGTCACAGGCGGCGAGTCGAACGCTGGCGCCGAGTTCGGACAGTTCGGCGCTCAGCTCGGCAGCACCAGGCGCGTCCGGCCCCCGGCGACTGGCCAGCAACACATGCCTCGCCCCGTGCTCAGTCACCAGATGACGAGCGACCAGAGCCCCCAGCGCACCGGTGGCGCCCGTCACCAGAATGGTGCCGTCGCCCTCCCCCACCGTCGTCCGTTCCTGGACGACGGTGGCGGTCGGTCCTACGGAGGGCATCCGGGCCAGCCGGGGAGCGAACAACGCACCATCTCGGAGGGCGAGTTGCGTCTCGTCCGCCTGCACGACACGGGGCAGAGCAGCGAGAGAGGAGTCCGTGCCGTCCACGTCAACCAGCACGATCCGGCCCGGGTTCTCCGTCTGTGCCGACCGCACCAGACCGCTCACCGCGGCTCCCGCCAGGTCGGTCACGTCAGCGGCTCCCGCCGGGACCGCACCTTGTGTCACCACCAGGAGGGTCGAAGCGGCGAAACGCTTGTCCGCCAACCACGCCTGAAGGTCTGCCAGCACTCGGTTCGTACCCGCGCGCACCGCAGCCGGGACATCCGCCTCGGCCGCCGAGCTGCCGCCGTCCGTCTCACCCACCGCTCCGATGTGAGCGATGGCCGGCAGCACCACGACACCCGCGTCACCGGCATCACCGGCATCGAGCAGTTCCGGCACCAGGGCGGTGCTGCCCACTACGGGAGCCAGCGTCTGCGCCCACTCGGCCGCGCCCGAACCCACCACCACCCACTTCTTGTCGCTACGGCCCGAAGAGGCGGCCGACGGCAACTGAGTCCAGTCCACCCGGTACAGCGAATCGTGGAACTCGGCCCGCGCCTGAGCCAACTGCTCCTCGGAGATCGGCCGCACATCCAACCGCTCCACCGACACCACCGCACGACCCGCAGCATCCGCCAC
>NZ_SDIF01000087.1 GCF_004122735.1 Streptomyces sioyaensis | reverse complement strand
CCGCGGGCCCGCCCCCGCCGGCCGCCGCACCGCCCGGCGACCCCGGAGCGGCCCCGGCCGCGGGCCACGCCGCCGCGCCGCACGGCGCCTGGCACCAGTACGACCCCTGGAGCGCGCCGCTGCAGGGCGCACCCGTCGCCCCGCCGCGCGCCCGCCGCCGGGGGCCGGTGATCGCCGCCGCGGTGGCGCTCGCGCTGCTGGCGGGCGGCGTCGGCGGCGGCGTCGGCGCCTACGTCGAGCGCTACGGCGGGTTCAACGACATCCAACTGCCGCAGGCCGGCGGGGACGAGGGCGGCCGCAAGCCCGACAGCGTCGCCGGGATCGCGCAGGCCGCGCTGCCCGGCGTGGTCACGATCCATGTCCGGGGCAGCGCCGAACAGGGCACCGGCACCGGCTTCGTCCTCGACCACCAGGGGCACATCCTCACCAACAACCACGTCGTCGAACCGGCCGCCACCGGCGGCGAGATCTCGGTGACCTTCAGCGGCGGCCAGACGGCCAAGGCCAGGGTCGTCGGCCAGGACGGCGGCTACGACCTCGCCGTCGTCCAGGTGGAGGGCGTCACGGGGCTGCGGCCGCTGCCCCTCGGCAACTCCGACGCGGTGCGGGTCGGCGACCCCGTGGTGGCGATCGGCGCACCGTTCGACCTCGCCAACACCGTCACCTCCGGGATCATCAGCGCCAAGCAGCGCCCGATCACCGCGGGCGGCCAGAAGGGCGACGGCAGCGATGTGTCCTACGTGGACGCGCTGCAGACCGACGCCCCCATCAACCCGGGCAACTCCGGCGGCCCGCTGGTCGACACCAGGGCGCGGGTGATCGGCATCAACAGCGCCATCCGCGCGGCCGACAGCGGCGGCGGCCTGGAAGGCGGCGGCCAGGGCGGCAGCATAGGGCTGGGCTTCGCCATACCGATCAACCAGGCCAGGCGGGTGGCCGAGGAGCTGATCAACACCGGCAAGGCGACCCACCCGGTGATCGGCGTGACGCTGGAGATGGAGTACGCCGGTGACGGGGCGCGGGTCGGCGAGCACAGCAAGGACGGCAAGCAGCCGGTCGCCCCGGGCGGCCCCGCCGCCAAGGCCGGGATCAAGGCCGGCGATGTGATCACCGAGGTGGACGGCACCCCGGTGCACAGCGGCCAGGAGCTGATCGTCAAGGTCCGCAGCCACCGGCCGGGCGACACCCTGGCGCTGACCCTCCAAAGGGGCGGCAAGGAGCGGTCCGTTCGGCTCAGTCTGGGTTCTTCCAGCACCGGGTGATCGTTTGCATGGTGTTGGTACGGGCGACTCCCGTCTGACGTACGGGGCCAGGTACGGTGAGAGGCGGCCTGGCCCAAAGGCATACGAAGGCCGCGGATACCCAAGGGAGCTGCACGGTGTTCTTCGACATAGGACCCCTCGAGCTGGTCGCGCTCGTGATCCTTGCCGTGCTCATCTTCGGTCCGGACAAGCTCCCCAAGGTCATCCAGGATGTCATGACCTTCATCCGCAAGGTGCGGGCGTTCTCCGACAGCGCCAAGGAGGACATCCGCAGCGAGCTGGGGCCGGAGTTCAAGGACTTCGAGTTCGAGGACCTCAAGCCCAAGAACTTCGTGCGCAAGCACGTCCTGGAGAAGGACGAGTACGGCCTCAAGGACCTTCAGGAGATCCGTAACGGCTTCGACCTGAAGAAGGAGATGGCAGAGGTCACCGACGCCGTCAACGGCCATGACGGCGCGTCGTCCGCCACGCCCTCGAACGGCTCAGGTCCCAGCCTGTCCAAGGGGTCCCCGGCCGCCTCCGCCGGCACCCCTGACCTGCGAAAGAAGCCTCAGGGTGCGGAGCCGGGCGAGCGTCCGCCGTTCGACGCGGACGCCACCTGACCACATGATATGACCGGCTGTGTTGACGCCTATGGCTATGCTCCGGTTGTCCGGGGTTCGGTCGCCTGAGGGGGGCGGGCCGCCCACGACGCAGGGCAACTAGGAGGCTTCGCGCAGATGGAGACGACGAGTCCGTCAGCGACACACGAGGCGGCCGCCGAAGCCGGCCGGAAGGTCGACGGCTATCTGCTGGCCGCATTCCCGTGGTACGGCCTCGACGAGGCGTTCACCGGTCCGCGCTGGCTGATGCGGGTCGGGGCGGCCGCCGACGGCACCGTCGAGCACGGCGCCACGGGGCACGGCGAAGAGCCGACCATCAAGGTGGAGCCGCCGCAGGACGAGCGGTTCGCCGTGGTGGTGACGGTCGCCAGCCGCCCCGTACGGCGCAGCGGCGACGGCACCGGCGTACTGGAGGCGACCTCGGTCTCGACGGCCGCCTGGCTCGCGGGGTCCGGGCTGCTCGCGCAGACCTGGCCGACCCAGATGGACCGGACGCTGCGCCAGGACTGGCTGGACCAGCAGACGATGCTCGCCTGGGAGCTGGCCGACGACCTCGGCGGCGGGGGCTGGAGCGAGCTGATGCTGCCGGTGGACGGCGTGCCCACGTCGTTCGCCTATCGCGAGTCCGAGTACGGCTGGGTGCTGGCCGGTTCGGCGAACGAGGGCCCCGAGGGGGTGCACATCGGCGCCTACGGGCGCGGGATGAGCGCCTACGGGCTGGGCTTCTCGGTGATCAAGGACCTCACCGCGTACGCGGGCTGAACGGCACGGCACGAAGGGGCGGACCCGTACGGGCCCGCCCCTTCGTCGTGCGCGGGAGCCGGCGCGGGCGGTGGCCCGTCCCGCGGCGGCCCGCGGCCGTCAGAACTTGTTGCGCGGGGTGATCCCCAGCGACATGCCGGACAGGCCCCGCTGCCGGCCGCCCAGCTTGCCGGCGATCGACCGGATCGCCGCGCCGGCGGGGGAGTCGGGGTCGGTCAGCACGACCGGCTTGCCCTCGTCGCCGCCCTCGCGCAGCCGGACATCGATCGGGATGGCGCCGAGCACCGGCACCTGCGCGCCGGTCGTCCTCGTCAGGCCCTCGGCGACCCGCTCGCCGCCGCCGGTACCGAAGACGTCGACCATCTCGTCGCAGTGCGGGCAGGGCAGCCCGGACATGTTCTCCACGACACCGACGATCTTCTGGTGGGTCTGCACGGCGATCGAACCGGCCCGCTCGGCGACCTCGGCGGCGGCCTGCTGCGGGGTGGTGACCACCAGGATCTCGGCGTTCGGCACCAGCTGCGCCACCGAAATGGCGATGTCGCCGGTGCCCGGGGGCAGGTCCAGGAGGAGGACGTCCAGGTCGCCCCAGTAGACGTCGGCGAGGAACTGCTGGAGGGCGCGGTGCAGCATCGGGCCGCGCCAGACGACCGGGGCGTTGCCCGGGGTGAACATGCCGATCGAGATGACCTTCACGCCGTTCGCCGACGGCGGCATGATCATGTTCTCGACCTGGGTGGGCTTGCCGTCGGCGCCCAGCATCCGGGGCACGGAGTGGCCGTAGATGTCGGCGTCCACGACACCGACCTTCAGCCCGTCGGCCGCCATCGCCGCGGCGAGGTTGACCGTCACCGACGACTTGCCGACGCCGCCCTTGCCGGAGGCGACGGCGTACACCCGGGTCAGCGAACCGGGCTGGGCGAACGGCACCTCGCGCTCGGCGGTGCCGCCGCGCAGCGACGACGCCAGCTCCTTGCGCTGCTCGTCGCTCATCACGTCCAGCTCGACGGCGACGGAGGTGACGCCCTCGACCTGCTCGACGGCCTCCCGCACCGTCCTGGTGATCGTCTCGCGCATCGGGCAGCCGGAGACGGTGAGGTAGACCACGACCGCCACCGCGCCGTCGGCCGCGATGTCCACCGATTTGACCATCCCCAGCTCGGTGATGGGGCGGTGGATCTCGGGGTCGTTCACCGTCGCGAGCGCTTCGCGGATCGCGTCCTCGCTCGGAGCGGCGCCTGAGGGGGTGTCGGTAGCCATGCCCCGATGGTACGGCTCATGAGGGGGCCTCCGGTAAGCCCGTCAGCGGTCGCGTTCATCACTCCGTGCGGCGGCCGGCCGCGCCTGTTCCAGATCCCGTTGCAGGTCCTGGAGCTCGGAGCGGAGCCAGTCGCGGGTGGCGACCTCGCCCAGGCCGAGCCGCAGCGCCGCGATCTCCCGCGTCAGGTACTCGGTGTCGGCGATGGAGCGCTCGTTCTGCTTGCGGTCCTGCTCATGGGTGACCCGGTCGCGGTCGCCCTGGCGGTTCTGGGCCAGCAGGATCAGCGGCGCCGCGTACGACGCCTGCAGCGACAGCGCCAGGGTCAGGAAGATGAACGGGTACCGGTCGAACCGCAGCGGGCCGGGTGCGGTGGTGTTCCAGATGACCCACAGGATGATGGTGACGGTCATCCAGACGATGAAGCGGCCGGTCCCCAGGAAGCGGGCGATCTTCTCCGAGAGCCGCCCGAACGCCTCCGGGTCGTACTCCGGCAGGAAGGTACGGCGCGGGGCGCGCGGCTGGTCGATACGCGCCCGGGGGCGGTCGGTGGCGCCCCGGCGCAGCGCCGAGGCGCCGTTCGCGCGCGTCCGTTCCCTGCCGCCGTCCCGCTCCTCAGCGCCCATCCGCGGCCTTCCCCGGGCTCCCGCCGCCGGTCAGACCCGCCGCCGCGGAGCCGTGCAGCCCGTCCTCGCGCCAGTCGTCCGGCAGCAGATGGTCCAGCACGTCGTCCACGGTGACCGCGCCCAGGAGGGCCCCGCTCTCGTCCACGACCGGTGCCGCGACCATGTTGTACGCGGCCAGATAGCTGGTCACCTCCGGCAGCGGGGTGTCCGGCGGCAGGGCCGGCAGATCGGTGTCGGCGATCGAGCTGACGAGGGTGAACGGCGGGTCGCGCAGCAGCCGTTGGAAGTGCACCAGACCCAGGTACTTGCCGGTGGGGGTCTCGTCGGGCGGCCGGCAGACGTAGACCTGGGCGGCCAGCGCGGGGGACAGGTCCGGATCCCGCACCCGGGCCAGCGCGTCCGCGACGGTCGCGTCCGGGCGCAGCACGATCGGGTCGGTGGTCATCAGCCCGCCCGCGGTCCGCTCCTCGTACGCCATCAGCCGCCGCACGTCCGCGGCCTCCTCCGGCCGCATCAGCGCCAGCAGCCGTTCCTTCTCCTCCTCCGGCAGTTCGGAGAGCAGATCGGCGGCGTCGTCGGGGTCCATCGCCTCCAGGACGTCGGCGGCCCGCTCGTCCTTCAGCTTGCCGAGGATCTCGACCTGGTCGTCCTCGGGCAGCTCCTCCAGGACGTCGGCGAGCCGGTCGTCGTCGAGCGCGGCGGCGACCTCGGCCCGCCGCTTGGGGGAGAGGTGGTGCAGGACGCCCGCGAGGTCGGCCGGGTGCAGCTGTTCGAAGGTGGCCAGCAGGCTCTCCGCGCCCTGGCCGTGCTCCTCCAGCGAGAAGCCGGTCACCGCCGACCACTCCACGGTCAGCGCCTCGCCCTTGCGGCGCAGCCCCCGGCCCTTGCCCTTGCGGACGAAGACCTTCTCGATCTCCCAGTCGCGCCGTGCGGGCAGCTGGGTGATGCCGATGTCCAGGACGGTGACCTCCTCGCCGGTCTCCACCAGCCGCACCCGCCGGTCGAGCAGCTCGCCGAGCACCAGCGTCTCGGACGCCCGCTGCTCGAAGCGCCGCATGTTGACCACACCGGTGATGACGATCTGGCCGGAGTCCACACCGGTCACCCGGGTCATGGGGACGAAGATCCGGCGCCGGCTGATCACCTCGACGACCACCCCGAGGAGCCGCGGCGGACGGTCGCCGACCCGGAGCAGCGCGACGAGGTCCCGCAGCCGGCCGACCGGGTCGCCGTTGGGGTCGAAGACGGCGCTGCCGGCCAGATGGGAGACGAAGACCCGGGGAGTCACGACTGCCATGCCGAGCGCCGCCCTTTCTCCCATGAGGTCCGGAATACGGCATCAATCCGGGTTCAGGCTAACGCGCCCTCGTCGGCGCCGCCCCGGTGGAAGCGCCGGAGGGTGACCGCCGCGCACCCCGCCGACGACCGTGCGTGTCCCAGGTACGCTGCCGTACTGCTGTCGAGATCACCCGCATCAGGAGGCAGAGCCGACGTGAGCGCAATCCCCCCGGGCGCCGGCCCCCGATCCCCCTCCGTCACCCGTCGTACGGGACGGGCGGCGCTGGTGGGGGCGGCCTGCGCGGCGCTGGCCGCGGCGCTGACGGGCTGCGGCGGCCAGGACCCGGACGCGGGCACCAACGGCCTGGGAAAGCTGCCCCCCACGAAGATCGAATCAAAGGCGCGGGCCGCGGCCCAGCGCGCCGGGACGGTGCACCTGTCCGGCAACGTCGTCAGCCAGGGCCGCACCTACAAGCTCGACATGAGCCTGGCGAAGGACGGTGCCAAGGGGGAGCTGACCACGAAGGCGGCGGCCTTCCAGCTGCTGCGGGTCGGCGACGCGCTCTACCTGAAGGCCGACGCGGCCTTCTGGGCGGGGGAGAAGGGCGGCGCCTCCGGCGGGGCGGCGAGCAAGCTCGACGGCAAATACGTCAAGGTGCCCGCGGCGGACCCGGTCTACAAGCGCTTCAGCGGCTTCACCGACAAGGACACGCTGCTCGCCGGTCTGCTCGGGCTGCACGGCAAACTGACGGCCGGTGACCGCGGCGACGTCGGCGGGGTCCGCACCATCCGGCTGACCGCCGCCGCCGGCGCGGGCGGCACCCTGGACGTCTCGCTGGACGGGACGCCCTACCCGCTGCGGCTGCAGCGCGCCGGCGGGGCGGGCGTGCTCCGGCTCGACGACTGGGGCAAGCGCGTGGACCTGCGGGCCCCGGACAGCGGCCAGGTCGTGGACTACGGCAGCAAGATCTCCGGCAAGGGCTGAGGGGGCGGGCGTCAGCCCTTGCGTCCCCGTCGCAGCAGCTTCGGCAGCGCGGCCGGGACGGGCCGCCGGGTGATCGCGGGTGTGGCCCGCGGCGGCACGGCGTGCGAGTCGTCGGGCATCAGGCCGGGGCGCTGCCCGGCCTCGCCGGTCGGCTCCAGGCGCAGCACCCGGCACTCCCGGGCCCAGCGCTCGGTGAGGGTGTCCGCGTCCGGAGCGTTGAGACGCTTGCCCTTGAGCTCGTCGACCGCGGCCCGCCATGCCTCGCTCTCCGGCGCCGGCTCGACGACCCGGGCCTGCCAGGCGATCAGCCGGCCGCCCTTGTCCTTGCTGCGGACGGTCACCGTCGCCGTACCGCCGTCGGTGAGCCCGAGGCCGGCCAGCGGCTGTTCGCCGGGCCCGTCCCCGACGAGGCAGGCGGCGCCGTCGTGCCACAGATGCCACAGCGCCCGGGCCGGGCCCGCGCTCCCCCGCACCCAGATGAGGCCGGACTTCTTCGTGGCCTCTTCGATGAGCGCCCGATCCAGCAGGGCCTGCGACACGGTCTCCGTCATACGGACCAGCCTAATCGCCCCGTCCCGGGCCGCCCGGAGCCGCCCGGACGCTGAGATACGCGGACGGGATGCGCGCACCGGCAGCGGACCGGGTCACAGCCACCCGTTGCGCTTGAACCCGCGGCGGATGCCGAAACAGATGGCGACCGTTGCCAGCAGCACGGCCGGATAGCCGAACTTCCAGTGCAGCTCCGGCATGTAGTCGAAGTTCATGCCGTAGATCCCGGCGATCATCGTCGGGACGGCGAAGATCGCCGCCCACGCCGTGATCTTGCGCATGTCCTCGTTCTGCGCGACGGCCGCCTGCGCGAGATTGGCCTGCAGGATGGAGTTGAGCAGGTCGTCGAAGGACAGCACCTGCTCGTTGACCCGCGCCAGGTGGTCGGCGACGTCCCGGAAGTACTTCTGGATGTCGGAGTCGACCAGCCGCATCGGCCGCTCGCTCAGCAGCTGCATCGGCCGCAGCAGCGGCGACACCGCCCGCTTGAACTCCAGTACCTCACGCTTGAGTTGGTAGATCCGCCCGGCGTCGCCGCCCTTGGGGGAGCCCTTGGCGCCGGGGCCCTTGCCGTTGGTGCCCGAGCTGAAGACGTCGATCTCCACCTCGTCGATGTCGTCCTGGACCGCGCCGGCCACCGCCATGTAGCCGTCGACGACCTGGTCGGCGATGGCGTGCAGCACCGCGGACGGGCCCTTGGCCAGCAGCTCCGGGTCGTCCTGCAGCCGGTGCCGCAGCGCACGCAGCGAGCCCTGGCCGCCGTGCCGCACGGTCACGATGAAGTCCCGCCCGGTGAAGCACATCACCTCGCCGGTCTCCACGACCTCGCTGGTCGCGGTCAGCTCGGCGTGCTCGACGTAGTGGACCGTCTTGAAGACCGTGAACAGGGTCTCGTCGTAGCGCTCCAGCTTGGGCCGCTGGTGCGCATGCACGGCGTCCTCCACGGCGAGCGGGTGCAGCCCGAACTCCTGGGCGATACCGGCGAATTCGGCCTCGGACGGCTCGTGCAGCCCGATCCAGGCGAAGCCGCCCTCGGACCGCACCGACGCCATCGCCTCGGCAGGGGAGACGTGCTCACTCACCCGGCGGCCCTCGCGGTACACGCCGCAGTCCACGATGGCGCTGTTGGCGCAGCTCTTCGGGGACGCGTCGTAGGGGTACGGGGAGTCACCGCGGCGCCGGGCAGGGCGGACGGCGGCACGCAGGTCACGGATCATCGACATGGCAGGCTCCTTCACGGGCCGGCCGTCAGCTGCGGGCGCGGGGCGCAGCGCTGCCCGGAACGTGGACGTACGGGGCGTCATCGGCCGTACGTCCGCAAAGCGGGCGGCGCTCCGTGCGGGGGTACTGACGGCAGTTCGCAGAAAACACGGAACAAAGAGTCGAAGGCGCTCTTCCGTCATCTACTTCCGGCGCAAAGATGCTTCCCTGGTTTCGCCGCTGGACGGCGGGGTACGGAAGCTCTCGGATCAGGAGATTCGCTGCGCGAGCGGGATGACGGGAGAACTATCGGTACTGCACGGTCGACTCGGATCCACCGCAGCCCCACCTCCTCCGGCCGGTCCCCGTTGGGGGACGACGTCATTCCCTGAGCAGACGGCAAGGCTATCAGCCGCCTGCCGCTCTGCCGCGCCGCTTTGCCTGTTCCATACGAAGAACGGGGCGTCGCGGAGCACCTCGTGGACGGGCGACGGCGAGCCCGACGACCGGCCCTATGCTCACGGCATGTCTGACGTTCTTGAGCTGGTCGAAGCCCGGTTGCGCACAACTCTGGGCGAGCCGGACGCGCGCGCCGCCGTCACGTTTCTCGGGACCGACCGTATCGAGGTCCTCCGCTTCGTGGACAACGGGGTGGTGCGTTACGCCACGCTCGGGATGTCCGCGCAGCCGATGGCCGACCCCACGGCCGTCCTGGCCGACCCCCTGCGCGGACCGCGCGCCGAACTCCTGCTCTCCGTGCGCGGCGGCCGCGCGGACACCGACAAGGTGCTCCGGCCGCTCGCCGTGCTCGCCGCGTCGCCGCAGGTGGAGGGGGTGATCGTGGCTCCCGGCGCCTCGCTCGACGTGGGGGAGCCGCTGTGGCCGGGCGCGGTCTTCACCTCGGTGCTGGTCGCCTCGTCCGGCGGTCTCGTCGAGGACCTCGCGCTCGACGAGCCGATGGAGCCGGTCCGCTTCCTGCCGCTGCTGCCGATGACGCCCAACGAGGCCGCCTGGAAGCGGGTGCATGGCGCCGAGGCCCTGGAGAAGCGCTGGCTGGAGCACGGCACGGATCTGCGGGACCCGCTGCGGGCCGGCGTACCGCTCGACTGACCCGCAAGCCGCCGGGCGGCGACGCGCCCCGCCGGGCCTCCGAAGAGGGGGCCGACGGGGCGTCAGTTCTTTACGGGGGCGGGGACGTGGCGTGCCTCACCGGGCGAAGGCCGTGACCCCGTCCTCCGTCGCGTGCCACGGCGCCCGCTCCTCGGCCTCGGTGGTCAGCGCCCGGCGGCGGACGGCGACGATGCCGGCGCCGGTCACCGCCGCGACGGCTGCGACCACGAAGGGCAGGTGGATGTCGGTCCACTCCTCGATCTTGGGCGCGAGGAACGGTGCGGCCGCCGCCGCGAACCAGCGCACGAAGTTGTAGCCGGCGCTCGCCACCGGACGGGGCGCGTCCGAGACGCCCAGCGCCAGTTCCGTGAACACGGTGTTGTTCAGGCCGATGAGGGCGCCGGACAGGACGGTGCAGACGACGGCGGTGGTGTGGTTGCCGTAGCCCAGCACGACCAGATCGGTGGCGAGCAGCAGCAGCGAGGCGCACAGCACCTTCAGCGAGCCGAAGCGGCGCTGCAGCCGGGGCGCCAGGATCACCGAGAACACCGCGAGCAGCACACCCCAGGCGAAGAAGACGGCCCCGGACTTGTAGGGGGACATGTTCAGCACGAACGGGGTGAAGGCCAGCACCGTGAAGAACGCGTAGTTGTAGAAGAACGCGGAGACGGCGGTGGCGGCCAGCCCGCCGTGGCCGAGCGCCTTGACCGGGGCGAGGAGCGACGTCCTGGCGGCCGGCGTCGGCTGTTCCTTGAGGAAGACCGTGATGGCGAGGAAGCCGACGGCCATCAGGACGGCGGTCCCGAAGAACGGGTAGCGCCACTTCAGGTCGCCGAGGACCGCGCCGAGCAGCGGGCCGCAGGCCATCCCGAGCCCCAGCGCGGACTCGTACAGCAGGATCGCCGCGCTGCTCCCGCCGGCCGCCGCGCCCACGATGACCGCCAGCGCCGTCGAGACGAACAGGGCGTTGCCCAGGCCCCAGCCCGCCCGGAAGCCGACCAGTTCGCCGACCGACCCCGACATACCGGAGAGCGCCGCGAACACCACCACCAGTGCCAGTCCGGCCAGCAGGGTCCGGCGGCCGCCGATCCGGCTGGAGACGAAGCCGGTGACCAGCATCGCGACGGCGGTGATCAGGAAGTAGGAGGTGAAGAGGAGGGAGACCTGGCTGTTGGTGGCGTGCAGGCCGCGGGCGATCGACGGGAGGATCGGGTCGACGAGCCCGATGCCCATGAAGGCCACGACCGAGGCGCCCGCCGTGGCCCAGACGGCCATCGGCTGGCGGAGCAGGGAGGTGCCGCCCTCCTCGAACGGATCGTCCGGGCCGCCGTTCTCCGTGCCGCTCATGCTGCGGTTCCCCTTCCGGTTGCCGGTTGCGTGTCCCCGGTCCGCGGCGGCCGCGGTGCCCGCCGCCGAGATCGTTGACGTTTACACACAATAAGTTAGGCGATCTAAAGAGTGCAAGCTGCAACTAATTTTCCCGGTGGGGTGCGCGAAGCGCGGAAAGCCGTCAATTGCGCGGCGGCGTACGTGATTCGGGGCACACCGGCCGGGTGATCGTCCTTGACGCGGCGGCGGACCCGGAGGACCGTGGGTGCCTATGAGGGGCGAACCCAGTTGCCCGAAGTGCGGAGGCCGGGTGAGGGCGCCCGGTCTCTTCTCCGACACCTGGCAGTGCGCGAAGCACGGCGCCGTGCATCCGCTCCAGCCGGTCGTCCCGCCGAGCGTCGAGGCGCTCGGCGTCGTCGTGCACCGCGCCCAGGTGCCCGTGTGGATGCCCTGGCCGCTGCCGGTCGGCTGGCTGTTCACCGGTGTGGCCTGCGCCGGCGACGAGCGCAGCGGCGGCCGCGCCACCGCGGTGGCCTGCTCGGGCCCCGGACCGCTCGGCGGCCCCGGTGAACTCCTGCTGATCGCCGAGGAGCTGGGCGTCGGACTCGGCGCGCGCTATGCCGGGATCGACGGCCCCGACCCCGGCCCCCACATGTGCGTGGACACCTCCCCGCACGGCAAGGTGCTCGCCGCCGGCCGCCCGACCCCGCTGTGGCACGTCGATCACGCACCCCCGGACCGCGCGGTCTTCGCGGGCGAGGCGCGCGGGCTGTGGCTCTGGGCGATCGCCTGGCCCGAGCAGGCGGGGCTGCTGCTGTACGACGAGCTGGTGCTGACGGATCTGCGCGAGGCCGGTGCCGAGGTGGATCTGCTGCCGTGCGGGGCGCTCTCCCCGCGGATCCTGGGCTGACGGCGCCCCCGGCGGGGCCGCCGCCCGCGCCGTCGGGGCGCCACTCGGCCGCCCGGTATCCTTCTGGGGTCCCCTTACGGTGTACCTGTACCCGATGTCCCCCCGGGTCCGGTCCCGCGTCCGTCCCGCAGCAGTCTGGAGTCCGCGTCGTGCGCATCGATCTGCACACCCACTCCACGGCGTCCGACGGTACGGACACCCCCGCCGAGCTGGTGCGCCATGCCGCGGCCGCCGGGCTGGACGTCGTCGCGCTGACCGACCACGACACAGTCGGCGGGCATGCCGAGGCGCGTGCCGCGCTGCCCGCGGGGCTGACGCTGGTCACCGGCGCCGAACTCTCCTGCCGGATCGACGGGGTGAGCCTCCATCTGCTCGCCTACCTCTTCGACCCCGAGGAGCCGGAGCTCGCCCGGGAGCGGGAGCTGGTGCGCGACGACCGGGTGCCGCGGGCCCAGGGCATGGTCGCCAAGCTGCGCGACCTCGGAGTACCGATCACCTGGGAGCGGGTCGCCCGGATCGCCGGCGACGGCGCCGTGGGGCGGCCGCACCTCGCCACCGCCCTCGTCGAGCTGGGCGTGGTCCCCTCCGTCTCGGACGCCTTCACCTCCGAGTGGCTCGCCAACGACGGCCGGGCGTACGTGGACAAGCACGAACTCGATCCGTTCGACGCGATCCGGCTGGTCAAGGCCGCGGGCGGGGTCACCGTCTTCGCGCACCCGCTGGCCGTCAAGCGCGGCAGCTGCGTACCCGAGAGCGTGATCGCCGAACTCGCCGCGTCCGGGCTCGACGGCATCGAGGCCGACCACATGGACCACGACGCGCCGACCCGCGCCCGGCTGCACGGCATGGCCGCCGACCTCGGCCTGCTGGCCACCGGCTCCAGCGACTACCACGGCAGCCGTAAGAGCTGTCACCTCGGCGAATACACCACCGACCCCGAGATCTACGGCGAGATCGTGCGCCGCGCGACCGGCGCCTTCCCCGTCCCGGGCACCGGCGGCTGAGCCCACCGCGGCCCGACCGGCATCCCGCTTCCCGAGCCCACCTTCTGTACCGGGCCGGCGGCGGCCGAACGGTGCGTCCTGCGCGCCGGCGCCCCGCCTCCCGTCCTCCCCGTCTGCTGCCCTGTCTCCTCACGGCTCCGCGTGCTGCGCCTTCCCCGTGAGCGCTCGTCCCGTACCACCTCTCGCAAGGCCTTCACCGTGTTCGACATCGCCGTCTTCAGTACTCTGTTCGTCACCCTCTTCGTGATCATGGATCCGCCGGGGATCACCCCGATCTTCCTGGCCCTGACCTCCGGCCGTCCGGCCAAGGTGCAGCGCCGCATGGCCTGGCAGGCGGCCGCCGTCGCCTTCGGCGTCATCGCCGTCTTCGCCCTCTTCGGCCGGCAGATCCTGGGCCGGCTGCACATCTCGACGCCCGCGCTGATGATCGCGGGCGGGCTGCTGCTCCTGCTGGTCGCGCTGGATCTGCTGACCGGGAAGTCGGAGGAGCCGACCCAGACCAAGGACGTCAACGTGGCGCTGGTGCCGCTGGGCATGCCGCTGCTGGCCGGGCCCGGCGCGATCGTGTCGGTGATCCTGGCCGTGCAGCACGCGCACGGCGCCGCCGCCCAGCTCTCCGTCTGGACGGCGATCGCGGCCATCCATGTGGTGCTCTACCTGGTGATGCGGTTCTCGCTGGTGATCATCAGGGTGATCAAGGACGGCGGAGTGGTCCTGGTGACGCGGCTGGCGGGCATGATGCTCTCCGCGCTCGCCGTGCAGCAGATCATCAACGGCGTGCTGCAGGTGGTCCGGTCGGCCTGACGCCCCGGCCGCCCGGCTGCCGCGGACGGCACAGCGCCCCCGTACGAGACGTGTGTACGGGGGCGCTGCGCTCGTCGCGCGCGGCCGGTCGGGCCGCGGCCGGCGGATCCGCCGCATCGGGCGGCGGGGCAGGTATCAGCGGGCGGCGGTGTCGGCCGGGCGGATGTAGATGCGCTGGCCGGTGGCGGCGGCCTGCTGCACGATCCGGTTGACGGAGGCGGCGTCCACGACGGTGCTGTCCACGGCGGTGCCGTCGACATCGTCCAGGCGCATGATCTCGAAGCGCATAGGGGCTTCTCCCTTCGTCTGATCCTCCTGTGGAGAACTCTTGAGTACGGGGGTCGCGCGGCGTCGCTGCCGTGCGCTCCCGTTCCGTACAACGATCTGCCCAGTGCAATCATTCCCTACGCTAAAGAAAAATTTCGACCGTCTAAATATGGCCAGGGGGATGCGGTTGTGCCCGGAGAGTGAGCGCCCGGACAATGGGACCCGTATGAACGATGTCCAGCCCACGGGCCCCACCGACCTCGCCACGCTCTCCGCCGGGATCGAGCGCACCAACGAGCTGCTCACCCGGGTGCTCGCCGAGGTCGCCACCACCCCGTCCACCCATGCCGCCTTCGTGGACGCGGGCTACGTCTACGCCGCGGCGGGGCGGCTGGTCGCCGGCACGGAGGACCGCAAGGCCTTCGACCTGGACGCCGAGGGCATGATCGAGGCGTTCATCGACAAGGCCCGGACGATCTTCCCGGACAGCCGGCTGCTGCGCGTCTACTGGTACGACGGCGCCCGCCGCCGCATCCACACCCAGGAACAGCAGCGGATCGCCGAGCTGCCCGATGTGAAGGTCAGGCTCGGCAACCTCAACGCCAACAATCAGCAGAAGGGCGTCGACTCCCTGATCCGTTCCGACCTGGAGTCGCTGGCCCGGCACCGCGCGATCACCGACGCGGTGCTCATCGGCGGCGACGAGGACCTGGTCTCCGCGGTGGAGGCGGCGCAGGGCTACGGCGCGCGGGTGCATCTGTGGGGCATCGAGGCCTCCGGCGGCCGCAATCAGGCCGAGCCGCTGCTGTGGGAGGTCGACAGCGCCCGCACCTTCGACCTGGAATTCTGCAAGCCGTACGTCAGCCGCCGGGTCGGCGCCGAGTACTGCGCCCCGACGACGGGCGAGGGGCCCGCGCCCCAGCGCGAGGAGGTCCGCTTCGTCGGCGCCCAGGTCGCCGCGCAGTGGCTGTCGGAGCGCGGCCGGGAGTGGGTCGCCGAGCTGCTGCCCGGCCATCCGTATCTGCCCGGCGCGGTCGACCAGGAGCTGCTGACCGCCGCCGAGGCCCTGCTGCGGCACTCCCTGCGCAGCCATGCCGATCTGCGGCGGGTGCTGCGCGACGGCTTCTGGGAACACGTCCAGGGGCAGTACTGACCCGCCTGCGGGACCCGGGCCGTTCCGGCCGGGCCCGACCTGAGCCGTCCCGGCCGCCCCGGGCCGTCCCGGCCGGTTCAGGCCCGTGCGAGAAGCTCCCGGAGGCGGTCGAAGAAGCCCGCCCAGCCGGCCTCCGCCTGCCGGTACTGCTCCGTGCTGAGATGGCCGCCGAGCTGCCGGAAGGCCATCTCCGTACGGCCCTCCAGATCGGTCAGGGTGACCCGGACGAGCTCGCCCTCGGCGCCGTGGGGCTCGGCCGTGTCGTTGACGGTGAACTCCAGCCGCTCCGGGGCGGCGACCTCGCGGTAGACGCCGGAGAACGGCAGCTCACCGCCGTCCGGGGTGCGCATCACCAGGCTCCAGACGCCGCCCGGCCGGGCGTCCATCGCCATCCGGTCGACCGGCACCTCCAGCTCCCCGCCGAACCAGTACGCGAAGTGCTCGGGCGTCGTCCACGCCTCGAAGACCAGCTCGCGCCGGGCGTCGAAGGTCCGGGTGAGCGCGATGCCGTGGGGGCCGCCGCCCTCATCGGCCTGGGGAGTCGCCGGGTTCTGGGTCATGGTCGGGCCCTTCCTGTGCAGCCGGTGGCAGCCGGACGCCGGTGCCGGCCCGCCTGCTTCGATGCTCGCCGAACGGCCCGGCGCTGTCCTGGTGACGCCGTCCGCCCGGCCCACGCGGCCGGCTCGGCGCTCAGCCCCCGGCCCCGCCCGGCGCTCAGCCCACCCCGCTCCAGAACCCGGCGAGCGCCTCGGCCGTCTTCTCCGGCCGTTCGGCGTTGGGGGAGTGCTCGGCGCCCTCGATGACGGTGCGCCGGGCGGACAGCCGCGCGGCCATCTCGTCCATCGACGGCACCGGCCAGGCGTAGTCGACGGCCCCGGAGACGACATGGGTGGCCAGCCCCGTCCGCGCCAGCTCCGCCACCCGGTCGGGCTCGTCCAGCATCTGACGGCCGGTCGCGATCAGCTGCTCGGGGACGGTGTTCAGCCAACGACGGTGCAGGAACGCGCCGATCTCCGGGGGCGTCGCCGCGTCCGCCGCCTCCGGGGGATCCAGTTCGCGCATCGCCCGCCAGACACTCTCCATGTCGAGCCTGCCGAGCGCGTCGATCAGCATCCGCACCCGCGCCTGCTGGCCCGCGGAGATGGCGGCGGGCCCGGAGCTGAGCACGGTGAGCGAACGGAACGGGGCCGCGTCCAGCAGCACCGCAGCCCGGGTGAGCAGCCCGCCCAGCGAGTGCCCCAGCAGATGCACCGGCCCGCTGTCCGGCTCCCGCAGGGCCTCCGTCTGCGCCAGCACGTCGAGGGCCAACTCCCTTTGCGCGTACGCCTGTTCCGTGCGCGGGCCGGGGGATTCGTGCTGGCCGCGGCCGTCCACCGCGACCGTCCGGAACCCGGCCGCCGCCAGCGGCGCCAGCAGGGCGATGAAGTCCTCCTTGCTGCCGGTGAATCCGGGCACCAGCAGGGCCGTTCCGATCGGCGCGGCATCGGGCCGGGCGTCCTGCACGGCGAAGGAGCCGCGCGCGGTGTCGAGTCGGTACGCACGGGCGCACGGGGGCAGCGTGAGGGTGGGCGGCCTGCTCATGATCCGAGGTTATCCGGGCCGGGCGGCAAAACCGGACCGGGACGCCGAACGACCCGGCACCCGCGGGCGGCGGGGCCGGGTCGTCGGACCGTGCGTGCCGGCGGCAGCCGGCCGGGCGTCAGCTCTCGGGCGTCGCCTCGGCGACGGCAGCCTTGGCCCGGGTACGGCGGCGCACCGGCTTGGCCTCGGCGGCCCCGGCGGTGTCCACCGCGGCCTCGGCGGCCCCGGCGGTGTCCACCGCGGCCTCGGCGGCCTTGGCGGCGGCGCTCTTCCGGGTCCGCTTCGGCTTGGCCGGGGCGTCCTCGGCGGCGGGCGCCTCCACCGTGGCCTTCGCGGCGGCGGTCTTCCGGGTACGCCGGGGCTTGGCCGGTGCGGCCTCGGTGCCCTCGGCAGCGGCGGCGTCGGCGGCCGGCTTGGCGGCGGCCTTGCGGGTCCGCTTCGGCTTGGCCGGTGCCTCGACACTGCCCTCGGCGGTGTCCACCGCGGCCTCGGCGGCCTTGGCGGCGGCGCTCTTCCGCGTCCGCTTCGGCTTGGCCGGAGCGGCCTCCACCACGGCCTCCGCGGCCTCGGTCACGGTCTCCGTCACCGCTGCCGGCGCGGTCGCCGCGGCGGCCTTGGTGGCGCCCCGGGTCCGGCGGCGCGGCGCGGCCGGCGCCTCGGCCGGCTCGGTCACCGCGGCGGCCGGGGCGTGCACCGACGCGCCCTCGGCGGTGTCGACCGCGTTAGCGGCGGCCTGACCGGCCTCCGGACGCGCGGCCCGGGTACGGCGGCGGCGCGGCTTGGCGGGGGCCTCGGTCACCTCGGCGGCCGGTGCGGGCGCGGCGGCCTCGGCCACCGTCTCCGCGGCGGCCGGAGCGGGCACCGCGGCCGACTGACCGCTACGGGTACGGCGGCGCCGGCGCGGCTGGCGCGGTTCGGCGGCCTCCGTGCTTCCGGTGCCCTCCGCGGCGTCGAGCGAGCCGGTCGCCTGCGCCTCGGAGGCGGCGGCGCCGTCCAGCGGCGTGCCACCCCGGGTGCGGCGGCGCTGCCGCGGCGTACGGGTGCGCGCGGGGCGCTCCTCCTCGACGGCGCCCCGGCGGGGCCCGCGGCCGCGGCCGCCGGTCTCGCCCAGGTCCTCGACCTCTTCGGCGGCCAGCCCCGCGCGGGTGCGCTCGGCGCGCGGCAGCACGCCCTTGGTGCCCGCGGGGATGTGCAGCTGCTCGTAGAGGTGCGGAGAGGTGGAGTAGGTCTCCTCCGGCTCGTCGAACGGCAGGTCCAGCGCCTTGTTGATCAGCTTCCAGCGCGGGATGTCGTCCCAGTCGACGAGGGTGACCGCGGTGCCCTTGGCGCCCGCGCGGCCCGTACGGCCGATGCGGTGCAGGTAGGTCTTCTCGTCCTCGGGCGACTGGTAGTTGATGACGTGCGTCACACCCTCGACGTCGATGCCGCGGGCCGCGACGTCGGTGCAGACCAGGACGTCGACCTTGCCGTTGCGGAAGGCGCGCAGCGCCTGCTCACGGGCGCCCTGGCCGAGGTCGCCGTGGACCGCGCCGGAGGCGAAGCCGCGGCGCGAGAGCTGGTCGGCGATGTCGGCGGCGGTCCGCTTCGTACGGCAGAACACCATCGCCAGGCCCCGGCCCTCGGCCTGCAGGATGCGGGCGACCATCTCCGGCTTGTCCATGGAGTGGGCCCGGAAGACGTGCTGGGTGGTGTTGGCGACGGTCTGGCCCTCGTCGTCCGGCGCGGTGGCGCGGATGTGCGTGGGCTGCGACATGTAGCGGCGGGCCAGCGAGATGACCTGGCCGGGCATGGTCGCGGAGAAGAGCATCGTCTGGCGCTTGGCCGGCAGCAGCTGGATGATCTTCTCGACGTCGGGCAGGAAGCCCAGGTCGAGCATCTCGTCGGCCTCGTCCAGCACCAGGCTCTTGACCTGGGAGAGGTTCAGCTTGCGCTGGCCCGCGAGGTCGAGCAGCCGGCCGGGCGTGCCGACGACGACGTCGACGCCCTTCTTCAGCGCCTCGACCTGCGGCTCATAGGCACGGCCGCCGTAGATGGCCAGCACCCGGACATTGCGCACCTTGCCGGCGGTGAGCAGGTCGTTGGTGACCTGCTGGCACAGCTCGCGGGTGGGCACGACCACCAGCGCCTGCGGCGCCTCGGTCAGCTGCTCGGGCCGGGCCCGGCCGACCTCGACGTCCACGGGAACCGTGACGCGCTCCAGCAGCGGCAGGCCGAAGCCCAGCGTCTTGCCGGTGCCGGTCTTGGCCTGGCCGATGACGTCGTTGCCGGAGAGGGCGACGGGGAGCGTCAGCTCCTGGATGGGAAAGGGGGAAACGATGCCGACGGCTTCGAGGGCCTCGGCCGTCTCGGGAAAAATCCCGAGGTCTCGGAATGTAGACAGAATCTTGCCTCTTCTGTGAGACGCGGCGTGAGGCGGCGAAGGGGGTCGTACCGCACCGTCGTACGGGTTCGTACGGGGCCGGCCTGCATACAGCCGGTGGGGCGGGACCACTGCCAACGCTCAGGCACTCCTGCCGCGAGCGGTGTCCCCCCTGCGGTGCGTATGTCTCGTACGCGGTGCAGCAGAGGGCGGTCGGTTTGGAGCCGATCGGGCCACCGACCGGGCATCCGCTTCGTGGAACGACCTACCGATACTCGGCAGGTCCGTATAGCACTGTACCCCGGATATGGCGCGTCCATCCGAAGGCTTGTATGAGTGAGGAATACATCACGGCCCGGCGCGGCCCCCGGGAGCCGGTTGCGGCCGTCGTTCGTACGGGGGAACGGCAGTGGCTGACCAGGCCCTTCCCCGAGCCGCCGAGCGGGCTATTGTGCCGGTCATGGGAACGCCTGACAACGCCGCCGCTGACGCGCAAGAACACACCGGGATCGCCGCCCAGGACTGGACGCAGGCATCCGTCGACCCGCAGTACCGGGCCGCCGTGATCGACCTGCTCGGCGCGCTCGCCTACGGCGAGCTGTCCGCCTTCGAGCGCCTGGCGGAGGACGCGAAGCTCGCGCCGACGATGGACGACAAGGCCGAACTGGCCAAGATGGCCTCGGCAGAGTTCCACCACTTCGAGCGGCTGCGGGAGCGGCTCGCGCAGATCGAGGCGGAGCCGAACGAGGCGATGGAGCCGTTCGCCGCCGCCCTGGACGAGTTCCACCGCCAGACCGCACCGTCCGACTGGCTGGAAGGCCTGGTCAAGGCCTATGTCGGCGACTCGATCGCCAGTGACTTCTACCGCGAGGTCGCGGCCCGGCTGGACTCCGACACCCGCGGTCTGGTGCTGGCCGTACTGGACGACACCGGGCACGCGTCGTTCGCCGTGGAGAAGGTGCGTGCGGCCATCGAGGCCGAGCCGCGGGTCGGCGGGCGGCTGGCGCTGTGGGCGCGCCGGCTGATGGGCGAGGCGCTCTCGCAGGCGCAGCGGGTGGTCGCGGACCGCGACGCGCTCTCCACGATGCTGGTGGGCGGCGTGGCCGACGGCTTCGACCTGGCCGAGGTCGGCCGGATGTTCTCGCGGATCACCGAGGCGCACACCAAGCGGATGGCGGCGCTGGGGCTCGCGGCCTGACGTGCGACGGGGGTGCCGGGCGGATTCAGGCCGTCCGGTGCCCCTTCAACGCCGCGGCCGGCCGCCGAAGGCGGTGGTGCGGCGGGCGTGCCACGACCGACAGCAGGGCCGCACCGACGGCGCACGCGGCGATCATCACCTGGACGGGATGGCCGGGGCCGAGGATCGAGCGGGTCAGCAGCGCGCCGAGCAGCGCCGCGACCGGGCCGGTGGCCAGCGTGAGGGTGCGCGCGGGGAAGCGGTCCGGCAGCCAGTGGGTGGCGGACAGGGCGATGGCGAAGCCGATGAGCACGGCGCCGAGCGCTTCCCAGATCATGCTGTTCCCTCCCGCGAGACGGTTCCGACCGGCTGAACACCTCGGTCGTTGCGGTGGTACCCAAGGGGCACCGGCAGCAACCCTCCCCGCACGGGTCCCCTGCCCGATCAGCTCAGCGGCACCGACTCGAACGGCCTGATCTGCGAAAAAGCGGCGGGCCGGGGTCCGGAACCGACCGGAGGGAGACGGCGTCCGGAACGGACCGGAAAGAGGGGCGGCGGCCCGGAGAGAAGTCCCCGGGCCGCCGCCCCTGTGCCTTTGGCTGCCGCCTCGGGCGCGTGCTGCTCAGAGCGTGCCGAAACCGACCTTGCGGGCGGTCGGCTCGCCGAGCTCCACATAGGCCAGCCGGTCCGACGGGACCAGCACCTTGCGACCGTGGTCGTCCACCAGGGTCAGCAGCTGAGACGTGCCGCTCAGGGCCTCGGACACCGCGCTCTCCACCTCTTCGGCAGTCTGCCCGCTCTCCAGAATGATCTCGCGGGGCGCGTGCTGCACGCCGATCTTGACCTCCACGGCTTTTGTCCCTCCGACGGTCACTTGGGTGCGCGGCCATCCGCGCCGTACGCAGCACACATTAGCCCGGTACGGCGAAGCGCAGGGCGCCATGGACCACGCCCGCAGCGAACAGGGTCAGTGTGCGTCGGTGTCCTGCAGCGGGAAGCCGGCGATGCCCTTCCAGGCGAGCGAGGTCAGCAGCTGCACCGCGGTGTCCCGCGGCACCTTGCTCTCCGAGGACAGCCAGTAGCGCGCCACGACCTGGGAGACCCCGCCCATGCCGATGGCGAGCAGCATCGACTCGTCCTGCGACAGGCCGGTGTCCTCGGCGATCACCGCGCTTATGGCCTCGGCGCACTCCAGGGACACCTTGTCCACCCGCTCGCGGACCGCCGGCTCATTGGTCAGGTCCGACTCGAAGACCAGCCGGAAGGCGCCGCCCGGGTCCTCCACGTACGCGAAGTAGGCGTCCATCGTCGCCGCGACCCGCTGCTTGTTGTCGGTCGTCGACGCCAGCGCCGCCCGTACCGAGTGCAGCAGCGCCTCGCAGTGCTGGTCGAGCAGGGCGAGGTAGAGGTCGAGCTTGCCCGGAAAGTGCTGGTAGAGGACGGGCTTGCTGACGCCCGCCCGCTCGGCGATGTCATCCATCGCGGCCGCGTGGTAGCCCTGCGCGACGAAAACTTCCTGGGCGGCGCCCAGAAGCTGGTTGCGCCGGGCGCGACGTGGCAGGCGTGTGCCCCGCGGGCGCGCCGCCTCGGTCTGCTCGATGGCGCTCACGCTGCCTCCCAGAGATTGGTTCGTACGCGGTCCGTACAAGGTGGTGCACCGCGCCCGCCATCGTACTTTTGGGTAACCCGGGTGTGCGCGGTCCCGGTCGGTTTTTTCTCTTCGACCCCCTCACCAGAAGCCGACATAACGCCCCAGGTCATCGGTATTCGTCTTCGTTGGTCTCCACGACACGGGCCTGTTCGGCGCGATCCGCCTCGTTCGACTCGTCGGGGTCGAGGCCGTTTTGCGGTTCGTCGCGCTGGGGTGCGAGGTCGGCGTACTGTTCGGCGGCGTCCGCTTCCGGAGCTTCGACGTCGATGTCGGTGGCGTCGCTCTCGTCCACGAAGGTCTCCGGATCTGTCGGGTCGACGCGCATGGTGGCTCCCTTTCCGCGTGCTCGTTTCTTCGGCTGGTGCCTGACCTGAAAGCAGGGGCCGGGGCGGCTGCCCTCGCCTACGAGCGTAGGAGAGTGGCCGCGGCAGCGCGATGCGGTGTGTGACGGCGGACACACGATCGGAGGCGTGATCGTCTCGTAACATCGACCCCATGTCTTCGACCGAGTCGCCGGACACCGCGACCGCCGCCCTACCGGTGCCACCGGCCGGCCCCGGCCGGCGCGGAGGGGCGGAGACGGTGCGCACCGCGACCCTGCCGGGACTGACGCTGACCGTACGGGCGCCGGCCGGACCTTCCGCCGGGCCCGACGGCGCCGCGGGCGGGCGCGAGCCCGCCCTCTACGTCCACGGCCTCGGCGGGTCCTCGCAGAACTGGTCGGATCTGATGCCCCTGCTCGCCGACCGGCTGGACGGCGAGGCGATCGACCTGCCCGGCTTCGGGCAGTCCCCGCCCCCGGACGACGGCAACTACTCCGTTTCGGCGCAGGCCCGCGCGGTCATCCGCTACCTCGACGCGGCCGGGCGCGGACCCGTCCATCTCCTCGGCAACTCCATGGGCGGCGCCGCGGCGACCCGGGTGGCGGCGGTGCGCCCCGATCTCGTCCGCACCCTGACGCTGATCTCCCCGGCGCTGCCCGAGCTGCGGCCGCAGTTGACGGCGGTGCCCACGGCGCTGCTCGCCGTCCCCGGCATCGCCCGGCTCTTCGGCCGGCTCACCCATGACTGGACGCCCGAGCGCCGCACCCGCGAGGTGCTGGCGCTGTGTTACGGCGACCCCGGCCGGGTCAGCCCGGAAGGGTTCAACTCCGCGGCCGACGAATATGCGCGACGCCTCGAACTCCCTTATTTCTGGGAGGTGATGGAGCGCTCGGCCCGCGGACTGGTGAACGCCTACACGCTCGGCGGGCAGCATAATTTGTGGCGTCAGGCAGAGCGCGTACTCGCCCCGACGCTTCTCGTCTACGGTGGACGCGACCGCCTGGTCTCCTTCCGGATGGCGCGGCGGGCGGCCGCGGCGTTCCGCGGTTCGCGACTGCTGACGCTTCCGGAGGCGGGGCATGTGGCGATGATGGAGTACCCCGAGGCAGTGGCGCGGGCCGTCCGCGAACTGCTCGACAGTGAAGTGACCGATGTGACCGCTGATGCCGGCAGGAGCTGACACGCCCCGTGGGACGCCATAGCCGCCGAAGCCGGCCCGAGACCGCTGCGGAGAGTTCACCGACGGCCGGTCCGCCCGGCAACAGCCCCTCAGGGGGCGGTTCTTCCGGACCCGGCACCGGGCGCCGCAGACGTGAGTCGCTCCAGGGCGACCCGGTGCGCGGCGGCCACCCCGAACAGCACGAGCCGGGCGGCGGCTGGGGCGCGCTCCCCGGCGGCCCGGCGGCGTCCGGGCAGGGTGCGCCGAGGATTCCCCGGCCGCGCACGGAGCTGCCCGGCGGGCCGCCGCTCGCCGCACCGGGCAGTGGCCCGGGGCCGCGGCGCGACTATGTGGAGGCCTTCGACGGCCGGCCGTTCCCGGGGACGACGGATGTCGTGGACCCGGACGACGACGTGTTCCGGGCCGGTGCGCCCCGCCCGGCGGGCCCAGGGGCCGGCGGATCGGGGCCCGGCGCGGGTCCCCTGCCCGCCGGCGGCCGCTTCACCGGGCGGTCGGTGGTCTTCGACCGGGGCACCGCCGACGCGCCGGACGAGGAGGACGGACCCGGCGCGGACGGCGGTGGCCCGTACGACCCCTACGACGGTGAACCGGGCGACGCCGTCGACCCGGACGAGTCCGGGCGCGGCGTCCGCAAGGGCGGCAAGGGCCGGACGTTCACCGGTGCCGCGGCCGCGGCGGTGACCACCGTGCTCGCCGTGGTGATCGCCGGTCAGGTCGCCCACCAGCGCGAGGACGGCGCCGACCCGCAGCCGCGCAGCGGGCCCGACCGTGGCGACGACACCGGCGACGCGGCCTCCAGGTCCCATGCCCGCGCCACCCAGGACGCCAAGGCCGCCGGTTACGACGAGCAGATGGCGAAGGTCTTCCCGCTGGACGCGCGGCTGACGGCCGGCGGCCGGTTCACCCCGGTCCCCGGCGCCGCCAAGGCCCCCGGGCACGGCAAGCTGCTGCGCTATCGCGTGGACATCGAGGAGGGGCTGCCGCTGGCCGGCAAGCTCTTCGCCCAAGCGGTGCACACGACCCTGAACGACAGCCGGAGCTGGTCGCACGGCGGGAAGATGACCTTCGAGCGGGTGTCCTCCGGGCACGCCGACTTCGTGATCACGCTGGCGAGCCCGGGGACCACCTCGGCATGGTGCGCCAAGTCCGGTCTCGACACCCGCGAGGAGAACGTCTCCTGCGACTCGGCGGCCACCGACCGCGTCATGATCAATGCCTACCGGTGGGCGCAGGGCTCCAAGACCTACGGCCACGACAAGATGCTGGCCTACCGTCAGATGCTCATCAACCACGAGGTCGGCCACCGCCTCGGGCACAACCACGAGGCCTGCCCCCGGCAGGGCGCACCGGCGCCGGTGATGATGCAGCAGACCAAGTTCCTGACGACGGACGGGGTGACCTGCCGCCCCAACCCCTGGCCGTTCCCCGCCCAGCGCTGACCGCACCCGGCCGCCGGGGCCGGACCGCCTGAGCCGGATCTCCTGAGCGGAGCCGCGGGATGCGGTGGGTCCCCGGGATCACATAGCGCGTCGAAACGCCCTTAGGGGCGGAAAGTCACGTGCTTTCACCCCTTCCGGTGGCGCGATGGACAACCGTCCATCGCGCCACCGGCCGTCTGCATAGCTTCTTCCTGCAGGTGGCGGCCGTGCCGCTGGGACACCGGGACGCCGATATGGGAGGACGGGGGTGCGCTCGTGCGAATTGGACTGCTCACCGAGGGTGGTTATCCGTATGCGCCCGGCGAGTCGCACACATGGTGCGAGCGGCTCGTCCGCGGGCTCACCGGCCATGACTTCGAGGTCTACGCCCTGTACCCCGACGCCCGCCAGGAGACACAGCGCCTCGGTGAACTCCCCGGACACGTACGGCTGGTGCGCAGTGCACCCCTGTGGGGCGACTTCCCCGCCGGGCACCGCCGGGCCGCCGAGCAGCGCCGGGGCCGCGGGCCCGGACGCCGCGAACGGCGGCGCTTCGCCGGACACTTCGGCGACCTGGTGGCGGGCTTCGCCACCACACCCCCGGGCGACGGGCCGGCCGCGGCCGCACCGGCCGGCCGGGACGACGCCGCCGGCCCACCCGTGACCAGCAAGGCGGACCGTTTCGCCAGCGGTCTCTACGGACTCGCCGAACTCGCCCGGGAGCACGGCCAACTGCCCGCCCTGCTGCGCTCCGAGGGCGCCGTGCGCATCCTGGAGGCCGCCTGCCACGGCGCCCGCGCCCTGCCCGCCGCGCACGGCGCCCAGGTCAAGGACCTGCTGGCGGTCACCGCCCGGCTCGAACTCGCACTGCGGCCGCTGTCCCTGGACTGGTACGGCGACCGGCGCACCCCCGGGCTCGGCGGGGTGGACCTGTGCCATGCCACCTCCGCCGGCGCGGCCGCGCTCCCCGGACTGCTGGCCCGGCACTTCTTCGGCACGCCGCTGCTGGTCACCGAGTACGGCGTCGGACTGCGCGAGCACTATCTCGCGGGCGCCGCCTCGCCGCTGAGCGCACCGGTGCGCGCGCTGCTCGCCGCCTTCCAGGGCGCCCTGGCCGCCGAGGCCTACGCCCGCGCCGCACTGATCACCCCCGGCAACACCCACGCCCGGCGCTGGCAGGAGCGCTGCGGCGCCGACCGCGCCCGGCTGCGCACGGTCTATCCGGGCATGGACGCCGGGCCCTTCGGCGCGGTCGCGGAGGCCGCCGCCGACGACTCCAAGACGCTGGTGTGGGTCGGCGCCGTCGAGCCCGCCAAGGACCTCGTCGGGCTGCTGCACGCGTTCGCCGGGGTCCGCCGGACCGAGCCGCGGGCCACCCTGCGGATCATCGGCGGGGCCGGCCGCGACCCGCAGGCGCCCGGATATCTCGCGCAGTGCCGCGTGCTGGCCGCCCAGCTCTTCCCCGACGAGGCGGCCGACGCCCGCACCGTCGGCGAGAACCCGGTCAGCTTCGAGGAGATCGGCAGCCCCGAGGTGCCGACCCTGCAGGACGCCTATGCCTCCGGTGCGGTGGTGGTGCTGTCCAGTGTCGTCGAGGGCTTTCCGCGCTCCCTGGTGGAGGCGATGTTCTGCGGCCGCGCCACGGTGTCGACGGATGCCGGAGCGGTCTGCGAAGTCATCGGCGGCACCGGCCTGGTGGTCCCGCCGCGCAACCCCCGGGCCCTCGCCGAGGCCTGCGCCGCGCTGCTCGGTGACCCGGACCGCAGGGCCAGGCTGGGCGCCGCGGCCCGGGCCCGGGCGCTGGAACTGTTCACCGTCGAGCAGAACGTCGCGGCATTTCGTGGCATCTACCTGGAGCTGATCTCGCACGCCCCGGCCCGTCCGGCCGCCGGGCGCGCCCGGGACGCGCAGGGCGTCCCGCGGCCCTTCGCCCGCCCCGCCGAGTCCCATGTCCCGGGCCGCTGGGCGGTGACCGGTGCCGCCACCCGCCCGGCCGCGCCGGCCGGCCGGACGCCGAGCTGGGCGGTGCCCGAGGAGGAGGGCGGCCCCGCCGCCATGGCGGTGCCGGCCGCCGGGCGCACCGGGGCCGGGGGAGTGGCCGCCACCCGAGGAATGAGACAGCCGGTGAGACGGGGCGACCCGGCGACCGGACAGCCCCGGCCGACACAAGGGAGTGGGCAATGGTGACGGGTGTGCTCGATGTGATCTGCGCGATGGGCGTGGTGGGCGTGGCCCTGGTGACCGGCATGGCGGACGTGGCGCGCGGCGGCAGCCGGCGCGGCGCCCGTCCCGGCAGCCCGGCGGCCGTCCGGCACGCCTCCCCCGACGGCCCCGGCCGCCCGCTCCGCCGGCACCCCGCGCCCCACCGCCCCGGCGGCTGCCCGCGGATCCCGGAACGGGGGGACGGGACATGAGCACCCCCGAGGGCGCCGCCACCGGTGCCGTCGCGGCGGCCGGGGGCCGGCCCGCCGACCGGGCCGCGCCGCCGCCGCGCCGCGGCCCCGCCGACCCCGTCCGGTCCCTGATGCACCGTCATCAGGAGCTGTGCGCCCGCGCCGTCGACGCCCTGGAGATCGCCGCCGGCCTGGAGGCGCACGGCGTCACCGACCGCACGGCCGCACGCTTCCGGCACCGTGACGTCTTCTCCCTGGCCGAGGAGCTCTACGCCCGGGTACCGCGCGCCGACCGGGACGCCGCCCCCGCGGACCGGCCCCCGCCCGCCGCGACGGCAGCTGGAGCGCCGCCCGGCGCTCCCGCGGCGTCCGCGCGGCGCTCCAGCTGCTGCCCGGTGCCGTCTGCACCGCGACCGTCGCCGCCGTCGCCTCCGCCGGCCCGGCACCTCCCGCCGTCCGCAGCGCCGTCGGCGCCGCGGGCGCGGTACTCCTCGCGCTCGCCGTCCGGCTCGCCGTACGGTCCGGACCGCTGCGGCGGTGCCACCACGGCAGCGGGCCGCGCGCCACCGGCCTGTGGGTCTGCTGGACGGCCGGGTACGCGGTCTACGGCGACTGGCTGCTGGCCCAGCTGCTGACCGGCGGCCCCGATCTGCCGCACGCCGCTCCCCGGGCCGCCGTCGCCGGCGCCGTGGCACTGGCCTTCGCCTTCGCCCCCGCGGCCGGCTGCGCCCACTGGTTCGCAGTGCGCGCCCGACGCGCGGTGGCCGAAAGCCGCGGCCTCGAAGAACTCGCCGCCCGGGTACGGCCGTTGCTGCCGGCCGCCACCCTGCTCTTCCTGGCCGCCCTGGTGGGCCTGCTCCTCGGCGCGGACGCGGCCTTCGGCGACGACGGGAGGACGGCACCGGCCGCGGCGGCCGCCCTGGGCGTGCTGCTCTTCCTCGCCCGGCTGCTGACCGTGCACGGCTTCCCCGAGGCGGCCGCCACGGGCCTGGCCTCGGCCGCCGCCCTGGAGTACCTCGCACTGACCCTGGTGCTGATCGCCCGGCTCCCCGGCCTGCACCCGCTGGGCGCCCCGGTCGAGGCGCTGACCGGGGCCGCGGGACCGGCCGCGGTGCCCGCGGTGGCCTGCACGGCCGCCGCCCTGGGGCTGCTCGGCTACGGCCTGCGGGCGCTCAGCGGAGCCTGCGCGCACTCGCCCGCCCCCTTCGGACCGGCGGAGGGACACCGGCCGTGACCCACCGGACGACCACCGGCCCCCGGCTCCCCGCACCCCCACACGGACACCC
>NZ_SDIF01000086.1 GCF_004122735.1 Streptomyces sioyaensis | reverse complement strand
GGCCGCCGCCGAGGCGCCCGCGCCCGAGGCCCAGCCCGAGCCGGCCTCGGCCGCGGGGGCCGGGGCCGGCTCGGGCTGGGCCTCGGGCGCGGGCGCCTCGGCGGCGGCCGGAGCCGGCGCGGCGGCCGGCGCACCGGTGCCGTCGTCGATGACGGCCAGCTCGGCGCCGACCTCCACGGTCTCGTCCTCGGCCACCTTGATGGCGGTCAGGACGCCGGCGGCCGGCGCCGGGATCTCGGTGTCGACCTTGTCGGTCGACACCTCGAGCAGCGGCTCGTCGGCCTCGACGCGCTCACCCTCGGCCTTGAGCCAGCGGGTGACGGTGCCCTCGGTGACGCTCTCGCCGAGCGCCGGCAGGGTTACGGAAACCGCCATGGTTTCAGTTGCTCCTTACAAAAGTGGTGCGGATGTGGTCGCGCCCGGGACTGGGGTCAGTCGTGGGAGTGGAGAGGCTTGCCGGCCAGGGCCAGGTGGGCCTCGCCGAGCGCCTCGTTCTGCGTCGGGTGCGCGTGCACGAGCTGCGCTACCTCGGCCGGCAGGGCCTCCCAGTTGTAGACCAGCTGGGCCTCACCGACCTGCTCGCCCATACGGTCACCGACCATGTGGACGCCGACCACGGCACCGTCCTTGACCTGGACGAGCTTGATCTCGCCCGTGGTCTTGAGGATCTTGCTCTTGCCGTTGCCCGCGAGGTTGTACTTGAGCGCGACGACCTTGTCGGCGCCGTACAGCTCCTTGGCCTTGGCCTCGGTGATACCCACCGAAGCGACCTCGGGGTGGCAGTACGTCACGCGCGGCACGCCGTCGTAGTCGATCGGCACGGTCTTCTGACCGGCCAGCCGCTCCGCCACCAGCATGCCCTCGGCGAAGCCGACGTGTGCGAGCTGGAGGGTGGGAACGAGGTCACCCACGGCCGAGATGGTCGGCACGTTGGTCTGCATGTACTCGTCGACGAGGACGTAGCCGCGGTCCATCGCGACGCCCTGCTCCTCGTAGCCCAGGCCCGCCGAGACCGGCCCGCGGCCGATCGCGACCAGCAGCACCTCGGCCTCGAAGGTCTTGCCGTCGGCGAGGGTGACCTTGACGCCGTCGGCGGTGTACTCGGCCTTGTCGAAGAAGGTGCCGAGGTTGAACTTGATGCCACGCTTGCGGAAGGCCCGCTCCAGCAGCTTGGAGCTGTTCTCGTCCTCGACCGGGACGAGGTGCTTGAGGCCCTCGATGATGGTCACGTCGGTGCCGAAGGACTTCCACGCGGAGGCGAACTCGACGCCGATGACGCCGCCGCCCAGCACGATCGCGGACTTCGGCACGCGGTCCAGCGTCAGCGCGTGGTCCGAGGAGATGATGCGGTTGCCGTCGATCTCCAGGCCCGGCAGCGACTTCGGCACCGAGCCGGTCGCCAGCAGGACGTGGCGGCCCTGGACACGCTGGCCGTTCACGTCGACGGAGGTCGGGGAGGACAGCCGGCCCTCGCCCTCGATGTACGTCACCTTGCGGGAGGCGATCAGACCCTGCAGGCCCTTGTACAGGCCCGAGATGACCTCGTCCTTGTACTTGTGGACCGCCGCGATGTCAATGCCCTCGAAAGTGGCCTTGACACCGAACTGCTCGCTCTCACGAGCCTGGTCGGCGATCTCACCGGCGTGCAGCAGAGCCTTGGTGGGGATGCAGCCGTTGTGCAGGCAGGTACCGCCGACCTTGCCCTTCTCGATCAGGGCGACGTCCAGGCCCAGCTGCGCCCCGCGCAGGGCAGCGGCGTAACCACCGCTACCGCCTCCGAGGATCACTAGGTCGAAAACGGTGCTGGCGTCGTTCGCCACGTCACGTCCTCCATGCATGGGTACGCCGGAGCCGGTCTCCTATGACCGGACGGCGGCTGTGGTTCGGCCGCTTTTACTTCGGCCCTGGGTAAGGGGGGCCCTGTCCTGCCGAGAACCCATCTTCGCACTTGTTCCACGGAGCCGGGACGGCGGGCCGGGCAGTGAGACGGTGACTGGCCGCCCCACAGGGGTTACTGAGGCGTACGAAATGTGCGGTACCGCACGGGAGGGGCCGTGGCGGGAAACGCGTGGACGTACGGATTTCGTCGAGGGCGAACGCGGCACGGGCGCGCGGCGCACCCGTGCCGACGGCCCCGGGCGCGCTGCCCGGGGCCGTGGCGGATATCACGGGCAATGACGAGGGAATCCCCGCCCTGCCGTCAGCCCAGATCGCCCGCGGCGGTGCGCTCCGCCAGCCGGACCAGGGTGCGGACCGCGGATCCGGTGCCGCCCTTGGGCGTGTAGCCCCAGGGCGCGCCCTCGTGGAAGGCCGGGCCCGCGATGTCGAGGTGGGCCCAGGTGATGCCCTCGCCGACGAACTCCTTCAGGAAGAGGCCGGCGACCAGGCCGCCGCCCATCCGCTCACCCATGTTGGCGATGTCGGCAACCGGCGAGTCCATGCCCTTGCGCAGCTCGGACGGCATCGGCATCGGCCAGGACTGCTCGCCGACCTCCTCCGCGATCTCGTGGATCGAGGTGCGGAAGGCGTCGTCGTTGGCCATGACCGCGAAGGTGCGGTTGCCCAGGGCGAGCACCATGGCACCGGTCAGGGTGGCGACGTCCACGATCGCGTCCGGGGCCTCCTCCGAGGCGCGGGTCAGCGCGTCGGCCAGCACCAGCCGGCCCTCGGCGTCGGTGTTGAGCACCTCGACGGTCTTGCCGCTGTACATGGTCAGCACGTCGCCGGGGCGGGTGGCCGAGCCGGACGGCATGTTCTCGGCGAGCGCCAGCCAGCCGGTGACGTTCACCTTCAGGCCGAGGCGGGCGGCGGCCACGACCGCGGCGAACACGGCGGCCGCACCGCTCATGTCGCACTTCATGGTCTCGTTGTGGCCGGCCGGCTTGAGCGAGATGCCGCCCGAGTCGTAGGTGATGCCCTTGCCGACCAGTGCCAGGGTCTTGTCGGCCTTGGGGTGCGTGTGCGCGATCCGCACCAGCCGCGGCGGGGCCTCGGAGCCCTGGCCGACGCCCATCAGGCCGCCGTAGCCGCCCTTCTTGAGTGCCTTCTCGTCCAGCACCTCGACCTTGAGGCCGAACTCCTTGGCGGCGGCCTGGGCCTGGGCCGCGAAGGACTTCGGGTCGAGGTCGTTGGAGGGCGTGTTGATCAGATCGCGGGCGCGGTTGATCTCCTCGGCCAGCGCCACGGAGCGCTCGGCGGCCGCCTTGAACTCCTTGTCGCGCGGCTTGCCGCCGACGATCGCGGCCTCGCCGAGCGGCGCCGACTTGGCGTTGTCCTTCTTGCTGCCCTTGGCGTTCTGCCCGTTGCCGTTGCTGCGGTACGCGGTGAAGGTGTACGCGCCGAGCAGCGCGCCCTCGCTCACCGCGGCGGCCGCCTCGGCGTCCTCGACGGGCAGCGCGAAGCCGGCCTTCTTGGTGCCGGACAGGGCGCGGGCGGCGCTGCCCGCGGCGCGCCGCAGCGCCTCGTTGTCGTAGGCGTCGCCCTTGGCCGGGGCGTCGCCCAGGCCGACCGCCAGCACGACCGGCGCCTTGAGGCCGTCGGCGGCGGGCAGCTTGGTCACCTCGCCCTCGGCACCACTCGCGCCGAGGGTCTCCAGCACAGCGCCGAGCTTGCCGCCGAAGGCCTTGTCCACGGCCTCCGCGCCGGGGGCGACAACGACGCCCTTGGCGCCCTTGGCCACGCCGACGACGACGGCATCCGCACGCACCGTTGCGGCGGAAGAAGTACTGAGGGTCAGTGCAGTCACGGTGATAGGGGTCCTGTTCGTCCGGGGAATCCGTCTGCGCGCAACGCGCTGCTGCGGCCGAGCCTACGCTCGGCGACGCCGCGGGGCCCCGTCCCCCGGCACACCGGCGGCGACGGCCGCTCCGGCGGACGGTGCCGTGACGGGTGAACTACGTTGCTGTCAAGGCGTGTTGGGGACCCGGCGGAGGGCTGTGCGGTCGTCAGCCCAGTGCCAGCGCCAGCAGCGCCGTGAGGCCGGCGCTCTCCGCGAGGGCCCCGAACACATCGCCGGTCACCCCGCCGAACCGCCGCCGGCAGTGCCGGAGCACCAGCTCGCCGAGCCCGAGGCCGGCCAGTGCCGCGAGGGCGGCGCGCAGCGCGCCGTACGGGCCGAACGCGGCGCCGGCCGCCGCACATCCGGCGGCCACCAGCGCCACGCACAGCAGAGCCGCCCGCACCGGAACGGTGCCCGCGACCGCCGCGCCCAGTCCCTCCGGGCGGGCGGCCGGCACCCCCGCGCGGGAGGCGAGGGTCAGCGCGGTGCGCGCGGTCACCGCGGCGACGGCCGCCGCGGCCGCGCCGCGCGCCCAGCCCCCGGCGTACAGCCCGGACAGCGCGGCCACCTGTGCCAGCAGGGTGAACACCAGCGTGAGGACCCCGAACGGGCCGATGTCGGACTGCTTCATGATGCGCAGGGCGTCCTCGGCGGGCTTGCCGCTGCCCAGGCCGTCGGCGGTGTCGGCGAGCCCGTCCAGATGCAGTCCGCGGGTGAGCACCGCGGGCACCGCGGCGGTGCCGACCGCGGCCAGCAGCGGACTGCCGCCGAGCAGCAGCAGCGCACCGCCGACGGCGGCCGCGCACAGCCCGACGACCAGCCCGGCCAGCGGCGCGCAGAGCATCCCGCCGCGCGCCGCCGCCCGGTCCCAGCGGGTGACGTGCACCGGCAGTACGGTCAGCGTCCCGAACGCGAAGCGCAGGGCGTCGGAGGGGGACGGGGGAGCGGAGGTCTCGGTCACCGCGGAAGGCTATCCGGGCGCCGGCGGCGTTTGGCTGCCGGTCCCGGGCACCGGGAGGGGGCCTAATGGTTGCTCCGTGTCCTTGTGCGGCAAACCGGGAGAGTGGGATGGGCCACTGGTGGTACCGCAACATCGTCGAGCCGGGGAAGCTGCCGCTGCTGCTCGCCCTGGCCTCCTTCGTCCTGACCTTCCTCGTCACCCGCGTCATCACCCGGCTCATCCGCGCGGGCCGCGGACCGTTCCGCAACATCAGCCCGGGCGGCGTCCATGTGCACCATGTCGTGCCCGGCGTGGTGCTGATGGTTCTCGGCGGCTTCATCGCGCTCGCCGGCGGCCGGCGCGGCTTCGGTTCCGGTGTCGCGGCGGTGCTCTTCGGGATGGGAGTGGGCCTCGTCCTGGACGAGTTCGCGCTGATCCTGCATCTGGACGACGTGTACTGGACCGAGGAGGGGACCAAGAGCGTCGAGATCGTCATCCTCACCGCCGCCCTGGTCGCCCTGATCCTCGGCGGCTTCCTGCCGTTCGGCGTCAACGAACTGAGCCCGGACGAGTCGACGAACCGCTTCACCGTCGTACGGACCGTGGCCGTCAACTTCCTCTTCGTGCTCGTCGCGCTCGTCAAGGGCAAGGGCCGGATGGCGGTCATCGGCGTCTTCGTGCCGTTCGTCGCGCTGTTCGGGGCGGTCCGGCTGGCCCGGCCGCACTCGCTCTGGGACAGGCGCTGCTACCGCAACCGGCCGAAGGCGCGGGCCCGTGCCCGGGTCCGCGCCGTCCGTCACGACCGCCGCTGGTCGGGGCTGCGCCGCAGGGTCGAGCAGTTCATCGGGGGTGCTCCCAGCCGCTGACCTGCTGGAAGCCCGGCGGTTTGTGCGGCTGCCACGCCTCCTGCAGCAGACACGCCGCCAGCACCACCAGCGCCGCCGCGACGTGCTCCTTGCCCGCCAGGTTGTTCTTGATGAACACCACCTCGACGACCATCGAGGCCACCACCGCGGTACAGGTGAACCACGCGCGATGGCGCCAGCACACGTACACCGCCAGCCCCACCACGGCCGCCGAAGGACCGGTGTCGATCACGTACTTGTCCGAGTCGGGCAGCCCGATGGGACTCTCCGGGCCGATCCAGATGCCGATCCGGGCGTACATCGTCCCGGCGAGCGTGGCCAGGTAGGCGACCCCCAGCGTCTGCCGCCAGCCCACACAGATCTCCGCGATCCCGAAGACCACCAGGATCTGCGCCAGCGCACCCCACACCGGAAGGTCCAGCGCGGGCACGAACAGCGACAGCGGGGTGCGCAGCAGCGCCACCCACAGGTGCTCCCAGGCCTGGACGGAGCCGATGTCCTGCACCGCCCGATAGCCCCAGGCCTGGTTCTGTACGCACTGGAAGACCAGGGTCAGTCCGACCGCGGCGAGCGTCACCGGAATCGCCCGCAGCCGCCGCGTGGCCAGCGCGGACCGCACCGTCCACAGCAGCGGGCCCCACTCGCCGCGCGCGAAGCGGCGCAGGGCGGACGCGTCCCCGGGCCCCGGCACAGGTACCTCCCGCCCCGCCCCGGCTCCGCTCATCTCACGTTCTCCAGGTGCTTGCGGTTCAGCCACTTGGGCAGTCCGGGTGCTTCCAGAAAACCTTCCGCACGGGCCGCGGCGATTCCGATGCGCAGCAAATCGGTGCTCTTTTCGAAGAGCAGGTACCGCGGCTCCCAGATGGGCCGGTATTTCGCATTGGCGCGATAGAGCGATTCAATCTGCCACCACCGGGAGAAGAAGCTGAGCAGTGAGCGCCACAGGCGCAGCACCGGGCCCGCGCCGAGCCGCGATCCACGTTCGAAGACGGAACGGAACATCGCAAAGTTCAGTGAGAGCTGAGTGATCTCCACCTCTTTCGCGCGCTGGATCAACTCCAGCACCATGAACTCCATCAGACCGTTCTCGGAGTTCCGCTCCCGCCGCATCAGATCCAGCGAAAGGCCCTTTGCGCCCCACGGGACGAAACTGAGCAGCGCCCGCAGCTCCCCGGTTTCCCCGTCGGCGCCGCCGTCCCGGCACTCCAGCATCACGCAGCGCCCGTCCCCCGGATCCCCGAGCCGGCCCAGCGCCATCGAGAAACCCCGCTCGGTCTCCCCGTCGCGCCAGTCGTCGGCCAGATGCAGCAGCCGGTCCATCTCCTCGGCGGGGATGTCCTCGTGCCGGCGGATCCGGACCGTGTAGCCGGCCCGCTCGATACGGTTGTACGCCTGCCGTACGGTGCGCATCGCCCGCCCGGCGAGCGTGAACTCCGCGGTCTCCACGATCGCTTCGTCGCCGAGCTCCAGCGCGTCCAGCCCGTGCCGGGCGTAGATCGTGCCGCCCTCCTCGCTCGCGCCCATCACGGCCGGCGCCCAGCCGTGCTCCCGCGCCTCGGCCAGCCAGCCCTCGATGGCGCCGGGCCAGGCCTCGGGGTCGCCCAGCGGATCACCGGAGGCCAGCGACACCCCGCCCACCACGCGGTAGGTGACCGCCGCCTTGCCGCTGGGGGAGAACAGCACGCTCTTGTCGCGGCGCAGGGCGAAGTAGCCCAGCGAGTCACGGTCGCCGTGCCGCGCCAGCAGACCGCGCAGCCGCTCCTCGTCGTCCGCGGTGAGCGGCTCGGTGCGGCGCACGGACCGGAACGCCGCCCACAGCACCGCGACCAGCAGCAGCGTGCTCAGCACATTGATCGCGACATTCACCCAGTTCGGGGTGGCGATCTCCGGGAACGCACGGTCGTCGGCGACCAGCGACACCAGCCGCATCAGGCCGTAGCGCCAGCGCTGGACGAACGTCGAGGAACCGTCCGCGGTGTTGGTGGCGCTCACCAGCAGCGCCGCGAGCAGCGAGGTGACCAGCAGGCCGCCGGCCGCGACCGCCGCCGCCAGTTTCGGATTCGAGCGGTCGCCCTTGGCGTAGAACTCCCGGCGCCCGACCACCAATGCGGCGACGAACAGCACGGTCAGCCCCAGTGACACCCAGTTCTGCAGATGTCCGCGGAACTCCGGGACCGTCGCCATCCCGAGGGCGAACAGCAGTACCAGCAGACCGGAGAGCACCAGATTCAAAATCCACGCCGCCCGCTTGCGCCGCCGCAGGGTGACGGAGAGGAAGAGCGAGAAGGCGCCGGAGGCGAACCCCGCGGTCAGCAGATACGGAGTGAAGAATTCCGCGATGTTGTGCCGACGGATGTCGTTGCCGAACGACACCCACACCGCACTCAGGAAATTGAGGAACGTGACCGTGCGCAGATACCAGATGCCGAACCCGGCACCACGCTGTGACCATGGACCGCGCGGGCGGTCTTCATCCGGACTCAAGCGATGTCTCCCATAAAACGTGTAAAGCGCGATCTTATGGGGCGCGCACCGGTGGTCCGGTACGGCAGGAAGCGGCGAGGCGCCCGCACGGGGCGCCCGTCCGGTCGCTTCGTACGGTGCCGGCCCCGCCGGGCCGGTGCCGGGTCAGTCGCGCACGGGCAGCTCTGCCGCCAGGGCCGCGGCCGCCTGCACCAGTGGCAGGGCGAGCAGCGCCCCCGTCCCCTCGCCAGCAGTGACGCCATGGTCGAGCAAAGGGTTGAGCGCGATCCGGTCCAGCGCCTTCGCCTGCGCCGGCTCCCCGCTCGCCTGCCCGGCCACCCACCAGTCCGGCGCCCGGAACGCCACCCGCTGCGCCACCAGCGCACAGGCCGCCGAGACCACCCCGTCCAGGATCACCGGGGTGCGGCGCACCGCGCTCTGCAGCAGAAAGCCGGTCATCGCGGTCAGGTCCGCGCCGCCGACCGCGGCCAGCAGCTCCAGCTGATCGCCGAGCACCGGACGGGCCCGCCGCAGCGCGTCGCGGATCGCCGCGCACTTGCGCATCCACGCCAGATCGTCGATGGGGGCACCGCCGCGCCCGGTGACCACCGAGGCGTCCGTACCGCACAGCGCGGCGATCAGGGTGCTCGCGGCCGTCGTCCCGCCGACGCTCAGATCGCCCAGCACCACCACGTCGGTGCCGGCGTCCGCCTCCTCGTCCGCCAGGGTCATCCCGGTCCGGAACGCCGCCTCGGCCTCCTCGGCCGTCAGCGCGTCCTCGATGTCGATCCGGCCCGAACCGCGCCGCACCCGGTGCCGGGTGACCTCCCCGGGCAGCTCCTGCGGGTCGCAGTCCACCGCCAGATCGACCACCCGCAGCGGCGCCTCCGCGCCCCGGGCCAGCACCGCCGCCGGGCTCGTACCGTCCAGCACGGCCCGGACGAGATCCCTGGTGGTCCCCGCCGGCCGGGCCGAGACGCCCAGCTCCGCCACCCCGTGATCGCCCGCGAACAGCAGCACCCGCGGCCGCTCGACGGGCCGCACCGGCACCTCCTGCTGCGCGGCGGCCAGCCACTCGCCCAGCTCGTCGAGGCGGCCGAGCGCCCCCGGCGGCAGGGACAGGCGTGCCCGCCGCTCCTCGGCGGCACGGCGCACCCCGCCGTCGGGGCGCTCGATCAGGTGGGCGAAGTCATCGAGATTCAGGGCGCTCATTGGGCGCAGATTACCGTCAACTCACCGCTGACGAGGCACGTCGGGGGGATCGGGCCGCCGCGAACCGCACCTCGCACACGAGGGGCACCAGCGCCCGCAGCACCGGCGTCCGCTGCCCGAGCCACGACGGCAGGCCGTACGCCGTCCACCGCCACGGCGGGCCCGCTGCCGGCACCGGCGCGAGCTCGTGCACCGCGGCGATGCCCGGGTGCGTACCGGCCAGCCGCGGCAGGTCACCACGGTCCAGCCCCCAGCGCACCGGAGCCGACCACCGGCCGCCGCCCGGCGCGGCCGCGGCCCGCCGGGCCAGCGCCGCGGTCAGCCGTGGCAGGGCGTCAAAAACCAGCGCACCACCGGGAAACCGCTCGGCGCACGCCGCCAGCAGCGCCCTGACCGTCGCCGGCGGCAGCCGCATCAGCACCCCCGGCGCGGTGACGACGACCCCGCGCTGCGGCTCCCGCACCGCGTCCAGCCAGTCGTGGTCGCCCGCCGTGCAGGCGACCGTACGCCGCCGGGGTCCGTCCGGCAGCAGCATCCGGCGCACCGCGGCGGCCTCCGGCACCACCACCGTCAGCCAGGTCAGCCGCCCGTTGTCCAGCCGCCAGAAGCCGGTGTCGAGGCCCTCCCCGAGCGCGACCACCGTCGCCTGCGGATGCCGCGCCAGATAGGCCCGGACGGCCGCGTCGAAACGCCGCCCGCGTGCCCCCGGGTCCCGGGCGGGCGCCGCGGCACACCCCGCCGGCGCTTCGGTCTCGGTCCGCTCGGATTCGGTCACCGCTCAAGAGCACCCGGCGCCGCACCCCGGGGCAAGCGGACACGGGCCGCACCGGTCATCCGTCATCCACGCAGCGCAAGCGCCTGGCCCGCGACGACCAGCAGCACCTGCTCGCACTCCGCGGCGAACGCCGCGTTCAGCCGCCCCAGTTCGTCGCGGAACCGGCGGCCCGCCGGGGTCGCCGGGACGACCCCGGAGCCCACCTCGTTGCTGACCGCCACCACCGGCCGCCGGGTCGCGCGCACCGCCGCCACCAGCGCGTCGGTCCGCTCCCGCAGCGCCCGCCGGCCACCGGCCTCCCAGGTCGCGTCGTCCCACGCCCCGACCTCGTCCATGACATGCGTCAGCCACAGCGCCAGACAGTCGATGAGCAGCGGCGACGCGTCGGCCGCCCGGCCGGCCCCGGCTCCCGCGGCGGGCCCGCCGGCCTCCGCCCCCGGCCACACCGCTCCGGCGCCCCGCCCCGCGGCGCCCTTCCCCGGCCCGGCGGATTCCGCGCCCGGCGCCGGGGCTTCCGTCCCCGGCCGTACGGCTTCCCCCTCCGGCTTCCCGTCGTCCCTCCCCGGCCTCGCGGCTTCCCCTCCCGGCCTCGCGGCTTCCCCTCCCGGCCTCCCGGCCTCCAGGAGCGGCACCAGGTCGCAGGTCTCGACGGTCCGCCAGCTGCTGGGGCGCCGCTCACGGTGCAGGGAGACCCGCTGCGCCCAGTCCTCGTCGCCGTCCCGGGTCCCCCCGGTGGCCACGTACACCACGTCCGGGAAGGCCGCGAGCCGCCGCTCCGCCTCCAGCGACTTCCCGCTGCGCGCCCCGCCCAGCACCAGCGTCCGCCGCGGCAGGTCCGGCACCGCGTGGTACTCGCCGACCACCAGCGAACTGCCGTCGGCCACCGCCCGGGCGCCCACCGCGGCCAGCCTGCGGTGCAGCTCGGGCCCCGGCGGCACGTCGTGGTCCACATGCACCGCGACCACATCCGTCGCCGCGTCGACCAGGCCGCCCGCCCGCAGCCGGGCCAGCGCGTCCGGCCGCGCCAGCACGTCGAGCAGCACCAGGTCGTACGGCCCCGCGGCGCCCTGGGCCCCGGCACCGCCCGCCCGGCCGGTGGCGTTGCCCACCCCGGCCGGTGCCGCGCCTGGCGGCAGATACAGCAGCCGCTCGCCGTCGGCTCCGGAGATCTCGTAGCCGGTCCCCGGACCGTCCACCGCGAGGGCCCGCACCCGGTGCCCGTCGAGCAGGGCCAGCTCTCGCCCGTCCGCGACCCGCCCCGGCTGCGGCAGCCCGGCGGGCACCTCCATCGCCGGGCCGTCGTGCGGATGCGAGAGCAGCACCTGCCGCACGCCCGCCAGCGACCGCCCGGCCCGGGCGGCCGCGAAGGCCGGCCCCGGCGTCAGATCGATCAGCAGCACGCCGTCGACGAGCAGCGCGGTCGCCGCCCGCGCCTCGTCGCCGACGGCGGTCGCACAGGCGGCACACGGGCAGCCGGGACGCGGCAGCCCCTGCGGGGCCCCGGTGCCGAGGAGAGTCACATCCACACCGCCGAGTTTCTCGCGTCCGGCAGCGGTGAGCGCGGCGGGGGCGGACTCGACACGGCCGTTAGGCTGCCGATCAGCACGGAAGCACGGCACCGCGCAACGTGGCAGGACCCGTTCCGCGGTGGCACTGACTCGTACCCGGTGGGATCCAGGAGGCGGACATGGCGTGGACGTGGCGGTTCGAGAAGGCGGACGGTGCGGAGGCGGCGCCCGCCGTGGAGCCGGAGGAGTTCACCACGCAGGGCGACGCGGAGTCCTGGATCGGCGAGGAGTGGAAGGCCCTCCTCGACGGCGGCGTCGACCAGGTCAGGCTCTTCGAGGACGGCACGGAGGTCTACGCGGGCCCGATGAGCCTGCACGCGGACGCCGAGGGCTGAGACCGCAACGCCGCGCGGCCGGACCCCACAGAGGGGCCGGCCGCGCGGCGCGTCAGTCTGAAAGAACCAGCAGGAACCCGTCCGGACCAGCCGGGCCGTCAGGGCCGCTGACCCCGCTTGACCTGCGGCTTCGGCAGCCGCAGCCGCCGCATCTGCAGCGTCCGCATCACCGCGTACGCCTTCACGCCCTTGAGGTTCTCGTTCGGGAACTTCTCCTGCAGCCGCTTGCTCAGGCGGAACCAGATCAGCACCGAGTCGAGCACGATCAGCACGATCAGCACCAGCCACAGCAGCAGCGCGATGCTCTGGATCGACGGCACCCGGATCATGGTGAGCACCAGGATCACCACGGCCATCGGCAGGAAGAACTCGGCGACGCACCAGCGGGAGTCGACGTAGTCCCGCGCGAACCGCCGCACCGGCCCCTTGTCGCGCACCGGCAGATACCGCTCATCGCCGTTGGCCAGCGCCTCGCGCTGACGGGCCATGTCGGCACGGCGGGCCTCACGCTGGGCCTTGGCCGCGTCCTTGCGGTTGGCCGGCGTGTGCGCACGGGAGCGGCGCTGCGACTGCGCCTCGTTGCGTTTGGGCGTCGGGCGGCCCTTGGGGGCCTGCGGATCGCGGGGCTGCTGGGGCTGGTCCGCGGTCACCTTGGCGGTCGCGGCCTGCTCATCCTTCGAACGGCTTCGGAACACAACACCCAAGAGTACGTGCTCGCCGCGAGAGAGCCATGGTCCGACGGGCACGATCCGGCAACGGAGCCCCCGCCGGCCCCGTCGCACCGGGCCACCCACCCCGCTCATCGGGTCAGAGCGGACATCTCGCGGGTTGTCCGGACTCTCCCTACTCCCTGCGCGGGAGACGTGGCGCCCCGCGATCGTCCTGGAGGAGGAGCGCATCCGGGCGCGAACAGTGCGGTAATGGAACCAGGGCCCGTACTGTGGGGTCTGTAGATGTGCTGGAGCCTAAGCCCGGGGCGACCCGGGTCAGAAGGGGGCGCGCGAGGCCCATGAGCGATGGTGTCATGAAGCGGATGGGGATGATCTTCCGCGCGAAGGCCAACAAGGCCCTGGACCGGGCCGAAGACCCGCGCGAGACCCTCGACTACTCGTACCAGAAGCAGCTGGAGCTGCTGCAGAAGGTGCGCCGCGGGGTCGCCGACGTGGCGACCTCCCGCAAGCGCCTGGAGCTGCAGCTCAACCAGCTCCAGGGCCAGTCCGCCAAGCTGGAGGACCAGGGCCGCAAGGCGCTGGCGCTCGGCCGCGAGGACCTGGCCCGTGAGGCGCTGACCCGGCGGAGCGCGCTGCAGCAGCAGGTCACCGACCTGGAGACGCAGCACCAGACGCTGCAGGGCGAGGAGGAGAAGCTCACGCTCGCCGCCCAGCGCCTGCAGGCCAAGGTCGACGCCTTCCGTACCAAGAAGGAGACCATCAAGGCCACGTACACGGCCGCCCAGGCGCAGACCCGGATCGGCGAGGCCTTCTCCGGCATCTCCGAAGAGATGGGCGATGTCGGCATGGCCATCCAGCGCGCGGAGGACAAGACCGCGCAGCTCCAGGCCAGGGCCGGTGCCATCGACGAGCTGATGGCCTCCGGCGCGCTGGACGACCCGTCCGGCATGGCCAAGGACGACATCACCGCCGAGCTGGACCGGCTCTCCGGCGGCAGCGATGTCGAACTGGAGCTGCAGCGGATGAAGGCCGAGCTCTCGGGAGGCTCGTCCGCCGGCCAGCAGGCCATCGAGAGCGGCCAGAACGGCGAGGCGAAGCCCTCCCCGCAGCAGGACCAGCCGCGTTTCGACAAGCAGTGACGGACTGCGGCGGCTAGCCTCGCAAGGATCGTCGGACCGGACCAAGGGAGACCGTCGTGATCGTACGGATCATGGGGGAGGGCCAGGTGAAGCTGGACGACGCCCACTTCACCGAGCTCAACAAGCTGGACGATGAGCTGCTCGCCGAGATGGAGAGCGGCGACGACGAAGGCTTCCGGCGCACCCTCGGCGCCCTGCTGGACGCGGTGCGCCGCCTGGGCACGCCGCTCCCCGACGACGCCCTCGAACCGTCCGCCCTCATCCTGCCGTCCCCGGACGCCTCGCTCGACGAGGTCCGGGAGATGCTCAGCGACGACGGCCTGATCCCGGGCTGAACCCCGGCCGGCCCCCGGCCCGGTCACTCCACTCCAGCGCACAGCACTCCAGCGCACGGCGCCCCGGTCCCCGCGAAGGGACCGGGGCGCTACCGTTTGCTCTTGTGAGCCTCCTCGATCCCCGCCCGGACGCGTCGCGCGCCGGCCGCTTCCAGTGGCACCGCACGCATCCGCGCGCATGGGACGCCACCGTGGCCGTCGCTGTCTTCGGAAGCATCCTGTTCGGTGCGATGGCCGGGCCGCACGGCTCGCAGGGCTCGCACTTCGTCCGCCACGAACTGTCCGCCACCGCCGTGGCACTGGCCGCCCTGGCCTGTGCCGCCCTGCTCCTGCGCCGCCGGCTGCCGCGCACTGTCCTTGCCGCGACGGTCGTGCTCACCCTCGCCGAACTCCTCACCCGCACCAGCACCCAGGGGGCCCCGGTGGCCGCCTCCACCGTGATCGCCCTGTACGGCCTGGCCTCCCGCACCGACCGCCCCACCACCTGGCGGGTGGGCGCGCTGACCGTCGTCGTGCTGACCGCCGCCGCGATGCTCTACGGGCCCCGCCCCTGGTACTCACAGGAGAACATCGGGATCTTCGCCTGGACGGGCATGGCCGCGGCGGCCGGCGACGCGGTCCGCAGCCGCCGCGCGTTCGTCGACGCCATCCGGGAGCGCGCCGAACGCGCCGAGCGCACCCGCGACGAGGAGGCCCGGCGCCGGGTCGCCGAGGAGCGCCTGCGGATCGCCCGCGAGCTGCACGATGTCGTCGCCCACCACATCGCTTTGGTCAACGTCCAGGCCGGGGTCGCCTCGCACGTCATGGACAACCGCCCCGACCAGGCCAAGGAGGCGCTGGCGCACGTCCGCGAGGCGTCCCGCTCCGCGCTGGAGGAACTCCGCACCACCGTGGGCCTGCTGCGGCAGTCCGACGACCCGAAGGCACCGACCGAGCCGGCGCCGGGCCTGGGCGTCCTCGACCAGCTCGTCGACGGGTTCGTCCGCGCCGGGATCCCCGTCGACCTGGAGGTCCCGCCGCTGCCGAGGCCACTGCCCGCCTCCGCCGACCTCACCGCCTACCGCGTGGTCCAGGAGGCGCTGACCAACGTCCACAAGCACGCGGGGGAGGGGGCCCGGGCCACGGTGCGGATCGTGCACTCCGACACCGCGCTGACCGTGACCGTCCTGGACGACGGCGCCGGCCGGGCCGGCGTACCGCGCCAGAAGGGCGGCGAGCGGCCGGCCGTGGAGCCGGACGGTCCCGAGCCCGGCGGCGGCCACGGCCTGATCGGGATGCGCGAGCGGGTCTTCGCGCTGCGCGGCACCGTCGAGACCGGCCCCCGCGCGGCCGGTGGCTTCCAGGTGCGGGTGACCCTTCCACTGCAGACCGTCCGTACGGGGGAGACGACATGACGATCAAGGTGCTGCTCGCCGATGACCAGGCGCTGTTGCGCAGCGCGTTCCGGGTGCTGGTCGACTCCGAACCGGACATGCGGGTGGTGGGGGAGGCCTCCGACGGCGCCCGGGCGTACGAGCTGACCCGGGCCGAGCGCCCCGATGTCGTCCTGATGGACATCCGGATGCCCGGTGTCGACGGCCTGGCGGCCACCCGCATGATCAGCGAGGACCCCGACCTCACCGAGGTCCGGGTGGTCATCCTGACGACGTTCGAGGCCGACGACTACGTGGTGCAGTCGCTGCGCAACGGCGCCAGCGGTTTCCTCGGCAAGGGCGCCGAGCCGGACGAGATGCTGCACGCCATCCGGATCGCGGCGGCCGGTGAGGCGCTGCTGTCACCGGTGGCGACCAAGGGGCTGATCGCCAAGTTCCTTGCGCAGGGCCGGAGTTCGGGTGACGGCGATCCGGCCGGGCGGGGCACCGAGCGGCTGGCGACGCTGACCGGCCGGGAGCGGGAGGTGCTGACGCTGGTGGCCGGCGGGCTGTCCAACGACGAGATCGCCGAACAGCTCGCGGTCAGCCCGCTCACCGTCAAGACGCATGTGAACCGTGCGATGGCCAAGCTCGGGGCCCGGGACCGCGCCCAGTTGGTGGTCATCGCCTACGAGTCCGGACTCGTACGTCCACGGGTGCAGTAAGGGTGGAGTAAACGTACTCCGAACGCGGTACACCCCCCGCCCGGAAACCGACCTGCGAGCGAGGAAATCCGGCCAGGGCATGCCGGAAGGTTGAGGTGGGCTGTAAAGGCCCCTGTCGTCGGGCCCCAGCAGGCCCCGCCGCCCTTTCGGAACAGAAGAGAGTGACCCCACCATGTCCTGGCTGTCCCGCCTCAGCCTCGTACAACGGGGCCTGATAGCGCTGATGTCGATCGTGGCGATCGCCTTCGGCGCCATCGCGATCCCACAGCTCAAGCAGCAGCTCCTGCCCTCCATCGAACTCCCGATGGTGTCCGTCCTGGCGCCCTATCAGGGTGCCTCGCCCGATGTCGTCGAGAAGCAGGTGATCGAACCGCTGGAGGACGGCGTCCAGGGGGTCGACGGCATCAAGTCCGTCACCTCGACGTCGAGCGAGGGCTCGGGCGTCATCATGGCGCAGTTCGACTACGGCAACGACTCCAAGCGCCTGGTCGCCGATGTCCAGCAGGCCGTGAACCGGGCCCGCGCCAAGCTGCCCAAGGACGTCGACCCGCAGGTGGTGTCCGGTTCGACCGACGACATCCCCACCGTGGTCCTCGCCGCCTCCTCCGACTCCAAGGACCAGCAGACGCTGGCCGACGAGCTCAACCGCAGCGTCGTACCGGACCTGAAGAACATCGACGGCGTCAGCCAGGTCACCGTGTCCGGCGTCCAGGACCGGATCGTCGCGGTCACCCCCGACGACAAGAAGCTCGCCGCCGCCGGGCTGAGCGCCCAGGCACTGGGCCAGGCGCTGCAGAACGGCGGCACGTCGGTGCCCGCCGGCTCGTTCGCCGAGGGCGGCAAGAGCAAGACCGTTCAGGTCGGCGCCGGCTTCACCTCCGTCGCACAGATCAAGGACCTGACCCTCGCCCCGTCCGCGGGCGGCGGCGCGGGTGCCGGTGCCTCCGCGGGCGGCGGCCCGTCGGCGGGTGGCGGTGCGGGTGGCGGTGCCGGTGCAGCGGCAGGCGGCGCTCCCGCCGCGGGCGGCGCGCGTGCGTCCGAGCCGGTGCGCCTCGGCGATGTCGCCACCGTCAAGGAGGAGCAGGCCACCCCGACCTCCCTCACCCGCACCAACGGCAAGCCCAGCCTCGGTGTGAACGTGACGATGGACAAGGACGGCAGCGCCGTCGCCATCTCCGACGCGATCAAGGACAAGCTCCCCAAGATCCGTCAGGACCTGGGCAAGGGCACCCACGTCACGGTCGCCTCCGACCAGGGCCCGCAGGTCTCCAAGTCGATCGACTCGCTGACCACCGAGGGCCTGCTCGGCCTCGCCATGGCGGTCATCGTCATCCTGGTCTTCCTGCTCAGCCTGCGCTCCACCCTGGTGACCGCGGTCTCCATCCCGCTCTCGGTCGTCATCACCCTGATCGTGCTGTGGACCGGTGACCTCTCCCTCAACATGCTCACCCTCGGCGCGCTGACCATCGCGATCGGCCGCGTCGTCGACGACTCCATCGTCGTCCTGGAGAACATCAAGCGGCACCTGGGCTACGGCGAGGAGCGCCGCGAGGCCATCCTCTCCGCCGTCAAGGAGGTCTCCGGAGCGATCACTTCCTCCACCCTCACCACGGTCGCGGTCTTCCTCCCGATCGGTGTGGTCGGCGGCATGATCGGCGCGCTGTTCGGCTCCTTCTCGCTGACGGTGACCGTCGCCCTGCTCTCCTCCCTGATCGTCTCCCTGACGGTCGTTCCGGTGCTGTCCTACTGGTTCCTGCGCACCCCGAAGCTCCCCGAGGGCACCACCGCGGACGATCTGCGCCGCGCGGCCGAGGAGAAGGAGGCCAAGAGCCCCCTCCAGCGCTTCTACGTCCCGGTCCTGCGGTTCGCCACCCGCCGCCGGTTCACCAGCCTGGTCATCGCCGTGGTGATCCTCCTCGGCACCATGGGCATGGGCCCCCTGCTCAAGACCAACTTCCTCGACCAGGGCTCCCAGGACACCCTCACCCTCAAGCAGGAACTCAAGCCCGGCACCAGCCTGGACGCGGCCGACAAGCAGGCCAAGAAGGTCGAGAAGCTGCTCGGGGCCAACGACGACATCGCCGACTACCAGGCCACCGTCGGTTCCTCCGGCCTCATGGCGGCCTTCGGCGGCGGCACCGGCGCCAACCAGGCCTCCTACCAGCTCAAGCTGAAGGACTCCGCGGACTCCGGCAAGGTCACCGACGACCTGCGGGCCGGCCTCGACAAGCTCGGCCCGTCCATCGGCGACACCACCTTCAGCACCGGTGGCGGCATGGGCAACCAGGACCTGAGCGTGGTCGTCAAGGCCGGTGACGCCGGCGTCCTGAAGCAGGCCAACGAGCAGGTCCGCAAGGCGGTGGCCGGTCTCGACCACGTCACCGACGTCCGGAGCGACCTCTCCGAGAGCGTGCCGCGGATCTCGGTGAAGCCCAATGCCAAGGCGGCCGCGGCCGGTTACGACCAGACCACGCTCGGCGCGGCGGTGACCCAGGCGGTCCGCGGCACCGAGAGCGGCAAGGCCGTCCTGGACGACACCGAGCGGGACATCGTCATCAAGGCGGCCCACCCGGCCACCACCGAGGACGACCTGAAGAACCTGGCCGTCCCGACCCCGTCCGGCCCGGCCAAGCTCAGCAGCCTCGCCACCGTCCGGACCGTCCCCGGTCCGGTCCAGATGACCCGGATCGACGGCGCCCGCTCGGCGACCGTCACGGCCAAGCCGACCGGCGACAACACCGGTGCGGTCAGCGCCGAGTTGAAGAAGAAGATCGACGCGCTGAAGCTGCCGGACGGTGCCACCGCGACCATCGGCGGCGTCTCCCAGGACCAGTCCGACGCGTTCTCCTCGCTCGGCATGGCGATGATGGCGGCCATCGCCATCGTCTTCATGCTCCTGGTGGCCACCTTCCGCTCGCTGATCCAGCCGATGATCCTGCTCGTCTCGATCCCGTTCGCGGCCACCGGAGCGATCGGCCTGCTGGTCGCCACCGGCACCCCGCTGGGCGTCCCGGCGATGATCGGCATGCTGATGCTGATCGGCATCGTGGTCACCAACGCCATCGTGCTGATCGACCTCATCAACCAGTACCGGGCGCAGGGTTACGGAGTCGTCGAAGCCGTCATCGAGGGCGGCCGCCACCGCCTCCGCCCCATCCTGATGACGGCCCTGGCCACCATCATGGCGCTGCTCCCGATGGCCCTGTCCATCACCGGAGACGGCGGCTTCATATCCCAGCCGCTCGCCGTGGTCGTGATCGGCGGCCTGATCACCTCCACCCTCCTCACCCTCCTCCTCGTCCCGACGCTCTACGCGATGATCGAGCTCCGCAAGGAGCGCCGGGCGAAGAAGAAGGCTGGGAAGCAGGACGACACGTCCGGCCCGCAGTCCGGGAAGGACGACCGCACCCCGGAACCGGCGACCGTCTGACGACGCTCCGCCGACGACACGATGCCCCCGCAGGCCGGTGCTTGCGGGGGCATCGCGCTGATCGCACTCCGAGAGAAACAACCGCGACGCCCGGGCCCGCCCCGCCCGCCGTCCGGGGCCACGTACGCGTTCGGAGGCGCACCTCTCGCCGATCGCGGAGAGCGATGGTTTGGTGGCTGATGGTTGCCGAACCGACGAAAGATGTAGGTGAGCGAGCGTGCCGTGTGCCCCGGGCCGCAGGGTCGTCCCCGTAACCGCTGCCGCGCTGCTGCTCCCACTGGCCCTCGCGGCCGCTCCGCCGGCCGGCGCCGAGGATTCCACCGCCGCCGTCCGGGTGGCGGTCACCGGCGGGTCGTACACCGCCAGCGTGGGACTAGTCCGGACGGGCCCGCGCACCCTCTTCGGCGGCTTCTACTGCGCCGCCGACGGCATCGGCCCCACGCCGCTGACCGCCCTGGTCGACGCCGACGACATCTACGGCCTCGGCGGGGTCCGGGCGAGCTGGGACGCCACCACCCAGGACTACGTGGTCACCGAGATCCACGGCGACGCCGCGGACAGCACCAAGAAGTGGAACGCGTACGTGAACGAGAAGAAGATCACGAAGGGACCCTGCCACACCGCGATCAAGGGCGGCGACAAGGTCCGCTGGACCCTGGAAGCCGCCGCCCCCGCCGCGTCCGGGACCGGTACGGCCGAACGGCCACCGCGCCGCCGCCGGGAACGCTGACCAGGCGGCCAGCTCGACGCCCGCCCCCACTCACCGCCACGTACTCCACTCACGGGAGGGGACGGGCCGGAGGGGCCGGTGTGTGGGACGTAAAGCGAAGCAGTCCCACACACCGGCCCCGGAGGCCCGTCACCGCACCCAACACCCACCCAGCCCGCCGCAGGCGCAACGGCGAGAAGACCCACGGCGGGACAGCCAAAAACGTGCGGGCGCGCCGCAAAGCGCAACGGCGAGAAACCACCACGGCGGGAAAGCCAAAAACGTACGCCTACGGCAACGCCAGCATCCGCTCCAGCGCCAGCTTCGCGAAGCTCTCGGTCTCCTTGTCGACCTCGATGCGGTTGACGACCTTGCCGGCGGCGAGCGACTCCAGCGCCCACACCAGGTGGGGGAGGTCGATGCGGTTCATCGTCGAGCAGAAGCAGACCGTCTTGTCGAGGAAGACGATCTCCTTGTCCTCCGCGGCGAAGCGGTTCGCCAGCCGGCGGACGAGGTTCAGCTCGGTGCCGATGGCCCACTTCGAGCCGCGCGGGGCGGCCTCCAGGGCCTTGATGATGTACTCCGTCGAGCCGACCTGGTCCGCCGCCGCCACGACCTCGTGCTTGCACTCGGGGTGGACGAGGACGTTGACGTCGGGGATGCGCGCCCGCACGTCGTTCACCGACTCCAGGGAGAACCGGCCGTGCACCGAGCAGTGGCCGCGCCACAGGATCATCTTCGCGGCCCGCAGCTGCTCGACGGTCAGGCCGCCGTTCGGCTTGTGCGGGTTGTAGACCACGCAGTCGTCGAGGGACATGCCCAGGTCACGGACGGCGGTGTTGCGGCCCAGGTGCTGGTCCGGCAGGAAGAGGACCTTCTCGCCCTGCTCGAAGGCCCAGTCCAGCGCCCGCTTGGCGTTGGAGGACGTGCAGATCGTGCCGCCGTGCTTGCCGGTGAACGCCTTGATGTCGGCCGAGGAGTTCATGTACGAGACGGGCACGACCTGCTCGGCGACACCGGCCTCGGTGAGCTGGTCCCAGCACTCGGCGACCTGCTCGGCGGTGGCCATGTCGGCCATCGAGCAGCCGGCGGCCAGGTCGGGGAGGACGACCTGCTGGTCGTCGCCGGTGAGGATGTCGGCCGACTCCGCCATGAAGTGCACACCGCAGAAGACGATGTACTCGGCGTCCGGCCGGGCGGCGGCGTCCCGCGCGAGCTTGAAGGAGTCGCCGGTGACATCGGCGAACTCGATGACCTCGTCGCGCTGGTAGTGGTGCCCCAGGACGAAGACCTTGTCCCCGAGCTTCGCCTTGGCCGCGCGGGCGCGCTCGACGAGATCGGGGTCCGACGGCGCCGGCAGATCGCCGGGGCACTCCACGCCGCGCTCGCTCTTCGGGTCGGCCTCGCGGCCGAGGAGGAGCAGGGCCAGCGGGGTCGGCTGGACGTCCAGGGGCTGGGCGGTGGTCACAACACGCACCCTCTCTTTTCTGCGGACGGCTCTTGCACAAAAGCCTTTTCGTCTATTTGACGCTATCTATCATAGCTGCTTCACGTCACTTTGACGATGGGGCTTGTGTCGATGTGACGCATCAGCACCCCGCCGTGTGTGCTCGGCCACCTGTTCCTGTCCGCCGGTGTGCGAGCATGAGGGGAGAACAATCGTGAGAAGCCGCCCCCGGCGGTGCGCCGGAAGGCTTCTCGACATGTTGTGCCCAGCCGGAATTAATCCGGGACGTCGTTGGTTGCAGCTGGTTGCATCCGATGACAAGCGGTCCGTACAACCCGGGAGAGATCTAGATGAGCGTTCAGGACGAGACCACCGTCAGCGACGGCATCATCCTGTCCGACGCGGCCGCGTCGAAGGTCAAGAGCCTGCTGGAGCAGGAAGGCCGGGACGACCTCGCGCTGCGGGTGGCCGTTCAGCCCGGCGGCTGCTCCGGACTGCGCTACCAGCTCTTCTTCGACGAGCGTTCGCTCGACGGCGATGTCGTCAAGGACTTCGATGGCGTCAAGGTCGTCACCGACCGGATGAGCGCCCCCTACCTGGGCGGTGCCTCCATCGACTTCGTCGACACCATCGAGAAGCAGGGCTTCACGATCGACAACCCGAACGCCACCGGCTCCTGCGCCTGCGGCGACTCCTTCAGCTAAGGAGCTCGGGCAGTACTACGGAAGGCGGCGCCCCCCCCCCGAGTGGGGGAGCGCCGCCTTCCGTGCTTTCCGCCTCCGGGGCTCGTGGTTTCCGCCTCCCGTTGAGCACGGACCCATCCGCTCCTGCGCGCTACTGCTTGGGCACCGACTCACCGGTCGAGACGTCGACCACCTTCCGGCCGTCCAGCGGCTGGTGCAGCGTCACGGTCTTGGTGAACTCCTTGGCGATCTTCACGCAGACCTGGCCGGGCTTCTTGTCCTTGCCGACGACCTTGGTTTTCACGGCCGAGCCGGACTCCTCGGCGCTCACCGAGTAGACGCTGCACACCCCGCCCCAGAAGTGCACCGTCAGCTTCTTGCCGCCGTCGCTCACGCCGTACGACTCCAGGGCCATCGCCCCGGGCTTCCCGGACGGCTTCCGCGGCGCCTGCCCCGTGCCCTGCGAGCTGCCCCCGCCGTCCCGGTGGGCCAGGTACTTCGGGTCCACGGCCGGCTGCGCGACCGTCGAGGTGGCGTCCGGGCCGCTGCCGGCGCCCGGCTGGCGCACCGTGTACAGCCACGACGGCACCAGCGCCTGCCCGCCGTCCACGTACTGGACCGAGAGCCCGAAGGCCGCACCGGTCACGTCGGACGGCTGCTGCGCCTTCGTCGGCGCCGGCTCGCACGGCGCGATCCCGCCGGCCTTGCCGTCCTTGGTGTCCTTCTTGCCGGGCGGCGAGGGGCAGCCGGCCGGCTTGCGGCCCTCGCCCGAGTTCAGCCGGTCCAGCGTCTTGTCGGCGTTCAGCACCGGATACTCCGCGCCCTTGACCGGATTCGCGAACTGACCGCTGCCGCCGACCACTTGACCGTCCGAACCGACCTGCAGATCGCTCTGCCAGCCGTACGTCGGCAGCCCGCCCAGCACCGGGTTTGTGGTGACGATCCGCACCGCACCGGACAGCCCGCCCGCGTCGACCTTGGAGTCCTCCTGGCCGAGCGCCTTCAGCACCGGCCGCACCGCCTGCTTGGCCTTCTCCGGCGACACCGCGCCCTTGCCGCTGCTGTCGTCCTCGGTCGCGATGTCCCCGCCGCCGCGGTACGACGGACAGCCGGGCCGGCTCGACGCGGCGGCACCGTCCCCGCCCTTGTCGCCCTTGGGGGACGCGGGCAGCGCACAGTTGGTGCCGCCCGGGGTCCCGTACTGCGAGAACGTCCAGGAGCCCGAGCCGGTCTTGGTCACCTGGAGGACGGGGCCGCGGCCGTCCCGCGTCGGCCCGCCGACCTTCCAGGTGGTGCCCTCCGAGCGGACCTTTCCGGCCACGTCCAGCGCCTTGGCCAGCCGCTCCACCGACTCCCGGCTGATCTCGCCCTTGGGGCGGTAGACCGGCGCGGCCGCCGGACCGCCGGGCAGCTTCTTCACCGCCCGGTACTTCGCACCCTGCGGATTGGGCTCACCGGCCGCGATCGAGCCGCCGGAGTAGCCGTCGAGCGCGAGGGGCGGCGGGTCGCCCTTGGCCGGGCCGGCGGCCCCGTCGCCGGACGTGGACGAGGCCCAGTACGCCGCGCCGCCCCCGGCCAGCAGCACCGCGGCGGCCACCGAGGCGACCACTGCCGGGGTGCGCCGCCTGCGCTCCGTGGGGTTCGGGCTCTCGTTGCTGTCCTCGGTGTTCACCGCATCGCTCCTTCGGCTCCGCTGAACATCTGACGTGCCATCCTCCGTGAGGGGACGTCGATGGGACGGAGCGGGGGTGGATGCGGTTCCCGTCGGGCGCCGTTCGGCCCCCGGCGGGCGGGCGGTCAGTCGCCGTACTCGGATATTCCGTCCAGCAGGGCGGCGGAGGACGAGGGGACCTTGACGCCGTGCAGATCGGCGGACCGCCCCGGCGCCGGCGCGGGACGCCGGCCGGCACTCCAGCGGCCCTCCATGCGGGCGCAGTCACCGCGCAGCTCGTCGAGCGACTCCGGGTCCCGCCGGGCGGGCGAGGCGTCAGGGGACGGTGTGACGGCTTTCACAGGCTTGGTCATAGCGGCACCGTACGCAGTCATAAACCGTGGAGAAAGACCTACTATTGGGTAGTTTCCGTAGCTCAAGTGTCCGGGATGACCGGGTGGTGTGCCACCCCGCCGGGTAGCGTTGCTTCACGTCCGCCCGCCCCTACGCCTTCCGCAGGAGCAGACCCGTCGTGCGTATCGCAGTCACCGGCTCCATCGCCACCGACCACCTGATGACCTTCCCCGGCCGCTTCGCCGATCAGTTGGTCGCCGACCAGCTGCATACGGTCTCCCTCTCGTTCCTGGTCGACCAGCTCGACGTCCGCCGCGGCGGCGTCGCCCCCAACATCTGCTTCGGCATGGGCCAGCTCGGCATCGAGCCGATCCTGGTCGGCGCCGCGGGCAACGACTTCGAGGAGTACCGCGCCTGGCTCGACCGCCACGGCGTCGACACCCGCTCCGTACGCATCTCCGAGGTGCTGCACACCGCGCGCTTCGTGTGCACCACCGACGCCGACCACAACCAGATCGGCTCCTTCTACACCGGCGCGATGAGCGAGGCCCGGCTGATCGAGCTCCAGCACGTCGCCGAGCGGGTCGGCGGCCTGGACCTCGTCCTGATCGGCGCGGACGACCCCGAGGCGATGATCCGGCACACCGAGGAGTGCCGCACCCGCGGTATCCCCTTCGCCGCCGACTTCTCCCAGCAGATCGCCCGCATGGACGGCGACGCCATCCGCACCCTCATGGAGGGCGCCACCTACCTCTTCTCCAACGAGTACGAGAAGGGCCTGATCGAGTCCAAGACCGGCTGGACCGACGAGGAGATCCTCGCCAAGGTCGGCACCCGCGTCACCACCCTCGGCGCCAACGGCGTCCGCATCGAGCGGGTCGGCGAGCCGACCATCGAGGTCGGCGTCCCGGAGGAGAACGCCAAGGCCGACCCGACCGGCGTCGGCGACGCCTTCCGCGCCGGCTTCCTGTCCGGCCTGGCCTGGGGCGTCGGCCTGGAGCGCGCCGCGCAGGTCGGCTGCATGCTGGCGACCCTGGTCATCGAGACCGTCGGCACCCAGGAGTACGAGCTGCACCGCAGCCACTTCATGGACCGCTTCACCAAGGCCTACGGGCACGAGGCCGCGAACGACGTCCAGCAGCACCTGGCCTGAACCACCGCGTCAGGCGCGGCGCCGCACGACATACGCGGTGCCGCGCTCGGCCGCCCGCTCACCCACGTACTCCTGGTCGCGCATGGTGCACCAGGCGGGGATGTCCTGCCGGGCGGCCTCGTCGTCGGAGAGCACCGTCACCGTTCGGCCGACCGGCACCTCGCCGATCACCTTCGCGAGCTCGATGACGGGGACCGGGCAGCGCTTGCCCAGCGCGTCGACGACCAGCCCGGCCGCCTCGGCGGGCTCCGCGGCAGGTGCCGCCGGGGCCGTGCGCGCAGCCCCGCCGGCCGCTGCCGGCACCTCCTCGCCGCCCGCTGCCGGGACGCCCAGCCGCTCCCGCACCGAGCGCACCACCCGCGGCAGCACCTCCAGGAAGCGCTCCACCTCCGCCTCGGCCGTGCCGTACGGCAGCGAGATCCGGACATTCCCCTCGGACAGCACCCCCATCGCCCGCAGCACATGGCTCGGCGTCAGGGTGCTGGACGTACAGGACGAGCCGGACGACACCGAGAAGCCCGCCCGGTCGAGCTCGTGCAGCAGGGTCTCCCCGTCGACATAGAAACAGGAGAAGGTGACGAGATGGGGCAGGCGGCGCACCGGGTCGCCGACCACCTCCACGTCCGGCACCAGCTCCGGCACCCGTGTGCGGATCCGGTCCACCAGGAGCCGTAGCCGCGCCGCTTCCCCGTCCGTCCCCGGGTCCGCCCGCAGTGCGCGCAGGGACGCCGCGGCGGCCACGATCGCCGGGAGGTTCTCGAAGCCCGGGCTGCGGCCCGACTCCCGCTCGTCCGCCGGCCCCTGGGGCGCGAACCGGGTCCCCTTGCGGACCACGAGCAGCCCCACACCGGGCGGGCCGCCCCACTTGTGGGCGCTCGCCGCCAGCAGCGACCAGGGACCGGGCACCGGCCCCCACGGCAGCGACTGGGCGGCATCCACCAGCAGCGGCACCCCCGCCTCCCGGCAGCGCTCCGCCACCTCGTCGACCGGCTGCTCGGTCCCCACCTCGTGATTGGCGGACTGGAGGCAGACCAGCGCGGTGTCCGTACCGAGCGCGGCGGCCACCTCGCCGGCCGCCACCCGGCCCGTACGGTCCACCGGCAGCTCCACCCGGGTCCCGCCGGCCGCCTCGTGGACCTCGGCGGCATGCAGCACCGAGGAGTGCTCGACGGCGGAGTGCAGCAGGCGGCGGCCGGCCCGCCGACGGGCCGCCAGTGCGCCGGCCACTCCCGTATGCACCGCCTGTGTCCCCGAAGGGGTGAAAACCAATTCGTCCGGGCGGCAGCCCACCGCCTCGGCCGCGGCCTCCCGGGCGGCGTCCAGCAGCAGCCGGGCGCGGCGCCCTTCGCGATAGAGGCGGGCCGGGTCGGCCCACCCTTCGTCGAGCGAGGCGAGGAGTGCCTCGCGGGCGACGGGGTGCAGCGGGGCGGTCGAGGCCGCGTCGAAGTAGGGCACGTCACGACGGTAGAACACCGGCCGCGGGCGGCGCGCGGGCTCGGTCCGGGGCGGCCGGGCGGGCGCGGCCGAAGCGGCGCGGGTGCGGTGCCGGGTGCGGCGTCAGATGCCTGGTGGAAGCGGGTATTCGGGGGTTCGCCGGGCCGCCCGCAAGGGCCCTGGCCACCCCTTAGGGGTGCCTCGCGGCGCGTTGGGCACCCTCCCCGCGCGACCCCAAATAGCGTCCAGTAGGGTTTGGTCCGCATAAACATCCAAACCCCTGCCCGACGCAGGGCGGCGACCGACCAGCGAGTAAGGCCGCAGCCGACCGCGCGGGCGAGACTCTCGGGAAGGCGCTACGTGAGTCCCAACGGCTCCGACCGCTCGTCGCGGCGCCCGATGCGGCGGAAGCTGCCGCAGGTGCTTGCTGCGGGCCTGGTCCTGGCGACCGCTACTGGTTGCACATATAAGGACTTTCCCCGCCTCGGCATGCCAACGCCCGTCACCGACGAGGCGCCGCGGATCCTCTCTCTTTGGCAGGGCTCCTGGGCCGCCGCCCTCGCAACGGGCGTGCTGGTGTGGGGCCTGATCATCTGGAGTGTGATCTTCCACCGCCGCAGCAGGACCAAGGTGGAGGTCCCCGCGCAGACCCGGTACAACATGCCGATCGAGGCGTTGTACACGATCGTCCCGTTCATCATCATTGCGGTGCTTTTCTACTTCACCGCACGTGATGAGAGCGCGCTCCTGAAGACTTCCAAGAAGCCCGACCACGTCGTGAACGTCGTCGGCTTCCAGTGGAGCTGGGCGTTCAACTACCTGGAGAACGTGGACGGCAACAAGTCGACCTCGGCCATCACCTCCCCCGCACTCTCCGCGGTCCCGGACAAGTGGAAGAAGACCGCGCCGGCCGGTGCGGACGGCGTCTACGACGTCGGCACCCCGGGCGAGCGCAACCCGCAGACCGGCAACCCCGGTCCGACCCTGTGGCTGCCGAAGGGCGAGACGGTTCAGTTCGTGCTGACCTCTCGTGACGTCATCCACTCCTTCTGGGTGGTGCCGTTCCTGATGAAGCAGGACGTCATCCCGGGCCACACCAACGTCTTCGAGGTGACTCCCAACAAGGAGGGCACCTTCATGGGCAAGTGCGCCGAGCTCTGCGGCGTCGACCACTCCCGGATGCTCTTCAACGTCAAGGTCGTGTCCCCCGAGCGGTACCGGGCACACCTGAAGGACCTGGCGAAGAAGGGCCAGACCGGATACCTGCCGTCGGGCATCAAGCAGACGGATCACGCCAGGAATGCGGAGACGAAGAACCAGTGAGCATCCTCAACGAACCTCAGGGTGCCGCCGCCGATACGGCTCCGGCAGCACCGCCCGTACGCAAGAAGCAACCCGGTATCGCTGCCGTCCAGTGGCTCACCACCACTGACCACAAGACCATCGGCACGCTCTACCTGGTCACGTCGTTCGCGTTCTTCTGCATCGGCGGCCTGATGGCGCTCCTCATGCGCGCCGAACTGGCTCGTCCCGGCACGCAGATCATGTCGAACGAGCAGTTCAACCAGGCGTTCACGATGCACGGCACGATCATGCTGCTGATGTTCGCGACGCCGCTGTTCGCCGGTTTCGCGAACTGGATCATGCCGCTGCAGATCGGCGCGCCCGACGTGGCGTTCCCGCGGCTGAACATGTTCGCCTACTGGCTCTACCTCTTCGGCTCGCTGATCGCGGTGGCCGGCTTCCTCACCCCGCAGGGTGCGGCGGACTTCGGCTGGTTCGCGTACTCGCCGCTGTCGGACGCGGTGCGTTCGCCGGGCGTCGGCGCGGACATGTGGATCATGGGTCTGGCCTTCTCCGGCTTCGGCACGATCCTCGGTTCGGTCAACTTCATCACGACGATCATCTGCATGCGGGCGCCGGGCATGACG
>NZ_SDIF01000085.1 GCF_004122735.1 Streptomyces sioyaensis | reverse complement strand
GGAAGCGCCGTAAGGTGTGGAGTTGACTGGTACTAATAGGCCGAGGGCTTGTCCTCAGTTGCTCGCGTCCACTGTGTAGGTTCTGAAGTAACGACCTGTGTCATTGCCGGGTTGTCATCTTCATAGTGTTTCGGTGGTCATAGCGTTAGGGAAACGCCCGGTTACATTCCGAACCCGGAAGCTAAGCCTTTCAGCGCCGATGGTACTGCAGGGGGGACCCTGTGGGAGAGTAGGACGCCGCCGAACAAGTTTTGAAAAGCCCCGTGGGAACTTCGGTTCCCACGGGGCTTTTTGCGTTCCGTGACCTTGGGGACCCGCGGTACGGCGTGGCCGGCGAGGCAGGTAAGGTCAAGGGGCATCGTTGGTACATTTCCCCACAGGAGGCCTCGCGTGGAGGTCCAGGAGACGCGGGTCCAGACGGATCGTGTCCTCACCATCCCGAATATTCTGAGCATGGCTCGCCTCCTCGGCGTGCCGTTGTTCCTGTGGTTGGTGCTGTGGCCGGAATTCGGGGGCCCGAAGGTCGACGGCTGGGCGCTGCTGGTCCTGGCGCTGAGCGGCGTCAGTGACTACCTGGACGGCAAGCTCGCCCGGCGCTGGAACCAGATCAGCAGCCTGGGCCGGATCCTCGACCCGGCCGCCGACCGCCTCTACATCCTCTCCACCCTGGTCGGTCTGACCTGGCGCGAGATCCTGCCACTTTGGCTTACCGCGGCTCTGCTGGCACGGGAACTGATGCTGCTGATCGCGGTCGGATTCCTCGGACGCCACGGCTACGGGCCTCCCCAGGTGAACTTCCTGGGCAAAGCGGCTACGTTCAACTTGATGTACGCCTTCCCGTTGCTCCTGCTGAGCGACGGAAGCGGCTGGCTTCACACGCTCGCGGCTGTTTTCGGATGGGCGTTCGCAGGATGGGGTACGGCGCTCTACTGGTGGGCAGGGATGCTCTACGTGGTCCAGGTCCGCCGACTCATCCGGGCGGACGCCACCGCCGACTGACCTCTCCGAAATGGCAGCTTGTGCCAAGGGCCGGCGCCCGTACGTGAAAGCAGCAACAGTGGGCGCCCTGGACAAGTGAAGTCGGCAAGACCGTCGTCTCTTAGAGGAGGACGCTTCCGACATGAAGGCCGTTGTGATGGCCGGCGGCGAAGGAACACGCCTTCGCCCCATGACGTCCAGCATGCCCAAGCCTCTGCTTCCGGTCGCAAACAGGCCGATCATGGAGCACGTACTCAGGCTGCTGAAACGGCATGGTCTCAATGAGACCGTCGTGACCGTGCAATTCCTTGCCTCGCTCGTCAAGAACTACTTCGGCGACGGAGAAGAGCTCGGAATGGAGCTCACCTATGCCAATGAGGAAAAGCCGCTCGGCACCGCGGGCAGTGTGAAGAACGCCGAGGAAGCGCTCAAGGACGATGCCTTCCTTGTCATCTCCGGCGACGCCCTCACCGACTTCGATCTCACCGATCTGATCCGGTTCCACAAGGAAAAGGGCGCCCTCGTCACCGTCTGTCTCACCCGGGTCCCCAATCCGCTCGAATTCGGCATCACTATCGTCGACGAGGCCGGCAAGGTCGAGCGTTTCCTGGAGAAACCCACCTGGGGCCAGGTCTTCTCGGACACGGTCAACACCGGCATCTACGTCATGGAGCCGGAGGTATTCGACTACTTCGAACCCGATGTGCCGGTGGACTGGTCTGGCGATGTCTTTCCGCAGCTCATGAAGGAAGGCAAGCCGATCTACGGCTATATCGCCGAGGGCTACTGGGAGGATGTCGGCACACACGAGAGCTATGTGAAGGCCCAGGCCGATGTGCTCGAAGGCAAGGTCGATGTCGAAATCGACGGCTTCGAGATCTCGCCGGGCGTATGGGTCGCCGAGGGCGCCGAAGTGCACCCCGACGCGGTGCTGCGCGGTCCGCTGTACATCGGCGACTACGCCAAGATCGAGGCGGACGTGGAGCTTCGTGAGCACACCGTCGTCGGCTCCAATGTCGTCGTCAAAAGCGGCGCGTTCCTGCACCGCGCCGTCGTGCACGACAACGTCTACATCGGCCAGCAGAGCAATCTGCGCGGCTGTGTGATCGGCAAGAACACCGACATCATGCGGGCCGCCCGCATCGAGGACGGTGCCGTCATCGGCGACGAATGCCTGATCGGTGAAGAATCGATCGTGCAGGGGAACGTGCGGGTCTATCCGTTCAAGACCATCGAGGCCGGTGCGTTCGTCAACACCTCGGTGATCTGGGAGTCCCGCGGCCAGGCGCATCTGTTCGGCGCCCGTGGGGTGTCCGGGATCCTCAATGTGGAGATCACGCCGGAGCTCGCCGTACGGCTCGCGGGCGCGTATGCCACCACGCTCAAGAAGGGCTCCACGGTCACCACGGCGCGTGACCACTCCCGAGGCGCCCGGGCGCTCAAGCGTGCCGTGATCTCCGCGCTGCAGGCCAGCGCCATCGACGTACGCGACCTGGAGAACGTCCCGCTGCCGGTCGCCCGCCAGCAGACTGCCCGCGGCAGCGCCGGCGGCATCATGGTCCGTACGACACCCGGCGTGCCGGACTCCGTCGACATCATGTTCTTCGACGAGCGGGGCGCGGACCTCTCTCAGGCCGGTCAGCGCAAGCTCGACCGGGTCTTCGCCCGCCAGGAGTACCGTCGCGCCTTCCCGGGCGAGATCGGTGACCTGATCTTCCCCGCCAGCGTCTTCGACTCCTATACCGGGTCCCTGCTGCGGGCCGTGGACACCACGGGCATCAGCGACTCCGGGCTGAAGGTCGTCGTGGACGCCTCGAACGGCAGCGCCGGACTGGTCCTGCCCAGCCTGCTGGGACGGCTGGGCGTCGACTCGCTGACGATCAACCCCGGGCTCGACGAATCCCGGCCGACCGAGACAGCCGACGCCCGGCGGGCCGGGCTCGTCCGGCTCGGCGAGATCGTGGCCTCGGCGCGAGCCGCCTTCGGTGTGCGTTTCGACCCGGTGGGCGAGCGGCTGTCCCTCGTGGACGAACGCGGCCGGATCATCGAGGACGACCGCGCACTCCTGGTCATGCTGGATCTGGTCGCGGCGGAACGGCGCACCGGCCGGGTGGCGCTGCCGGTGACCACGACCCGCATCGCCGAGCAGGTGGCGGCCTACCACGGGACGCAGGTGGAGTGGACGACGACCTCGCCCGACGATCTGACCCGTGTGGGGCGCGACGACGGCACGGTCTTCGGCGGCGACGGCATGGGCGGCTTCCTCATCCCCGAGTTCAGCAGCGTCTTCGACGGCGCGGCCGCGTTCGTCCGGCTGATCGGCCTGGTGGCCCGTACCCAGCTCACCCTGAGCCAGATCGACGCACGCATCCCGCGGGCACACGTCCAGCGTCGTGACCTGGCCACCCCGTGGGCGGTCAAGGGCCTGGTCATGCGGCATGTCGTCGAGGCGGCCGGCGACCGGGATGTGGACACCACCGACGGCGTCCGTGTCGTGGAGAGCGACGGCCGCTGGGTTCTCGTGCTGCCCGACCCCGCCGAGGCGGTCACCCACCTGTGGGCAGAGGGGCCGGACGACGCCTCCGCCCGACAGCTGCTGGACGATTGGTCCGCAGTGGTGGACAGCGCAGGACGCTGACCCGGACCCCACCGGCGCGCCGTGAACCGGCACGCCGGTGGGGCCATTGGGAGACTGTCCGACCGACGTGCGACGATGTGCGTCATGTCGCAGCAGCACCCCGATCGGAGCAGCCCGAAGGCGTCGTCCGCGCGCCCCGATGCGTCCATGTCGCTGCTGACCAACGTGATGGACCACAGCCTCGACGAGGGATACGCCGAGGCCGCCGCGCGGAAGTCCGAAACCGGGGTGCGCGGTATGCCGCGTACCCTGCGCGCGAAGCTGGGTCTCGCCGCCGGTCTGGTGCTCGCCGCGGTCGTGGTGACGGTCGGGGCGGCGCAGGCGCAGATATCGGCACCGACGCTCGCCAAGGAGCGCGAAGAGCTGATCCACCGCATCCAGAAGGGCACCGGCGAGGCGGACAGCCAGCAGCATCGGGTCGACGCGCTGCGCGACGACGTCAGCAGGATGCAGCGCGAGGCCCTGAAGCAGCACGGCGGCGACAAGGCCGAGCTGCTGGCGCTGCTGTCCGGTTCGACGCAGGTCACCGGGCCGGGGGTGAAGCTCGTCGTGGACGATGCCAAGGGCGCGGAGTCCAGCGGCGGCGGACCGCGTGAGAGCAGTGGTTTCTCGGACACCGGTCGGGTACGCGACAGGGATATGCAACGCGTTGTCAATGGCCTGTGGGCGTCCGGTGCGGAGGCCATCTCCGTCAACGGACAGCGGCTTACGTCACTCTCGGCGATCAGAGCCGCAGGAGACGCCATACTGGTCGACAACAAGCCGCTGGTGCCGCCCTACACGGTGCTGGCGGTGGGGGACGGGCAGCGGCTGAGCACCGCGTTCCAGGACAGCGCCGACGGTCAGTACCTGCATGTGCTGCAGGAGAACTACGGCGTGCGCACCAGGATTTCCGCGGAGAACGAGGTCACCCTGCCGCCCGCGCCCAGCTTGATCGTACGTACCGCAAAGCCGCAGGCCGGTGCCGCCAAGACGGACGGCGCCGACACAGGGAAGGGCACATCGTGATCGCCGTACTGGGCCTCATCGTGGGAGTCGTGGTGGGACTTGTCGTCCGCCCCGTGGTGCCGACGGTGGTCGAGCCCTACTTGCCGATCGCTGTCGTCGCGGCACTGGATGCCGTGTTCGGCGGTCTGCGCGCGATGCTGGACGGCATCTTCGACGACAAGGTCTTCGTGGTCTCGTTCCTGTCGAACGTGGTCGTCGCCGCGCTGATCGTCTTCCTCGGCGACAAGTTGGGCGTCGGCGCCCAACTCTCCACCGGCGTCGTCGTGGTGCTGGGCATCCGGATCTTCTCCAACGCCGCCGCGATCCGCCGGCACGTCTTCAGGGCGTGAGACGGATGGCGACGGACGAGACCCCGCAGCCGGAGAAGAAGCCGGAGCAGCCGGAGACGGAGCAGAGCCAGGACCAGGAGCATGGCCCGGCCGGCCGGCGGCCGATGCCGCCCGAGAGCCCGGGGGTCTCCGAGCGGGCGGATGCCGATGAGGCGACCCAGGCTCAGGAACCGGACAGTACTGGACACAAGAAGGACAAAGGGGCAGACTCCTCGACTCCGGACGCGGTTGCGGAGGACGGGAGTGCGGCACGCCCGAAATCCGGTCGGGAGCGGCTCGTTGCGAGTCTGTGGCCGCCCCGCCTGACCCGGGCTCAACTGATCGTTGCGCTGCTGCTGTTCATTCTCGGCCTCGGCCTGGCGATTCAGGTACGTTCCACGAGTGACAGCAGTGCGCTGCGAGGTGCGCGCCAGGAGGACTTGGTGCGCATTCTGGACGAGCTGGACAACCGTTCCCAGCGGTTGACCGACGAACAGCGGCGACTGGAAGGGCAGAAGACCGAGCTGGCGAACAGCTCGGACCAGGCCGAGGAGGCCCGTAAACAGACCGTGGAGAAGGAACAGCAGCTGGGCGTGCTGGCCGGGACCGTCGCGGCGCAAGGGCCCGGCATCAACCTGACCATCGACGACCCGGCGCACTCCGTCGAGGCGGACAAGCTGCTGGACACCATCCAGGAGCTGCGGGCGGCCGGCGCCGAAGCCATCCAGGTCAACGATGTCCGGGTCGTCGCGAACACCTCTCTGTCGGACGTCCGCGGTGGCGTGGGGATCGACGGCAAGCGCGTCACCCAGCCGTACCGCTTCAAGGTGATCGGTAAGCCGGAGGATCTCGAACCGGCGCTGAACATCCCCGGCGGAGTGGTCCAGACTCTGGAAAAGGAGCAGGCCAAGGTGTCTGTGACCCGTGAAAAGAAGATCATTGTGGACGCCTTGCGAGAGGCGAAGCGGCCTGACTACGCTCGGTCGTCATCGCAGTGAGGCGTACAGGGATGTCGAGTGCCCGGCGAGGGCATGAGGTAGCGGGGGGTCGACGCACCGTGCGTGTGGTGTGTGGTGGAAACTGTCTGAAGGCCACGGACGTTCACAGGATGTCCGGATGGGCCGGTGTGTGCATCGAGGGTTCGTCCTGCCCCACGGGCGGGTCTGTTTCGTTCAAGGGGAATCGCCCGTGAAGTTGTTTGGAAAGCTGTTCGGCAAGAGCGCACGCCAGGAGGGCGGCAGCGGCTCCGCGCGGCACCGCGCTCCGCGCCAGCCCGACGAGAGCGGCGCTTCCGAGGACCGTCCGCTCTTCCGTGACGAGGTCAGCGGGCCGTCCGGGGGGCGCGGCGCGGATTCTGTTGACCCCTCCGTGCCCGGCCGCATAGGTTCCCAGGAACCATCGGCCGCACGCACGGGTGGAGGGTCAGCCTTGCCGACTTGTACGAGGTGTGGCAACCGGAACGCCGAGTCGAGCCGGTTCTGCTCCAACTGTGGTGCCCCGCTGCGCGCGGGCGCGCAGCCCGAGCGGGCGTCCGAGACGACGTCGACGATCTCCATTTCGGGGCTGGAGGCCTACGACTCGGAGACGACGGGCCAGAATCTGGCGCCCTCGCTGTCCCCCGAGGCCCAGGCGGCCGTCGACGCCCTTCCCCTGGGATCGGCGCTGCTGGTCGTCCGCCGGGGTCCGAATTCGGGCAGCCGCTTCCTGCTGGACGGCGAGCTGACGACGGCGGGCCGGCATCCGCAGGGCGACATCTTCCTCGACGACGTGACGGTCTCGCGCCGCCATGTGGAATTCCGCCGGGGCCCGGACGGTCTTTTCACGGTCGCCGACGTCGGCAGCCTGAACGGCACCTACGTCAACCGTGAGCGGATCGACTCCGTCGTCCTCGCCAACGGCGACGAGGTCCAGATCGGCAAGTTCCGCCTGGTCTTCTACGCAAGCCAGCGAGGCGCCGGTATCTGACCGGCCGGGGAAGGCATATGCGCCATACACCGAAAGGCGGTGCCGGCCCGTCCGGCACCGCCTCCTCGGACGGCAAGCCGGTGAGTATCGGCACGGTGCTCACCCTGCTGCGCGAGGAGTTTCCCGAGGTCACCATCTCCAAGATTCGCTTCCTGGAGGCCGAGGGGCTGGTCGAGCCGAAGCGCACGCCTTCCGGATACCGCAAATTCACGCCGGCGGACGTGGAGCGGCTGGCGAACGTCCTGCGGATGCAGCGGGACCACTATCTGCCGCTGAAGGTCATCCGGGAGCATCTGGACGCCCTGGAGCGCGGTGAGCAGGTGCAGCTGCCGGCTCCGGCCACGCCCTCGCGAGATCTTGTCGAGGGCGTCCACGCCGCCGGTGCGGAGCGCCCTACGGCTGCCCGGATCGGCCGGGCCGAGCTGCTGGCCGCCGCTGAGGTGGACGAGGCGACGCTCGCCGACTGGGAGTCGTACGGACTCATCGTCTCCCATGCGGAGGGCGGATACGACATCGAGGCCGTCACGGTGGCCAAACTTGTCGCGGACCTGGGCCGTTTCGGTCTCGAACCGCGGCATCTGCGTGCGGTGAAGGCGGCTGCCGAGCGTGAGGCTGGCCTGGTCGAACAGGTCGTTGCACCCCTTCGGCGGCACCGTAACCCACAGACCAGAGCGCATGCCGAGGCGACCGCCAGGGAGCTGGCGACGCTGTCCGTACGGCTGCATGCAGCCCTCCTGCAGAGCGCCCTGCAGGTCCGGCTGTAGGGAGCAAACGAGTGCCCGACTACCCAAACCTGCCGGGCACGTCCTAGGGTTGCTGTGTGAACGAGCTCGACGTCGTGGGTGTCCGGGTGGAAATGCCTTCCAGCCAACCGATCGTGCTCCTGCGGGAGGTGGGAGGCGATCGTTACTTGCCCATTTGGATCGGGCCAGGGGAGGCCACCGCCATCGCCTTTGCCCAGCAGGGCATGGTCCCTGCCAGGCCGCTGACGCACGACCTGTTCAAGGACGTGCTCGAAGCGGTGGGCCAGGAACTGACGCAGGTCCGCATCACGGATCTGCGCGAGGGGGTTTTCTATGCCGAACTCGTCTTCGCGAGCGGAGTCGAGGTCAGCGCGCGTCCGTCCGACGCCATAGCGCTGGCGCTGCGCACCGGAACGCCGATCTTCGGTACCGACGGTGTGCTGGACGACGCGGGGATCGCCATCCCGGACGAGCAGGAGGACGAGGTGGAGAAGTTCCGCGAGTTCCTCGACCAGATCTCTCCCGAGGACTTCGGCACCAACAGCCAGTGATTCCGGCCGGTCGAACCACCTGTTTCCGGCCAAACAATTAGCCGTTCCCCGTGCGGGGTCACGAGAAACCACTCGTAGGGTGATTATCACTCGGCGTGGCGAGCGCGGCGATCGTTGACGCACCCCGAGTGACTGCATACCGTCGATATGGCAGGTCCCGTCCGGGACGTGGAGGACGGAGGGCGGCGTGGCAATCACCGGCGACGGTATGGCGGCGGAAGGGGCGTTGCCGCTCCACTCGGGCGCGGCAGCGAACCATGCCCCGGCACCGGCCGCGGCGGTGTCGGAGGACTGCGAGGCGCAGAACATCGGCTATCGCGGCCCGACCGCCTGTGCGGCAGCGGGCATCACCTATCGGCAGCTCGACTACTGGGCGCGTACCGGCCTGGTGGAGCCGAGCATCCGGCCGGCGTACGGCTCCGGCACCCAGCGGCTCTACAGCTTCCGGGACGTCGTGGTTCTCAAGATCGTCAAGCGGCTGCTGGACACCGGGGTGTCGCTGCAGAACATCCGGACCGCCGTGCAGCATCTGCGGGCGCGGGGGCTGGCGGATCTGACGCGGATGACGCTGATGAGCGATGGGGCGACCGTCTACGAGTGCACCTCGCCCGACCAGGTCGTGGATCTGCTCCAGGGCGGCCAGGGCGTCTTCGGGATCGCGGTGGGCGTGGTGTGGCGGGACGTGGAGGGTGCGCTGTCACAGCTCCACGGGGAGCGTGTGGACACCGGCGAGACGCTGATCGGCAAGAATCCTCACGACGAGCTGGCGCGCCGGCGCAACCGGGCCGGCTGAGCCCCCGGCGGTGTGCGCGGCCCGGCGTCGGGCCGATTGTCAGTGGCATGGGGCAGCATCGGAGATGTGAGACCTGCGCCGACGATCCTGCATCTGGACATGGATGCGTTCTTCGCGGCCGCTGAACAGGCGGCCAAGCCGAGTCTGCGGGGAAAGCCCGTGGTCGTCGGCGGGATCGGGGCGCGCGGAGTGGTCTCCACGGCCTCGTACGAAGCCCGGGTGTTCGGCGTCCGCTCGGCGATGCCCACGGCCCAGGCACGCCGGCTGTGCCCCAATGCCGCCTATCTGGCCCCTCGCTTCACGCTGTACCGCCAGGTGAGTGAAGCGGTGATGGAGCTGCTGCATGCGCTGTCGCCGCTGGTGGAGCCGCTCAGCCTGGATGAGGCGTTCGTCGATCTGGAGGCCGGTGGGGTGCCGCCCGAGACCGTGGCGGTACGGGCCGTGGGGGAGCAGCTGCGGCGCGATATCCGAGCCACCACGGGGCTGACCGGCTCGGTGGGGCTCGCCGGGGCCAAGATGCTGGCGAAGATCGCGTCCGAGGCGGCCAAGCCGGACGGCCTGGTGGTGATCGAGCCCGGCACCGAGCGGGAGCTGCTGGGCCCGATGACGGTGCGGACGCTGCCCGGGGTGGGCCCCGCGACGGCCGAGACGCTGCGCCGGGCCGGGATCCACACCGTCGCGGAGACCGCGGAGGCCGGCGAGGCCGAGCTGGTGCGGCTGCTGGGCAGGGCGCACGGCGCCGGGCTCTACGCCATGGCGCTGGGCCGGGACGACCGTCCGGTGGTGGCCGAGCGGGACGCGAAGTCCATCTCGGTCGAGGACACCTTCGAGGTCGACCTGACCGACCGGGCGCGGGTGCGCAGCGAGGTGCTGCGGCTGGCCGACCGCTGCGTACAGCGGCTGCGGGCGGCCGGGCGCTCCGGGCGCACGGTGGTGATCAAGGTGCGGAACTACGACTTCTCGACGCTGACCCGCTCCGACACGCTGCGGGGGCCCACCGACGACCCTGCGGTGATACGGGAGGCCGCTGTACGGCTGCTGGAGACGGTGGACACCACCGGCGGCGTCCGGCTGCTGGGCGTGGGGGTCAGCGGGCTGGCCGACTTCACACAGGAGGATCTGTTCGCCCAGCTGGCGACGGAGCGGGAGGCGGCGGAGACCGCGAAGGCGGCGGTGGCGGAGGGTGGCGCGGCGCAGGTGCAGGAAGCCGGGGAGGAACTGCCGAGACGCTGGCACCCGGGTCTGGACGTGGTGCACGACGAGTACGGCGCCGGCTGGGTGCAGGGGAGCGGTGTGGGGAGGGTGACCATCCGCTTCGAAACGCCGTGGTCCGCACCGGGAAGGGTACGGACCTTTGCTGTCGAGGACCCGGCGCTGCGGCCGGGGGAGCCCCTGCCGCTGGTGGGCGGGGCGCCGGCGGATGCTCAGTCGTCCGAGCCGGCGATCTTGCCGAAGTCGCTGTCGCCGGGACCGGGTGAGGACACCGGATCGGTGGGGGAGGAGATATCCAGGCGGTAGTGGTGGTAGAGCTGGAGCTCTTGCTCGGGGGAGAGGTGGCGGCCCACGCCGAAGTCCGGTGCGTCCTTGATCAACTTGCGGTCGTAGGGAATGTGCAGGCCCTCGCCGACCATTTTGCTGGGCTCGAGGGGGACGAACGCGTCCCGGCTGAAAAGTCCGGTGCGCACGGCTGCCCACTCCGGTTCCCCCGTCGCGTCGTCGAGATAGACCTCGTCGATCGTGCCTATTTTCGCGCCGTTCCGGTCGAACGCTTTGCGGCCGATCAGGCTCCGGGGATCGATATCGGTTTGCACGGCCCCTCCAATTGGTCGCAACTGCCCTGTGACAACTACCAAACGGCACATTTCATGCCCCGGCCACTCGAAGGATCCTTCGAGTGGCGCGCTGGTAGGCTGGCGAATGGCCGTAGACCCCGTGCGGGAGAGTCCTTGTCGTTCGCGACCAGGGCGCCGAAGGAGCAAATCCTCCCCGGAATCTCTCAGGCACACGTACCGCATGGACGAGGTCACTCTGGAAAGCAGGGCGGGCCGCGGAAGGCACAGCTCCGGGACCCCTCCTCACCGACGGTGAAAGCCGGGCCGCCTCGCGCGGGCCGGTGAAGCTCTCAGGTTGAGATGACAGAGGGGGAGGCCGTCCGGGCACCCGCGCCGTGGTGCCCCTCGTAGGTCGCACCGACCAGGAGGCCCCCGCAGATGACCACCAACCGCATCTCCTTGACCGAGCTGGAAAGCGGCACCCCCTTCGCGCGCCGGCACATCGGTCCCGACCACGAGGCGCAGGCGAAGATGCTCGCGCACGTCGGATTCGGTTCGCTGGACGAACTGACCGCCACCGCCGTACCCGACGTGATCAAGAGCGCGGAGGCGCTCGGCCTGCCGCAGGCCCGTACCGAGGCCGAGGTCCTGGCGGAGCTGCGCGGCCTCGCGGACCGTAACCAGGTGCTGTCGTCCATGATCGGACTCGGCTACTACGGCACGTTCACCCCGACGGTGATCCTGCGGAACGTCATGGAGAACCCGGCCTGGTACACCGCGTACACGCCCTACCAGCCGGAGATCTCGCAGGGCCGCCTGGAGGCGCTGCTGAACTTCCAGACCATGGTCGCCGAGCTGACCGGGCTGCCCACGTCCGGCGCCTCCCTCCTGGACGAGGGCACCGCCGCGGCCGAGGCCATGGCGCTGTCCCGCCGGGTCGGCAAGGTCAAGCAGGGCGTCTTCCTGGTCGACGCCGACTGTCTGCCGCAGACCGTCGCCGTGATCGAGACCCGCGCCGAGCCGACCGGCGTGGAGGTGGTGGTCGCGGACCTGAGCGAGGGGATTCCCGCCGAGGTCGCCGAGCGCGGCGTCTTCGGCGTGCTGCTCCAGTACCCCGGCGCCTCCGGCGCGGTCCGCGACCCGCGTGCCCTCATCGAGCAGGCCCACGACCTGGGCGCGATCGTCACCGTCGCCGCCGATCTGCTGGCCCTGACGCTGCTGGCCTCGCCCGGCGAGCTCGGCGCGGACATCGCGGTCGGCACCACCCAGCGCTTCGGCGTCCCGATGGGCTTCGGCGGCCCGCACGCCGGCTTCATGGCCGTACGTGACCAGTTCGCCCGCAGCCTGCCCGGCCGCCTCGTGGGCGTCTCCGTCGACGCCGACGGCAGCAAGGCCTACCGCCTCGCGCTGCAGACCCGTGAGCAGCACATCCGCCGCGAGAAGGCCACCAGCAACATCTGCACCGCGCAGGTGCTGCTCGCCGTCATGGCCGGGATGTACGCCGTCTATCACGGCCCCGAGGGCCTGCGGACCATTGCCCGGCGCACCCATCGCTACGCGGCGATCCTCGCCGAGGGCCTGCGGGCCGGCGGTGTGGAGATCGTGCACGGTGCGTACTTCGACACGCTGACCGCGCGGGTGCCCGGCCGGGCGGGCGAGGTCGTCGCCGCCGCCCGGCAGGCCGGAGTCAACCTCCGGCAGATCGACGCCGACCTGGTCGGTATCGCCTGCGACGAGACCACCGGTCGCGCCGAGCTCGCCGGTGTCTGGGGTGCCTTCGGCGTGCAGGGCGACATCGAGCAGCTGGACGCGGCCGTCGCCGAAGCGCTGCCGCAGACGCTGCTGCGCGGCGACGACTACCTCACCCACCCGGTGTTCCACCAGTACCGCTCCGAGACCGCGATGCTGCGCTACCTGCGCACCCTCGCCGACAAGGACTACGCGCTGGACCGCGGCATGATCCCGCTCGGTTCCTGCACGATGAAGCTGAACGCCACCACGGAGATGGAGCCGGTCACCTGGCCCGCCTTCGGCCAGCTGCACCCGTTCGCGCCCGCCGACCAGGCCGAGGGCTACCTCACGCTCATCCAGGAGCTGGAGGAGCGGCTGGCCACCGTCACCGGCTACGACAAGGTCTCCCTCCAGCCGAACGCCGGATCGCAGGGCGAGCTGGCGGGCCTGCTGGCCGTCCGTGCCTACCACCGCGCCAACGGCGACGAGCAGCGCACGGTCTGCCTGATCCCGTCCTCGGCGCACGGCACCAACGCCGCCAGCGCGGTGATGGCCGGGATGAAGGTCGTCGTCGTCAAGACCGGTGAGGACGGCGAGGTCGACGCCGACGATCTGCACGCCAAGATCGACAAGCACCGGGACGAGCTCGCAGTCCTGATGGTGACCTACCCCTCCACGCACGGCGTTTTCGAGGAGCACATCACCCAGATCTGCGCGGCGGTGCACGACGCCGGCGGCCAGGTCTACGTCGACGGTGCCAACCTCAATGCGCTGGTGGGCCTCGCCGAGCCCGGAAAGTTCGGCGGCGACGTCTCGCACCTCAACCTGCACAAGACCTTCTGCATCCCGCACGGCGGCGGTGGCCCCGGCGTCGGCCCGGTCGGCGTCCGCGCCCACCTGGCGCCGTATCTGCCCAACCACCCGCTGCAGCCCTCCGCGGGCCCCGAGACGGGCGTCGGGCCGATCTCCGCGGCTCCCTGGGGCTCGGCCGGCATCCTGCCGATCTCCTGGGCGTACGTGCGCCTGATGGGCGGCGAGGGCCTCAAGCGCGCCACCCAGGTCGCGGTCCTGAGCGCCAACTACATCGCCAAGCGGCTGGAGGCGCACTACCCGGTGCTCTACACCGGCCCCGGGGGCCTGGTCGCCCATGAGTGCATCATCGACGTCCGGCCGCTGACCAAGGCGACCGGCGTGAGCATCGACGATGTCGCCAAGCGGCTGATCGATTACGGCTTCCACGCGCCGACGATGTCCTTCCCCGTGGCCGGCACGCTGATGATCGAGCCGACCGAGAGCGAGGACCTGGACGAGCTGGACCGCTTCTGCGACGCGATGATCGCCATCCGGGCGGAGATCGAGAAGGTCGGCTCGGGGGAGTGGGACAAGGACGACAACCCGCTGCGCAACGCCCCGCACACCGCGGCCGCGCTCGGCGGCGACTGGGCGCACCCGTACACCCGCGAGGAGGCCGTCTTCCCGGCCGGCGTCGACGCCGCGGAGAAGTACTGGCCGCCGGTGCGCCGCATCGACGGTGCCTTCGGTGACCGTAACCTCGTCTGCTCCTGCCCGCCGCTGGACGAGTACGACAGCTGATCCCGGGGGACAGCATCAAGGGCCCTCGGCAGGTGTGCCGGGGGCCCTGGTGTTTCGTGCGCCGGGCGGCCGCAGGTCAGGCGGCGGCGGTGGCCCGGGTGCGGTGCGGGGCGATGACCTGCCCGTTCGGTAGCAGCTCACCGGTGTCCTCGAAGAGCAGGACGCCATTGCAGAGCAGGCTCCAGCCCTGCTCCGGGTGGTGTGCCACAAGATGTGCGGCCTCCCGGTCGGAGGAATCTGCGGACGGGCAGGGCGGTTGGTGCTGACACATGGAAGTTGTCTTTCGCTGCGGTGTGGTGAACGTCGTCGTGCGGCGCGATGAGGTGTTCATGGCCGCTCCCCCGTTTCCTTCGGTCGGTCCCAGTGTTGCCCCACGGAGGGGATTCCGCAGGGATTTCGCGGCAGCGGTACTCACTCGATACGGACGCGTCACCCGTGCGGGCGGTTGCTCCCAATTGCACTCCTTTCCAAGAGGATTGGGAGTGGCATCCCTGGGCTAGTCCGCGTGGGTGAGCGCGACAGCGTGCCCCGTGGCCGGAAGGGGCCACGGGGCATGGACCGGCGGGACGGCGGGCGCCGGTTCTCCGCGTGCGGGCGGGGTCGGAGTGGTGTATCAGGCGGGTTCGCGCAGGAGCGGGGCGGGGGCGAGCCGCAGGGTGAGCCGGGGGAGCAGGTCGGCGAGGCGCTGCGGGCGGTGTGCGGCGATCCCCGGCGGGGCGGGCGCCAGCGGAACCAGCAGGTCACCGGCCGCGGGCAGCCCCTCGGCGCCGTCGGAGGCGGTGTCGTGGTGCAGCCACAGGGTGAGCATGTACAGCTCGGGTACGGACAGCAGCCGCGGCTGGAGGGGCGTGGTGAGCGCCTCGGCCTGGGCGAGTGCCTGCTCGGTCGCGGCGACGTAGGGGCCGCCGCAGAAGCGGGCGAAGGCCCAGCCGTCGGCGGTGAGCCGTGCCTCGGCGGTCGCCACGGCGCGCTCTCCGCCACGGACCAGGAACCGCCAGCCCGCCAGACGGGTGTGCGGGGTGCCGCCGGGCCGGCTGATGTCGTCCCAGACGTGCACCGGCAGCGGGTGATCGGGGCTGAGCGGCCCCTGATGGGTGCGGAGTGCGGAGACCGGGGCCTCGCGGACCGCGCCGGGAGAGCTGAGGGCGGCGAGGACGCTGCGCAGGGCGGGCGCAGGGGCAGGGGCAAGGAGCAGCGGCATGATGGGTCGCCTCTCACTTCGGAGACACGGTGCGGCGCGGGTGGGTGCAGACGGCGCTGTCTGCGGGCGGGGTCAGAGCGTGGCCGGCCGGGGCTGCGGCGGCGGGGTCAGCCGCTGGCCCCCGTGGCGGTGGAAACACCGGGACACCGGGTGCCAAGTCTCTGCCTCGTAAGCGGAGTTTATACGACGTATGTTCTGAAAGAGTTTCGGCTACCGGCCTTGCGGATTTTCGGCAAGGTGAAATCCAGACCCCTGCACGAGGTGTTTTCCGCCGCTTTGTGCAGCGCTTTTGTGAGGCCACCTCGTATTCCCTGACCGGCGCGGTAGGCCGGATCTCGCCGGTGATTCTCACCGGAGAAATGCGAGCGGCCAGCACCGCCGAGATATGCCTGCGGGGCATGCCGGAGGCTGCACCACTTCGAGCCTATCGGCACCCGCCCGTCCCCGACGCGTTATCGATCAGATTGCCGGGGCATCATCGACCGTAGCGCGAGCCCCGGCGGTGTCGGGGACGGCCCCAAGCAGCCCGTGGTCGCGGGCCGTTCACTCGAGGAAGGACCCTTCGATGGGGGAGAAGGTCGCCGCGGACGGGATCGACCTGGCGGACCGGGAGCGTTATCGAAGAAAGCTTCACGAGTGCCTTGAGGGATTGCAGAGGCTCCTGCGCGAGAAGCGATTCGACCGTCCCAGGAATCTCATGGGCCTGGAGATCGAACTCAATCTCGCCGGTGCCGACGGGCTGCCCCGCATGATGAACTCTCAAGTTCTTGAACGCATCGCCAGCGGCGATTTCCAGACGGAGCTCGCCCAGTGCAATCTTGAGGTCAACATCCTCCCGCACCGTTTGAGCGGCCGGGTGCTGGACCAGCTCGCCGAGGAACTCCGTACGGGTCTCGGATATGCGGAACGAAAGGCCCGCGAGGTCGCCGCCAGGATCGTGATGATCGGTATTCTGCCGACCCTGCACGCCAATGACCTCACGGCCGCCAGCCTCTCCGAGAACGACCGCTACGTCCTGCTCAACGACCAGATGCGGGCGGCCCGGGGGGAGGATTTCGCGCTCGACATCCGGGGCGTGGAGCATCTGGTCTCCCGCTCGCCCTCGATCGCACCGGAAGCCGCCTGTACGTCGGTCCAATTGCACCTCCAGGTGACACCGGGCCGCTTCGCCGCCGTCTGGAACGCGGCGCAGGCCATCGCCGCGGTGCAGGTGGCGGTCGGTGCGAACTCGCCGTTCCTCTTCGGCCGTGAGCTGTGGCGGGAGTCCCGGCCGCCGGTGTTCCAGCAGGCCACCGACACCCGCTCGCCGGAGTTGCAGGCCCAGGGGGTACGCCCCCGTACCTGGTTCGGCGAGCGCTGGGTCGACTCCGCGTACGACCTGTTCGAGGAGAACGTGCGCTACTTCCCGCCGCTGCTGCCGGTGTGCGGGCCGCAGGAACCGCTGCGGGTCCTCGACGAGGGCGGGGTGCCCGACCTTGCGGAACTGACCCTGCACAACGGCACCGTCTACCGCTGGAACCGCCCCGTCTACGCGGTCGCCGACGGCGTCGCGCACCTCAGGGTCGAGAACCGGGTGCTGCCGGCCGGTCCCACCGTCGACGATGTCATCGCCAACACCGCCTTCTACTACGGCCTGGTGCGGGCCCTGGCCGAGGAGCCGCGCCCGGTGTGGAGCCGCCTTCCGTTCGCCGCCGCGGCCCGCAACTTCGACGTGGCCTGCCGGTACGGCATCGACGCCACCCTGGCCTGGCCTCGTCCCGGGCGGGCCGGCGGACTCGCCGACGTCCCGGCGGTGCGACTGGTACGCAAGGAGCTGCTGCCGCTGGCGGCCCGGGGGCTGGACGCCTGGGGGGTGGAACCGGCCGACCGTGATCACTATCTCGGCATCATCGAGGAGCGCTGCCGGCGACGGGTGAACGGGGCTTCCTGGCAGGCCGCGGCCTTCCATCACGCCCGGCGGCAGGGCCTGGACCGGGATGCCGCGCTCGCCGCGATGACCCGGCGCTACGGCGAGCTGATGCACTCCGGGACACCGGTGCACACCTGGCCGGTCGCCTGGGCGGTCGGCGGGCGGTCGGCCGTACCGGGGCAGCGGCAGGCGGCGACTTAAGCGGGAGGGGGCGCGGGGTGCTCAGTGGGGCCCCTTCCCGCCCGCCGTGATGATGGCCTTGAGGAGCGCCCGGTGGAGCTGCGACGGGTCGTCGACCCGGTGTGCCGAGCCGCCGGTCGGTGCCACGATGCGCTCCAGTGCGGAGGTGTCGGCGTCCGGGCCGATCGCCAGGGCGATGAGCGGCACCGGCCGCTCGGGGTCGGCCAGTTCCGTCAGCCGGGCGACCAGGTCGTCTAGGCCGATGCTGCCGGCGTCCGCGTTGGCGCTGTCGGTGACGAGGACCAGCGCATTGACCTTCCCGCTCGCATACGTCGTGCGGGCCTTCTCGTACGCGGCGAGCGTGGTGTCGTAGAGGCCGGCGCCGCTGCGGGCCTCCGGGGTCAGGGCGTCGAGCGCGGCGGTGAGCGCGTCCCGGTGGGTGCCGCCGTTCGTGTCCCGGTCGCCGAGGCGGCCGGTGGGCGCCACCTCGGCGTAGTCCCTGGGGCCGTCCAGGAAGGTGGCGAACTTCCACAGCCCGAACTCGTCGTCGGATGTGCAGGTGGCCAGCGCCTGGAGCAGGGAATTCCTGGCGAGTTGCATCCGGGTCCGGCCGCCTTGGCCCGGTACCGGGGTGCCCATCGACGCCGAGGCGTCCACGACCGTGGTGAGCCGGGTGCTCTGCACGGTGATCGTCCACATGCCCATGAGCGCCTGGAGTTCCCTGACCGTCGGCGGATCGGCGGGGCCGGCGGCGGAGGGCTGCGGCGCGCGGCCGCCGGCGGTGCGGATCACCTCGTGGTCCGCACCGCCGTTTCCGTCCCGGAAGCCGTGGGCGCGCAGGATGCGCTGTCCGGCGGCCTCGCTCAGCAGCGTCATGAAGCGGTTGGCGGCGCGGGTCTGCTCGGGTCTCATCTCCTCGTCGTCCACCAGGACGTACGGGTAGTCGAGGCGGGCCGCGCCGTCCTGCGGGTAGAACACGTCGAGCGAGGGCCCGCTGCCCGACGCGGTGTTGTGGGCGTACGCGGCCTGCTCGGACAGCAGGAGCGCCCGGTTGCGGCGCGGATTGTCCCGGGCCGCACCGGAGTCGTCTTTCGGCAGGGTGGCCGTCACGTTGCTGTCGCCGTCCGCGACCCGCTGGTGGAGGAGCTTTGCCGCCGCGGCGGTACGGGTGTCGGCATCGTCGCCTTCCTTGCCGTCGGCGGCGCTGGTGCGGGCCAGCGCGAGCAGCCCGGTGGCGCTGCGGGCCGGGTCGGCCATGCCCAGCCGCAGCGCGCGGGACGAGCTCGCGGCCCGGGTCAGCTCCGTCCAGCGGTAGGTCCTGGCCGGCCAGCCCAGCGACGTGGCGGCCGTGGGGACGGCGCCCAGCACGATCGGGGACGAGGCGATGGTGCCGGCAGTGGTCAGGGGGGTGCCGCGCTCGGCATCGACGCGATCCGCCCACAGGCTTGAATCCGGTATCCAGACCTGGAATTCGGGGTCGGCCGGCCGCTGTCCGAAGGCGTCGGCGAGGTCATGTGCGGCGCGCGCGGTGATCTGGACGTCCAGACATTTGCCGTCGGTGCGTATCGCGCCGTCGCGGGCCGTCCGGGCGACCGCTTCGAGCGCCGGGGCGATATCGGGCGCGGCGGCCACCGCGAGCCGCGTCGAGTTGCCGTCGCAGGGTCCTCCGAACGGGAGCAGACCGCTGCGCAGCGCCACGACCGAGCCCGCCACGACGGCGAGCGCGAGACCGGTGGCGAGGACGAGAGTGCGCCGGCGGGTCGGGGGAGGGGGCCCCGTGATCGCCGGTGCGGAGCCGTCGGGCAAGCTGTGTCGTCCCATTGCGGTAGCGCCTCTCCTGCTCGGGGCTCGATCGGCATTCGAGGGGGAGAGGGGGGAGCGCGCCATGCGGAGGGCGCGCTTCCCCGGCCTGTCGCGCGCGATCTTCGTACCTGCTGTCGAGACCCTAGCGGGGCGGTGGTGGCGAAGAGGCGGTAATGCGGAAGTGGAGGAAGCGTGCAGTCGGATACAAGTCCCGTGGCCGATGCGGATGTTCCGGGCCAAGGCTCCGGTACGGGGACGGACGGGGCGCCGTCCCGGAGCATCCTGCGGAGCGAAACGCTGATCGTGCTGGCGCTTTCGCTGGGTGCCAGTGCGCTGTCGGCGCTGATCAGCTTCCTCGGGTCGGTGACCAAGCCGGGCGGCCTCAAGCACCAGGCGGCGACGCTCAACGCCTCCCATGCGCCCGGCCGGCCGTGGCTGGATCTGGCCTGGCAGCTGTTCGGGATCGCGACGGCGCTGGTGCCCGTGGCGCTGGTGGCGCATCTGTTGCTGCGGGAGCGGGCCGGCGGGCTGCGGGCGGTCGGCTTCGACCGCCGGCGGCCCGGCTTCGACCTGAGCCGCGGGGTGGGGATCGCGGCCGTCATCGGCGGCAGCGGTCTGCTGCTGTACCTGGGCGCGCGGGCGGCCGGAGTCAATCTGACGGTGGTGCCCGAGGCCTTGCCCGAGGTGTGGTGGAAGATTCCGGTGCTGATCGCCTCCGCGGTGCAGAACGCCGTCCTGGAGGAGGTCGTGGTCGTCGGATATCTGCTGCGCAGACTGGGCCAGTTGGGCTGGTCGCCGATGGCGGCGCTCGCGGCCAGCTCGCTGCTGCGCGGTTCGTACCACCTCTACCAGGGCATCGGCGGCTTCTTCGGCAACATGGTGATGGGGGTGCTCTTCGTCCTGCTCTACCGGCGGTGGGGGCGGGTCGGGCCGCTGGTCGCCGCGCACGCCCTGATCGACATCGTGGCGTTCGTGGGCTACGCGGTACTCGCGGGCCGGGTGGAGTGGCTGCCGACGAGGTGAGACGGGTGCGGCGCGGGGCACCGTCAGTGCCTGCCGCGCCGCCCTGAAACCGCGGTTGCGGGCGTCGGATCAGGCGGTGACCAGCAGCTCCCCGTCGATGACCGTGACCGCCGAGCCGGTCAGCAGCGTACGGTCGCCGCGCAGCTCGGTCCGTACGTATCCGGTGCGGGCGGCGCCCTGCAGACCGACCAGTGAGGCACGGCCCAGGCGCGCCGACCAGAACGGGGCGAGCGCGGTGTGCGCGCTGCCGGTGACCGGGTCCTCGTCGATGCCCACCGCGGGGAAGAAACAGCGCGAGACGAAGTCATGGCCGCCGGCGGGGTCGTCGGCGCGCGCGGTGGCGATCACGCCGCGGCCGCCGTGCCCGGCCAGCGCCTTGAGGTCGGGTGACAGTGCGCGGACGGCCTTCTCGTCGGGGAGTTCGACCAGCAGGTCCCCGACATCGGGGCCGGTGTCGTGCGCGGAGCGGATCGCGCAGCCCAGCGCCTCCGCGACGACCGGCGGCACCTCGACGGGGGTGAGCGGGGCGGTCGGGAAGTCCATGGTGATCGCCCCGCCGGGGTCGGCAGTAGTGGTCAGCACCCCGCTGCGGGTGCGGAAGCGGACCGTACCGGTGGCCGTGCCGGTGGTGTGCAGGACATGCGCGGTGGCCAGCGTGGCGTGCCCGCACATGTTCACCTCGGCGGCGGGGGTGAGCCAGCGCAGCGCCCAGTCGGCGTCGCCGCCCTCGGGCAGCGGGTGGGCAAAGGCGGTCTCGGAGAGATTGACCTCGGTGGCGACCTGCTGGAGCCAGGCCGTATCGGGGAAGGCGCCGGAGTCGAGGAGTACGACTCCCGCGGGGTTGCCGGTGAACGGACGCGCGCTGAAGGCGTCGACGATACGAATCCTCATGGCGGCGAGCGTAGAGGTGCCGCGAAGCCGCAGGCCAAGGCCAATTCGAGGGAACTGGACGGGGTGGGGCGGCGGGTCACCCACTCCTGAGCCTGTTCGCGATCACACCTACGCCTGTTTCGCGATCCGCTTCTCGAACCAGTGGTGGGCGTACGGCTCGTCGTTGAAGGCGGCGACCTCGCTGAAGCCGCAGGAGTGGTACAGGGCGATCGCGTCCGTGAGCGCCCGGTTGGTGTCCAGGCGCACGACGTCATGGCCGTGCTGGGCGGCCCGTGCTTCCAGCTCGGCCAGGATCCGGCGGGCGACGCCGAGGCCCCGGACGTGGGGTGCGACCCACATGCGTTTGATCTCGGCCGGGACGCCGGGGGGCAGCTTGAGGCCGGCGCAGCCGACGGGCTCGCCGTGCAGCCGGGCGACCAGGAACAAGCCGTGCGGCGAGCGGAGTTCCCCGGCGTCGGGCAGCAGGCTCCGCGCGGGGTCGAAGCCGGTCTCGAAGCGCTCCTGAAGTTCGCCGGCGTAGCACCGCAGGCAGTGCCGGGCGTCGGGGTGGTCCGGGTCGAGGGCATCCAGCGTGACCGTCGCGGCGGTCAGCAGCCGGTCGACCTCGGCCATGGCGGCCACCAGCCGGGTGCGCTGGGCGGTGTTCAGCGGCTCCAGCAGCGAGCCGGCCAGCTCGTCACTGCGGCCGTTGAGCACGGCGCGCTCCGTGCGGCCCGCGTCGGTGAGCCGGACGGTACGCACCCGCTTGTCCCGCGGTTGCGGTTCCACCGTCACCAGGCCGTCGGCCTCCAAGGAGCGCAGCATCCGGCTGACGTACCCCGAGTCGAGCCCGAGGCGCTCGCGCAGCCGCCGCACGTCCTGACCCTGCTCGCCGATCTCCCAGAGGAGCCGGGCCTCACCGATCGGCCGGTCGCGCCCCAGGTAGTGGTCGTGGAGCACGCCCACGCGTTCGGTGACGGTGCGGTTGAACCGCCGCACCTGGTTGATCTGTGCCGCATCCATTCTCTGACTCTAGTCAGGTAATGGCCCGCGGGGCCAGGGGCGCGGGTCGGGCCTCGACGAGGCGTCGGTCGCGGCGCGAGGGGGCGGCCCGGCCACTGGTTCCACTCAAAGGCTTGCTCGGCGAACAGTCTCGATATATCGTTGAGGCATCGCGACCGATCAATGAACGAAATGGAGGACGTCATCATGCGTTCCCAAGGACATGAACACGGACATGAGCACCGGCATGAACACTGCGGACCCGGCCGGCACGGCGGCCGCGGCGACTTCCCGGGTGGCTGGGAGCGGCGACGCTCCGCTTTCGGCCCGTTCGGGCCGCCTTTCGGGGGCCCGCCCTTCGGCGGCGGCCGGGGGCGCGGCGGACCGCGCGGCCGGGCGCGGCGCGGCGATGTGCGCGCCTCGATCCTGGCGCTGCTCAAGGACCGCCCGATGCACGGCTACGAAATGATCCAGGAGATCGCCGAGCGCAGCGGCGGGGCGTGGAAGCCCAGTCCCGGCTCGGTCTATCCGACGCTGCAGCTCCTGGAGGACGAGGGGCTGATCGCCAGTGCCAGTGAGGGCGGCAAGAAGCTGTTCTCGCTGACCGACACCGGGCGTACCGAGGCCGACAGCGGTTCGGACGCCCCCTGGGAGGACGCCGGCCGCGGCGTCGACTGGGAGGCGATGAACGAGATCCGCAAGGCGGGCGGCGGCCTGGTCGAGGCGTTCCGGCAGGTGTGGGCCACCGGCAGTCCCGAACAGCGGGAGAAGGCCATGGCGGTGGTCAACAAGGCGCGCAAGGAGCTGTATCTGATCCTCGCCGAAGAGGACTGAGTGCGGGGAGGAAGGCCTGGTGGACGGCCTTCGGGGGCGCGCAGGAGAAGGCGGCCCCCGAAGGTTCAGGCCACCAGGGCGGCGAGCCCGCGCAGCGACTCGTGCAGCGCGGCGCCCGCCGAGTCCTTGAGCTTGCCGGCCATCAGGGAGACCGCGGCGCCGGTGAACGTCCCGTCGATCCGCACTGCCGTCGCCGGGCCGTCCGGGGTGAGTGCGTAGCGCATCGTGAGGGTGACGCCCATCGGGCCCTTGCCCTCGATGCCGAGCAGCCGCCCCGGCTCCAGCTCCCGCACGGTCCAGGTGACCTCCGCGGGGAAGCCCATCAGCTTCATGTGCTCCTCGTAGCCCGCGCCCACTTCGAGCGAGGACGGGCCGCCTTTGGGGAAGGCGGTGTGCGTGGCGTTCCACTCGCCGTACGTATCGAAGTCGGTGAGCCGGTCCCAGACCGTGTCGGCCGGCGCTTCGATGCGGGCCTGTGCGGTGACTTCGGCCATGCGCGCACCCCTTCGGTGACGGTCCCTGGCTGTTGCCGCGGAACGTAGCGGCGCGGGGGTGAAGGTTCAATACCGGTGCGATCCCTTTCTGATGGATCGTCAGCTGAACGATCGGGAAGGGGTCGGTATGTCGGGATGTCCCGTCTTCGTGTTCGACCTTCACGATTCCTCCTCGCCTCCTCCGTGAGGATGAGCCGGGGATCGGTGTGCCCAACCAGCGTGGGAGGCGCAAATGCTTCCCGCCGGGGATGCCCCGGCGTGGTGCGGCTGGTGGGGTGGATGCTGTGCAAAACCGTACTGCGTACAGCGCCGGTGACGGCTCCGCTCCGGAGGACCTCGGCGACCTGCTCACCGTAGAGCTCGCGTCGGTCGTCTCCGCTGCCCGCAGGAGGGCCTCCCGCGACGGCGACCGGCAGGTCGACACCGCACATCTGCTGCACGGCCTCCTGGAATCGGACCCCGCCGTGCGCGCGGCCTTCGACGGCGGACCGCAGGTCGCCCGGCTGCTCGGCTATCTCGTCCAGCGCAGCATCGGCTACGGACTCCGGTGGCTCGGCGCCGTCGAGGACTCCGGCGCGGTCCCCGTCGTCGTCGAGGGCGGCGTCCCCGGCTGGTCACCGGCCGCGGCCGCCGCCATGGACGGCGCACTGGACCGGGCGCATGCGCGCTATGCCACCCGCGCGGGCTGTCTGGATCTGCTCGCCGCCCTGGTGGACGATCCCGAATCCCGGGCCGTCGAGGTGCTGCGCCGCGCCGGTGTCGACACCGGCCGGCTGGCCGCCCGTCTGGACGGGGAGACCTCCGGCCAGGAATGACAGGGGCATCAGGGGTGGCGCTGCTGACTTCGGCTGGTCATGATGTCCCGATGCACGTGTCTTCGGGGAGCCCGGCAGGTCCATCGACCGGGCCGGGCCGGTCCACTCCAGCGGCCCGGGGGGGCCGCGCAGCCGTCGTCCGCCCTCGGGGAGAGCCGCCGCAGCGGTGCGACCGGCGGGCGCGGCGCCGGCCTCGGCATCGCCCTGCTGTCCGCCCTGGCCTTCGGGGGGTCGGGCGTCGCCGCCAAACCCCTGATATCCGCCGGCCTGGAACCGTTGCAGGTCACATGGCTGCGGGTGGCCGGCGCCGCGCTGGTCATGCTGCCGATCGCCTGGCGCCACCGCGAACTGCCGCGCCGCCGGCCCGCCCTGCTCGCGGGGTTCGGGCTGCTCGCCGTCGCCGGTGTCCAGGCCTGCTACTTCGCCGCGCTCTCCCGCATCCCCGTCGGCGTCGCCCTGCTCATCGAATATCTGGCGCCTGCGCTGGTGCTGGGCTGGGTCCGGTTCGTGCAGAAGCGGCCGGTGACCCGTGCCGCGGCGGTCGGGGTGATGCTGGCCGTCGGCGGACTGGCGTGTGTGGTCGAGGTCTGGTCGGGGCTGAGCTTCGATGCCGTCGGCCTGGTCCTGGCCCTCGGCGCGGCCTGCTGCCAGGTCGGCTACTTCGTACTCTCCGATCATGGCTCCGACGGCGACGACGCGGCGGACCCGCTCGGTGTGATCGCCTACGGCCTGCTGCTCGGCGCCGTCGTCCTCACCCCGATCGCCCGGCCCTGGGCCATGCACTGGCAACTGCTCGGCGGCGGTGCGGACATGAACGGCACCCGGGTGCCGGCTGTCCTGCTGCTCGCCTGGATCGTGCTGGTCGCGACGGTGGCCGCCTACCTCACCGGGGTGGTGTCGATCCGCCGGCTCTCGCCCCAGGTGGCCGGGGTGGTCGCCTGTCTGGAGGCGGTCATCGCGACCGTCCTGGCCTGGTTCCTGCTCGGCGAGCATCTTTCCGCCCCGCAGCTCGTGGGCGGGCTGGTGGTGCTCACCGGCGCCTTCATCGCGCAGTCGGCCAAGCCGCAGACGACGGAGACGGTGCGGGTGGCCGGGGACGGCGGGGCTGGAGCCGGCGGGCTCGGGGAGGGCGGGGGCGGAGGTGCCCCGGATGGCGCCGTGTCCTCGGCGCTCCCGTACGCCCCGACCTCCGGGCACCGCTCCGGGGACGACTTGTCGGCCGGATCCCGGGCGACGTAGGGTATCGATCATGCATTCGACCGTGCTGCCCCCTCCCGCCGCGTAACGCGGGCGACGGCCTCCGAGAAGCCCTCGGCTCGGGCTGGTTCCCGAGCCGATCGTCGCTGCCCGCACACGGGATCACGCGACCATTCCACGGCGCCTCGCGCCGTCCTGGACTTCCCGGAGCAGCACTTCCATGCATGCCACTGTTTCCTCCGCCCTGCCCGTGGGCCGGGGGCTGTTGTACGTGACTCTCGCCGCGACCGCCTGGGGCACCGCGGGTGCGGCGGCCGCCCTCCTCTACCGGGGCAGCGGACTGGGCCCCGTCGCCCTCACCTTCTGGCGCACCTTCGGCGGCCTCCTCCTTCTGCTCGCCGTCCGGGCGCTGACGCGCCGCCGCTCCGGACCGGCCGCCGCGCCCGCTCCGTACGAGCCACTGCGCCGGCGCCTGACCCGGGTGGTGGTGACCGGGGTCGCCCTCGCCGTCTTCCAGGCCGCCTACTTCGCCGCCGTCGAAGCCACCGGGCTGGCCGTGGGCACCGTCGTCACCATGGGGGCGGGCCCCGTCCTCATCGCCATCGGGGCGCGCCTGACGATGGGGGAACGACTCGGGCCGGGCGGGGTCCTGGCGGTCGCCGGGGCGCTGGCCGGGCTCACGATCCTGGTCCTCGGCGGCGACGGCGGTGCGACCGTCCGTCCCGCCGGGGTCGGCTGGGCCCTGCTGTCGGCGGCCGGCTGCGCCGCGATGACTCTGGCCACCCGGCGGCTGGGCAGGGCCGGGGGCGGCGATCCCTACGCCTCGACGATCGGGGCCTTCGCGGTCGGCGCGCTGTGTCTGCTGCCGCTCGCGGCGGCGGAGGGGCTGTGGCCGCAGGCGCACGACCTGGGCCGAAGTCTCCTGCTGCTGGGCTATATCGCTGCCGTGCCGACGGCGCTGGCCTACGGGCTGTACTTCGCGGGGCTGGCGGCCGTCCGTGCCGCGACAGCGTCCGTGCTCTCGCTGATCGAGCCGGTGTCGGCGGCGGTCCTCGCGGTGGCGTTCCTGGGGGAGCGGCTCACGGTGGCGACGGCGACCGGAACCGGGGTGCTGCTGACGGCCGTTGCCGCCCTGGCGGTGGCGGAGGCACGCGGAGCGGTGGCGGCCGCACGGTCGGCGGCGCCGGCGGCCGGCTGAGGAACGGGGCCCGGCTGAGGTCGGGGCCTGGCTGGGGACGGGGCCCGGCCGGCGGCGTCGGCCGGGCCCCGGGGCGGATCCGTGGCGCCGCCGGCCGCGGGGCGCCGTTCAGGGCACGGGCGACATCGGGGGCCCCTCTGCCGTCGCCAGGCGGCGCTGCTGATGGGCTCGGGCCGCCGCGTCCCCGGGGCCGTCCCGTTCGGCGAGCCGCGCCGAGACGCGGTGCTGGACCGCCTCGCTCCGCTTGCCCCCGTACTTGAACTTGGCGCGGACGTCCCGCACTTCGAGGCGCAGGCCACGGATGCCGGACAGCAGCCGCCCGTACGGCGCCTCGCCCGCGGCCACCGGGGCCGAGCCGCCGGCCGGCTGGAAGTGGTGCGTCTGCCGTTGCAGCAGCGCCGCCTTCGCCGCCGGATCGTCCACGATGTGGGCCGTGCAGATCAGCTGAACCGCGGCGTAGAAGCTGGTGGGGACGCCGTGCTCGGGCGGCTGGTCCTCGTCCGCCTGCCAGGGGCCGGGGATGAAGGCGTAGTCGTCCACCACGCTCAGCACCACCGCGGGCCGGTGGTCCAGCGCGCTCCAGAGAGGGTGAGGGCGGGCCAGATGGGTGACGGCCTCGCGGCGGGCCGGGTCGTAGGCGAAGTGCAGCGGCTGGAGCAGCGGCGGTTCGCCGGGCGGTCCATTGGCGGCCAGTTGACCGAAGTCGTGCGCCGCGAGCCACTGTTGCCACTCGGCGTCGTCCGTGGGGGCGTCCCAGGGGTGGATCAGCACTGCGGCTCCTCAGCGGGCGGTCAGATAGGCCGGCTCGGGAGTGCCGGGCGCGAGGTCGTCGGCGGGTATGGGGGCGCCGTACACCGGTGTCACGGGGAGCACGCCGCTCCAGTACGGCAGGGCGAGATCCTCCGGCTCGTCGTCCGGGCCGCCGGCGCGGATCTTGGCGGAGACCTCGCGCAGGTCGAGGCGGATCACGGCGGTGGCGGCCAGTTCCTTGGCGTTCCCCGGCCGGGAGTCCGCGGCGCGCCCCGGCACCACGTGATCGACGAGCGCGTCCAGCGCGGAGGTCTTCTCCTCCGGGTCCGTGACCTGATGGGCGGTGCCGTGCACCACCACACAGCGGTAGTTGATCGAGTGGTGGAACGCGGACCGGGCCAGTACCAGCCCGTCGACGTGCGTGACCGTGACACACACGTCAAGGCCCGGGTCCGGCGCCGCACCGGCCATCCGCAGTGGGCGGGACCCCGTCGAACCGTGCAGATAGAGGCGGTCGCCGACCCGGCCGTAGAGCGTCGGCAGGACGACCGGGGAACCGTCGCGGACGAAGCCCAGATGGCAGACGTAGCCCTCGTCGAGGATCGCGTGCACCGTCTCCTCGTCGTAGGTGGCGCGTTGGCGGGCGCGGGTGAGGGTCGTGCGCTCGGTCGGTTCGTACGACGCGGCTCGGGACGACGTGGCTTGGGACGACGTGGTCGCGGATGACGCGGCTTGGGACATTGCGGCTCCGGACGCTGCGGCCTGGGACATTGCAAACTCCATTGCACTAGTGCATAATCATGTTTGTGCTAGGAGAGTATCGGATCGAAGGGCGGCGCGCATCGGAGATTGCCGCAAGTGTCGAGCGAGCCGTCGGTGCGGGCGAGCTCCAGCCGGGCGAAGTCCTGCCCCCGCTACGGGAGTTGGCGGTCTTTCTGGAGGTGAATCCCAATACGGTCGCGGCTGCGTACCGCACGCTGCGCGACCGGGGGGTGATCGAAACCGCGGGCCGGCGCGGCAGCCGGGTGCGCCCCCGGCCCGCCAGTACCCCGCGCGAGGCCCTGCGGGTGGAGGCGCCGCCCGGTGTCCGGGACGCCTCCGACGGCAACCCCGATCCCTCCCTGCTGCCCCCGCTCGAACGGGCGCTGGCCGCGGCCGCGGCGCACAGTGCGCGGCGCCCCGCGCTCTACGGCACGCCGGCCGTGGACGAGGAGCTGGCGGCGCTGGCCCGCGCGGCCTTCGCCGCCGACGGCGTGCCGGCGGGGCCGATCGCGGTCACCAGCGGCTCGCTGGACGCCATCGAGCGGGTGCTCGCCGCCCATCTGCGGCCTGGTGACACCGTGGCGGTGGAGGACCCCGGGTGGGGCAGTCTGCTGGATCTCATCCCGGCGCTCGGACTGCGCCCCGCGCCGGTCGGGGTGGACGACGAGGGCCCGCTGCCCGGGCAGTTGACGCGCGCCCTCCAGGACGGCGCCCGCGCGGTCGTCCTCACCGACCGGGCGCAGAACCCCACGGGCGCCGCCGTCAGCCGCGCCCGCGCCACCGAACTCCGTGCCCTCCTGGTCGGGCACCCCGAGGTCCTCCTCATCGAGGACGACCATGGCCATGGCATCGTCGACCTCCCGCTCCATCCGCTCTCCGGCGTCACCGACCACTGGGTTCTGGTCCGGTCGACGGCCAAGGCGTACGGCCCCGACCTCCGCCTGGCGGTGCTCACCGGGGACGCCCTGACCATCGACCGGGTGGCCGGCCGGCAACGCCTCGGCCCGGGCTGGATCAGTCATCTCCTCCAGGACACGGTCGCCCACCTGTGGCGGACGTCCGCGATCGATCCCGCAACGGTGGCCGGAGCGTACGGCCGGCGGCGGGATGCGCTGATAGGCGCGCTGGCCGAGCGCGGAGTCCATGCACGGGGCCGCAGCGGTATGAACGTCTGGGTACCGGTCCCGGACGAGACCGGCGCGGTGGCCCGGCTCCTGCACTCCGGCTGGGCGGTGGCTCCCGGCGCGCGCTTCCGCCTGCACTCCCCGCCCGGCATCCGAATCACCGTCTCCGGCCTCTCCGATGACGACATCGCTCCCGTGGCGGACGCCGTGGCCACGGCAACGGGGCGGGGGGAGGCGCGGCGGTACGAGTGATACGAGTGGGCGGTGGGCGGT
>NZ_SDIF01000084.1 GCF_004122735.1 Streptomyces sioyaensis | reverse complement strand
GGTGAGCCCGGGGGAGGGGTGAACGGGGGCGGGTGAGCCGGGTTACGACAGCAACCCGCGCTCCAGCGCCGTGATCACCGCCGCCGTCCGGTCCGAGACGTCCAGCTTCTTGAACGCCCGCAGCAGATGCGTCTTGACCGTGGCCTCACCGATGAACAGCTTCCGGCCGATCTCCGCGTTGGTCAGGCCCTGACCGACCAGCCCCAGCACCTCGCACTCCCGGCCGGACAGCGGCGGCACCTCCGCCGTCCGCGCCCGGAACAGCTTCCCGGCCAGCGAAGGGGTCAGCACGGTCTCCCCGCGCGCCGCCGCGTGCACGGCACCGGTCAGCTCCGCCCGTGAACTGCCCTTGAGGAGGTAGCCGGCCGCGCCCGCCTCCACCGCCCGCAGGATGTCGGAGTCGTCCTCGTAGGTGGTGACGATGACGACCTTGGTGTGCGGCGTCTGCCGCCGGATGTGCCCGGTCGCGCCGACCCCGTCCATCCCACCCATCCGCAGATCGAGCAGCACCACGTCCGGCACCAGCCGCTGCGCCAGCGCCACGGCCTCCTCCCCGGACCCCGCCTGCCCGACGACCTCGATCCCCGGATCGGCGGCGAGCATCGCGCACAGGCCCTCGCGCACGACGGGATGGTCATCGGCGAGCAGCACCCGCACCGCGGCGGCAGCGGTGGTGGCAGCGGTAGTGGTGGCTTCCATGCCGGTCATCGGCGGCCCTTTCCGAGCGCTCCTGCGAGGACTTTCCCGAGTGCTCCGGCACGGTCCGTGTCTGTCCGGTCCGCGTCTGTCGGGTCGGCGTCTGTCCGGTCCGTGTCTGTCGGGTCCGTGTCCGTCCGGTCCGCGTCCGGGCCCGCTGCCGCGTCGTCCACCGTTCCCGCCAACGGAATCCTCACCTCCACGACGGTGCCCGCGCCCCGCTCGCTCGCCACGCTCAGCACGCCTCCGGTCTCCGCCACCCGCGCCGCCATCCCTCGCAGCCCGAAGCCCCCGCCGTCGTCCTCGTCCGCACTGCCACTCGGGCCACTCCCGTCTCTTTCCTCCGCCGTGGCGAACTCGCCCTTCGCCCCGCTGAACTCGCCGTCCGCCGTGGCGAATCCCCTGCCGTCATCGGCGACCCGCAGCCCGACCTCCCCCTCGCCGAAGCGGAGCACCATGTCCACCGTGCGGGCCTCGGCGTGCTTGCGTACATTCGCGCCGGCCTCCTGCGCGGCACGCAGCAGGACGACGCCGGCCGCCATCGGCAGCGGCCGCTCCACCCCCTCGACGGCGAACCGCACCAGCAGCCCGGACTGTGCGGTCAGCCCGTCCGCCTGCCGCCGCAGCGCCTGGGCCAAGGAGCTCTCCTGCAAGGACGCGGGCGTCCGGTCGGCGACGAAGGCACGGGCCTCCACCAGGCTCTCCTTTGCCACCCGCCCGACCAGCGCGAGGTGTTCACGGGCCCTGACGGGGGCGCTCTCCACCTCCGCATCGACGGCCTGCACCAGGCTGATGATGCTGATCAGGCTCTGCGCGAGGGTGTCGTGGATCTCCCGCGCGAGCCGCTCGCGTTCGGCGGAGATCCCGGCCTGGTGCGACAGCCGGGCCACCTGCGCGCGGTTCTGCCGCAGTTCGTCGATCAGTGCGGCGTGCTCCTCGTTCTGCCGTACCACCCTCTTGATCCACAGCCCGAGGAGCACGGACAGCGCGATGCCCAGCAGCGACACCAGCAGCACGAACAGCACCAGCGGGCCCGCGGCGTCGCCGCCCTGCAGCAACAGCACCGTCACCGGGACGAGGTTGCCGAGCACGGCGGTCACCACGGCCGCCCGGGCCGCCAGGCTCATCATCAGCATCGGGACCAGCGCGAACAGCGCGAACGCACTCATCAGATCGACCGCGGCCGCCACCCCGAAGAGCACGAAGAGCCCGGCGGCGAAGACGGTGTTGCGCCGGTCGCTCGTACGGTGCCGCATCAACGGCCGCCCGATCCCCGCGTACCAGGGCACGGCCAGCGTCAGCGCGCCGATCGCGACGACACGGTGCCCCTGGGGGACCGCGGAGGTGAACACCAGCCCCGTGGTGAGCAGGTAGCAGATCACGAAGTAGCTGTCCCACAGCCCGAACCAGCGCATCCGCGCCTCCGCCGCGCGCCGCGCGTCAAGCCTCACCGTGCGTCCCCCCGCATTCGATCGGCCCCGCACCGGGGCGCGGGCGTCACCGCGCCTCGCGCGACCGGCCACAGTCCTATCACCCTCCCCGCCACCTTCTCCCGCCGTCCTCCGCCGCACTGTCCACCGACCGGTGGACACCCGAATCCACCGGCCGGTCGTCCCGCGGCAACGGTCCGCCGCCATAGCGTCGTTGACGGCGAAACGCGAAGGCCGAATGCGGCATGCCAAAGGCCGCATGCCGCATGGTGAATGCTGGTGCTGGATATCGCGGACGCCGCCGAAATGACACGTATCGCAGAATTGCGGAAGGGTCCCGAATTCCATGAACCACCTGAGTCAGTTCGCCACTGCACTCATCGCCGGCGGCACGATCCTCGCCATCATCCTGGCGACCGACCTCGGCCGACGCCGGGTCACCAATATGCGCATGGTGCGCTCCGTGCTCGCGGTCGCCGTCATCATCGTGATCTTCGTGCACTCCTTCCCGACCTCGGGGAACGCGCCCTCGTTGCAGCTCATCGGCGTCGGAGTGGGCGTGATCTGCGGCCTGGTGGCGGGCGCCCTGCTCCCCGCCCACCGCGGCGCCGACGGCCTCATCTACACGACCGGCGGGGTGGGTTACGCCCTCGTCTGGATCGTCCTTTCCAGCGCCCGCGTGCTCTTCGCCTACGGTGCCGAGCACTGGTTCACCGAGGGGCTGGTCCGCTTCAGCATCGAAAATGAGCTCAGCGGCCCGGACGTCTACGCAAATGCCTTTGTTTTCATGTCCCTTGCCATGGTCCTGACCCGGACCGCGGTCCTGGTGACGAAGCGCCGCCGCATTCGCAATTCCCCCGTCGACCCGGCGGGAACGGAGCAGCCTGCCGCGGCCTGACCGCCGCCGGCCGACACGGCTGTCACACACCGGCCGGCACGGCCGTCACACACCGGGCGGGAAGGTCCGGGCCGATCGGGGGACGGCCCGGACCTTCCCGTCCCGCCCTTCCTGCTCCACTGCGTCGCACCGCCCACCGCCCACCGTCGACCGTCCACCATCCACGGCCCCACCACCATCCCTCGCCCACCCAGCTCACGCATTCACGACATACCGCCCCGGATCGTCCTCGCCCGCATCCGTCTGCCGGGCCGACGACCTGCGGAATGAACGCAGCCCGCCGGCCGCCCGTACAGCTATCGAGTACAGCTATCGACGGCGCCGATCTCCCGAGTCCGGTCCGCCGTGCCACTACCGGGCCTCGCACGGAAGGACCTTCGGGTGTCGCACACCACGAGCTCTCGCCCACTGCCTCAGGAGGAGCGGAACACCGCGACCGCGGACCTGCCACCGGACGATCTCCCGGAGCCCGCGACGGACGCGACGGACGCCGCGGAAGCGACACCGGACGCCGCGGAAGCGACACCGGACGCCGGGGAGGCGGCACCGGACGCCGGGGAGGCGACAGCGCACGCGGGGGAAGCGGCTCCGGAGCAGCACACCGCGGCGAGCGAGGCACCTGCCCCTGCCCCCGTCCCTGCCCCCGCCCCCGGCTGGCGCGATCGGCACCCGGTCGCCGCGCGGGCGCTGGCATGGACGACCACCGTCCTGGCCGGCGTGCTGGTGCTCGTCACGCTCCTCCTGCCGAACGATCCCGCCCGCCTCACACCCGCCGAGTTCGTCCGCATCCCGGTGGAGGGGATAGCCGGCGCCGCCCTGCTGCTCGTCCTGCCGCGGACGGTACGGCGGGTGGCAGCGGTCCTCGCCGGGCTGGGCCTCGCGGTGCTGGCCGTCCTGGACGTCCTCGACATCGGCTTCGTCGAGGTGCTGGGCCGGGGGTTCAACGTGGTGTTCGACTGGGTCCTGCTCGGCGACGGTGCTTCCTTCCTCCAGGACTCGATCGGCCCGGCGGGCGCGCTCGGCGTAGAGATCGCGGCCGTGGTCCTCGTGCTCGCGCTGCTCGTCCTCACGGCGCTGGCCGTCGTCCGGCTCAGCAACCTCATGGCCCGCCACCGCGCCGCGGCCGCCGGCACCACCCTCGTCCTCGGGACCGCGTGGGTCCTCTCCGCGGCGCTCGGCCTGCAGATCGCCGGCGCGCCGCTCGCCTCCCGGAGCACCTCCGACCTCGTCCAGGCCCGGATGGACGGGGTGAGCGCGACGCTGAAGGACGAGCGGGAGTTCGCCAGGCAAGCCGCCACCGACCCGTACCACAGCACCCCGGGCAGCCAACTGCTGACCGGACTGCGCGGCAAGGACGTCATCTTCACCTTCATAGAGAGCTACGGCCGCAGCGCGGTCCAGGACCCGCTGATGGCGCCGGGGGTCGACGCGGTGCTCGCGAAGGGGACCGAGCGGCTGCGCGCGGCCGGCTACTCGGCCCGCAGCGGCTGGCTCACCTCGGCGACCTACGGCGGCAGCAGCTGGCTGGGCCACTCCACCTTCCTGTCCGGCCTGTGGATCGACAACCAGCAGCGCTACCGCACCGTCACCGCGGGCGATCACCTCTCCCTCACCAAGGCCTTCCAGCGCACCGGCGCCTGGCGGACCGTCGGCATCATGCCCGGCGTCACCAAGGGCTGGCCGGAAGCGAAGTATTACGGCCTCGACCACGTCTACGACTCACGGGAACTTGGCTACAAGGGACCCAAGTTCAGCTGGTCGACCATGCCCGACCAGTACAGCCTCTCGGCCTTCCAGCGCCTGGAGCACGGCCGGCCGCACGACAAGCCGCTGATGTCCGAGATCATCCTGACCTCCAGCCACAACCCCTGGGCGCCGCTCCCCAAGACGCTGCCCTGGAACAAGGTCGGCGACGGCTCCGTCTACCGCTCCATCGAGAAGGCCGGCAAGAAGCCCGTGGACGTGTGGCAGCAGACCGACCGGGTGCGCACCGAGTACGGCAAGTCCATCCAGTACTCCCTCAACAGCCTCATCTCGTACGTCGAGAAGTACGGCAACAAGAACACCGTGCTCGTCTTCCTCGGCGACCACCAGCCCGTCGCGAAGGTCTCCGGCGACCACGCCAGCCGGGACGTCCCGGTCGCGCTCGTCGCCCACGACCCCGACGTCCTCAAGCGGATCTCCGGCTGGCACTGGACCCCCGGCCTCAACCCCGGCCACCAGGGCCCGGTCTGGCGGATGGACACCTTCCGCGACCGCTTCCTCAAGGCCTACGGCCCGCACCCCGACTCCACCACGCCCGCTGTTGCCGCCCGGTAGCCGGCGACACCCCCGCCCCCCTCAGACGCCCTCCGGCACCCGGGGCTCACCACGGAACACCTGCGCGCTGTGCCAGGTGATGTGGGCGGGGGAGACCCGTGCGCTGCCCTGCTGCGGCCCGATGAGGGCCCGTCCGCCGGCAATTCCGCCCCGTCAGGAAGCAGACGGCCTACCACTTTCCTGCCGACGAGCCTTCTCGACCACCTCACGCACCGCATCGATGACGAGCTGCGGCTGATTGTTCTGGATGTTGTGGTCACTCCTCGTCTTGGTGACGTGCCGCGCACCGGGAAACGTCCGCGCCAGATCTCCTTGCGAGGCGAGTTGCGCCCGCCAGAAGACCTGCGGGTAGTCCGCCGGGGCGCCGGCCGGCAGCCGAGCACGGAATGCACGGGGGTCGAATTCATCCCCGGTCAGCACGACCACCGGCACCTTCGGCACCGGCGGAGCGGCCCGCACCTGCCGGAACACGGTCACCGGATCCTGTCTTTCCACATCTTTCCACTGGGCGATGCGCTTCTTGTCGTCCTTGCGCTCCAGCGCCAGAAAGGTGGCGAACTGCCCCGGCGTGAGCCGCGATTGCAGGAATTCCGTCTCGGCGTCCACGAGAACGAGTCCGGACACGTCATGCGGGTACTCGCCGGCATAGATCCTGACGATCGGCCCGCCTGCCGACCACCCCACCAGCACATAGGGGCCGGGCACCTTGGCCGTGCTCAACAACGTATGCAGGTCGGCGACGTCACCACGCGGTGTCGTGGGCTGGGGGACCGACGTCGAGGGAGTGAACTTCCCGCCCTCCCGTGCCGTTCCCGGACGATCGTAGGAACAGACCCTGGTGAATCGCCCCACCCCGGGATACACGGCAGAGCTGCTGGCCTTCATCGCGCCGGCGGAGCCGCGCACATATCTCCAGGTATCAGCGGCGGCGACGAGCCCCGGCACAAGAATGACCGTCGGAGACCCGCTGCCGTGGCACTCCAGATACATCTTGCGCCCCTGACCGATATCGACCATCCGCGCAAAGGACGTAGCGGCAGGAGTGCTTGCGTCCGCCGAGAGGGAAGAATGTGTGGCGGAGGCACTGCAAGCCGTCCCGAGCAGCGCAGCCGCGACCAGAATCCCGGCCGGTCCAAGAATTCCTCCGCGGACACCACTACCGCCCCGGCGGACGCCCCGGCGGACAATGCCAGATCGACTCATCTCACTCCATCGTGACTGTTCGTACCGGAGAATTCGGCCAGGTCCATCGGCCAGGTCCATCGGCCGGGTCCATCGGCCAGGTCCATCGAGATGCACACGGACGCGCGCCCAAGCCACCCGCCCATGATCTCCCCAGGGGCGGGAATATCAGGTCATCCCCGCACGGAGAGTCGCCGGTCAAGCGCGGAGAGCTGCTGTTCCTGGACGAACCGTCATTCCCGCGTGCCCCTGCGCAGTCCCCCTGCGGTTGCCGCGCCCCTGCGCACCCCGTTTCCTGGAATCGAGGGCTCATCGAGCGGAGGAGCGCCAATGATCACCCAAGGGCAGGTCGACCGGATCCTCCGGCTGGGCGGCAATGGACTTCCGCTGGTCTCCCTCTACGTTCCGGTGGAACCGGGCCCGCCCGGCCGCCGCGAGTTCACCACGCGCGTGGCGAGCCTGCTGGATCGCATCCGGCCGCTCGCGGAGGACCGCAAACGGGAGCACGAGGTGCGGCTCTCGCTCCGCGACGACATCGCGAAGATCGAGAAATCCCTCGGCGCGGAGCCCGTCGAACCGGGCACCGTCGCGGTCTTCTCCTGCAGCGGCAACGACGTCTACGAAGAGGTCTTTCTGCCGCGAAACGGCCACGAACGCATCGTGGTGGACGCCGACCCCTATGTCCGTCCGCTGCTCGGCGTGCTCGACGAGTACTACCGCACCTGCGCGGTCCTCGTGGACAAGGGCACCGCCCAGGTCTGGGAGTACTACCTCGGCCAGGCCCGCGAGCTGGAGGCGATCCGCGACCGTACGCTGCGCAAGCCCAACTTCGCGGCGGGCCTGGCCGAGTACGGGGTCCGCAACAAGGCCGACGAGCTGAGCAAGAAGCACTACCGGCGGGTGGTCGGTGAGCTCAAGCAGCTGTTCGGGGGCGGGGGCTACGACGTGCTCGTCGTGGGTGGCCATCCCCATGAGGTGCCGGTCTTCCTCGATTTCCTCCCCCTCGACCTGCGGAACCGGCTCGTCGGCAGCTTCACCGTGGACCGCGAGACCGCGACGTCCGCGGACATCAAGCAGAAGGTGCAGGAGCTCGTCTCCGCCCACGCACACGAGGAGCAGCGGCGGCTCGCCGACGAGATCCTGCAGGCCAAGGGGGCCGGGCGGCTCGGCGCCGTCGGGCTCGACGAGACGCTGTGGGCCGGGTCGCTGGCCGCGATCCGGACGCTGGCCGTGGACGACGAGTCCGTCGCCCCGGGGGCCGTCTGCGACCAGGACAGGCTGCTGGCGCGGTCAGCGGGGGCCTGTCCGTTCTGCGGGGAGCCGCTGCGGGAGGTTCCCGACGTCATCGACGAACTGACCGAGGCCGTCATCGACGACGGCGGCGAGGTCCGCCACCTCGACGTGGAAACGGAACTCCGCCCCCCACAGACCGGCGCCCTGCTGCGCTTCGAACTCCCTCCGCAGCCCATCACTACGAAGTAGTTCTCACCACACCGGCGATCACCGTCGTCACGACTTTGTGGACGGCTCCGGCCTCCGCCGGGTCGGCTTCCCGGTCGGCGAAGAGCAGATGCCCGGCCCCGATCAGCGTGGGAGCGAGCGTGCCGACGTCGGCGTCCGCCGCGATGCGGCCCAGCTCCCGCTCGGCGGTGAGGTAGGCGGCGACCATGGCCGTGGCTTCCGCCAGGACCGGGACGCCGGTCGGCGTGGTCCGGCGCAGCCGGGCGCGCAGTTCGTCCCGGAAGGTGACGAGGCCGATGATCCGTACGGCGACCGACTCGAACAGGGCCGTCAGCGCGGCGGTGAGGTTGCCGGCGACGGTGCCGGTGCCCGCGGAGTCGCGCAGGGCGGCGGTCTGCGCGTCGATCCGGGCGATGCGGTCCCGCACGAGCTCGGCGAGGAAGTCGTCGAAATCGGCGAAGTGCCGGTGCAGAAGGCCCTTGGCGCACCCTGCCTCCGTGGTGACCGCCCGGCTGGTCAGCGCGTTCGGCCCGTCCCGGAGCAGGACGCGCTCGGCGGCGCCGAACAACTGCTCACGCGCGTCCCGCATGGCCACCCCTGTCGGCACCGTGCCACCGCCTTCCCTCGTCCCGGCCCCACCCGTTGACGAGTGGGCGCGTGCCCACCATAGCGGGCGCATGCCCACTTTACCGTGCTCCGGGAATGAGCCTCATCAACACCGGCTGATGGCCGAGTCGTTCGGCACGGACGCCGAACTCTACGACCGGGCCCGCCCCCGCTACCCCGACGCCATGGTGGCGGCGATCGTCGCCACCAGCCCCGGCCCCGACGTCCTAGACGTCGGCTGTGGCACCGGCATCGCCGCCCGGCAGTTCCAGGCAGCCGGCTGCCGGGTGCTCGGGGTCGACGTCGACGCGCGGATGGCCGACCTGGCCCGGCGCGGCGGACTCGACGCAGAGGTCGCGGCGTTCGAGGCCTGGGACCCGGCCGGCCGCGACTTCGACGCGGTCGTCGCCGGGCAGACCTGGCACTGGCTGGACCCGGTCGCCGGCGCGGCCAAGGCGGCGCAGGCACTGCGTCCCGGCGGCCGGCTGGCAGCGTTCTGGAACGTGGGCCAGCCCCCACCCGACGTGGCGGAAGCCACCGCCGCGGCCTGCCGACGCGTCATGCCCGACGCGCCGTTCACCTCCCCGGCGACGAAGCAAGCCCTGACCGGTTACCAAGCGTTCTTCACCAAGGCCGCCGACGGGATCCGACAGTCCGGCGGATTCGGCGCCCCGCAACAGTGGCAATTCGACTGGGAGTGCTCCTACACCCGAGCCGCATGGCTGGACCAACTGCCCACCCAGGGCGCCTTCACCCGCCTCCCACCGGACAAACTGGCGGAGGTACTGGACGACGTCGGCTCCGCCATCGACGCGAGGGGCGGCACCTTCACCATGGCCTACGCGACGGTGGTGGTCACCGCGACGCGGACGGAGACCGAAAGGACAGGAGTTGCCTGACCGGGGTGATCACTCGCCCCTTGCCCGGGCCTCGCCCCTTGCCCGGGCCTCACCCCTTGCCCGGGCCGCACCCCTTGCTCGGGTACGAGCCGCGGTCAGGTCTGGGCAGTGGGCCGGACGACGATCTCGTTCACATCGACGGCGTCGGGCTGTTCGATGGCGAACGCGATGGCGCGGGCGATCGCGTCGGGCGGTATGGCGATGTCGTCCCGCATCTTCGTGATCTCCGCTCTGACCCGGCTGTTGGTGGACGCCTCGGCGAAGTCGGTGGCGGTCGCACCGGGCGAGACGGTGGTCACCCGCACCGAGTCGCCGGCCTCCTGGCGCAGCCCTTCGCAGAGTGCCCGGACCGCGAACTTGCTGCCGGCGTAGACCGCCATGGCGGGGACGACGCGAAAGGCAGCCGTGGAGGCGGTGGTGACGAAGTGCCCGGTGCCCTGTGCGCGGAAGACCGGCAGCGCGGCGGCGATGCCGTGCAGCACACCCTTCACATTGACGTCGATCATGTGGTCCCACTCCTCGACCCGCAGATCGTCGAGCGGCGAAATCGTGCCGACCCCGGCGTTGTTGACCAGCACATCGAGCCGGCCGAAGCGCTCTGAGGCCAGCGCGACCAGGGCGTGCAGGTCGTCCGGCCGGGTCACGTCGGTACGGAGTTGCACGGCCGCGCCACCCGCCTTCTCGATCCGGGCCACCAGCTCCGCCAGGCGCGCGGACCGGCGCGCGCCGAGGACGAGTCGCGCGCCGCGCTCGGCGAGCAGCAGCGCGCTCGCCTCGCCGATGCCGCTGCTGGCTCCCGTGATCGCCACCACCTTGCCCGTAATTCCGGACATGAGGACTTCCTTTCCCTTGTCAGCACGAGGGCCTGACCTGCTGTCAGTTGTCAGTACGAGGGCCTGAGGCTCGGGCGACGGCTCGTGGAGGACCGTCGAGCCGCGGCCCGGGCGACCGGCGGCCGGGCGCCGACATGACGCGTTGCGGCCGGCGTGCCGTCGGCACGGTCCAAGGCCTGTGCTCGCCGATGCGTACTCGTACGCATACGAGTCTCCAGCCGGCTTAGCCTGGTATCCAGAATGCATTTATTCTGGAACTGGGGGTTCTCCTCATGCCGTTGCCGCCGGACCGACGCCGTCAGCTGGGTGCGTTCCTGCGCAGCCGCAGGGAGCGCCGCACCCCGGACGAGGTCGGGCTGCCGCGGACCGCGCGCCGTCGGACTCCGGGGCTGCGCCGGGAAGAACTGGCATTCCTGGCCGGGATCAGCGCCACGTGGTACACGTACCTGGAGCAGGGGCGGGAGATCCGCGCCTCCGAACAGGTACTGACCGCTCTCGCCGAGGCACTGCGCCTCGACCGGCACGAGCGCGCCCATCTTCTCCAGCTCGCCGGTCACGCGGCCGCGGCGGAATCCGAGGCACGCGAGCCGCTCAAGGATGAGGTGGCAGCCGTGCCGCAGCTGCTCCAGCCGAACCCGGCGTACATCATCGGCGGCAACTACGACGTACTCAGCCACAACCGGGCGGCCGACGACCTGTTCCCGCGGCTCCTGGGCAACGAGGCGGAGCGGCCGGCCAACTTCGTCCGCTGGATGTTTCTCGAACCGGTGGCCCGGGACGTCGTGGTCGACTGGGAACCCGAGGCACGCGGCCTGCTCGCCCGACTCCGGACGCAGGCCGGACGCCACCCCGCCGACCCGCGCTACACCGGGCTGATCGACGAGTTGACCGAGGGCAGCCCGGAAGCGCGGTCCTGGTGGCGCCAGTACGAGGTGCAGACCCGGCACAGCGGACACAAACGCCTACGGCACCCGGCCCGCGGCCCGGTCGAGTACGCCTACACCGCATTTCACCTGGCCGAACAGCCGGATCAGACACTGGTGGTCTACGTCGACAGCAGCGCCCTGACCACCGCCGCCCCGGCCACGCCCGACAGCTGACGCCGAAGACCGCCACCGGTACCACCGACTGCCACCGGTACCAGCGACTGCCACCGGTACCAGCGACTGCCACCGGTACCAGCGACTGCCATCGGGCAGGCTCGCCCCCGGGCAGCCCGTCCACAGCCGGCTTACCCAGCGGGCAGTTCGGCCTCGATGAGGTCGGCCGCCCGCCGGGTGCCGCCTTCGGCGGCCATGTCCCGCTGAATGGACACCAATCGGCGCCTCACTTCCGGGTCGTCGACGAGCGCGAGCACTGCCGCGCGGAGGGTGGCGGCGTCCGCCTGGTCCATCGGAACGTGGCGGGCCACGCCGAGCCCCTGGAGCACGTCCGCGTTGCCGAACTGGTCGACGGCCTGCGGGACGGCCACCATGGGCGTGGCGGTGGCCAGGCCCTCCTGGCTGCCACCGGCTCCGGCGTGCGTGATGAAGGCGTCAGCCTTCCGCAGGATCGCCAACTGCGGTACCCAGTGGTGCACTTCGACGTTCCCGGGAACCTCCCCCAGCTCGTCGGCGGTGACGTGCTTGCCCACCTGGAGCACGACGTGCCAGCCCGGCAGGTCGCCGAACGCCCTGACGCACTCGCGGTAGAAACCCGGCTGCTTGGTGAAGGACGAGCCGAGTGAGACCAGCAGCACGCGCTCGGCGTCCGCGGGCCGCTCCCAGTCGCCCTGCGTGGCGCGCTCGCCCTGGCAGGCGCCGACGAAGGAATGCGACTTCTCGTCGACCCGGTCGGCGTTCGGCTGGAGGGCCTTCGGGATGAGCACGATCGAGCGGTCGGGGCGGCCTACGAACGGGTCGGGGTGCTGACCGATCCCGTTCTCGGCAAGCCAGTTGGTGAACTTCGCGTAGTACGCCTTGCCGCGCTCGCTCGCTCGGGCCTCCCCCCACATCGAATCGGCGACCTCCTCCTCGTACCCCTCCCATGCGACGAGGTTCGGCGACAGGGAGACCGCGGGCACGCCCCAGCGGCGAGCGAGGACGCGCGCCGGGTACGCGGTGATGTCGTGCAGCACGAGGTCCGGCTCGTCCCCTTGATACGCCGCGATGAGCTGCGGCAGTACCTGGATCGCGTCGTCCAGGAACGGCTCGACGTTGTCGAGGAGCGTGGTCCCCCACGCCGACGGGTCGTCATCGGGCGAGGGCAGTGTGCTGCGGTACCGGACCGGCTCGGCGCCGGTCTCGGCAACCTTTTCCTCGAAGACGCGCGGGATCGCGTACGTGACGCGGTGCCCACGGGCGACGAGCTCGCGGATCACTTCAAGACTCGGGTTCACGTGCCCGTGTGCGGCGATGGAGAACATGGCGATATGGGCGCGTTTTCTGGACGCTGAGTTCGGCATGACCAAGAACGTAGGCGAGACGATACGTCTCGTGCAACGCATTTCCGGGGGGCGCCCCGTGGGCGTGCCGGCTCCTCGACGTGTGCTTCACCGCGCGCACCGTCGGCGGGCGACTCGCCAACTCGGGCGAGGCCGCGGAGTCGCGGTTCGTCCACCCCGACGAGATCGGCGACCTCCTGGTCCACGATCAGCTGACGAACCTTGCCGATTCCTGTCCCGCCTATCGCTGCACGCGAGATCATGGCCCAGGAACCGCGCGGCAGCACCAAGAACTCGGGGGCAACGGTGACCGACATCAGGCAGCGGCTCTTCATCAGCTACGCAGGCCCGGACCGGACTTGGGCGGAGTGGGTGGACCAGCAGCTCATGCAGGCTGGTTACCAGACGGAGCTGGACAAGTGGGACTGGCGCACCGGAGACGACTTCGTACAGAAGATGAACCAGGCCTTGGGCCAGGCAGATGCGGTCGTGGCCCTGTTCTCCAAGAACTACTTCGCCGCCGACCGGTGGACCCGGGTCGAGTGGGCAGCCGCTGTAGCCGGCAAGGGGCAACTCATCCCCCTTGAGATCGAGCCTCTGACGGACCAGGAAATCCCCACGATCTTGAGCGGAAAGCTCCGGAAAGAATTGCATGGGCTGGACAAGTCCGCTGCCACCACAGCCCTGTTGGAAGCAATCCACGGTGCGGTCCGGCCCACTGGCCAGGCCCCGTTCCCAGGTGACACCGAAGCGCCTTCGGATGCCGAACCGGACGACTATGGGCCGCGGCTTCCCAGCAGCGTCGGCATACCCGAGGTGTGGAACGTCCGTCGCCGCAATCTAGATTTCTCCGGCCGTGAAGCCGAACTGGGGCAACTCCGAGCAAGACTGCTCAGCGGACGTCAGGCGGTGGTGCAGGCGCTGCACGGCATGGGAGGAATCGGCAAGACGCAGATCGCTCTGGAGTACGCCCATCGCTTTGCCAGCCAGTACGACCTGGTGTGGTGGATCGATGCTGAACAGGCCAACCAACTGCCCGTCCACTACACCGAACTCGCCAAACGCCTCGGCATCGCGAAACCCGAGGCCGGATCCGAGCCCAACGCGCGCGCCCTGCTCCAGCATCTACGGACGCAGCACCGTTGGCTCCTCGTCCTCGACAATGCGGAACATCCGGATCAGCTTGAACCCTGGCTCCCCGAAGGTCCCGGCCACATTCTGATCACTTCACGTAACCCCGATTGGCGCGGAATTGCTCATACGGCCGACCTGGATGTCTTCAACCGCACTGATTCTCTCGAATACCTGAAAAATAGCGTTCCGGGTATCACCACCGAACACGCAGGTCTCCTTGCACAGGATCTGGGAGACCTTCCTCTGGCACTCGCGCAAGTGGTAGGGATTCTCCGCAGCGGCATGACCATTGACCGCTACCGACAACTACTGGCTACCAGTACCGCCCGGCTCCTTGAGGAAAGTGACGTCCGCGACTATCCCGCCTCGTTGGCCGCGACAGTCGACATCGCAGTCAACCGTCTCAGGGACGACGGGCACCTCGATGCTGCCGCTCTCCTCAGCCTCGGCGCCTTCCTCGGTCCCGAGCCGATTCCCATTACCTGGCTGGAGACCGCCCGCGCCGAGCTGGTGACCATCACCACGGATCCTGACGACCTGATGTGGCCTCGCAGCGCACTCCAGCCTCTCAGTCGCTATGGGCTGGCCAGAATTGACCTCGAAACATTCCAAATTCATCGCCTCACACAAGGCATCCTTCGCACCCAGATCGGTTCCGACCAGGTTGCGGCAATTCGCAGGGATGTCGCTGCCGCTCTGGCTGCCGTAACTCCTGGTGACGCCGAGTCTCCCAGCGACTGGCCCACGTGGTCCTCATTCGCAGCACACGTCACCACACCGCACGTCCTTGCTGCGATCAATGATCGGGCTGAACTACGCCCTACACTCCTCGACGCGACACTCTTTCTTCTCCGGACCGGTCAGGCGCGCGGCGCGTACGACTTCGTCACGGCACTACAGCAGGCCTGGAGTGCCGAACTGGGACCCGACCATCCCGATACCCTGACCAGCGCACAGTACCTGGGTCATGCCACCGCTGAACTCGGCGATCTCAACGGGGCCCGCGTCATCATCGAAGACGCTCTTGCCCGCCGCCGCCGGGTCCTGGGAGACGACCACCCTGACACCCTCCAATCAGGCAATGACACCTCTGCCATTTTGTTCAGATTGGGCAGGTACGTGGAATCCCACCGCATGGATGTGGATGTCCTTGCCCGCCGCCGCCGGGTCCTTGGGGAAAATCACCCTGACACTCTCCAATCAAGCAACAGCCTCGCTGTCTCGGAGCATGAACTGGGATTCTATGCGGAGGCCCGCCGCATGAAAGAGGATGTGCTCGCCCGCCGGCGTCACATCCTCGGAGACGGCCACCCCGACACCCTCGCAAGCGCCAACAGCCTGGCCTCCTCTGAGCATGCGCTGGGTTTCTATACGAGGGCCCGACGTATAAAAGAGGATGTGCTCGCCCGCCGGCGCCAAATCCTCGGAGACGACCACCCCGACACCCTCTCAACCGCCATTGGCCTCGCCGCTACTCTGCGTGCCCTGAATGAGCATGGGGAGTCCCGCAGCATGGTCGAGGATGTCCTTGCCCGCCGCCGCAGAATTCTCGGGGAAGACCACCCCGACACCCTCGAAGCCGCCCACAGCCTTGCCATCATCCTGGATGATCTAACGGAGTACGGGGGGTCCCGCAGTATGGTCGAGGATGTCCTTGTCCGCCGACGCAGAATTCTCGGAGACGACCACCCCGACACCCTCGAAACCACCCACAGCCTCGCCGCCATCCTGCATGATCTAAAGGAGTATGCAGAAGCCCGCCGCATGAAAGAGGACGTCCTCGCCCGCCGACGTCACATCCTCGGAGTCAACCACCCGAACACCCTCGAAAGCGCCAACAGCCTCGCTGTCACCCTGCATGAGATGCGTCATCACACGTTGGCGATCGAACTCCTTCGGCCTGTCTTAACCCAACGCCGCCAGATCCTTGGTGAGAAACATCCCGACACACTACGCACCGCCAGGAACCTTGCCGCCACGCTGACCGCTGTGGGACGAGTCTATGAAGCGCAGCAGCTGGCCAGCCAAAAGCCCCGCAAGCGTCGCTTCGGCCGCAAACGACGTTGAGGCGGAGCGGTAGGCGCTGCCACGGGGCCGTGGCCGGTGATGACCGGCAGGCCCCCGCGCACGCGGAACGTGCGGTGACACGGCCGCAGAGACCGCCGCGGCGGTGGCAACCCGAGCGGATCCGGCCGTGACCCCCTTACCCTTGACCTGGGGCACAGACCGACCTCGCCGGGGTGATGGAAATGCTCGACCTTTCCTCCGCGCTGTCCGATATCCCGCCCCTACGGGGCCAGGCACCATGGCCCCAGCACGAATACGTCAAGGGCTGGGGTGTTTTTGGGCTGCCCTTTGATTCCGGTCATGTCCTCGCCCTGCGCGTCTTTCCGGAGAACTGCTTCGGCCCCTACCGCACGTTGTGGCATCGCGACCCGAACGGCAGCTGGTCGATTCACGTCGACGGGCCACACCTGCACACCGCATGCCCCAGGTACTACGGCGCTTCCTGCGACCACACCGGGTACGCCCGGATCGGGCTCACGTGGACGGGCCCTGCCACTCTGCGGGTGACGATGGATTCCCCCTCCCTGGACTGGACCCTCACCGCCTCCGCGACACGACTCCTCGGTTTCCTCAACGGCATCAGTGGGGCGCTGCCGCTCGCCACCTGGCGCCCTCGACTCCTGGTGCGGGCTCGCGAGCGCCTGGCCCGTGCGCTGGGAATGGGGGATCTCCAGCTGTCCGGCACGATGCCGAGCGGTCACACCGGAACGCTCATGCCCCAGCGGATGTATTTCGTCGACGACGCGCATGCCCTGCTCGACGGCGTCGACCTCGGCCGCCCGGTCCAGCTGACGGAGAACCCGCGCATCGGTGACGTACCCCTGCCGGCCCGCGGGGTTCTGGCCATCGGCCAGGCAGCATGGAAGATTCTCGACCCGGCGGAATACGAACGCACCCGTATCGAGACGGCCCGGGATCTCGCCCTACCGGGAGAGGACGGTCCGTAACGACAGCGAGGACCGCTCGCGGCGACGGTGTTGTCCTGCTGTGATCAGCCGTCCGCCTTGGCCACACCGACCGGGCAGGACACCCCCGTCCCTACGAGGGTGTACCAATGTGCCCCTGACGAACTCAGGCGCAGCGATCCCGTCGGTGGCTCCAAACAACGGCAGCGATCAGAGCCGGCCCAGTCGTGCGACAAGGAGCGCGGCGTCGTCCGCGGAGCTGGCCGGACGTACCGCTGTCATCGCGTCACAAATCTCGTCCAGGGGTGCCTTCGGGTCGCGGACGGCACGGCTCAGGAGCGCGATTCCCTGGTCGAGGTCCAGAACCGCTTTGCGGTCTTCGATCATCCCGTCCGTGTAGAGGACTATCAGGCTCCCTGGCGGGACGGGGTGTTCCTGGTCGGCGTACACGTCGTGCAGGCCCATCCCCACGGGCGGCCCGGGTTCGCACTCCAGCAGGGCCACTGATCCGTCCGGCATGACCAGCAAAGGGGGCGGGTGTCCGGCGAGTGCGATGCGGCACCGTCCCACACCCCCGTCGTACACGACGCAGGTACAGGTCGCGGCGAGTTCGCTGTCGCTGCCGTTGAACAACCCATCCAGGCGGGTGAGCAGTTGTCCTGGCGGTAGTCCCACGTCCAGTAGTGCGTGCACCGAGGAGCGGTAGCAGCCCATCGCGGCGGCGGCGCCCACGCCATGGCCGATCACGTCACCGATCCCCAACCCGATCCTGCCGCCGGGGAGTGCCACCGCGTCGTACCAGTCGCCCCCGGCCAAGGTGTCGTCTTCGGCCGGGCGGTAGCGGTACGCCAGTTGGAACCACTTCGCCGATGGCAGCTGGGCGGGGAGCAGGTGGCGCTGGAGCGCGAGAGCGGCCAGCCGTTCACGTCGATAGAGCAGCGCGTTGTCGATCGCGGTGGCGGTACGGGCCGCGATCTCGCGCGCCAGAAGCATGTCCTCGGAGTTGAAGGCATCCACCTGCCGTAGGAAGGTCACGGCTCCGATCACCCTGCCGACCGCGATCAGCGGCACCGCCATGCCGTGCAGTGCGGACCCGTCCTTCTTCGCGGTCTCGAATGCCACAGGCTGCGCCGAGCTGACGCACTGGGCGGCGGCCCGGAGCGTCAGACGTGGCTGCGGCAGCTCGTCCTCGGGACGTGGTCTGCTGGTGCCTGACGTGAGATTCAGGGGGTGGAAGAGAGGCCCTGGTGGGGCAGCGGGCTGCTCGCCGGACTCCGCCGCACGGCCATCGAAGGAATCGGCGGTCGGCTGCGCCGCGCTCTCCAGCAGATCGACCTCGACAGCTTCGGCGAATCCCGGAACGCAGGCTGCTGCCAGCTCGGTCGCGACGGTTCGCGGGTCCAGCCCCTGGCCGAGCCTGGCACTGACCCGGCCCAGCAGTTCCAGCCTGCGCCGCCCGTGGGCCGTGTACAGGAGTTCCCCTCCGCCGTCCGTCAACTCGTGGACGATGGCTGCTACGCCCATGACCCTGCCGTCGGGCCCTTGCAGCGGGAAGAGGTTTCCGAGGACCTCGTACGAATCACCGTCCGGCCTGTTGGCTGCCAACCGGATGTTCTCGATGGTCTCCCCTCTGTCCACAATGCGGCGCAGCAACTTTTCGACCGCTTCCGGATCGGGCAGGTCCAGAACTTCGAGGACGGACCGGCCCAGGTGCTGTTCGACGGGGATGCGATGCACGCGGGCATACGTCTCGTTGACGTACACGAAGCGCAGTTCCGTGTCGGCCACCGCCAGGCCGACGGGTGAGGAATGCAGAAGACGGTCGAGCGTGACCGCGTGGCCCTGGCTGGTCACCTGCGCCTCGGGCACCGCCACGGCGAGTACACCCGTACCGGTCGCCAGCGGAACCGGCACGGCGTGCCAGGTGACGCTGCGGCAGGTGCCGTCGCGGCAGCGGAGCCAGTCGGTGTGCACGCTGCCGGCGGCGCGCAGCAGTGCCTGGACGAGCGGACCTCCCCGTAGCCTCGTCCGGTCGGCGAGCAGCGCCGCGTCCCGGCCGATGACCTCCTGATCCGGAAAGCCGGTCAGTGCCTGTGCGCCGTCGCTCCAGCGCTGGATCCGCCCGTCGGGATCGACGAGCACTGTGGCGAGCGGGGTGCCGGATTGTGGCTCGGCCACTACGAACGGTGGCCACGTAGGTCGCCTACCAGGCCGACCTCCCGCATGCGCAGAATCCACCTTGCACACCGTCCCAACAGCGTGGAAGGGCACGTGCACACGGGATGGCACGCGCCATCACTCACGTTCTTGCCGACTTCACCAAGATAAGAGGTGGTGTGTCGATTTTCCTGGTGAACGGCGGTTGATCTAGGGCACGGCGGACAGGCAACGCGGCTGGCCGCGGCTGCCGCTTCTCCGCAGGCCCGGCCCCCAGCTGGGACCCTTCCTCGCTGGTCAGCAGTTCCACGCTTCGGCCCGAATCTGCGACCGCCGCGGCGCGCTTACGCACCTTCGGGAAGCCGGGGTGGCCATGCCCGCCTGAATGACCTGCTTCGCGAGCGCGCTGCCGAAGGGTGCTCCGTACGTATCGCATTGGGCGATGCGGAAAGCGCGAACGTGCGGCAGCGCGGCGAGGAGGAACGGTTCGGGCACGGCATCGAATCGCGTTGCCGGCTCGCTCTCATGCACTACCGGCCGCTGCTGGGAGTACCCGGAGTCGAGATCCGGACCCACGGAACCACGCTGTACAACTCCATCTACCGGGCGGACGATCAGCTCCTGGCCAATGCCCATGTCTGGGGCGTGAATGCCTACGCAGCACCCGTATGGCACCTTCGCCGAAGCGGGGCTGGTGGAATCTTCGACACCTACGCCCAGAGCTTCGACGCGGCGTGGACGACGGCGAAGCCTGTACCCGAGGAGTGAATCCTGTCGCGCACCGAGTATTACGACGATCCCGATGCCCCCGAGCCCAACAGCCTTGTCGTTGCCGCTTCAGCTGTGGTGACCGACGACGAGGGCCGCATCCTGCTCCAGCGACGCCGGGACAACGACCTCTGGGCCCTGCCCGGCGGCGGCATGGAGATGACCGACTCCCTTCCCGGCACCGCGGTCCGGGAGGTCAAGGAAGAGACCGGGCTGGATGTGGAGATCACGGGGCTGGTGGGCACGTACACAAATCCCCGTCACGTGATCGCCTACACGGACGGGGAGGTACGGCGGCAGTTCAACGTGTGCTTCACCGCTCGCCTCGTCGGAGGGAAGCTTGCCATCTCGGACGAGTCCACGGAGCTGCGGTTCATCCACCCTGATGAGATCGGCGATCTCCCGATGCACCACACGCAGCAGCTCCGTATCCGGCACTTCCTGGAGCATCGGGAACGCCCCTACCTGGGGTGATGACCCGAGTCAGTCCCCGGCCGGAGCCACGCCCACCGGGCAGCTCACCCCCGTCCCCCCGATCCCGCAGTACCCCGCCGGGTTCTTGTCGAGGTACTGCTGGTGATACCCCTCCGCCGGATAGAAGGGCCGGGTGTCGTCGGCGGGGAGGATTTCGGTGGTGATGTCGCCGTGGCCGGAGGTGTGGAGGGCGGTGCGGTAGGCGTCGCGGGAGGCTTCGGCGGCCTGTTGTTGGGCGGGGGAGTGGGTGTAGATCGCGGAGCGGTACTGGGTGCCGACGTCGTTGCCCTGGCGGAAGCCCTGGGTGGGGTCGTGGGACTCCCAGAAGAGCTTCAGGAGGGACGTGTAGGGGATGACAGCCGGGTCGTAGACGACGCGGACGGCCTCGGTGTGGCCGGTGTGGCCGCTGCAGACCTCTTCGTAGGTGGGGTTCGGGGTGTGGCCGCCCTGGTAGCCGACGAGGGTCGTCCAGACGCCTTCGGCCTGCCAGAACTTCCGCTCGGCGCCCCAGAAGCACCCCAGGCCGAAGTCGGCGACCTCCAGGCCGTCCGGATACGGGCCCAGCAGCGGGTTGCCGAGGACGGTGTGCCGGTCGGGGACGGCGAAGGCCCGCTCGGGGCGGCCTTCGAGCGCCTCCTCCGGGGTGGGGAGCTGGGTCTTGAAGCGGGAGAAGAGCATGGGATCAGGCTCCTGGGGAGGTGGGGCAGCGGCACTCGGCGTTGCACTGCCGGGAACGCTGCGGGAGGGGCACGTATTCCGGACCGGAGGACGGTGAGGGCGGTGAGGGCAGTGGGGGAGGCGTTGGTCGCGGGCTACTGGGGCCCCGCCGGTGGGAAGCCCGCGGAGCTTCCGCCGTGTTTCTCCCAGCCCGCGATGGCCAGGGCGCGGTAGGCGGCGTACTCGGCGGCGGGGCTGCGGCCGTACGACCAGGGGACGGCGCCGACATGGCCGTCCACCTGGCGGAGCTGTTCCATGGCCTCGGCGTAGCGCTCGGCCCGTACCAGGAACCAGACGAGCAGATGGCGGACGTGCGGGGCCATGGGGTGGTCGGCGGGGGCCTCGCGGAGGGCGAAGTGGGCGCCCTCGATGGCGCGCTCGACGACCGCGCTCTGGTAGAGGCTGCGGACCATGTTGGCCTCGGGGAGGTGCTCGTAGACCGCGAAGAGGGGGAGGGCCGGCAGGAGGGTCTTGGCGGGGGCGCCCGCCGCGGCGCGCTCGGCGAAGGCCTCGGCCTCCTTGCGGGAGCCGTGCCACTTCTGCGACCAGTAGGGGAGGGCGGCGAGGTGGGCGCCCATGTGCTGCGGTGCGCGGTGGGCGACCTTGGACCAGAGTTCCTCGTAGTCGGCGGGACGGTCGCCCAGGCCGCGGGCGACGGCGAGCTCGATGATGTACGGGAGGGGGCTGCCCGGCGCCAGCAGGGTCGCCTCCCGGCAGACCGTACGGGCCTCCTCCAGGATCATGCGGAAGTCCTGCGAGCCGGGATCGCGCAGCGCCTGGAGGACGAGGAACTGGGCGTGGGTCTGGGCGCCACCCGGGTCCTTTGGCGCCTCCGTGCGCCAGGTGCGCAGCCAGATCCCGCCGGTGCGGCCGCCGTCGCCGAATCCGGGCGCCGTACCGCGCCGCTGCTGCTCACTCGCCTCCTGCGCGGCCAGCTCGAAGGCGGCGGCGCCGGCCAGCGTCTGCACCCGCTGCCAGCGGCGTTCCCAGTCGTCGCCGGTGGACTTGAGCAATGCGGCCGCCGGGCGCCAGTCGTGGGTCCGGCGCATTTCGGCCAGTGCGTCCTCCAGCTCCTGATCGGGACCCGGCAGCCGTACGTCGAGCTCCTCCAGCGGTACGAAGCCGTAGCCGGCCATCGGGTCGGTGGCCACCACCAGGCCCTGCCGGGTGTGCTGTACGGCCCGCCGGCGGCGCATCCAGGGCAGGAAGACGAAGCCGCCGAGCGCGAGCGCGGCGAGGAGAAGCAGCAGAGCGTCCATGTGGGTGTCCTGTACCTGAAATTCTTGTTACGGCTGCCGTGCGGGTCAACGGGCCCGGACCGTCGACGATTCCCGGTGCGGTGGACGGTCACCTGGACGGTCACCGGTGCCACGGCGGGGCCGGAGGGATGACGGAAGGGGCGGGATGGCGGGGTGCGGGGGACGGGATCCGGCGGGAACTGGTGTGCGGTCCTTTCGTAGGTATCCACTATCCAGCCAACCAGAAAGTTCCGAAAAGTTCGGTCGTCCGGCCGACTACGCTCGGCAGCATGAGCGAACAACACCCACAGCATTTTGAAACCGTTGCCATCCACGCAGGTCAAGAGCCTGATGAGGCCACCGGCGCGGTGGTACCGCCCATCTACCAGGTGTCCACCTACAAGCAGGACGGGGTGGGCGGGCTGCGCGGCGGCTACGAGTACAGCCGCAGCGCCAATCCGACCCGTACCGCCCTGGAGGAGAACCTCGCGGCCCTGGACGGCGGCCGCCGCGGCCTCGCCTTCGCCTCCGGCCTCGCCGCGGAGGACTGCCTGCTGCGGACCCTGCTGGTCCCCGGCGACCATGTCGTCATCCCGAACGACGCCTACGGCGGAACGTTCCGCCTCATCTCGAAGGTCGTCGAGCGGTGGGGCGTGGAGTGGTCGGTCGCCGACACCTCCGACCCGCAGGCCGTACGCGACGCCCTGCGGCCCCGTACGAAGGCGATCTGGGTGGAGACGCCCAGCAACCCGCTGCTCGGCATCAGCGACATCTCGGCGCTGGCGGGCGTCGCCCGGGAAGCCGGCGTCAAGCTCGTCGTCGACAACACCTTCGCCAGCCCGTACCTCCAGCAGCCGCTGGCCCTCGGCGCGGACGTGGTCGTCTACTCCACGACCAAGTACATGGGCGGACATTCGGACGTGGTCGGCGGCGCCCTCGTCGTCAACGACGATGCGCTCGGTGAGGAACTCGCCTACCACCAGAACGCGATGGGCGCGGTCGCCGGGCCCTTCGACGCCTGGCTGGTGATGCGCGGCATCAAGACGCTCGCCGTCCGCATGGACCGGCACAGCGCCAACGCGGCACGCATCGCGGACCTGCTGACCTCGCACAACAAGGTGACCCAGGTCTACTACCCGGGGCTGGCCGAGCACCCGGGCCACGAGATCGCCACCAAGCAGATGCGGTCCTTCGGCGGCATGGTGTCGTTCCGGGTCGCGGGCGGCGAGCAGGCCGCGGTGGAGGTCTGCAACCGGGCCAAGCTGTTCACGCTCGGGGAGTCGCTGGGCGGCGTCGAGTCGTTGATCGAGCACCCGGGGCTGATGACGCACGCCTCGACGGCCGGTTCGCTGCTGGAGGTCCCGGCCGACCTGGTGCGCCTTTCGGTCGGCATCGAGTCCGTCGACGACCTGCTGGCCGACCTCACGCAGGCGTTGGGCTGACGGGCCCCTCGTCCCTCGCGCCGTTCACCACCCCTCCACCGGAGGGGTGGTGTGGACCGGCGGGGGCAGCCAGGGCCGGTCCATGACCAGCCACCACAGCGCCGCCAGTGCGAGCAGGGCGAGCAGCCAGCCGAGGCGGTGCAGCAGGGTGCGGTGGGCCAGCAGCCGGCGGCCGCGGTCGGCCGCGCGGGCCGCCAGATCGGGCGGTACGAGCGGATACGGCCCGGCCAGCATCCGCCGCACCTCGGCCTCCTTGCGGTCCGGGAGGCCGGGGACGTCGGGGAGGCCGGCGACCCAGGGGGTACCCGGGCTCTCGGGGAGGTCGGGAAGGTCGGGCAGATCCGGGAAGCTCATGGGGCCGACGGTTCCGGTGCCGGGGCCGGCGGTGGTTCGGGGCGCCGGCGGCTGCGCAGGTCGGCGACGGCCCGCAGGCACAGGGCGTGCACCCGCTCGGCGGGCAGGCCGAGTTGGGCCGCGGTCTGCTCCTCGGCCACGTCCTCGTACAGCCGCAGGACGAGGACCAGGCGCTCCTGCGGGGACAGCCGGTCCAGCAGACCGCCGCGCGGCCGGCGGTGCCTGCGCGCGGTGTGCGTGAAGCGGGTGGCCATCTCGCGGCGGGTGCGCTCGTACGGGTCGTCGCCGTGCAGCCGGTCCCAGGCGGCGTAGGTCCGCGACAGCGCGCGGAGCAGCAACTCCTCGGCGGCCGGGGCGGGACGGGCGGCGGGCTCGCCGGTCAGCAGGGTGGCGGCGTACAGCAGCCGGCCCCCGGCGCCCGCCACGAACGACTCGAACTCCCGGGCGCGGCGGCGCTCCTGCGCCGGTCGCCGCTCTCGCACCACGCCTCCCGGATGACGGACACCCGACCCTGGGCTCCTATAGCACGGCAGTGCGGCCACCCGGTCAAGAGGCGTGACGCGCGCGGTCGGTCACGGGTACCGGGGGTCCAGTCACGGGTACCGGGGGTCCAGGAGGGCGTCGAGGCGGGCATCCAGGGGGCGGCGGGCGGGCGCCGGGCCGGTGGCGCGTCGCACGGCGCGTCGGACGGCGAACGCGGGGTGCCGGACGCCGGTCGGGCCGTCGGTCGGGCCGTTGCGCGGGACGTCAGGCAGGACGCCGTCAGGACGTAAGGCAGGACGTCGTCAGGACGTGGGGCCGGCCGGTGTCAATGACGCGGTGAGGTCGGCGAGGGAGGCGTTGAAGCGCGTCAGGAGCGTGGTGAACGCCTCGCGCTCCGTCTCGGACCACTGCTCCGTCACCAGGGCCATCAGCGCACGGCGCGAGGTGCGCACCTCGTCCAGGCGGGCCTGGCCGCGCTCGGACAGCTGGAGCACGACGGCCCGGCCGTCCTCGGGGTGGGTGGCGCGGCTGACCAGCCCGGAGTCGACCAGCGGGGCGACCTGCCGGGTGACCGTCGAGGAGTCGATGCCCATGCCGGCCGCCAGGGCCTTGACCCCCATCGGGCCTTCCTGATCCAGGCGGTTGAGCAGCAGATAGGCGGCGCGGTCCATGGAGTTGCGCGCCTGCCCGACGCCGCCGAGCCGGCTCTGTTCTGCACGGCGCGCGAAGACGGCCACTTGGTGCTGGAGGGCGTCCAGGAGAGCGGAGTCGGTTTGGGTCGTCATGTCCGAAGAGGTGGGCATGGCCGGGAGCTCGCTTCGATGGATGTGCGTACGGATGGGAGGACAGCGTACGCGGACCCGGCGCGGAGCGTACCCGGGCTGTCCATTCCGATAACGCCCTGTAACCCCTGGGCGGCCGTGCGGTGCCCGGGGTCGCACAGCCGTCCGTGCCGTCCTGACAGCCGGACAGAAAAGGCCCTCAGGTGGACACACTGCAAGACTGGCGGCATGGCCGCTCACACGCCGCGCACGTCACACGAGTCCTCTGCCGCCCCCGGTGCCGAGGGTCCGGTCGCGGGGGTTCCGGTCGCCGGGGGCCGGCTTCCCGCCATTACGGTCGATGACGTACGCAAGGCGGACAAGATGCTCTCCGGTGTCTCCCGGGCCACCGCGATGGAGGGCAGCCGCTATCTGACCGGGCTGGTGGGCGCGCCCGTCCACCTCAAGTGCGAGAACCTCCAGCGCACCGGCTCCTTCAAGATCCGTGGCGCCTATGTACGGATCGCCGGGCTCACCGCGCAGCAGCGGGCGGCCGGTGTGGTGGCCGCGAGTGCCGGCAACCACGCCCAGGGCGTGGCGCTCGCGGCGTCCCTGCTGGGGGTGCGCTCGACGGTGTTCATGCCGGTCGGCGCCCCGCTGCCGAAGGTCGCCGCGACCCGCGAATACGGCGCCGAGGTGCGGCTGCACGGCCAGGTGGTGGACGAGACGCTGGCCGCCGCGCAGGAGTACGCGCGTCAGAGCGGCGCGGTCTTCATCCACCCCTTCGACCACCCCGACATCATCGCCGGTCAGGGCACCGTCGGCCTGGAGATCCTCGAACAGTGCCCGGAGGTACGGACGATCGTCGTCGGGGTCGGCGGCGGCGGTCTGATCGCGGGACTGGCGCTCGCGGTCAAGGCGCTGCGGCCGGACGTGAAGATCGTCGGGGTGCAGGCGGCGGGCGCGGCCTGTTATCCGCCCTCGCTGGCTGCCGGGCGCCCGGTGGCGATCGAGGGACTGTCGACCATGGCGGACGGCATCAAGGTGGGCCGCCCCGGTGAGGTGACGTTCGGGATGGTCGAGGAGCTGGTGGACGAGGTCCGTACGGTCACCGAGGACCAGCTCTCCAGCGCGCTGCTGCTGTGCCTGGAGCGGGCGAAGCTGGTGGTGGAGCCGGCCGGGGCGAGCCCGGTGGCCGCGCTGCTCGCCGACCCGGAGTCCTTCGAGGGGCCGGTGGTCGCGGTGCTGTCCGGCGGCAATGTGGACCCGTTGTTGATGCAGCGCATCCTGCGGCACGGCATGGCCGCCGGCGGACGCTATCTCTCGCTGCGGCTGCGGCTCACCGACCGGCCGGGGGCGCTGGCGACGCTGCTCGGGGTGCTGTCGGTGGTCGATGCGAACGTCCTCGACATCGGGCACGTGCGGACGGATCCACAGCTCGGGCTGACCGAGGTCGAGGTGGAACTGCATCTGGAGACCAAGGGCCCGGCGCACTGCGACGAGGTGCGCACGGCGCTGCGCGAGGCGGGGTACGTCGTCGCGGAGTGAGCCTGGGCCCGCCCCATGGCTCCCGGCGCCCGGCGCGGCAGCGGGCGCACCACCGCTCCTGGTACGAGAAGGAGCACGTGCGGGCGCAAGTACGGGCGTAAATGGGGTGAGGCAGGGGGCGTCACGGGTATAGCGTGGCGCCCCTCACGCATGGACGAAACACCCGTTCCCGTCGGCCTTTTTCGGTCACTTGGGGGCGGAGGCCGGGGCGCCCCGGCTTCTCCGGTCGCCCCGGCTTCCGTTTCCACCACTCCGGCCTCTTCGGCGTCCTGGCCTGCTGCGCCTCGTTCCTTCACCCGTCCCCTTCCCCTCGTTCCTGTTGCCTTCCGGATCCGGTGCCCCTCCGGTGCGGTCCCCTCGGGGCGGGAAAGCCGAAATGTGTATCGCGATGTATCGCGTTTGGGCTTAACATCTATCGCGAGTGCGGGGCATGCCGGTGCGTCGTGGTGTCCGTCGCGGACAAATGCCATGGAGCAGGCACAAGCCGCCAACCGTAATATTCGACCTGGAACTAACCCAAGCCATGGGAGTACCCCTATGCCAGGCGCCATATACGCCGAAGGTCTGGTGAAGTCCTTCGGCGCCGTGAGGGCACTGGACGGCGTCGACCTCGACGTTCCCGAAGGAACAGTCCTCGGACTGCTCGGCCCGAACGGCGCCGGGAAGACCACCGCCGTACGGGTCCTGACGACCCTGCTCCAGCCCGACCGCGGCAAGGCGGTGGTCGCCGGCATCGATGTCCTCGCCCACCCGGACAAGGTGCGGCGGTCCATCGGCCTCTCCGGCCAATTCGCCGCCGTGGACGAGTATTTGACCGGGCGCGAGAACCTGACGATGGTCGGCCGGCTCTACCAGATGAGCGGCCGTGCCGCGAAGCGGCGAGCCGCCGAACTGCTGGAACGCTTTCACCTCGGCGACGCCGCCGACCGCACCGCCAAGACCTACTCCGGCGGGATGCGCCGCCGGCTCGACCTGGCCGCCGCGCTGGTCGTCAGCCCGCCCGTGATGTTCATGGACGAGCCGACCACCGGCCTGGACCCGCGCAACCGCCAGGAGTTGTGGGACGTCATCCAGGAACTGGTCGCGGGCGGCACGACCCTGCTGCTCACCACCCAGTACCTGGAGGAGGCCGACCGGCTGGCGCACGACATCTGCGTCGTCGACCACGGCAAGGTCATCGCCCGCGGCACCGCCGACCAGCTCAAGGCGCGCACCGGCGGCGAGCGCGTCGAGGTCGTGGTGCACGATTCCGAACACCTCACCGTCGCCGAAGAGGTCCTGCGCGGCTTCGGCAAGGGCGAGGGCACGGTCGACCCCCACATCCGCAAGCTCACGGTCCCGGTGACGGGCGGCGCCAAGCTGCTCGCCGAGGTCATCCGCGAACTGGACCTGCGCGGCGTGGAGATCGACGACATCGGGCTGCGCCGCCCGACCCTCGACGACGTGTTCCTCTCGCTGACCGGGCACCACGTCGAGGACGCGGAATGCGACGGCGCGGGTGGCGGGAGCACCGACGCGAGCGCGGGCCGGGCCGATGCGGGCGGGGGCGCCGTCGGACGGCAGAAGCGGGGCAGGAAGGGCGCCGGGACGGCCGGCGTGGAGGCGGGCGTGACGAGCGACAGGGAGGGCGTGAAGTGACCACGGTGACCGAAGCGGCCGGGGGTGCCCCGGTCCGGACCGTGCGGCCACGCGGTGGCGTGAGCCGGTCCGTCCGCGACTCCCTGGTCGTGGCCCAGCGCAATCTGATCCGGATGCTGCGGATACCCGAAGTCGTGATCTTCGGGCTCATCCAGCCGATCATGTTCGTGGTGCTGTTCACGTACGTCTTCGGCGGCTCCATCAACGTCCCCGGCGCCCCGGTGGGCGATGCCCAGGCCTATCGCGAGTTCCTGATGGCCGGGATCTTCGCGCAGACGGTCACCTTCGCCACGGCGGGGGCCGGTGCGGGCATCGCCGACGACATGCACAAGGGGCTCATCGACCGGTTCCGATCGCTGCCGATGTCCCGCGGGGCGGTGCTCACCGGCCGCACCCTCGCCGACCTCGTACAGACCGCACTGACGCTGGTGGTGGTGGCGGTCGTCGCGCTGCTGATCGGCTGGCGCACCCACGAGAACATCCTCAAGGTGCTGGCCGGCTTTGCGCTGCTGCTCCTGCTCGGGTACGCCTTCTCCTGGATCGGCGCGCTCATCGGCCTGACGGTGCGGACGCCCGAGGCGGCCACGTCGGGCGGGCTGATCTGGCTCTTCCCGCTGACCTTCATCTCGAATGCGTTCGTCCCGGTCAACGGCATGCCGGTGTTCCTGCAGCATGTCGCCGAGTGGAACCCGTTCAGTGCGACGGTGGCCGCGGCGCGGCTGCTGTTCGGCAACACCAGCAGCCGGGCGCCCACGTCGGTGACCGGCGCCTGGCCGATGGACCACCCGGTGCTGGCCTCGCTGATCTGGTCCGTGCTGATCATCGCGGTCTTCCGGACCCTGGCCGTTCGCAAGTACCGGTCGGCCACGGCCTGACCACGGCGCGCGGCACGGCGCACCTGACGACGGCGCCACATGACGACGGCGCACCTGATCACGGCGCACGGCACGGCGAAGCGGCCCGGAGCTTCACGCTCCGGGCCGCTTCGCCGTCTGCGGGGCGCCTCGGGACTCAGCCGGAGTACGGCTTGGCGTCGAGGATCTTCACGGCCGCCTTCTTGCCGTTGGGGAGCTCGTACTCCGCCTGGGCGCCGACCTTCTTGCCGTTCACGCCGGTACCCAGGGGGGACTGGGGGGAGTAGGTCTCGATGTCCGAGCTCGCGTACTCCCGGGAGGCCAGAAGGAACGACAGCGTGTCGTCCGGGTCTCCGTCGAACGCGATGGTGACGACCATGCCGGGAGCGACGACGCCGGTCGCGGCGGGGGCCTCGCCGACCTTCGCGGTCTGCAGCAGCTGGGTGAGCTGGCGGACGCGAAGCTCCTGCTTGCCCTGCTCTTCCTTGGCCGCGTGGTACCCGGCGTTCTCCTTCAGGTCACCTTCCTCGCGGGCCGCCGCGATCTTTTCGGTGATCTCGGCGCGTGCGGGACCAGACAGGTGCTCCAGCTCGGCCTTGAGCTGGTCATACGCCTCCTGGGTAAGCCAGGTGACGTTCTCGCTGGTCTGGGTCACAGGTGCTCCTCGTCGGTACTGGGGATAAATCAAACGCCCTACCAGGAAGGTTTGCGCCTTCACAGGTGGGCGAAACCACGAGCCTAACAATTACGGCACAAAACGGGGAAGAGGAATTTCACAGTGGCCGCACAGGAACGCATCATGCCTGATCAGAGGCGGTTCCGACACGCCTCGCCGGTGAGCGGGAGGGCGGTCGACGGGGGTGGGGCAGGGGGTGCGGTTGCGGTGTGCCGAGGACTGTGAGAC
>NZ_SDIF01000083.1 GCF_004122735.1 Streptomyces sioyaensis | reverse complement strand
CTCCCGGACGCCCTCGGCCCCTCCCCGCCCCGCCCAAACCGGACCGGGGCCCTCGCGCATGGGACCATGGGGGGAGACGTCATATACCCGAGTCCCGCCTACCCGCGTTCACTGAATGGACCCTGCGTGCCCGCGACCCCTACGAACGTGCCGGAGCCGAGCCGTACCGATCCGGCCCTCCTCCGTAACTTCTGCATCATCGCGCACATCGACCACGGCAAGTCGACGCTCGCCGACCGGATGCTCCAGCTCACCGGTGTCGTCGACCAGCGGCAGATGCGCGCGCAGTACCTCGACCGCATGGACATCGAGCGCGAGCGCGGCATCACGATCAAGTCCCAAGCGGTCAGGCTGCCCTGGGACCCCTCCGAGGGGGAAGAGGCGAGTGGCACGACCCACATCCTCAACATGATCGACACCCCGGGCCACGTCGACTTCACCTATGAGGTGTCCCGCTCGCTCGCCGCGTGCGAGGGCTGCATCCTCCTTGTCGACGCCGCTCAGGGCATCGAGGCCCAGACGCTCGCCAACCTCTACCTGGCGATGGAGCACGACCTCACGATCATCCCCGTCCTCAACAAGATCGACCTGCCGGCCGCGCAGCCCGAGAAGTTCGCCGCCGAGCTGGCCAATCTGGTCGGCTGCGACCCCGAGGACGTGCTGAGGGTCTCCGCCAAGACCGGCGTCGGCGTGCCCGAGCTGCTGGACAAGGTCGTCCGTGAGGTGCCGGCCCCGGTCGGCGTCAAGGACGCCCCGGCCCGCGCGATGATCTTCGACTCGGTCTACGACGCCTACCGCGGTGTCGTGACGTACGTGAAGGTCGTCGACGGCACGCTCGGCAAGCGCGAGCGCATCAAGATGATGTCCACCGGCGCCGCGCACGAGCTGCTGGAGATCGGCACCAACTCGCCTGAGATGAAGCCCGCCGACGGCCTGTCCGTCGGTGAGGTCGGCTATCTGATCACCGGTGTGAAGGACGTCCGGCAGTCCAAGGTGGGTGACACGATCACCCAGCTCACCAAGGGGGCCGAGGAGGCGCTGGGCGGCTACAAGGACCCCAAGCCGATGGTGTTCTCGGGGCTGTATCCGCTGGACGGCTCGGACTACCCCGAGCTGCGCGACGCGCTGGACAAGCTCCTGCTCAACGACGCCGCGCTGGTCTACGAACCGGAGACCTCCGCGGCCCTCGGCTTCGGCTTCCGCGTCGGCTTCCTGGGCCTGCTGCACCTGGAGGTCATCCGCGAGCGCCTGGAGCGCGAGTTCGGCCTCGATCTGATCGCCACCGCCCCCAACGTGGTCTACCGCGTGGACATGGAGGACGGCGCCGAGCACGAGGTCACCAACCCGAGCGAGTTCCCGACGGGCAAGATCGACAAGGTGCACGAGCCGGTCGTCCGGGCCACGATCCTGGCGCCCAGCGAGTTCATCGGCGCGATCATGGAGCTGTGCCAGAACCGCCGCGGCAACCTCCTCGGCATGGACTACCTCTCCGAGGACCGGGTCGAGATCCGCTACACCCTCCCGCTCGCCGAGGTGGTCTTCGACTTCTTCGACCAGCTCAAGTCCAAGACCCGTGGCTACGCCTCGCTGGACTACGAGCCCACCGGCGAGCAGGTCGCCGACCTGGTGAAGGTCGACATCCTGCTGCACGGCGACAAGGTCGACGCGTTCTCCGCGATCTGCCACAAGGACAAGGCCTACGCCTACGGTGTCCGGCTGGTCGCCAAGCTGCGCGAGCTGATCCCGCGGCAGAGCTTCGAGGTGCCGATCCAGGCCGCCATCGGCAGCCGGGTCATCGCCCGTGAGACGGTCCGCGCCATCCGCAAGGACGTCCTCGCCAAGTGCTACGGCGGTGACATCTCCCGTAAGCGGAAGCTGCTGGAGAAGCAGAAGGAAGGCAAGAAGCGGATGAAGATGGTCGGCAGCGTGGAGGTCCCGCAGGAGGCCTTCATCGCGGTGCTGTCCTCGGACTCCGACGGCGACGCGAAGGCGAAGAAGTAAGAAGAAGCAAGAAGAAGCCAGAAGAAGCAAGGCGTGGCGCACGGTCGGCAGCGGCTGCGTGCGGCAGTGCGACAGGGCGTCGGTCTCCTCGGGGGCCGGCGCCCTGCCGTCATGGCAGCCGCACGACGGAAGGAACCCCGGGAGGAATCCCGGAGGGAATGTGGAAGGGATGTGGAGCCCGCTGCCGGGGCGGTGTGATCCGTTCTGCCAGGTGGGCGCGGTGCGGGGTCCGGTGCCACGCACTATCGGGCATTGCGGGTGCTACGTACACCTATCGCACCGGTCACATCGTGAACGAGTCGTCCACAGCCCCTTACGCGGGGGCGCCTCGCGCTCTACTCTGATCTCTGCTCAAGGTTACTCGCGAGTCACCAGCAACGAAGCGGGCCCCGGAGGACGCCGTGACGGACACCCACACGCTGATCGAAAACCGGCCGCCGTCGGTGGCACACCTCTTCCTGGAGCGGGTCGCGGCCACGCCCGATATCGAGGCCTATCGCTATCCCGTCCCGCCGGCGTCGGGACAGGGGCCGGACGACTGGAAGGCGATCAGCTGGGCCCAGGCAGCTGACCGCGTCTACGCCGTCGCCGCCGGGCTCATCGCCCTGGGGGTGCGGCCCGAGGAGCGGGTGGCGCTGGCCGCCGGCACCCGCGTCGAATGGATCCTCGCCGACCTCGGTGTGCTGTGCTCCGGCGCCGCCACCACCACGGTCTACCCCAGCACCAACGCCGAGGAGACCGCCTACATCCTGTCCGACTCCGACAGCCGGGTGCTGATCGCGGAGGACGCCGGACAGCTCGCCAAGGCCCGCGAGCGGCGTGCCGAGCTGCCCGAGCTGGCGCATGTCATCGTCATCGACGACACCGGCGTCCAGCCCTCGGCCGAGGACCCCGAGGACTGGGTGCTCACCCTCGCCGAGCTGGAGAAGCGCGGCACCGCCCATCTGGAGAGCAACCCGGAGTGCGTCAAGGAGCGGGTCGCCGCGCTGCGCGCCGACCAGTTGGCGACGCTGATCTACACCTCCGGCACCACCGGCCGCCCCAAGGGCGTGCGGCTGCCGCACGACTGCTGGTCGTACATGGCCCGCGCGATCCAGGCGACCGGGCTGGTCGCCGAGGAGGATGTGCAGTACCTCTGGCTGCCGCTGGCGCACGTCTTCGGCAAGGTGCTGACCGCCGGCCAGATCGCCACCGGCCAGGTGATCGCCGTGGACGGCCGGGTCGACAAGATCATCGAGAATCTGCCGGTGGTCCGTCCCACGTACATGGCGGCCGTCCCGCGGATCTTCGAGAAGGTCTACAACGGTGTGGCGGCCAAGGCCCGGGCGGGCGGCGGCGCCAAGTACAAGATCTTCCAGTGGGCGGCCGAGGTGGCCCGCGAGTACGCCAAGGTCTCGCAGGACAACTTCCGCCGCACCGGTAACGCCTCGGTGCCCTTCGCCCTCGGCGCCAAGCACAAGATCGCCGATGCGCTCGTCTACGCCAAGCTGCGCGAGGCGTTCGGCGGCCGGCTGCGCGCCGCGGTCTCCGGCTCGGCCGCGCTCGCCCCGGAGATCGGCTACTTCTTCTCCGGCGCCGGCATCCACATCCTGGAGGGCTACGGCCTGACGGAGTCCAGCGCCGCCAGCTTCGTCAACCCCGGCGAGGCCTACCGCACCGGCACGGTCGGCAAGCCGCTGCCCGGCACCGAGGTGCGGATCGCCGAGGACGGCGAGATCCTGCTGCGCGGCCCGGGCATCATGCAGGGCTACCACGGCCTGCCGGACAAGACCGCCGAGGTCCTGGAGGAGGACGGCTGGTTCCACACCGGCGACATCGGCGAGCTCTCCCCGGACGGCTATCTGCGGATCACCGACCGCAAGAAGGACCTGATCAAGACCTCGGGCGGGAAGTACATCGCACCGGCCGAGGTGGAGGGCCAGTTCAAGGCGGTCTGCCCGTTCGTCTCCAATGTCCTGGTGCACGGCGCCAACCGGAATTTCTGCACCGCGCTGATCGCCCTCGACGAGCCGACGATCATGACCTGGGCCGCGGAACACGGTCTGGCCGGCAAGAGCTATGCCGAGGTCGTCGCCACCGACCAGGCCCGCGAGCTGATCGACGGCTATGTCGAGCGGGTCAACGAAGGGCTCCAGCGCTGGCAGCAGATCCGCAAGTTCCGGCTGCTCCCGCGCGACCTGGACATCGAGCACGGTGAGGTGACCCCCAGCCTCAAGATCAAGCGGCCGGTGGTGGAGCGGGCGTTCAAGGACCTGCTCGACGAGATGTACGCCGGGTCGCGCGAGGCGTAGCCCGCGGTGCGGCGGTACGGGCCGGCCGGGCCCCGTCCCGTACCGCCGCACCCGTATGGGTGAAGCCGGCCGTGGCGGGAACCGCGGTCCCCGCTGCCCTCGTCCAGATGGGTTTCCGGGCGCCGCTGCGCGCGTCGGCCAACTCCCTCGGTGCGTCAGCCGAATTGGACGCCACGACCACCCAGTTGTGTGACTCAGTGCTTATGACTGCGCTCGTTCTGTCACTCTGTTGTTGGCGCATCCGGCGCTGTAGCGGAGCTGCTCGGGAGTTGCTCAATGAGGACGACAACTTCGTCTCCACGGGACGACGACGTCACGGCGGCGCGCACGACGATGACCGGCCAGCCCGGCGGCGGCCCGGCAACCCGTTCCCTGCGGGCCACCCTGCCCGGTGATCCACGGGCCGCTGCCGCCGCCCGGCGGCTGGTCCGGTCCGCCCTCGCCGACTGGGCCGGCCAGGAGTTTCCCGGTGCGCAGCGGCTGACCAGCCGGCTCGCGGACGAGGCGGAGCTGCTGGTCAGCGAGCTGGTGACCAACGCGGTGGTGCATGCGGGCACCACCGTCGAGCTGCGCTGCCGACTGGACCCGCAGGGCGCGCAGTGGCCGGGCCCGGAGCCGTTCGGGGGCCGCCACGGCGAGCCGTACGCGGCGCCGTACACGGAAGCCGCCCCCGGAGCGGGCCTCGACGGCGCTCCCGGTCCCGGCATCCTCATCGAGGTCTCCGACCACCACCCCACCCAGCCGATCCGCGCCCGCCTCGACAGCGCCGCCTCCGAAACCGGCGGCCACGGCCTCCAGTTGATCAGCGCGGTCGCCGAATCCTGGGGCATCACCTACCGCCGCGCCATGAAGACCGTATGGTTCCGGCTGCCCATGGGGGCCGCGGACGACGCCGGGCGGCTGGAGCCGGAGCTCGCCTTCGACGACCGGCTGTTGCAGCGTGAGCTGCGGGCGGCGGAGCTCCTCGCCCCGGCGCCGCGCCGCGCCGTCCGCCCGGAGCACGATTCCGGCCGGGTCGACAACGGCGCCCTCTCCTTCCTCGCCGAGGCCTCCGACCTGCTCTCCGGCCAGCTCGACGCGGACCAGGTCGCCGCCCTCGCGGCCCAGTTGATCGTGCCGCGGCTGGCCGAATGGTGTGCCGTGTGGCTCTACGACGGCGACGGCGGGGCGCCCGGCCGGGGCATCGCGCCGGCCGGCGAGGAGCAGCGGCTCGCCGGTGTCTGGCACACCAGCGAGTGCCGTATCGACCCGCTGCGTGCGGCGCTGGAGAAGCAGCCGCCGGATCTTGCGGGCAGCGACCCGTCCGGCAGCGCACCCGTCCCGGTCCGCTGGCCCTGGACGCACGGAGCGGGGGACGACGACGGGCCCGGCGCCGTGCTGGCCTGCCCCCTGGTCGCCGGCGGCCGGCGGCTGGGCACCCTGCTGCTCGGCCGGGGCGGACTGCCGGTCTTCCCCGACGCGGTGGTCGCACTGATCGAGGACCTGGGCCGCCGGGTCGCCCGCGCCGTCGCCACCGCCCGCGCCTACAGCCGTCAGGAGCGCATCAGCCAGGTCCTGCAGCGCCGGCTGCTGCCCTGCGGGCGGGCGCAGGTGCCCGGTGTGGAGTCGGCGGTGGTCTACGAGCCGCGGGAGGGCGCCTGGGCGGGCGGCGACTTCTGGGACCTCTTCGACGCCGGGGACGGCCGCTGGTGCTTCGCCCTCGGCGATGTCTGCGGCAGCGGCCCCGAGGCGGCCGCGGTGACCGGGCTGGCCCGGCCGGTGCTGCGGCTGCTGGCCCGCGACGGCTTCGGGGTCGCGGCGGTGCTCGACCGGCTCAACAAGACCATGGCGCGGGAGGCCGCGGACTCGGTCGCGGCGGTCGCGGCCGCGGTGGCGGCGGCCGGTGCCGGGGCCGAGGCGCCCGTCGAGATCCGCGTGGAGGGCGAACAGGCCCGCTTCCTGTCCCTGCTCTACGGAGAGATCGTCCCCTACCCCGGCGACTCCCGTGGCTCCCGCGGCGCCCGCTGCACCCTCGCCAGCGCCGGCCATCCGCTGCCGCTGGTGCTGGGCACGGACGGCGCGGTCCGCTGTGTCGCGGCGCCGCAGATGCTGCTCGGGGTGGTCGAGGACGCGTCGTACGTGAGCGAATCGTTCGACCTCCGCCCCGGCGAGACCCTGCTGTGTGTCACCGACGGGGTGACCGAGCGGCGCTCCGGCCGGCGGCTCTTCGACGACGAGGACGGCCTGGCCACCGCCCTCGCGGCCGGCGCGGGCCTGGACGCCACCGCCCTCGCCGAGCACCTCCGCAGCACCGTCCATGCCTTCGGCCCGACCCCGCCCGACGACGACCTGGCCCTGCTGGTGCTCCAGGCGGCGGGGGGCGGGGCCCCGTAACCGGGGAGACGGAGCCTGGAGCCGGGGAGACGGAGCCGGCCGCGGCATGACGGACAATGGATGTCATGCCTTCCGCACTGCCTGATGGTGAGCCCATGCCCGAGGACGGGGCGCTGCCCGGTCATGCGCTGGCGGGGGCGGCCGGGCGGCCCCTCGGCTTCTACCTGCACGTGCCGTACTGCGCGACCCGCTGCGGTTACTGCGACTTCAACACCTACACCGCGAGCGAGCTGCGCGGCTCCGGCGGCGCCCTGGCCTCCCGGGACAACTACGCCGACACCGTCGTGGACGAGATCCGGCTGGCCCGCAAGGTGCTGGGCGACGACCCGCGCCCGGTCGAGACGGTCTTCGTCGGCGGCGGCACCCCGACCCTGCTGCCGGCCGCCGACCTCGCCCGGATGCTGGCCGCGATCCACGAGGAATTCGGCCTGGCGCCCGGCGCCGAGATCACCACCGAGGCCAACCCGGAGTCCGTCGACCCCCGCTACCTCGCAGAACTGCGCGCGGGCGGCTTCAACCGCGTCTCCTTCGGCATGCAGAGCGCCCGGCAGCACGTCCTCAAGATCCTCGACCGTACGCACACCCCCGGGCGTCCCGAAGCCTGCGTCGCCGAGGCCCGCGCCGCCGGGTTCGAGCACGTCAACCTCGACCTGATCTACGGCACGCCGGGCGAGACCGACGACGACTGGCGGGCGTCCCTCGACGCCGCCCTCGGCGCCGGCCCCGACCACGTCTCCGCCTACGCCCTGATCGTCGAGGAGGGCACCCAGCTGGCCCGCCGGATCCGCCGCGGCGAGGTCCCGATGACCGACGACGACGTCCACGCCGACCGCTACCTCCTCGCGGAAGAGGCCCTGACCGCCGCCGGGTTCCGCTGGTACGAGGTCTCCAACTGGGCCACCACCGACGCCGCCCGCTGCCGCCACAACGAGCTGTACTGGACCGGCGCCGACTGGTGGGGCGCGGGCCCGGGCGCCCACAGCCACGTCGGCGGCGTCCGCTGGTGGAACGTGAAGCACCCCGGCGCATACGCCCAGGCCCTGAGCGAGGGCCGCTCCCCGGGCGCGGGCCGCGAACTGCTCGCCGACGAGGACCGCCGCGTCGAACGCATCCTGCTGGAGCTGCGCCTGGCGGCCGGCTGCCCGCTGGACCTGCTGGCACCCGCGGGGTCGCGGGCGGCGGAACGGGCACTGGCGGATGGGCTGCTGGAGGCGGGGCCGTACGGGGAGGGCCGGGCCGTGCTGACACTCCGGGGGCGGCTGCTGGCTGACGCGGTGGTGCGGGATCTGGTGGACTGAGGGCGCGAAGTCCTCGAACGAGTGAACCGATGCGAGGGGCCTGCGGCCCCGCCTAGGCTGTTCCTAGCCTGTGCCGTATACACGGCGACGGGAAACGGAGGCCATGGAGATGACCGCTGTGGATGAACGCCGGATGACGGAGCTCTTCGAGAATCTTGAGGTTCCCGAGGGCGTCACCATTGAGCTCCTCCGGGGGGAAATCGTGATGATGGCGGGGCCGGATCTGGTCCATAACCGGATCGTTAGGTCTGTGGCGCTGCAGCTTCCCAGCGATCGCTGGGAATGGCTGATGACCCAGGACATCGACATCCTGAGTGAGCAAAGCGAACCGGTGCCCGATCTCGTGGTGCTGGGAAGCGATGCCGGACCGGAGTCCGGGCGGCTGCTGCCGTCCGAAGTGGTCACGATGCTCGTCGAGGTCGTCTCCAAGAACAGCGTCGACCGTGATTACGGAATCAAGCGCTCGATCTACGCCGCGGGCAAGGTGCCCGCGTACCTGATCATCGATCCCATCGTGGCCCACTGCGTCCTGCTCACCGAACCTGTCGGCGGTGGCGACGAGGCCGACTACACGGTGCAGCGGATCACCAAATTCGGCGACCCCGTGCCGCTGGACCTTCTCGGCTTCGAACTGGACACCAGCGAGTTCAAGACGCTGCCCGGGGTCAGGCCGCACCGCCGGCCGTAACGAAGTCGATCAGCTCCTCCACCCTCCCCAGCAGCGCCGGTTCGAGGTCCTTGTAAGACCGCACGCACGACAGAATCCGCTGCCACGCCGCCCCCGTGTTCTCCGGCCAGCCCAGCGCCCGGCACACCCCCGTCTTCCAGTCCTGCCCGTGAGGGACGGACGGCCAGGCCGGGATGCCGACGGACGACGGCTTCACCGCCTCCCACACATCGATGTACGGGTGGCCGACGACCAGCGCATGGGCGCCGGTGACCTCGGCCGCGATCCGTGACTCCTTGGAGCCGGGAACGAGGTGGTCCACGAGCACGCCCAGCCGCGCGTCGGGGCCGGGGGAGAAGCTGCGGACGATCGCCGGGAGATCGTCGATGCCCTCCAGGTACTCCACGACGACGCCCTCGATGCGCAGGTCGTCGCCCCACACCCGCTCGACCAGTTCGGCGTCGTGCCGGCCCTCCACATAAATGCGCCCGGCGCGCGCGACCCGGGCCCGTGCGCCGGGGACGGCGAGTGAGCCGGACGCCGTACGCGCCGGAGCGCTCGGCGCCGGGCGGCCCTGGGGGCGTACGAGGGTGACGACCTTGCCCTCCAGGAGGAAGCCGCGCGGGGTCATCGGAAAGACACGGTGCTTGCCGAAGCGGTCCTCCAGAGTGACCGTCGGGCCCTCGGCCGTCTTCTCGCAGCGGATCACCGCGCCGCAGAATCCCGTGGTCACCTCCTCGACGACCAGATCGGGGTCGGCCGGTACCTCGGGGGCCGGCCGCTGCTTCTTCCAGGGCGGGGTCAGGTCGGGGCTGTAGCGCTTGCTCTGCATGGGGCCTGTTCTGTTCGCAGGAGAGGGGCGGGAAGCCGGGAAGCCGGGCAGCCGGGCAGACGGGCAGACGGGCAGGGGTCAGGGAGCGGGGGCGACGCCGAAGCGGGCCGCCAGCGCGTCCCGTTGGGCGTGGACGAAGGCGGCGTCCACCACGGCGCCATGGCCGGGGACGTAGACCGCGTCCTCGCCGCCGAGGGCCAGCAGCCGGTCCAGCGCGCCGGGCCACTGCTGCGGCAGCGCGTCCGGGCCCGCCTGGGGCTCACCGGACTCCTCGACCAGATCGCCGCAGAAGACGATCTCGGGGGCGCCCTGCCGGCCCGGGACCAGGACCGCGAGATCGTGGGCGGTGTGCCCGGGGCCGACGTTGGCGAGCAGCACCTGACGGTCGCCGAGTTCGACGGTCAGCTGGCCGTGGACGTGGTGGTGCGGGGCGACCAGCAGATCGGCGGCCTCCGCGGCGGCGTCCCGGTCGACGCCGTGCCGTACCGCGTCGTGCCGCAGCGCGTCCTTGCCGCGCCGCAGGAGGTCGCCGAGGCCGGCCGCGCCGAACACCTCGACGCCCGCGAAGGCGGCGGTGCCCAGCACATGATCGAAATGGGGGTGGGTGAGCGCGACATGCGTCACGTCCCGGCCCAGCACGCCGCGGATCGTCCGGCGCAGCTCCGCGCCGTCGCGAAGGGTCGCACCGGTGTCGACGATCATGACGCCGGTGGTCCCCGCGATCACCCCGATCGTCTCGTCCCACCCCGGCATCCGGCGCCTGGCGACACCGTCACCAAGCTGTTCCCAGCCGGCCTCTTCCCAAGCAGTGTGCATACCGAGACGCTAGCGCCCTCGCGATAGCGTTGCCCGGCAGATCGCCCGAACACGGTCATCGGGCGGGTGCTCCGCGCGGCCGCCCTTGCCGTGGCTGTGCTACTCGGCCGTACACTGGCTCAGGGCCTGGCACTCTGCCCGTGTGAGTGCCAGGAGGAACGAGACGCCGGGACGGCCGGACTGGAGGTGCGCGGAATGCTCAGTGAACGCAGGCTCGAAGTGCTGCGCGCCATCGTCCAGGACTATGTCGGGACGGAGGAGCCGGTCGGCTCCAAGGCACTCACCGAGCGCCACCAGCTCGGGGTCTCCCCGGCGACGATCCGCAACGACATGGCAGCCCTGGAGGACGAGGGGTTCATCGCCCAGCCGCACACCAGTGCCGGGCGGATCCCGACCGACAAGGGCTACCGGCTGTTCGTCGACAAGCTGGCCGGCGTCAAGCCGCTGTCCAGCCCGGAGCGGCGGGCGATCCAGAATTTCCTCGACGGCGCCGTCGACCTCGATGACGTGGTCGGCCGCACGGTCCGGCTGCTGGCGCAGCTGACCCGGCAGGTCGCGGTCGTCCAGTATCCCTCCCTGACCCGCTCCACGGTCCGGCACGTCGAGCTGCTGGCGCTGGCCCCGGCCCGCCTGATGCTCGTACTGATCACGGACACCGGGCGGGTCGAGCAGCGACTGATCGACTGCCAGGCGCCGTTCGGCGAGACGTCCCTGGCGGATCTGCGGGCACGGCTCAACAGCCGGGTCGTGGGCCGCAGGTTCGCGGATGTGCCGCAGTTGGTGCAGGATCTTCCGGAGTCCTTCGAGCAGGACGACCGCGGCACGGTCTCGACAGTGCTGTCGGTGTTGCTGGAGACTTTGGTGGAGGAGACCGAAGAGCGACTGGTGATCGGCGGTACCGCCAATCTCACGCGCTTCGGGCACGACTTTCCACTGACCATCCGGCCGGTGCTGGAGGCCCTTGAGGAGCATGTGGTGCTGCTCAAGCTGCTCGGGGAGGCCAAGGACTCGGGCATGACCGTACGTATCGGGCATGAGAATGCCCATGAAGGCCTGACGTCCACATCGGTCGTCGCGGTCGGCTACGGTTCGGGCGACGAGGCAGTCGCCAAACTCGGCGTGGTCGGACCGACCCGCATGGACTACCCCGGAACGATGGGAGCGGTACGCGCAGTGGCACGTTACGTCGGACAAATCCTCGCGGAGTCGTAAGTGGCCACGGATTACTACTCGGTCCTCGGCGTCGGCCGCGACGCCTCGCAGGACCAGATCAAGAAGGCCTTCCGTCGGCTGGCGCGCGAGCTGCACCCGGACGTGAATCCGGACCCCAAGACCCAAGAGCGGTTCAAGGAGATCAACGCCGCTTACGAGGTCCTGTCGGATCCGCAGAAGAAGCAGGTCTACGACCTCGGCGGCGACCCCCTCTCGCAGGCCGGCGGCGGCCAGGGCGCGGGCGGATTCGGCGCGGGCTTCGGCAACTTCTCCGACATCATGGACGCGTTCTTCGGCACCGCGTCGCAGCGCGGCCCGCGCTCGCGCACCCGCCGGGGCCAGGACGCCATGATCCGCCTCGATGTCGAGCTGAACGAAGCGGCCTTCGGCACGACCAAGGACATCCAGGTCGACACCGCCATCGTCTGTACGACGTGCACCGGCGAGGGCGCGGCGCCCGGCACCTCGGCGCAGACCTGCGACATGTGCCGCGGCCGCGGTGAGGTCTCGCAGGTCACCCGGTCCTTCCTCGGCCAGGTCATGACGTCCCGGCCGTGCCCGCAGTGCCAGGGCTTCGGCACGGTCGTACCGACGCCGTGCCCCGAGTGCGCCGGCGACGGTCGGATCCGCTCCCGCCGCACCCTGACCGTCAAGATCCCCGCGGGTGTCGACAACGGCACCCGCATCCAGCTCGCGGGGGAGGGCGAGGTCGGCCCCGGCGGCGGCCCCGCCGGCGACCTCTATGTGGAGATCCACGAGCTGCCGCACGCGGTCTTCCAGCGGCGCGGCGACGATCTGCACTGCACGGTCACCATCCCGATGACGGCGGCGGCGCTGGGCACCAAGTGCCCGCTGGAGACGCTGGACGGGGTCGAGGAGATCGATGTCCGGCCCGGCACCCAGTCCGGCCAGTCCATTCCGCTGCACCAGCGCGGGGTGACGCATCTGCGCGGTGGCGGCCGCGGTGACCTCATCGTCCATGTCGAGGTGCAGACGCCGTCCAAGCTCGACCCGGAGCAGGAAGAGGTGCTCCGGCGGCTGGCCAAGCTCCGCGGTGAGGAGCGGCCCACGGGGCAGTTCCAGCCCGGGCAGCAGGGGCTGTTCTCGCGTCTGAAGGACGCGTTCAACGGGCGATAGCCCAGGTGGGCCGGGGTGCGACGGCGTGCCCCGGCAAGCCGCCACAGCGTGGCCCCGATGCGGGGCGAGGCGGTGGGCGTGACACGATGTGGTCATGCCCACCGCGCTCACCGATCTCTGCCGCCACCCGATCGTGCAGGCCCCCATGGCGGGCGGCGGATCCGGGCCCGAGCTGGCCGCCGCCGTCTGCGGCGCCGGCGGTCTCGGCTTCCTCGCCGCCGGCTACAAAACCGCCGACGGGATGTATCAGGAGATCAAACAGCTGCGGTCGCTGACCGACCGGCCCTTCGGCGTCAACCTCTTCATGCCGCAGCCGTCCCTGGCCGACGGCTCCGTCGTCGAGGTCTACCGCGAGCAACTCGCGGGCGAGGCCGCCTGGTACGAGACCGAGCTCGGCGACACCGACGGCCCCGTCGACGACGGCTACGAGGCCAAGCTCGCGATCCTGCGCGAGGACCCGGTGCCGGTGGTGTCCTTCACCTTCGGCTGCCCCTCGCGCGCCGTCCTCGACTCCTTCGCGCAGGTCGGTACGTACACGGTCGTCACGGTCACCACCGCCGCCGAGGCGCAGGCCGCACAGTGGTCGGGAGCGGACGCGGTGTGCGTGCAGGGCGTGGAGGCCGGCGGCCACCAGGGCACCCACCGGGATGATCCGCATGCGGACGGGACCGGGGCGGGGCTGGGGCTGCTGGCGCTGCTCGGCCAGGTCCGCGAGGCCGTACAGATTCCGGTGATCGCCGCGGGCGGGCTGATGCGCGGCTCGCAGATCGCGGCGGTGCTGGCCGCCGGGGCGTGCATGGCGCAGCTGGGCACCGCCTTCCTCGCCACCCCCGAGTCGGGCGCCAACCCGCTGCACAAGCAGGCGCTGACCAACCCCCTGTTCACCCATACCGAGTTGACCCGGGCGTTCTCCGGACGGCCGGCCCGCGGGCTGGTGAACCGCTTCATGCGGGAGCACGGCCCGTACGCTCCGGCCGCCTATCCGGCCGTCCACTACCTGACCTCCACCGTCCGCAAGGCCGCGGCCAAGGCGGGCGACGCCCAGGGCATGAACCTGTGGGCGGGGCAGGGGCACCGGCTGGCCCGGGAGCTGCCCGCCGGGCGGCTCGTGGAGGTACTGACGGCGGAACTGGACGCGGCGCGCGCCGCGTTGACCCTGCCCGGGAGCAGCGGCGGCAGCGCGTCATGACCGCGCCCGTCTTCCTGATCGATTCGCTCGCGGACGTACGGGCCGGGGGCACGCTGACCCTGGACGGTCCCGAGGGCCGGCATGCGGTGTCGGTGCGCCGGCTGCGGACCGGCGAGGAGGTCGTGCTGACGGACGGCCAGGGCACCGGTGCGTACGGCACGGTCGCCGCCGTCGAGGGCAAGGACCGGCTCACCGTCGCGGTCACCGCGCTGCGTACCGAGGCCCCGCCGCAGCCCACGATCACCGTGGTCCAGGCGCTCCCCAAGGGCGACCGCGGCGAGCTGGCGGTCGAGACGATGACCGAGACCGGTGTGGACGCCATCGTGCCCTGGCCGGCGGCGCGTTGTGTCACCCAGTGGAAGGGCGAGCGGGCCGCCAAAGCGCTGGGCAAATGGCGGGCCACGGCCCGCGAGGCGGGCAAGCAGTCGCGCCGGCTGACCCTTCCCCAGGTCGCCGACCCGATGACGACCAAGCAGGTGGCCGCCCTGCTCGCCGACGCGGACTTCGCGGCCGTGCTCCACGAGGAGGGCAGCTCCCCGCTGGCCACCGCCGAACTCCCCGCCCAGGGCTCGATCGTGCTGGTCGTCGGGCCGGAGGGCGGCGTCTCCCCGGAGGAGCTCGCCACCTTCGCCGAGGCCGGCGCCCGGCCCTACCGCCTGGGCACGACCGTGCTGCGTACGTCCACGGCGGGCACCGCGGCGACGGCGCTGCTGCTGGGGCGCACGGGGCGCTGGAGCTAGGGCGTGTCTTTCGGATCACCCCGGGCCCGCGGTGTCCGGCTGTTCTCCACGCAACGATCGTGGCACGGCCCACTGACAACGCCGCGGTGCGCCGGGACGACGCAGCGGTGCGCCGGCCGGGCCCTCAGGAGCCCGTCGGCGCACCGCCGTTCATGCGAAGGGGGCCGGCCGCCCCGGGCCGGCCGCCCGGTCAGACCAGCTCGGCCGAGAGCGTGATGTTCTTGACGCCCGCCAGCGCCTGGCTCACCGGGCAGTTGGCCTTGGCGTCCTGCGCCGCCGCCTGGAAGTCCTCCTCCGACAGACCGGGGACGCTGGCCTTGACGGTCAGGGCGATGGCGGTGATGCCCTCGCCGGGCTGGAAGGTGACGTCGGCCTTGGTGTCGAGGGCGGCGACGGTGTATCCCTTGCCCGCCAGGCCGTGCGAGAAGGCCATGGAGTAGCAGGAGGAGTGGGCCGCCGCGATGAGCTCCTCGGGGCTGGTGACGCCGTTGGGCTGCTCCGCGCGGGCGGGCCAGTTCACGTCGTACGTACCGACCTTGGAGGACTCCAGGGCGACGGTGCCCTTGCCCTCCAGGAGGTTGCCTTCCCAGTGGGTCGTGGCGGTGCGCGTGGTTGCCATGGTGCAAAACTCCCGGTAGTGGACGAAAGCGTTTCCGGCCACAGCTTAGTGATCCGCGGACCGGGCCGCCGCGGTCGGTCCGCCGTGCCCCGCCCGCCCGGCCCCCGTACGGAGCGGCCGCCGTCCCGCGCGGCCTGTGCCCCGGGCCTTTCCGCGCCCCATGGGTGCCGCCCGGTAGCATCCGAGGGCCGTATGCACCGTGCGTACGGGGACGAGCTGGGAGGAGCCACCGGTGGCGGGAGAACCGCAGGCCGATTGCCTGTTCTGCAAGATCGCGGCGGGGGAGGTGCCGGCGACCATCGTCCGGGAGACCGAGACCACCGTGGCGTTCCGCGACATCAACCCCCAGGCCCCGACCCACATCCTGGTGATCCCCAAGGTGCACTACGCGAACGCCCTGGAGCTGTCCGCCGCGGAACCGGCCATCGCCGGTGACGTACTGCACCAGGCGGGTCTGCTGGCCGCCGAGGAGAAGGTCGACGAGACCGGCTACCGCATCGTGTTCAACACCGGCCCCGGCGCCGGCCAGACCGTCTTCCACGCCCATGCGCACCTGCTGGGCGGCCGCGACCTGCAGCGTCTGGTCTGACGGGGCCGACTTGTCCGTACGCGAACTGGTCGTCCTCGGGACCGCCAGCCAGGTCCCCACCCGGCACCGCAACCACAACGGCTATCTGCTGCGGTGGGACGGTCACGGGCTGCTCTTCGACCCCGGAGAGGGCACCCAGCGGCAGATGCTGCGTGCCGGGGTCGCCGCCCATGACCTGAACCGGATCTGTGTCACGCACTTCCACGGTGACCACTCGCTGGGCCTGGCCGGGGTGATCCAGCGGATCAACCTCGACCGGGTGCCGCATCCGGTGACCGCCCACTATCCGGCCAGTGGGGAGCACTTCTTCGAACGGCTGCGGTACGCCACCGCCTACCGGGAGACGGTCCGGCTCGTCCAGCGGCCGGTGACCGCCGACGGCGAGCTGGACCGCTCGCCGTCGTACGTCCTGGAGGCGTACCGCCTCTCGCACCCCGTCGAGTCGTACGGCTACCGCCTCGTGGAGCCGGACGCCCGCCGGATGCTGCCGGAGCGACTGGCGGCCCACGGGATCAGCGGGCCGGACGTCGGACGGCTGCTGCGGCTCGGCGAGCTGAACGGCGTCACCCTCGACGAGGTGAGCGAGCGGCGCCGCGGCCAGCGGTTCGCCTTCGTCATGGACACCCGGCTGTGCGAGGGCGTCCATACGCTCGCCGAGGGGGCCGACATGCTGGTCATCGAGTCGACGTTCCTCGACGAGGACACCGAACTCGCCGTGGAACACGGTCACCTCACCGCCGGGCAGGCCGCCGGGGTGGCCGCCCGGGCCGGGGTGCGGCATCTGGTGCTGACGCACTTCTCGCAGCGCTACGCCGACCCCACGGAGTTCGAGCGGCAGGCCCGTGCGGCGGGCTTCACCGGCGAACTGACCATTGCGCAGGACCTTTTGAGGGTAGCGCTGCCGAAGCGGCGGTGAGCGCGAGCGGTGCTGAGCGCGTACGGCGCTGAGCGGGTACGGCGCTAAGCGGGTACGGCGCTGACCGGGTACGGCGCTGAGCGCGAGCGGCGCGCCGGGCTGCGCACGGCAGTGCTCTCCGGCCCGCCCCGCCCGGGCTGGCCGGAGGCGGGGTCACGGCAGGAAGTACATCGGGTTCGGCAGCTTGAAGGTGCGGTCCCCGGCACCGCCGCTCAGGTCGCTGTACTGGTCCCCGAAATTGGCGACGATGTTGTAGCCGAGGGACTCGATGTGCTTGCGGGTGCCCGACTTGTACTCGACGGTCGTGCAGGTGGCGCCGCACGGCAGGTAGGCCGGCGGGTGCTCGGTGTTCTTCAGGTAGACGTGCCGGCGGTCCAGCGACACCCCGTAGCCGACGTTCTTGAGGTTGCGCACGCTCCAGGTGCGCTGCGCCTCCTTGCGGCCGGTGAGGAAGAAGACCTCGGCGCCCTTGTCGTGCGCCCAGTTGACCAGCCGGTCCATCCCGAAGACCGGGTCCATGTCGGTGCTTTCGAGGTACTTGTCCTGGCTCTCCGGGGTGAAGTGGAAGCCGACCTGGAGCTCGTAGTTGTAGGTGAGGAGGGTCGTGTCGTCGATGTCGAGCACGATGGCCGGCTTCGCCCTGCCGCCGGTCCGCCCATCCCGGTCGTGCCGGTCGAGGGCCTTGGTCAGATAGGCGCGGGCTCTGGTCTCGATGCCGCGGACCTGACGTGCGTAGTTGCTGTGCGGGGAGGCGTAGTGCTGACCGTCCGCCGTCACCGTGTCGCCGTAGTACGCCTTGATCTTGTCCTGCACCTGCGTGAGGTTGGGGATCTCCTTGTCGGTGCGCGGCACGGAGTGTTCGGCGGTGGCCTGGCCGATGCCGAACACGGCGGTGCCGGTGACCAGGGCGGCGACCGTCGCGGCACCGAGGCGGGCCCTGCGGGAGAGGGCGGTGCGGAAACGGGTGGGGCAGGGCATGCGCGGCTCCTCAAGTTGTCATGAGCGGACCCAGCAGGTCGGGCCCAGCGGGTCGGACTCAGCGGGTCGGCCCCAGTAGGTCTAACAGAGCCTCACATCGGTATCTACGCGCGAAGATTCAACGGTTGGTAAAGGCTGGTGGGTAACGGCTGGGCGCCTGGCGGGAGTTGACGGCCGCGAGGCGCTCCGGCCGGGCCCGCAGCCGGAGTGCGGACCACGCAGACTACGCAGGTGCTGTCGACGGCTCGTGCGGACCACGCAGCAGCCGTCGACGGCCGGCCCCGAGCCCGGCTCGCCGCGCGCCCCGTACACCCGCCCCGTACGCCCGCTCCGGCCGTTCCCCGCTGGTGGAGCGGCCGGCCGCCGGCCCACGGCCGTTGATCACGGACCCGGCCGAGGTCCTGTGCGCGAGGGCCCGCCCCGCGTACGGTGAGGCTCGGCTCAGTGGCGGTGCGCCACAGTGGTCCCGTACGTGATCTTTGAAAGGGGCTGTCCCGATGGCACAGGAAGTGCGCGGCGTGATTGCGCCGGGGAAGAACGAACCGGTCCGGCTGGAGACCATTGTCGTGCCGGATCCGGGGCCCGGCGAGGCCGTGGTGCAGATCCAGGCGTGCGGGGTGTGCCACACCGATCTGCACTACAAGCAGGGCGGCATCAACGACGACTTCCCGTTCCTGCTCGGGCACGAGGCGTCCGGCGTGGTGGAGTCGGTCGGCGACGGGGTCACCGAAGTGGCGCCGGGTGACTTCGTCATCCTCAACTGGCGGGCGGTGTGCGGCCAGTGCCGGGCCTGCCGGCGGGGCCGCCCCCAGTACTGCTTCGACACCCACAACGCCCGGCAGAAGATGACGCTCAAGGACGGCACGGAGCTGAGCCCGGCGCTGGGCATCGGTGCCTTCGCCGACAAGACCCTGGTCGCCGCCGGACAGTGCACCAAGGTCGACCCCGAGGTCTCGCCCGCGGTGGCGGGGCTGCTGGGCTGCGGAGTGATGGCGGGCATCGGCGCGGCAATCAACACCGGCAACGTCGGGCGCGGCGACTCGGTCGCGGTCATCGGCTGCGGCGGCGTCGGCGACGCAGCCGTAGTGGGCGCGCGGCTGGCCGGCGCCTCCCGGATCATCGCGGTGGACGTCGACGACCGCAAGCTGGAGACGGCGCGCTCCATGGGCGCCACCGACACCGTCAACTCCCGTACCACCGACCCCGTCGAGGCGGTCCGCGGGCTCACCGGCGGCTTCGGCGCGGACGTCGTCATCGAGGCGGTGGGCCGCCCCGAGACGTACCAGCAGGCCTTCTACGCGCGCGACCTGGCCGGAACCGTCGTCCTGGTGGGCGTTCCCACCCCGGACATGACCCTGAAGCTCCCCCTGCTGGACGTCTTCGGCCGCGGCGGCGCCCTGAAATCTTCCTGGTACGGCGACTGTCTGCCCTCCCGCGATTTCCCGATGCTGATCGGCCTCCACCAGCAGGGCCGGATCGACCTCGGCGCCTTCGTCACCGAGACCATCGGCATCGAGGACGTCGAGCAGGCCTTCGCGCGGATGCAGGCGGGCGACGTCCTGCGCTCGGTGGTGACGCTCTGATGGCGGCCCGCATCGACCACCTGGTCACCTCCGGAACCTTCTCGCTCGACGGCGGCACCTGGGACGTCGACAACAACGTCTGGATCGTCGGGGACGACGACGAGGCGATCGTCATCGACGCGGCGCACGACGCCGACGCCATCCACCAGGCCCTCGGCGGCCGGACGCTGCGCGCGATCGTCTGCACCCACGGGCACAACGACCACATCGACGCCGCCCCGGCGCTGGCCTCCCGCACCGGTGCCAGGATCCATCTGCACCCCGCCGATCTGCCGCTGTGGAAGATGACCCACCCGGACTCCTCGCCGGACGCGGAGCTGGCGGACGGCCAGGTGCTGACCATCGCCGGTACGGACCTGACCGTGCTGCACACCCCGGGCCATGCGCCCGGCGCGGTCTGCCTCCACGCCCCCGAGCTGGGCACCGTCTTCACCGGCGACACCCTCTTCCAGGGCGGCCCCGGTGCCACCGGCCGGTCCTTCTCGGACTTCCCGACGATCGTCGCCTCGATCCGGGACCGGCTGCTGACCCTGCCCCCGGGGACGCAGGTGCGCACCGGGCACGGCGATCCGACGACGATCGGGGACGAGGCCCCGCACCTGGAGGAATGGATCAAGCGGGGTCACTAGGACAGGCACGGTCACCAGGACAGACGGGGCACCAGGGGCCTTCGTAGGCACTGGGGCCTGACCCCATCGGGCAGGCCCCAGGCCCTGTCGCAATTCCCGCCTGCCCCGCGGGCGAACGACGGGTATTTGACGACAGGGCCTAGGCGTCCCGGTAGTGATCCCGGACTTCGGGGCGTTGCTGGAAGCCGGCTGACGTGTAGGTGGCGACGGCGCCGACATTGGAGCTCGGGGTGCAGACGAGCGCGCTCGACGAGCCCAGCTCCTGGAGCGCGGCCGCCGCGGCGACGGTGATCGCCTCGCCGTAGCCGTGACGGCGGTGTTCGCGGTGCACGCCCATCGGTTCGAGCAACCCGGGCCTCCCCGGACCGGCCGACCACACCGTCACCGCCGCCACCGCGTTGGCCTGGTCGTCGTACGCGACCAGACACCGGGCGTCGGCGTACGGCAATCCGGCCGCCATCGCGTGCCAGCGCTCGTCCGTGAACTTCGAGCCGTCGAACGCCGCCCGATGTACGGCGGCGAACACGTGCGCCTGCTCCGGCCCGACCGCCTCGATCCGCACGCCTGGGTCCTGCACCGGCTCCGTGAGGTCGCGGCGCAGCGGCGTCCACGGCTCATCGGCGTTCCAGCCGTCCTCGGACAGCAGATCGTGGACGAGTGCACCCGTCGGCGCCTCGATGTTCACCTTTCCCTCGGGCAGCACGCCGCGCTCCGGTTCGGTCACGTCGTCGACCAACTGCCGCGCCAGCTCCTCGTCCCGCTGGGCGTCCGGCGCGATCGTCAGCCGCAACAGCCCGGGGCCGTCCAGCAGCCCGACGGCGAGAATCCGCCCGTCCCGGCTCCACGTCCTGACCGCCGCGGCGGTCGCTTCCGCACCTGACCGCCAGAACCAGCCCAGGTCCCCCGGATGCAGTTGCATCGGCGCCCCGTCGTGCTGCTACTCCCGCAGCGCGCCCACGGCCGCGCTCAGCCCGTCAACTCCCGGCATGCCCAACGCAATCGCCATGGCCCCGATCACACACCACGGCATCGACAGTCCGCACCCGGTTTCCGGCCGACCTGCCGACCGACCGACCGGCGCGGTGCGGGCGGCCGGCGCGGTGCGGGCGGGCGGTGCGGTGCGGGGCGGGCTTGAGGATTCGGGAAAGGCGGCCGATGAGCGAGGAGACACGGCCCAACTGGAGGAGAGGCGGCCCAACTAGGGGAGGGGCGAACACATCCCGTAGGGGAGGCGAGCGCCCCCTCGGGGCCTCAACGCGGCGGGGCGGGGGCGGTATTCCCGGTTCCCAGCTCCCGGCCCCCGGTAGTCAGGCCCGAGGTCAGCCCTCGGTAGTCAGCCCCCGGAGGCCACCCCCCGGCCGTCAGCCCTCCACAGCCGCCCGCTGAAGGATGCGGGCCGCCACCGCCGGGGAATCCACCAGCGGATGCAGCGCCAGCGCCCGCAGGGCGGCGCTGCGGTCCTTGAAGGTCGCCGCCTCCACGGTCGCCCGCTCCACCGCCTTGAGCTGGAGCATCAGCCCCAGCTGGTCCGCCCGCAGGGGCGCGGTGGGCAGCGGCCGGGGGCCCTTGGCGGTCACCTCGCACACCGTTTCCACGATCGCGTCCGGCGCCAGCTGTGGCACCGTCGTCCCGTTGCGGACATTCAGGATCAGCCGGGTGCCGCTGTCGCCGGTGATGGCGTGCATCAGCGCCAGCGCCACCTGGTCGTAGCCGCCGCCCTCCAGGTCGTGGCTGTCGCGCTGCCAGCCGCCGGTCGCCTCCCGGCTGTGCGCCATGTACGTCTCCTCGCGCTCCAGCCGGGTCGCCTCCCACAGCCGGTAGGCCTCGTCCGGGCCGCCGGCCGCCGCGGCCCGCGCGAAGAAGCCGCCCTGCTGCTGGTCGAGGAACTCGCCGCGGGTCTCCCGGGTGTGCCGTACGGAGTCGAGGGTCTCGCGGCGGAAGTAGTAGTAGTGCAGGTACTCGTTCGGCAGCGCCCCCAGGGCCCGCAGCCAGTCCCCGCCGAAGAGCCGGCCCTCCTCGAAGGACCCCAGCGCGGCGTCGTCGGCCAGCAGCCCCGGCAGCAGGTCGGCGCCGTCCACCGTCAACGACCGCAGCCAGCCGAGGTGGTTGAGGCCCACGTAGTCGTAGCCGGTCCGGGCGGGGTCCGCGAGGGCCGCCGGGTCCGCGCCGGCCGCCCGTGCCGCCCGGCGTACCAGCCCGACCGGCGAATCGCAGATCCCGATGGCGCGGTCGCCGAGCACCTGGGACATCGCCTCGGTGACCGTGCCCGCGGGGTTGGTGAAGTTGATGACCCAGGCCCCCGGGGCGAGCGCGGCCACCCGCTCGGCGATGTGCAGCGCCACCGGGACCGTCCGCAGCCCGTAGAGGACACCGCCCGCGCCCACCGTCTCCTGGCCGAGCACCCCCTCGGACAACGGGATCCGCTCGTCCCGGATGCGCCCGGCCGTACCGCCCACCCGGATCGCCGAGAAGACGAAGCCGGCGCCGGCCAGCGCCTCGTCCAGCCCCTCCGCGACCCGTACGGGCACCGGCGCCGGATGCCCCTGTGCCAGCCGCGCCAGCACCTCGGCGATCACCGCCACCCGTTGTGGATCGGTGTCGTGCAGCACCACCTCGGAGACGGCGGGTGCCGGGTCGGCCAGCAGCGCGCGGTAGACCAGCGGCACCCGGAAGCCGCCCCCGCCGAGAATCGTCAGCCTCATGGGGCGGAACGTACCGCAGCATCAGGCACACTGGCGGCACGTGCAGATACGAGAGGGGAGAGCACGGTGAGCAGCCGACGCGATGACCTTCCGCCCGCGGGCCCGGCCGCGGTGCCACCGAGCCTCGATCCGCTGGCCGGGGTACGCGCCGACGGCGATCCGCGCACCGACGTCTACCTCACCGGCACGGTCTTCCTGGACATCATCTTCACCGGCCTGGATTCCGCTCCCGTCCGCGGCACCGAGTCCTGGGCCCGCGGTATGGGCTCCAGCCCCGGCGGCATCGCCAACATGGCCACCGCGCTGGCCCGGCTCGGTCTGCGCACCTCACTGGCCGCGGCCTTCGGCGACGACCACTACGGCGAGTACTGCTGGGAGGCGCTCGAACAGGGCGAGGGCATCGACCTGGCGCTGTCCCGCACGGTCCCCGGCTGGCACTCCCCGGTCACCGTCTCCATGGCGTACGAGGGCGAGCGCACGATGGTCTCGCACGGCCACGAGGCGCCGCCGCCCGACTTCGCCTTCGACGGCAAGCACGCCCCGGGCTGCCCGCCGCCGTCCCGCGCCTGCGTCGCCTCGCTGGTGCCGGGCCGCCGGGAGAGCTGGCTGGGCTGCGCGGCGAGCCGCGGCAGCCGCATCTTCGCGGACGTGGGCTGGGACGACAGCGGGCGCTGGGACCCCGCCGACCTCGCCGACCTCGAACACTGCGAGGCGTTCCTGCCCAACGCCGAGGAGGCGATGCGCTACACCCGCACGGACTGCCCGCGCGCCGCCGCCCGCAAGCTCGCCGACCGGGTGCCGCTCGCGGTGGTCACGCTCGGTGCGGAGGGCGCCTGCGCGGTGGACGGGCGGACCGGCGAGTGCGCCGAGGTGCCCGGCATCGCCGTGGAGGAGCTGGATCCCACCGGCGCCGGGGACGTCTTCGTCGCCGGTTTCGTCACCGGCACGCTCGCGGACTGGCCGCTCGCCGACCGGCTCGCCTTCGCGGGGCTGAGCGCCGCGCTGTCGGTGCAGGAATTCGGCGGCTCGCTGTCCGCCCCGGGCTGGGCCGAGATCGCCGCCTGGTGGCAGCAGGTGCGGGCCTACGAAGCGGGCGCACCGGGTGCGCTGCGCCGCCACTACGCCTTCCTGGACGAGGTGCTGCCCGCGGCCTACCGGCCCGCCCCGCTGGCCCGCGCGCTGCCGACCCTCGGCTTCCGCCGCCCGGCCTGAGCTGCACCGGAGCCGGTTTCCGGGTGCTCCCGCGCCGCCTCGTGGCGGCCCGGACTGCTCCGTCCGGCGGGAAAAGCCCTCGGGGCTGTCGGTGCCCCGTCGTACTCTTGTATCCCAAGGAGTCGAGTGCAGGCAGGCACCTCTTATGAGCAAAGGATGGGGTTGAGCAGGCCACCGAGCCGCCCTATGACTCAGACACCGACGCAACCGCAGGCACGCGCCCAGTTCACCGTCCCGGCCAAGCACCCCATGGTCACGGTCCTGGGATCCGGAGACTCTCTTCTGCGCGTGATCGAAAAAGCCTTCCCGGCGACCGACATCCACGTCCGGGGCAACGAAGTCAGCGCGGTCGGCGACGCCCGGGAGGTCGGCCTCGTCCAGCGCCTTTTCGACGAGATGATGCTGGTGCTCCGCACCGGACAACCGATGACGGAGGACGCAGTGGAACGCTCCATCGCCATGCTGCGGGCGGCGGAGGACGGCGAAGGCGCGGTCAGTGAGACCCCCGCCGAGGTGCTCACCCAGAACATCCTCTCCAACCGGGGCCGCACGATCCGCCCCAAGACCCTCAACCAGAAGCGCTATGTCGACGCCATCGACAAGCACACCGTCGTCTTCGGCATCGGCCCGGCCGGCACCGGCAAGACCTACCTCGCCATGGCCAAGGCCGTGCAGGCGCTGCAGGCCAAGCAGGTCAACCGCATCATCCTGACCCGGCCCGCGGTCGAGGCCGGCGAGCGGCTCGGCTTCCTGCCGGGAACCCTCTACGAGAAGATCGACCCGTATCTGCGCCCGCTCTACGACGCGCTGCACGACATGCTCGACCCCGACTCCATCCCGCGCCTGATGGCCGCGGGCACGATCGAGGTCGCCCCGCTGGCGTACATGCGCGGCCGGACCCTGAACGACGCCTTCATCATTCTCGACGAGGCGCAGAACACGAACCCCGAGCAGATGAAGATGTTCCTCACCCGCCTCGGCTTCGATTCGAAGATCGTCGTCACCGGCGATGTCACCCAGGTCGACCTCCCGGGCGGCAAGAGCGGTCTGCGCCAGGTCCGGGAGATCCTGGAGGGCGTCGACGATGTGCACTTCTCCCTGCTCACCAGCCAGGACGTGGTCCGGCACAAGCTGGTCGGCCGTATCGTCGACGCCTACGAGAAGTACGACAGCCAAAACGGCCAGTGAGCCCGCCGGCCGGTCGACCCGGCCGGCCCCGGAGCCCCACCGACCCACCATCGGGCACGTACCGAGAAGCGAGAAGCAACACCCTCATGTCCATCGACGTCAACAACGAGTCCGGCACGGACATCGACGAGCAGGCCATCCTGGACGTCGCCCGCTACGCCGTCGCCAGGATGCGCATCCACCCGCTCTCCGAGCTGTCCGTCATCGTCGTGGACGCCGAGGCCATGGAGCAGCTCCATCTCCAGTGGATGGACCTGCCCGGCCCGACCGATGTGATGTCCTTCCCGATGGACGAGCTGCGTCCGCCGGCCAAGGACGACGAGGAGCCCCCGCAGGGGCTGCTCGGTGACATCGTGCTGTGCCCGGAGGTCGCCAAGAAGCAGGGCGAGGAGGCCCCCACCGGCCACAGCATGGACGAGGAGCTCCAGCTGCTCACCGTCCACGGCGTGCTCCACCTCCTCGGCTACGACCACGAAGAGCCGGACGAGAAGGCCGAGATGTTCGGTCTGCAGGCGGCGATCGTCGATGGCTGGCGCGCCGAGCAGGGCCTGACCGGCCCCTCGCCGGCCCCCACCGTGACCTGACGGGACACCCGATGACCACCCAGCTGATCGCGGTCGCGGTCCTGCTCGTCGTGATCGCCTGGCTCGCCGCCTGTGCGGAGGCCGGCCTGGCCCGTACGACCAGCTTCCGCGCCGAGGAGGCGGTCCGCTCCGGCCGCCGCGGCAGCGCCAAGCTCGCCGCCGTCGCCGCCGACCCCACCCGCTACCTCAATGTCGCGCTGCTGGTGCGGGTCGGCTGCGAGATGGCCGCCGGTGTCCTGGTCACCTACGCCTGCCTGCGCTCCTTCGAGGAGACCTGGCAGGCGCTGGCCGTCGCCATCGGGGTGATGGTGCTGGTCTCCTATGTCGCCGTCGGGGTCTCACCGCGGACCATCGGCCGCCAGCACCCGCTGAACACCGCGACCGCCGCCGCCTACGTCCTGCTGCCGCTGGCCCGCATCATGGGACCAGTCCCGCAGCTGCTGATTCTCCTCGGCAACGCCCTCACCCCCGGCAAGGGCTTCCGCAAGGGCCCGTTCGCCTCCGAGGCCGAGCTGCGCTCCCTGGTCGACCTCGCCGAGAAGGAGTCGCTGATCGAGGACGAGGAGCGCCGGATGGTGCACTCGGTCTTCCAGCTCGGCGACACCCTCGTCCGTGAGGTGATGGTGCCGCGGACGGATCTGATCGCCGTCGAGCGCTTCAAGACCATCCGCCAGGCGCTGACCCTCGCGCTGCGCTCCGGCTTCTCCCGGATCCCGGTGACCGGCGAGAACGAGGACGACATCGTCGGCGTCGTCTATCTCAAGGACCTCGCCCGCAAGGTCCACATCAGCCGCGACGCCGAGAACGAGCTGGTCTCCACGGCCATGCGCCCCGCCGTTTTCGTCCCCGACACCAAGAACGCCGGTGATCTGCTGCGGGAAATGCAGCAGGACCGCAATCACGTCGCGGTGGTCATCGATGAATACGGCGGCACGGCCGGCATCGTCACCATCGAGGACATTCTTGAGGAGATCGTCGGTGAGATCACCGACGAATACGACCGTGAACTGCCGCCCGTCGAGGATCTCGGTGACGGCCGCTATCGCGTCACCTCCCGGCTGGACATCGGCGACCTCGGCGAGCTGTACGGCCTGGCCGAGCTGGACGACGAGGACGTCGAAACGGTCGGCGGGCTGCTCGCCAAGCTTCTCGGCCGGGTCCCGATCGCCGGCGCCACCGCCGAGGTCGACCTCTCCTACGACGCCTCCGACCCCGGTCTGGCGGCGCTCCGGCTGACCGCCGAGGCACCGGCCGGACGCCGCAACAAGATCATCACGGTGTTGTGCGAGCCGGTGCGCCCGGAGGGCGCGAGCGCCGCCCAGGAGCAGTCGACCGGAGGCCGGTCCGCCGGCTGAACGGACGCGGAACGCCCCGCGTAATTCTTGGTGACGGCACCCGCCGCGTAATTCCCGGTGACGGCGGGAACATTTCCGCCGTCACCGGACCGCCGGTCACTCATCGCCCCGGGCCACCGGTAACTCATCTCCAGTGCACCGCACATGTTCTGCAAGCCATTTCCCGGGACGCTGGATTCGGTGCGCCGCGCCATGGAAGGATCTTCAGGCGGCCCAGCACCATGCGGCCGCCACGGGTATTGCGGAAGAGAAATCTTGCAATGCAGGTTGCCCCGGCCACGGGGGACCGGGGCAACCACCTTTTCCCTCGGCCGCGGCTTTTCCCTCAGCCGCGGCGCGCCGCACGGACCGTCCGCAGCCCGCCGGCCACCAGCAGCGCGACCACCGCGACCAGCGCCGCGTCCAGGCCCAGGCCCAGCTTGATGCCGCCGAGCGTGGCCTCGGCGAAGCCGCTGCCGTCCGCCCGCAGCGTGGCGATGTGCGCCGAGGCGACCGCGCTCAGCAGCGGAATGCCGAGGGTGATGCCCACCTGCTGGGAGCTGGTGACCAGACCGGTGGCCAGGCCCTGCTGGTCGTCCGGGACACCGGAGGTGGCGGTCACGCCGTACGCGACGATCGCCCACAGATGGCCGAGGCTGCCGCAGGACACCGCGATCAGAGCCAGCCAGCCGCCCGTCCCGGTACCCAGGCCCAGCAGCGACGCCGTGCAGCCGGCCTGCAGCAGCAGCCCGGTCACCAGGGTGCGGCGGGCACCGAACCGGCCGATGACCCGCGGGGCGACGAGACCGGCGAGCGCGGAGACCGCGCCCTGCACCCCGAAGAGCAGACCGGTCCACAGGGCGGACAGCCCCAGCACTTCCTGGAGGTAGAGCGTCAGCAGGAAGATGACGGCGCTCATCATCGCGAACGTCGTCAGGCCCGCCAGATTGCCCCAGGCGACGCTGCGGCGGCGCAGCATCGGCAGCGACACCAGCGGCTGCTTCGCCCGCGACTCCACCCGGACGAACGCGGCCAGCAGCACACCGCCGACGACCAGCCCCACCGGCACGTCCGGGCGGCCGAAGCCCTGCTGGGCGGCGGTCGACAGGGCGTAGATCAGCGCCAGCAGCCCGCCGGTGACGGTGATCGCGCCGGGCAGATCGAGGCGCGGCCGCGCCGGGTGCCTGGACTCGGTCAGCAGCATCGGCGCCGCCACCAGGACGGCCACCCCGGCCACGGACAGCAGGCCCATGGTCGAGCGCCAGCCCAGCGCATCGGTCATCACCCCGCCCAGCACCATGCCGATCGTGAAGCCCAGCGAGAGCAGGGTGCCGCTGATGCCCAGGGCACGCTCGCGCTGCGGGCCCTCGGCGAAGGTGGTGGTCAGCAGCGACATCCCGGTCGGCACGATGATCGCCGCGCCCAGCCCCTGGAGCGCCCGTCCGGCCAGGAAGACGGCCGGCGACCAGGCCAGCGCGGCCAGGACGGAGGCCGCGGTGAACAGCGCGAGCCCGATGAGGAACAGCCGGCGCCGCCCGAAGAGATCGGCGATCCGGCCGGCCAGCAGCAGAAAGCCGCCGGAGGGCAGCGCGAACGCGGTGACCGCCCACTGCAGATCGGCCTGGCCCATGCCCAGGTCCCGGCCGAGCACGGGCAGCGCCACATTCAGGATGGAGAAGTCCAGCGCGATGACGAACTGCGCCGCACAGAGCAGCAGCAGGATGAGCTTGTCGCGCGGGGTCATCCGTGCGCCGGCGGACGAGGCGGCGGGGGCCGGGGCCGCGGACGAGGCGGCGGCCGGGGAGGTGGGTGCGTCCGCCCGGCCACCAGGGCGGTGCGACGCGGGAGGTGAGGTCTCGGTTACTGGCATGCTCCGAGCCTGCGGCCGCGGAATACGCCGTGGGGAGCGGGAACTTATCGTGGTGTACGCACCACCAGCCACGCACACAGGGGGAGATACGTGGCCTCGAACGCAGCCACCCAGGACGCCGCGCGCCGCCGCCAGGAACTCCGCGACTTCCTGATGACCCGCCGCGCCCGGGTCACCCCGGCCGAGGCGGGCCTGCCCGACGGCGGCCGCCGCCGCACTCCGGGACTGCGCCGTGAGGAGGTCGCCGTCCTCGCCGGGGTCGGCGCGTCCTGGTACCAGTGGCTGGAGCAGGGCCGCGACATCACCGTCTCGCCGCAGGTGCTGGACGCGGTCGCCCGGGTACTGCGGCTCAACGGTGCCGAACGGCGGCATCTGTACGTCCTGGCCGGGCTGAACCCTCCCCCGCGCCAGGACGCCGAGGAGCTCGGCGGCACCGATGTGTGCGCGGGCCTCCAGCGGCTGATCGACGCCTGGATGCCGTTCCCGGCGCACATCATGGACCCGTACTGGAACACCATCGCCTACAACGAATCGGCGCATCTGGTGCTGGGCCACGGCCGGCCCGGCGTCTCGCGCAACTGCCTGATCGCGTTCTTCACCGACCCCGTCTACCGTGCGCGGGCCGCCAGTTGGGAGACCAACGCCCCCCAGGTCGTGGCGCAGTTCCGCGCCGCGTGTTCGGTCCGGCCCGGGGACGAGGGCTTCGACGCGGTCGTGCGGGAGACCTCCGCGCTCAGTGCGGAGTTCGCCGAGCTGTGGGCGCGTGCCGACGTCCAGGACGGCGGCACGCTGCACAAGGAGTTGGACCATCCGCTCGTCGGCGCCCTGCTCTTCGAGACCACCCTGCTGCGGATCCCGGTCCGCCCCGACCTGAGCATCGTGCTGCACAACCCGCGCGCGGAGTCGGACACCGCGGCGAAGCTGGAGTGGCTCACCTCACCGGAGGGCCGGCGCGGGGGGATGTCCTCGGTCGCGGGCTGACGCGCCTTGGGGCGGCCCGGGGTGCAGGGCCCGCGTGAAGGGCCCGCGCCGCCCGCATATGCTCGCCGGTATGAGCGATGCCGCACCCCTGGACCCCGAAGACCGCAAGATCATCACGCTCGCGCGCTCGGCGCGGGCCCGCAACGGCGTGCCCGAGGGCGCGGCCGTCCGCGACGAGACCGGCCGTACCTACGTCGCCGGCACCGTCGCCCTGGATTCGCTGCGGCTCAGCGCGCTGCAGACGGCCGTCGCGATGGCCGTCGCCAGCGGGGCCACCTCGCTGGAGGCCGCGGCCGTGGTCACCGACGCCGAGGACGCCGCCGACGCGGACCGCGCGGCCGTACGGGACCTCGGCGGCCCCGGCACGCCCGTCCTCGTCGCCGGTCCGGACGGCACCCTGCGCAGCACGGTCCCGGCGGGCGAGCCGCAGGCCTGAGCCGCCGGCGCATACGGGACGGCAGTACGGGCGGCCTGCCCGCACCGGAGGGCCGCCCCGCCGGGCACGGTGCGCCTAGACGAGTAAGTCCTATCTCCTTTCGTCCGCCCGTAGGGCGGGGCCCGCGGCGTCTGG